>DBMI01000057.1 GCA_002298165.1 Desulfarculales bacterium UBA702
GCCTATGCTCAACAATCCGTAAATGCACTGGATTCCCGCCTGCGCGGGAATGACGCCCTTATTGTTTGAACGCTGAAGTGGGTAACTCCATCCTTTTTCAACACCCTGCTAAGTCTCTTCCCCCCCAAACGCATGCTTGAGACGTCGGGAGACTTCGTACTGGCAGGCTCGGCAGAATCTTAGCGGGATTGCATCAAGCTTTTCGGTGCTTAGGGAGCCGTCCATCAGGCAGTCGGGGGCGCGGCAGTGACCTATTCCAAGAAGATGGACCGCCTCGTGAACGCCGATTTTGGCTGCTCGAAGATAGGTGCGGCTCGGATCGCCATGCCAGAGCCGGTGAAGGGATATCACCGCTGCCTGGCCGCCAAGCTGCGACTCGCCGAAAACGAATTTGAGAATCGGCGTGCAGATGTCGCATTGTACGATGCCGATCTTGAATTTTGCGGTGCCGTTCATGGACTCGATCATCTTGATGATTTTTGAGGCTGAATATTGATTGCGCAAGGGTAGAAAGGCAAAATCAGGATTTCCGACAGGCGGCAAAGCATCGGCATTCAGACCCAGCACGGTTTGAAGGTTCGCCGCTACGATTGAAACGGCAAGTGAATCCACCGTACCCAGCGGGATCAGGTTGACGTGACACTCTTCGGAAGGTGGAGAGGGTCTTTTCCGCGCCAATTAGCAACCTTAGTCGAATGGAAGCCCCCTGGGAATCCCGGGCTTCTTCGTGGAAAGAGATTTGTCCCAAATAAAAACTGCTCGTGCTCGTGGTCGTGCCAGGTTGTGCTTTGGTTATGGTGTTGGTTGTTTTTTGAAATGTGCCTGGTTCAGGTACGGATAAGGCTATGTCGTTTCATTTTTCTCATCAGGGTACTCCGGTCGATGCCCAGTTGCTTAGACGCACGTACAATGTTGCCATTGCAGGAATCCAGAGTTGCCCTGATATGGTTAAGTTCCAGCTCCTCCAGCGTTATAGGTCCAAATGAGGCCACATCGGCGCAGGGGTTCAGGAATGTAAGCTCTTCGGCACCGATCATCCTGCCCCTGGCAATTACAACGGCCCTCTCGACGACATTTCTAAGCTCACGAATATTTCCGGGCCAGTTATATGAACAAAGAAGGCTTATGGCCCTTTGAGTGAATCCTTCAAGCCTCTTGCCGGTTTCCTCGGCATAGCGCTTCAGGAAATGATCCGCCAGAACGGGGATATCATCCTGCCGTTCTCGCAGTGGCGGGATATTTATAGTGATTACGTTGATGCGGTAGTAAAAATCTTCCCTGAACTGCTTCTCTCTTATGAGCGAGGGCAGGTCTCTGTGAGTGGCGCTAATCAGGCGGAAATCGGATTGAATGGATTTGCTGCCCCCAACTCGAACAAAGCTTTTGTCTTCGAGCGAGCGAAGAAGGCTTACCTGCATTCTGGGAGAAATCTCGCCTACTTCGTCCATGAAAAGAGTACCGTTTGAGGCCATCTCGAGCCGACCCCGCCTTGCCTTGATTGCACCAGTAAAGGCACCCTTTTCGTGACCGAACAATTCGCTTTCAAGCAAAGATTCGGAGAGCGATCCACAATTGACCGCGACGAAAGGCCCGCAAGACCGCTCGCTTCTAAGATGTATGGCCCTTGCCACCATGTCCTTCCCGACCCCGGTTTCACCCGTGATAAGTATTGGCGCGGATGATTTGGCCACTTCATCAATTGTTGAGAAGATATTTCGCATTGGATCGGAGTGGATGATAAAAACATCGAAGAACCCTTCGTGGCTCTCGACCAACTGTTCCTTAAGGGCGATGTTTTCTTCCTGCAGCGCCTTATGAGCCATGACTCGGCCCATAAGAAGCGAAAGCTCGTCGGGATCGAACGGTTTGCACAGGTAGTCCATTGCGCCGCGCTTCATCGCTTCCACGGCAGTTTCTATCGAACCGTGAGCGGTCATCATGATAATGATCGCCTCCGGTTGAACCTCCTTAAGCCTGGTCAGCAGTTCCATGCCGTTCATGCCCGGCATTTTGACATCCACCAGGTATATGTCGAAAAAGGTATCTTCCGTGCGCTTCAGTGCATCGGGGCCCGAAAATGTAACATCTACTCTAAAACCGTCCTTTTCGAGCCATCCCCGGAGCGCTTCGCATATCATCTCCTCATCATCCACAACCATGATCCGCTTCGATAGACTCATAGGAATTTCCCTCTTCATTTGTCAGGCGGAGTAGCTCCCCTCAGCAGCGGTCTGTAAGGCTCCGATAACGGAAATGCAGTATTCGCAATGTGTTCGCAAACCCAATCGTTAGTCGGGTTTCTGGGCAATTCGATCCTGAAAGTCGTTCCCCTGTAGTGTTCGCTTTCGACTTCTATGGTCCCGCCATGAGCGCGGATGATCCCGTATACCATTGACAGGCCCAGCCCCACTCCTTTTCCGTCCATCTTGGTCGAGAAAAACGGCTCGAAGATGCGGCTAACATTTTGAGGATCGATTCCGATACCCGTATCGGAAACAGTCAACCACATGCGGTCGGCTTCCGTGTCAGTTCCACCGGTAATCGAGAGAGTCCCTCCGTCGGGCATCGCGTCGATTGCGTTAAAAATCAAATTAAGCAGACACTGTTGAAGCAGGCCGAAATCCCCCCATGCGGTAAATTGCGCCGGAGGAAGGTTGATCTCGCAGTTGATTTCGGCAAGTTTTGCCTGGTGCGCCGTAAGCAGAACGACCGTGTCCACCAGTTCTTTTACATCTATGGATTTTGCCTCGACGCTCTTGGGCCTGGCAAAGGTCAGCAGGTTTTTCACAAGCGAGCCGCACCGCATGGCTTCGCGAAAGGAGAGGTCCAGGTAATGTTCGACCTTGGACATCATGTCCTCAGGCGGATTCTCCTGCTGGATCATGGACCGGACGAGTTTTGTAAAAGTAACAATACTGCTTATCGGATTATTGATCTCATGGCATACAGAGGCCACCAGACGCCCCAGGGATGCAAGCCTGTCTTCCTGGGCCACCCGGAAAAGCGTCTTCTTTAGAGCCTGCGTCTGCTGTTCGAGCCTGTCGCCCACCTCCTGGGTAATGTCACGCACCGTAATGAGCGTTCTAGTCGAATTCCCGTACCGGTCCGGTATGGGATAGGCGGTAACCTGGCGGATCAGAGTCGTGCTCTCATCAGTGGTGATCTCGTGTACAGTGCGCGCGGGCTTGCCCGTTTTGCGAGCTTCCTGGACTGGACAGTAAGTTCTCAGGTGGTCGCATTTACAGGGTGCCCCATAAATTACCTCAAAGCAGTGCTTTCCCAACACGGCTTTTTTATCATCACTGGTATTAATCAGGCTCGACTGATTACAATCTACGATCTGGTGGGCCTTATCGATGAGCATAACCCCGTCGGGTGAGGCTTCGAGCAGAACCGACGCAAAAGACTTGGCCAGCGTAACTTCCGATTCGTGCCTTTCCTGATGAGAGTATAGCCGGGCGAGGTCGAAGAGCAGCATGGAAGCCTGGCGGTCAAGCAAACCTACCGAAGGCTTTTTGAACTTGATCAGCTCCGCCAGGACCTCCTTTTCACCGGTTAGCTCCAGGATAAGGTCTATTCCGTCCATCGACAGGAGGTCCATGTAGTTGTCGACGACCTGAACACCTCTTTCACCTGCAAGCTTGTAGCACGATGCGGTCTTCTTGATCGGGGTTATGGCAACGAGCCGAAGCTGAAAGCGGGATGCTTTCAGCTTGTCTAAGCTGTCGATTACCGGCAGGCATCGGGGCCCTCGGGCCACCACGGCTACGTCAAGCAGCAAAGATGTTTCCGCGGCAAATGCAGAGTCCATCATGTTTCCTTTTTGGAGGAGGATCATTCCGGTATGAGTATATCATAAATCCCCGCATGAATTGATGCGCGTTAGCGGATGGAGCAAGCGGACCGGTTGTAAACAATTTGCAGGATAAATTAAGAGACTGGTTTGTGAAAGAAATATTATATGGAAAGCCCTGATGCGAGTCAAGCAAGAGTACGCCCGGAGCGGATTAGGGGTTAGCTGCCGCTGGGTACGAATTGCCATTTTTTATGCCTGCCGGAGATTTTGAGGGAATAAACCTCATCGTAACGGTTTTCGGGTTTGGAATGAAACGGGGGACAGACTTTCGAGCCTGCATCGGAGATCGGCGGCAATGAATGGTGATAATCGAGGCGGCAGGTTGAAAAGCCTGCCCCACATGCCACCGAAATATCGAGTAATACCTTTAGCAACTGGAGCCCTTACCCGGCCAGGGTGGTGAGACCGGTATTTGCCTGCTGGCCGAAGAAGCAGAAGCTCTCGAAGCTTTCCTCATCAAGTTCGCGGCCGCTCAAGTTCCTGTCCGTGTAAATCAATCCGATTGCCTGCAGCTTCACGCAGATGGGCGTTATGAAAAAGGGACCGCTGCCCACCATGTCCGATATCTCTTCCGTTAAAAGAGATAAAATCTCCGGCGGTTGATCTTCACCTACATAGAGGGCTTTTTTTGTGCGCAGCACATGGACGAAGATATTTTCCGGTCCGCTCAGGCTGACCCTGAAATTCTGCATGGTCTCATTTGTCCATCCAAGGGCGTACTTGCCGATGACGGATTTTCGATCGGGTGTCAGCAAGGCAAAAATGACGCGATCCATGCCTATTCCGCGGTAAATTCCCTCCAGCAGGACGGAAAGGACCGAGTTTACATCACCCTTCCTGGATGCCACCATGGAGGAAAGGTCGCGAAGGCTGGCAATCTGTATCTGGTAATCCGTTTTGGGATATTCCTTTTTTTCCAGTGTTTCAACAGTCTTGGGGGGCTCTCTTTTCGCTTCGGCCGGCAGTGGTATCAGGCGGCTGCTCTTGGATGCCCCAAACACTTCGGTTATCTCGGCCGCATCACGGGAAGCATCCTGAACAGCCTTCGAAGCCTCCTTCTCGCTTACCTCGAGAAACTCGGAGATCTTCTTTACCACTTTTTCAGTCTCAGGAGAGTCCCATCCCTTTTCACAAGCCTGGGCCAGAGCGTAGCCAAGACGTACGCTCTTGTCCACCGGGTCGTTTGAGTTGGGATTTTGAAGCATCGACTCGAGATTTGAGCTTAGTTTCCATTCCTGTGCAAGCCTGAGGGTCAGCCGTTCGAGGCGGAAGCCAAGTACCTCCATTTCAATCTGTGCCTCGGTTTGCTCCTTATCCTCCTCCTTAATGGCCCTTTTGAGCCTTTCGCCTATCTCTCCCGCAAAACACCAGAAAGCGATCTGGCCTATCCGGGACAGAAGAGCTGCCACGTAGACCTCCTCGGGTTGTGCCAGATTGAGCTTTGTTGCCATATTTTTAGCCTGAACGGCTGCATGGAAAGCTCGGGCAATCTCGAGGGCAAGCCTCTCACGGTGCTTACCCGCAAGAGCTGTTTCGACAAGACAGGCCGACAGGCATATCGTTCTGACCGCATCGAATCCGAGGCGCATTACCGCGCGACTAACGGTCTGTATGCGCTTTGCGGTGGTATTGTAGTAAATGCTGTTTGAGAGCTTGATCACCTGCGCAGTTAAGGAAGGGTCCTGGAGAATGCTCCAGGCCAGACCGGAAAAGGAGGTGCTCTCGCTGTTCGCCATTCCCGCCACGCATTCAATGGTGCGTGAGAAGATGGGCATCGTTTCGCTGCCGAGGCGCTCAGCCCAAGATTCGAGATTTTTCTCGTCCACTTGCTCTCTCCTTGCCAGCCTCCCCATGATTTAGGGGTATAATAGATAATCGAAATAAACAGGCCCGGACTAAAGCGCAAAAATGGTATTGGATCGAGGAATAAAAAGAATTTACGCACATTTCCAGCCTGATTCCGATTTTTTATACCAAACCGAGGCAAACTAGGTCGGACAAGGTCCTCCCAAACCCGCCGGCTTGATTCCTCATCCGTAAACTCCTGCTTGCCGGAATTCTTAAGCACTGTCCAATAACTACCAATACTGTTTCAGATTGAATCACAAATTGTTCTACATACATCCCCTCCAAGTGTTTCCGCCGGTGTTCCACAAACCGGCTCATGACAATTGGCCTCTCCCGCGGGCCGGCGCCGGTTTATGCAAATAATGGAGCTGTCGGCTATGTAAGAGCTTGACTTCGTGAAAATACTGGTTTATGAGACAGGTCACCTGCCGTGCCAAGGCAGTACAGGAATCCTGCCGGTCTCCTGTTCCAAATTGTTTATAGGACTTTCAGGAAGGAACTTGGTTCGCTTTGCCCAGAATCCGCGTGCTGAACCCCAAAAGAAGTACCGGCGCCCCGCGTGCCCGTATATGGAAAATTCCTCGAAAAGTCCACACTGGTTTAATATTCGGCTGTTCGGCAGGAACATTTTTGATTACAATTGCTTTGGCCGCAAAACAGGAATAATTCCTCGTTGCATCACGACGATTATTTTTTGCTGGAATTACTGGTGGAGTCTTACGAGTTCATTTGTGATACACATCACAAAAAAGCTCCCGCCGGGACGCGGCCTTTTGCGTTTGGGTGGCGCTATTTTAAGCGCCCGGCGGGCCGAAACGGTTGCCGATTCCTCTAAACAAACCTTTTAGCGCGAGTTTTGTTCCGGAAAAGGCCTAGGAGTAAAATGTTCATGAGTGAGAATAAAGCTTTGAAGCCAGTTACTGGCGCCGTAATGGTCATCGGAGGCGGGATTGCCGGCATGCAGTCAGCTCTCGATCTTGCCGATTCAGGCTACTACGTTTACCTGGTTGAAAAACAACCTTCCATCGGCGGGGTGATGGCGCAGCTCGACAAGACTTTCCCCACCAACGACTGCGCAATGTGAATTATCTCCCCCAAGCTGGTCGAGGTCGGCCGGCACCTTAACATCGAGCTTTTGACCCTCACGGAACTTCAGGAAGTCTCGGGCGAGCCCGGCAACTTCAATGTGAAGCTCCTCCAGAAACCACGCTACATTGACGCTTCCAAGTGTACGGGCTGCGGTGAATGTGCGAGCGTCTGCCCCATCGAGCGGAAAAACGAATACGATTGGGAGCTGAACAGCCGCCGCGCGACTTTCCGCAGGTATGCCCAGGCAGTTCCGGGAGCTTACTCGATCGAGAAACGCGGTACTTCTCCTTGCAAGGCTACATGCCCCGCGCACATATCGGTACAGGGATACGTCGCCCTGACGGCTGCCGGCAAGTACGCCGAGGCCCTGAAACTGATCAAGGAGGAGAATCCTCTTCCCGCAATTTGCGGCCGGGTATGTCACCATCCCTGCGAGTCTGCATGTAAGCGAGGAGAGTTCGACGAGCCAGTCGCGATCGACTCCATCAAGCGCTTCCTGGCGGACCAGGACCTTAAGGCGGAGACCCGCTTCGTTCCCGAAATCAAAGAGAAGCGAAGCGAGAAGGTGGCGATAGTCGGCGGTGGTCCCGCGGGTCTTTCCTGCGCGTATTACCTGGCCATCGAAGGCTACCAGTGCACGGTTTTTGAAAAACTGCCCGTTCTTGGCGGCATGCTGATGGTGGGTATCCCCTCCTACAGGCTGCCTAAAGACGTCATAAACGCCGAAATCCAGGTCATGCGCGACATGGGCATCGAGTTCAAAACCGGTGTGGAAATCGGCAAGGATTTCACTGTTTCCCAGCTTCGGGAGCAGGGCTTCAAGGCTATCTTCGTGGGTATCGGCGCGCATGAGTGCAAGTCGCTCGGCGTTCCTGGCGAGGATCTCGAAGGTGTGGTCCCCGGCGTTGCCTACCTCAGGGATATAAATCTTGGAAAGAAAGTCGACCTTGGCAATAGGGTTGCGGTTGTCGGCGGTGGAAACGTGGCAATGGATACCGTCCGTTCCGCCCTTCGCAACGGCTCCTCCAAGGTATTCATAATTTATCGGCGCAGTGAAAACGAAATGCCCGCCAACCTGGAAGAGGTCCACGAATGCCGCGAAGAAGGCATAGAGATTATGACCCTCACCAACCCCAAGAGGGTAATTGGTGAAAATGGGCGGGTAAAGGCTGTCGAGTGCGTTAAGATGGCACTTGGAGAGCCTGACGCCAGCGGCCGCAGGCGGCCTATAGCAGTACCGGGATCCGAGTTCCAGATCGAGATCGATTCGATCGTTCCGGCAATCGGCCAGGAATCCGACTGGGCCTGCCTCACCGAAGAATGCGCCTGTCGTATTACCGACTGGGGCACCATGACGGTCGATCCGATTACGCTTCAGACCCATGACAAGGACATTTTCGCGGGCGGTGACGCGGTAACCGGTCCGAAGACGGTCGTCGAAGCAATAGGAATGGGCAAGCAGGCGGCGATATCGATAGGCCGTTACATCCGCGGCGAAGATATGGCGGCGGGTCGCGAGCGTGAGTGGAATGCGGTCAGGGAAGTCCCGACCGATGGTTTCGAGCACGCATCCCGCCAAAAGATGCCGGTCGTAGCACCCGAGATTCGAGTAAAGGATTTCAGGGAAGTACAGCTCGGCTTCAGTGAGGAGCAGGTCCGGAAAGAAGCCGAACGCTGTCTCAAATGCGGCGTTTGCTGTGAGTGTTACCAGTGCGAGAAAGCCTGCCTTGCGAACGCAATCGCACATGATGACAAGCCCAAGCAGTTTGAAGTAAACGTGGGCGCAATCGTAGCGGCACCCGGCTATCAGGTGTTCGATCCCCGCAAGGTCGATGCTTATCCGTATGCACATTTCAAGAATGTTTTGACAGCAACGGAGTTCGAGAGGGTTTTATCGGCTTCGGGTCCCACAATGGGGCACCTTGCGCGGCTCTCGGACCACAAGGAGCCCAAGAAGATCGCATGGCTCCAGTGCGTCGGGTCCAGGGATACCCATCACTGCGACCATAAATACTGCTCGGGCGTTTGCTGTATGTACGCCATCAAGGAAGCGGCCATCGCCATGGAGCATGCAGGCGGGGGTCTCGACTGCGCCGTGTTCTATATGGATGTCAGAACTCACGGCAAGGATTTCGAGAGGTATTACGACCGAGCGAGGGATCAGCACGGAGTAAGGTTCATCCGCTCGCGCGTACATAGCATCGAAGAGGTCCCCGAAACGGGCGATCTTGAGATGACATATATAACCGAGGAGGGCGAGAGCAAGGTCGAAGTCTTTGACATGGTAGTGCTCTCGGTGGGTTTTGAGCCCTCCGGGTCCGCCACTGAGCTTGCAAAACGCCTTAATTTGAAACTAAACGAAAACGGCTTCACCGAAACGTCATCCTTCGAGCCGGTTTCGAGCAGCAAGCCCGGTGTATTTGTTTGCGGCGCTTTCCAGTCGCCAAAGGACATCCCGCAGGCGGTCGTCGAGGCAAGCGCGGCGGCTTCCGCGGCCGGGAGTTTTCTCACACCGGCACGCGGCACCTTGACCAAAGAGAAGGTGGTTCCGCCGCAGGTAAACGTAGTTGGCGAGCGGCCGCGAATCGGCGTCTTTGTCTGCCATTGCGGTATCAATATCGCGGGTGTCGTCAATGTCGAAGAGGTGCGGGAATACGCCAAGACGCTTCCTTTTGTCGAATACGTAGCCAGCAATCTCTACACCTGTTCGCAGGATACCCAGGTAGCCATGCGCGACCTGATCAAGGAAAATAACCTAAACAGGATTGTGGTCGCAGCCTGTACGCCGCGAACCCACGAACCCTTGTTCCAGGAAACCATGTCGGATGCGGGACTTAACAAGTACCTGTTCGAGATGGCGAACATTCGAAACCACGATTCCTGGGTACATAACACCACGCCGGAACAGGCAACGATTAAGGCAAAAGACCTCGTCAGGATGGCTGTGACGAAGGTCGCACTGCTCGAACCGCTGCAGGAGCCCGAGCTTAGCGTATGCCGCAAGGCCATCGTGGTCGGAGGCGGAGTTGCCGGCATGACGGCGGCCAAGTCGATTGCCGACCAGGGCTATCCGGTCGATCTGATCGAAAGGGCCGACAGGCTCGGGGGCAATGCGCTCAACCTGGCAAAGACCTGGCGGGACGAAGACATTCAGCCTTTTGTCAAGAACCTGATTGCCTCCGTTTCGGAGCATTCAAATATCACCGTCCATCTCAAGACCAACCTGGTCAATGTGGATGGGTTTGTGGGCAATTTCAAGACTACCATCCAGAATGGCGGCGAACCCCAGGTTATCGAGCATGGGGTTGCCGTAATCGCAACCGGCGGGAAGGAGTCCACACCCACCGAGTACGGTTACGGGACAAACCCGATGGTTATGACCAATCTCGAGTTGAACCGCCGCTTCGACGAAGGCGCCCAGGAACTCAAAAAGATAAATTCCGCCGTCTTCATCCAGTGCGTGGGATCGCGAGAGCCCAGCAGGCCTTACTGCAGCCGGGTTTGCTGCACCCATTCGCTGGAGAGCGCACTCAAGCTCAAGAAGATCAACCCGGATATGGATATCTACGTGCTCTTCCGCGATCTCCGGTCCTACGGTGAGCGCGAATCCCTCTATCTAGATGCCCGCAAGGCCGGAATTATCTTCATCCGGTATGACCTGGAAGACAAACCGAAGGTGGTGACCGCCTCGAACGGCAAGCTCACGGTTACTGTAAAGGACCTCGTGCTGCAAAGGTCGATCACACTCACACCTGACCTTGTCACGCTCGCTGCGGCGATCGAGACGAATGAAACCGAGGAGTTGGGCCAGTTCTTCAAGGTTCCCGCGAACGAAGACGGCTTCTTTATCGAGGCGCACGCAAAACTTCGCCCGGTAGAGTTTGCAACAGACGGTGTCTTCCTGTGCGGCCTGGTCCATTATCCCAAGCCCCTGGACGAGAGCATAGCGCAGGCGCAGGCCGCGGCCTCGCGCGCCGGCACCATCCTGGCCAAGTCGACGATTCACTTTGCCGGAACGGTCGCCTACACCAACCAGGGGGATTGCAGCGCATGCGCAACCTGCGTCAATATCTGCCCCTATTCGGCTCCGGGTTGGAACGAGAGGAGCAAAAAGGCGGAGATCAACGCGGCGCTTTGCAAGGGATGCGGACTCTGCGTTGCTTCTTGCCGCTCTGGGGCGATCAAGCTGCGCGGCTTCGATGATGCCCAGATTTTCAGCATGATCGATACGGTCTAGTATGCAAAACACGGCCACCTGAGGGGGCGGAGGAATCACCTCCGCCGCCTCGTGGGGTTAGCATATTTACAGGAGAAACCGAAATGTCAGAGTGGGAACCCAAAGTAATTACTTTCCTGTGCAACTGGTGCTCCTATGGCGCCGCCGACCTCGCCGGGGTCAGCAGGTTCCAGTATCCGGCTAATATCCGGATCATCCGCCTGCCCTGCACGGGCCGTATGAATCCCAAGTTCATCCTTGCTGCCCTTAGACACGGCGCGGACGGTGTCTGGGTTTCCGGGTGCCATCCCGGAGACTGCCACTACATCGAGGGCAACTTCTACGCCCGGCGCAAGTTTGCTCTGCTGAAGACCCAGCTCGAATATACCGGTCTCATTGAACCGGGCCGCGTGCACTTTTCCTGGATTTCTTCGGCCGAGGCGACAATATTTGCCGACAAAGCCCGCAAGGTAGTCGAGGCGATAAAGGCCCTTGGACCGGCGCAGCACTTTATCAAGAAGCAAGCTGAGGTGGCGTAGATGCAAGCATATACCGAAAAGATCAGAGAGGCGGCAAAACGGCTGCTGGCCGAGAAGAAAGTAGACGTCGTGATCGGGTTTCGCAAGGGCACGATGCCGCTCATGAACGAGCCGTTCCAGGCTAGAACGCCCGAACAGGCCGACCTGCTCGTCTGGGATGGAAACTGCGGGATCAACCTTGCCAACTACCTCCCCAAGAGGACCGAGAAGATTGCAATAGTGGCCAAGGGGTGCGATTCCCGAAACATCTCGATCCAGATCCTGGAAAACCAGATCAAGCGCGAACAGCTCTACATACTCGGGGCTCCCTGTAAGGGAATGACTGACAAGCGCAAAATCCAGGATGAACTCGAAGGCAAGGAAATTTTCCAGGCCGAAGAGGCAGGCGGTCAGGTAAAGGTTAGCGGACGCGATTTCGAGAAGACATTCAACCGCTCGGAATACCTCCAGGAAAACTGTGCGGTCTGCCTCCACCGCAACCCGGTCATTTCCGATGAAATGCTCGGCGAGCCCGTGCAGGAGCAGCAGGTTGAATGCTACGAGGATATCAAACAGATCGAGGCCATGACTCCGGAAGAAAAGCGCAAGCACTTTGATGCACTCATCGAGCCGTGCATCCGCTGCTATGCCTGTCGAAGCGCCTGTCCGGCCTGTTACTGCCCGACCTGTTTCGTGGATGAGTCCAAACCCCAGTGGGTAGGGAAGACGACCGATCCGACGGACACCCGTACATTTCATTTCCTGAGGGCCTTCCACGTTGCCGGACGCTGTTCGGATTGCGGCTCGTGCGAACGCGCCTGCCCGGTCGGTATCAAGGTCCGTCAGTTTACGAAGAAGCTCGAAAAGGAAGTAAAAGAACTCTACGGCTACGAAGCGGGAATGGTGCAGGATCTGCGGCCACCGCTCGATGTCTATCGCCCGGACGATCCCGAACCGTTCCTGTAGTATTCACCCCGGTGGGGGAGGCTTTCCAACCTGCCGCCATCCCGGCAGGTGCGGCCTGGTCTTGACAGATAGAGAAGGGACAGATCAATGTCTGAGATGTTTATCGCGAAAGGTGACTTTCCCGCAATAATAGAGCGGTTGATGAGCCGATACCGGGTTTATGCGCCCGTAAAGAATGGCCGCTATTACGACTTCGCAGCCTTGAAGGAAGCGGGCGCCGCAGACCTTGGTTTCAAAAACACCCGCGTGTCGCCCAAGGGAGTACTTTATCCCCAGGCTGAGCGCATGTTCGAGTACAGCCTCGCCAAGGACGACCCCGAAGTCAACATAGTCAAGGAGACACCCAAGGATTTCTCGCCTCAGGTGATCCTTGGCATTCGCCCCTGCGATGCAAAGGGGTTCAAGCTAGACGACGCGAATTTTTGCTCCGACAAATTCAAAGATCCCTGGTGGGCACAGAGGCGCGAGGCGACTACCCTTATCGGTCTGGCCTGCAACACCCCCTCTTCCACCTGCTTTTGCACCACGGTTAACACCGGTCCCTTCGATACCACCGGCCTCGACGCCATGCTGGTCGATACCGGGGACGGGTATGCGCTCCAGGTGCTTACCGAAAAGGGCAAAAATGTTCTCGGGATTGTCGATTTGAAACCTGCCCCGGCCCAGGTGGCTGGGAAAATCGAAGAATTGAAAGCCGGAGCGGAAAAGAGCATCCCCACGGCCTTCGATCCTGCGGCCATAGCCCAGAAGGAAACGCTAGAGATCTTCAATGCGCCCTTCTGGGATGAAATTCACTTCGGCTGCCTCAACTGCGGTACCTGCACCTTTTTGTGCCCCACCTGCTGGTGTTTCGACATCCAGGACGAGGTACAGGAGGGTACCAAGGGAGATCGGCTGCGGCTTTGGGATTCCTGCATGTTTTCGCTCTTCACCTTCCACGGGTCGGGCCACAATCCACGTAGCCAGAAGGTCCAGAGGGTGCGTCAGCGCTTCATGCACAAACTAAAGTACTATCAGGACAAGTACGGCACCGGTACGGCCTGCGTGGGCTGCGGCCGATGCGTTCAGGCATGTCCCGTAAATATCGACATTCGGCAGGTCGGCCGCATCCTGGGGTCGGGCTGTTCGTGTCCGGCTTAGAGCCGCATCGCTACGGAGGAATCAAGGTGAATAACCCCTACTTGCCCTATCCGGTCCGAATCGATTCCGTGATAACGGAAACGGAAGATCGCAACCTGAAGACTTTTAAGTTCATCTTCCTCAACCCGGAAGACGAAGAGAAGTTCAAATACACTGCCGGCCAGTTCGCCATGCTCTCGGTCGCGGGCCAGGGCGAGATTCCGATCGGTATCGCCTCATCACCGACCGAGAAAGGCTTTATCAAGTTCACGGTGAACAAAGTCGGCCGAGTCACCACTTTCATGCACAACATGAAAGCCGGTGACATAATGGGCGTCCGCGGCCCATGCGGCAACTGGTATCCATGGGATATCCTCGAAGGCAAAAACCTGGTGATAATCGGCGGCGGTTTCGCATTCACTACCCTCCGATCGTCGATAGTCTATATGCTCAATCCTGAAAACCGCTCGAAGTACGGCAAGATCGATGTGGTTTATGGCGCGCGCCATCCCGGCCTGCTCCTCTACAGGGACGAACTGGCGGCGTGGGAAGCCCGCGACGACATTAACATGCACATAACCGTCGATGGCACCACCGACCCGAACTGGAAGTACAACGTCGGTTTCGTGCCCGCGATAACCAAACAGAAGGCACCGAGCGCCGAGAACTCATACGCGATCATCTGCGGCCCGCCGGTAATGATCAAGTTTACCCTGCCCGTTCTGACCGAATTGGGCTTTCCTCCCGAGAGAATCATATCCAGCCTCGAGATGCGTATGAAGTGCGGAATCGGCATCTGCGGCAGGTGTAACCTCGGTACCGAATACGTGTGCAAGGACGGACCGGTTTTCACGCTGGAGAAGCTCTCGAAATTGCCTAACGAGTACTAATCCCCAGGACGATAGCGGGCCCGGAATGTCCAGGTGTTTTTCACTCTTTGGGTAAGCACGGATTTATCTGTTATAAACGCCCCCGGAACACGATTGTGTCCCGGGGGTTTTTTCGTGCTTTCGGTGAGGGACACAAGTGCTTAAAATTGTGGTTTATTAATTAAGCGATTTGGAGCAATATGTTCTATCTTTGGTGACAATCCGCAGCTCCAGATTCGCAACCCCTACCGGCTGACTGGCGGCCCAAAGCCGGCAACTGTGAACCCGATAACTCGCAACGGCTGAAATGACCAAAAAACTAGACCCGAAGAAGAAGAGCAAAACCGAAAAGCAGGAAATCGCGTTAAGCAGCGATGAGGCCGAAGAACTCCAGATGATAGTCGACCGGCTGGCCGTCCAGGATCCGGAGGGTGAGAGCTTCGAGCGTTATCTGCTTTCGCTGAAAACAGCGCTTGGGAAAAGGCCTCATCTGGCAGCGGTACTCCTCGACAGGTTAAGCAAGAATCCCAGTCCGACTGCCTTTCGCACCTTCAGTGCACTTGAAGGCATAGTGGAGAATTCTTCCTACCGCAGACATATCAAACAGGCAGCTTATCGCTTTTCGCAACGCGGATTTGCCCTTGAAAAGGAAGAGACACCGCCCAAAACGGTAGTACTCATCCAGGGGGAGGAAAAACATCCGTTATGCAATTTTTTCCTTGTCCAGGGTACCCTGTGGCTGGTTTCGGCCATGGTCCCAGGAGGTGGTCGGGCACCCTACTCACTGCTGACGGCCTTCCTCGAAGTCGACTATGAAGCATTAAACGTAAAGATCATAGAAACTACTCAGAAGTTTTACAGGGAATACCTGCGGAAAGTATCCCAGCATGCGCTCGCCAACAAGGCCGTCGAAATCCCGGCATGGCATGCGGCAAGGCTCTTCTTCGAGATGCTGGACCTTTCAACGTCCAGGGACACCAGTCCCGATGTCGAGCGCGCCCGAAACATTTTCAAGCGCTATTACGACCCTGACAGAAAACCCTACGTCTATGATCTCATGGCCGAAATCGCGGAGCCGGCGCGTCATCTTCCTGAAATCGATATTACCGAGTTTCTCAAGGACATGGACGTTACCTGGCTAAGATTTTCAAAAGAGGACGTCCAGCCTGCTTATGAGAAATTAAAGGACCTCGAAAGCCCTCTTCTGGTCGTACCCCGCGACGTCCAGGTCGAACGGCGGGAAGCACTTCTGAGCGGCACTGCCGAAGCCCTGTGCGTCGGCGACACGCGCCGCCTTTTCCAGCGCTACTTCGAGGAACAGGCAATGGGGCTCAAGCTTACCGGGTTTGAGGAAAGGGCCAATTGGTCCTGGATCATCGCCCAGCACCTAAAGGGAGATTCCCCCGCCGGAGAGAACCCGGCTGCTTACCAGGTTGTCATGTATTCGATAGAATATTACTGGCCGGGCTCAATTAAGCGCGAGCAGCAGGAACCCGAACACCGGCATGAGGAACGCCGGACCGAGTCCGGAATTATCCTGCCCTGACGGAAAGGCGGACCTGATGGAGACCATCCAGGTAAAGACCACATCCCGCAGTGCAGCCGTTGACATTACATCCAAAATTGCCGCAAAGCTAAAGGAAGTCGGCGCAACGGACGGCACCTGCCTCATCTACACCCCGCATACCACAGCCGCGTTGACCATAAACGAAGGGGCCGATCCCGATGTCATGGACGACGTACTTGCCGCCCTCGATAAGCTGGTCCCGTGGGACAATGCCTACAAACACGTCGAGGGAAATTCCGCCGCGCACATTAAATCCATTATGGTCGGCGGAAGCGTCCAGGTCATCATCGAATCCGGCCTGATCGTTTTGGGTACCTGGGAGAAGATCTTCTTGTGTGAATTCGACGGACCTAGGACCAGGAAGGTTTTCATTAAGTTCCGGGGCAAAACTCCGTAGACGGAATAAGCTCAAATGGACTCATTGCGCCTCGTCCTCCTTTTAAGCTTAACTGGACTTTTGATTCTTCTATCTTGCAGTTCCGCCTCGACTGCTTCGGAAACCTATTCAAATATCGATATCAACACCGGGACGTTAGTCGTTAGGGAGGGAGAATACCTTAGCGTTGAGTACATAGATTCCTTGAAGCGCTATGGATCTCCATTCAAAGCATCCAAATTCGCGAGGCACAATTATTGATCATTAGGAGTCTAGCTGATGTAATAGTTGTTCAAACAGTTTACAACTTTCATGAAGGAAGCCCGGAGTTTAAGCTCGATTCCAATGGAACTCTTTCAATTGGAATCGATGCCGGAGCACACTTCGATAATCTTGCTCTTTATCTAATATCAAAAGACACGATCTTTCTCGGCTTCAACAACTATGGCCAAACGTTCACTCATATTGGGAGTTTAGATCATTTTCTGCGAAAAGAGGTACTGTCCGGAACCTATAAGGGAACTGACGACAAAGTCTACATTTTTGATGAATATGGCAAAGCACTCTTTCCAGATCGAACATTTCGTTATTTGGTAGGATGTGATCACGTTGCCTACTACAATTTTGATTATTTTATTGATCTCGATACGGAACAGACCTTTAAATTCAAGAAGGTTGGTTCTCAATTAGAAGTCTACAGAATTCTTGAGAACGACACGGGCATCTCTGTTGAAGATTCCCCCGTTCTGCAGCTGACTAAAGTAGATTGATCGGCGAAAGCCGAACCCAGGCGCATGGAATACAGCAAATATTGCGCATCAATGTAGGGTGGGCACGGGTTTCGTGCCCACCAAATGCTGCTCGGAATTGAATGGTGGGCACGACAAAACCTGTGCCCACCCTACATTTTCTCCCGTTTCCCGGGTATTTCCAACATCGTGGAAAGGCCTGGAAGCAGAACGAAATTCCGATTGAGCAACAGCCCTGTTATGGCGTGTCTCCCGACCGCCATTTCCGCGAGCAAGGTTTCCCTTGCCAATTAGTGAGACCTTCGGTCGGCGCGGGTAGCATGGTCGGCAAGCCGAGATACAACAACTTTCGAAGACCGTGCCAGAACCAGGACCCCCGCCAAAGGCCCTTCTATCTCCCCACCACCGCCCTGATCTCTTCCTGGATCTTTTTTATCGTCAGCCCGCAACGGCTTACCGCAAGGAGGCCTACCGCCCAGAGTGGCAGGGTGATAATGAGAAATACCATTACGGAAAAAGCGGCTGATGCAGTCTTGTCACATCCGAAAAGCATAAGCCCCGTGACGCACAGCAACTGGTAAGTGCCAACATTGGAAGGTGCGCTGGGCAGTAATGTTCCCACTCGAATCAGAAGGAACACGGCAGTCCCAACCAGAAATGAGGTATCCAGCCCAAAGGCGAGCATCACGAACCAGAAGGCAAGGATCTGGAAAATCAAAACCAGAGATGAGACGATAAACGACAGGTAAAATGACTTAGTGCCCGCAAGCAGGTGTATTTCATCACTGATTTGCCTGAAGAACGATACCAGGATGTGCAGCGGCTTCCATGTGATTTTCTTGCCGTTCTTTACTGAGTCGGGCTTTGGTTTCCTTAGCAAAACCAGATAAATGAGAATGCCTGTTACCACCAGAACGGCGATTCCCACATTGTCTGCGACTTTCAGTATTTTCTCGGGAAATTCTTCCAACACAATAGCAGTTATTCCAAGGATGCCCCCCAGCCAGATTGCATCAAAGAGCCGTTCGATTACTACGGAAGGAATTGCGGCAATGAACCGTATCGAAAGCCACCTCGAAACCAGGTAGACGCGCACCAGTTCGCCCATTCGCAAAGGAAGGACTTCGTTGGTGAAAAGACCGGCATAGATGGCTTTCGATGCATCCAAAACCGTTATTTGACCGAAGTGCCGGAGCAGCATTTGCCACCGCAGCCCCTGGAAAACATATCCCAAAATATCACAAGCAACGGCGGGCACTATCCACCACCACCTTATTGAGGACGTATGCTCCAAAAACTCCCGGTAACTGATGTCATGAAAGACCCAAAGCAGGCATAGAACAGCCAGCAAGGCCCCCAGGAGCGGCTTTAGTATACGCCGTGAAGCTTCCCGCCTGGCCGAATAAGATGTAGCAACCTGAATTGAGTTCTCTTTCATACTTTCTCTTATCGTCAGTTTGCTACTGAATCGTAACTGATTCCTGGAAGAGCTGAAATTTTGAGGCAGTCTGTTCTAAACCCTTATCGGGCCATATTCGATGAGTATGCAAAATGGAGTTCCCGGATTGGTGATCGCTGAATTGGAGAATTATGAGTTCAGTGGCGCAAAAACCGATATTGCCCCAGGTAACAGACCCTTTTAATAGTAACAAAACCGGGCTTCGATTCAAATCAAAAGCTTTACAAAACTTTACCTATTATCGATCACCATTTACAAACGAGTAGCCTTTGGCAAGGGATATCTCACAGCGGCAATTTTAATTTCTCTAACATAATTCCGAGTGCCCCTCCGGGGAATTCCCACTTTTCTCGACTGGGATGATTAACATTTGATGCAGAATAAAGTCTCCCATCAATTTGAAAGTCTTGCCCCAGAAGCCTGGAGGAATCTATGCCGCTTGTAAAAGAACTTGCGTCATTTGTTTCAAGATCTGAATATGAGAATTTATCCGAAAATGCTCGGCTGCAGCTAAAGATTCGAGTGCTGGACAGCCTGGGCTGTGCCATTGGAGCGCTTGGAGGCGAGCCAATAAGGTTTGTCAGGCAGCAGGTCGAGGAGTTCGGCGGAAATCCTTTTTGCACGCTTATTGGCACACAGCGCTCTTCCCCCGACCGGGCAGCCTTTTACAACAGCGCCCTGGTCCGATATCTTGATTTCAACGACAGTTATCTTGCCAAATTTGAGACGTGCCATCCAAGCGACAACCTGGGGGCTGTTCTTGCGGCATCCGAATACGCCAAAAAATCCGGGAAAGATTTCCTGGCGGCGCTCGCCGTTGCTTATCAGGTTCAATGCCGGTTTAGCGACGTAGCCCCGGTGAGAGACAGGGGATTCGACCACACAACGCAGGGGTCCTATGCCGCTGCAGCGGGGGTCTCCAGGGCCTTGGGGCTGGATGCGGAAAAAACTGCAAATGCAATCGCAATCAGCGGCACTGCATTCAACGCTTTAAGGGTAACCAGGACCGGCGCCCTGTCGCATTGGAAAGGGCTCGCATATCCGAACACTGCCTTTGGCGCAATACACTCGGCCTTTCTCGCCATGCGCGGTGTAACTGGCCCCCTTGAGGTCTTCGAGGGCAACAAGGGCTTCATGGAAACGATCTCGGGTCCGTTTGTGATCAACTGGTCACATGAGGACCTCGAACGCGTAACCTCCACCATAATCAAGAAGTACAATGCCGAGGTCCACTCCCAGTCAGCAATCGAGGGTATACTTGAAATGAAGGAAAAGTACGGGTTCAAAGCCGAGGATATCCTGAGCGTTGAGCTGGAGACCTTCAACGTCGCGTTCAATATAATCGGCGGGGGTGAAGAGGGTATAAAGACTGTCGTCAGGACCAAGGAAGAGGCCGACCACAGTCTTCCTTATATCCTGGCTGCCGCCATACTCGACGGCAATGTCATGCCGGAGCAGTACAGCCCCGAGCGCATTCTCCGAAATGACATACAGGACCTGCTCAAGCGCATTCTCGTTCGTGCCCGGCCCGACCTGAGCTACCGCTTCCCTCTTGAGATGCCATGCCTGCTTAGAGTTAAACTCAAAGATGGCCGAGTCCTCGAACATGAAAAAAGAGATTATGAGGGATTTTACACCAGGCCGCTCAAGTGGGAAGGAGTCGTTCGAAAATTCGAATACCTGAGCCACCCCTATCTGAGCAATGAGCTTGGCAGGAGCATCCAGGAAGCGGTCAGCGTGCTTGAAAACATCCGGGTGGCTGAATTAACCGAGCTTCTGGCAAGAATCGGCACCGAAAGGTCATGATCGGGCGCCGGCCGGAACCTGGAAAGGAGGATTGCGCCGTGAAACACGACGAAAAAGAAAGGGCATTCTCATTCGTAGAGCTTAACAGGCGAGATGAAAAGCCCCGCAATACCGGCATAACCGAAATCAGGGGCCCCTACTACACTCCAATGGGCAAAAACTACCTTGAGGACGTGCTTGGGACAATGGGCTACTACATCGATTCACTGAAGTTTGCCGGAGGGTCCTTTTCCCTAATGCCCCGTGCGGCTGTAAAGGAACTGATCGACGTTTGCCACGACCACAATGTGCTGGTTTCCACCGGCGGGTTTATAGAGCGCGTGCTTTCCATGGGCTCTAAACTGGTCAATCGCTACATAGATGAATGCCGTGAGCTTGGCTTTGATATAGTCGAAATCTCGGCCGGATTTATCAGCGTCCCGACCGATACGATTTTGCGGCTGATAGAAAAGGTCCGGAAAGCAGGGCTAAAGGCGAAGCCCGAGGTAGGCATCCAGTTCGGGGCGGGAGGTGCAAGCAGGATAGCGGAACTCGAATCGGAAGGCACCAGAGACCCCGAATGGGCCATCATTCAGTCCAGGAAATATCTCGATGCCGGTGCCTACATGATAATGATCGAGTCCGAGGGAATTACCGAGAGCGTCAGTGCATGGCGGACCGAAATTCCTCCGAAATTCATAAACGCTCTGGGGCTTGAAAATATAATGTTCGAGGCCGCGGACCCGGATGTTTTTGCCTGGTACATTCAGAACTACGGCCCCGAAGTCAACCTGTTCGTTGACCACAGCCAGATCGTTCAGCTCGAATGCCTCCGCTCGGGAATCTGGGGCACAAAAAGCCTGTGGGGGCGGGTGCTGACCTACAGGGACTAAATCAGCGGGTAAACGCGGTCCGAGGTATATTCTTCAATTTGATCCGCAAGGAGCCTTATCATCAGTCCGGATAATTTTCGTGCTGCTGTCATCGGCAAGTCCTAAGAGATTCCCGGAAGTCCGCGGATAACATGACTCTGGGGTGTTTACTGCATCACTCGCGCTTGCTAACCGGAAGCCCCTTCTGCCCCAGAGGGTGGGGGTTCAAGCGGCCAGCTTGCACTGATGCAGGTGCCGTGGCCTTCCTTTGATTCTATCACAATACTCCCGCCGGAATACCCCACGCGCTCGCTCATGCTGACGAGGCCCAGGCCTTTTTCTTCCTTGCCGGAGAGCAATGAGGAATCGAATCCCAGGCCATTGTCCTCAATTCTCATACGGATCAGGTTATCCCGTTTCTCGAGCTTCAAAATCACCCTGGTTGCGCCACTGTGTTTGGCTACATTGTGAAGCGCTTCCTGTACCACCCTGAAGATGACGATCTTCAAATGATCGGGAATATCATTTTCTTCGACCAGTAGATTTATTTTCACAGAAACGGCAGGGTAAACAGACTGAAAATTGCGGGTAAGCCACCCCAGTGTCGTTAACACTCCCAGGTCATCCAGCATTGAGGGTCTCAAGTCCGCCGTTATGCGCCTGGATTCCTCCATGGCATGCCTTGTCAGGCCTATTAACGACTGGAGCATTTCAGGTCTAAATCCGGAGTTTTTGGCGACATTAACCGTATTTTCAAGGCCGATCTTAATGCTGCTAAGCAGCGATCCGATACTGTCGTGGAGTTCTCCCGCGATTCGCTTTCGCTCCTTCTCCTGGGCTGAAAGCAGCTTGGCGGAAAGTAGACGGAGCCGGTTCTCGGATTCCAGTAGCGCTTCTTCGGCTTTCTTCCGCTCCGAAATGTCTTCGATCAAGCCGATGCCCCCTTTAACCGAGTCATCGAGGGCAAATATAGGGCCGAAGTCTGCCTTTAAGTCGGTCAGCCTTCCTCCGGTTATCGAGAGATAGCTGCCCTCGTAGCAGGCATAGCGACCGGAGAGGCAAGCCATAACAGCCGCTTTCATCTTCTTGTTCTTTAATGACGAGAGCAGGTTCAAACCGATGAAGCGCTCTTTCGTGGATCCCCAAATCTCGACTATCTTCTCATTGCAGGCAGTAACGATGCCGTCCGAGTCAAAGTGGAAGATTCCAAGTGGTGAATTTTGAAAGATCAGCCTGTACTTTTCCTCGGACTCGCTGAGTGCTTTTTCCATCTGCTTGCGTTGGGTGATATCGTTTCCTATGCAAAGGACTTCGCGAACCTTGCCGTCTGCGTCGCGCATGGCTTTGTTTGTCCACGCCACCCATATGCGCTTGCCGTCCCGGCGCACGTTTTCATTCTCATTGGTAGCGAACTTATCAGGATTGGTGCAAAGTTCCCTGACGAAGGCCGACATATTGCGCCCATAAGAATCGGTTGACGGGACGATTAGCCCGACAATGTTGCGCCCAAGGATTTCTTCTTGCGTAAAGCCGAAAAAACTTTCCGCAAATTCATTAAAAAAGGTAATATTCCCAAGTGTATCAAGGCGCAGGATGATGCTGTTTGCGTTTTCTACCAGCTCACGGTATTTTTCCTCGCTCTTGCGCAAGGACTCAACCGCCTCTTTGTGGGTTGTTATGTCGCGGATCGACTCAACCGCCCCGACTATATTTCCATCTGGGTCGTAGAGCGGGGAGGCCTTTCCCCAGAGGAAGGCGCCCTTGCCCGCATTTAGATTCGGGCTGAAGGTCTCGGCAAAAACAGTATCACCCTCCCTGAGCAGATAGGAGTATAGCGGCTCGATTCCTTGCCCGACACCCAGTGCATAGTCGATAACAATCGGCCTCGCCAGGTCATAGAACGGGATGGAGTAGGCATATCCGCCCTTGCCGAGAATTTCGGATTTAGGGACTCCGGTCATCTCCTCGATGGCCCTGTTCCAGGCAACGACCAACCCCTGCCGATCTATGACAAAGGTTGGGTCCGGCAAAAATTCGATTATGTCGATGAAATTAGTCGATGGGAGTCCATCGGGTGTAAGCGTAAGGCCGGCTTTGGCAGGTTGTTTGCTTGAATCATCCGGGCCTTGCGGGAAAATGGTCGAAAGGCCCTTGCGGCCTTTTTGATGGGCTTTCACCACAACCACCTCCGAAAAGAAAATGAGCAAGAGAGCAACCGAGCAGGAAATGGAAAGTGAATTGATTGTTTGACGTTGATCTATACCACACAATTTTCGGATTAGGAATAGATTTGGTTCAATTTTGAATCAACCTGGACTCATTGGGCCTCTTCGTTTAAAAACGTATTAAATTCCTGCCGCCGAAACTGAAAATCGGGGGTCAGGAAGGGTTCACGGTAAACCAAATCAGAGGGTGGGAGATCGTCTCCAACTACACGAAACTCCCCATTCACGATCTTAACACCAAAACTAACCCGGAGGACCCATGACGTCGGGTCAATCCCGAATTCTCCATACGAGCGAATTAACCAAGGCGCTATTGGAACGCCTGATTGTTCCGGCTCTGATGATCCTGTTCATGTTCCTCTTTGGAACGATCGGATTTTTATTAGTAGGCGGTGGCAAGTGGAGCACTTTCGACTGCGCTTACATGACCAGCATTACACTTACCACGGTTGGCTACGGCGAAGTCCTCGAAGATATGGGAACAGGCGCCCGACTATTTGCCATGGTGCTGATGTGGTCCGGTATGGGCGTCATATTGTATGCCGTATCTTCGATTACCGGCTTCGTGGTGGAACAGAATCTGTCGAAATTGCTGAGGGAGCGAAAAATGGAAAAGCGTGTTGCGGCGCTTAGAGATCATTATATCGTATGCGGCGCTGGCAAAACCGGTTCGAACGTAACCAGGGAGATGGTAAACTCGATGCGCCCCTGTGTTGTAATCGAAATGAAACCCGAACGGGTCGAATGGGCGCGAAACCAGTTTCCGGGCGTCCACGTTATTATGGGAGATGCAACCGAAGAGGAGGTTTTAAAGCGTGCCGGGATAGAAAAAGCGGCCGGTGTTTTGGCCGTTCTCGGCGAAGACAGCCATAATCTTCTGATTACTGTACAAACCCGGTATGCAAACCCTGATATTAAGATCGTGGCACGATGCCACGAGAATAACCTCACCGATAAATTTTACAGGGCCGGTGCTAATTACGTGGTAAATCCGGCTCACATCGGCGGCATGCGGATGGCCAGCGAGATGGTAAGGCCACACGTGGTTTCTTTCCTGGACAGGATGCTGCGGGGCAAGGACCAATCTGTGCGCGTCGAGGAAGTCACCGTCTGCGACTCCTCGCCCTGGGTAGGGCGTTCTCTGGACGAACTTAGAATTCACGACAAAACCGGCCTTATACCGATAGCGATCAAGCACCCGGAAGAGGAGGACTTCAGGTATAATCCTTCACCCGACGACATATTGCAGCCCGGCACAGTGGCTATCGTAATCGGAAATGCCGATCAAGTCTCAAATCTGAGACTATTCTGCTCCGATCCCGGCATTGCTCAAGAAGACGAAAAATTCATGGATGAATGAGAATACCGAGGTGGACAAGCGGGCACCCCATAGGAGAGCTGCGGTCAAAGGGGTCGGCAAGGTCGGCACAGGCTGTTTCACAAATCCCGAACTGAAAATAGTGGGCCGAAATTGAAGGAGAACTCCCCTCCACTGGCGGAGAGTGTTTGGAGGAGGGGGTTGGAAATTCTTAGATCTTTTGTCACTCTCCCCTGGCCCCTTCAAAGGGAGGAGAATCAGCATCGCAACTGGTTCGGGCAACAGCCCGGGCAGACCTTGCCGCAACCAAATGCAGGGGGCACGGCTTTTTCGCGCTCACCCTACATACCTCGCAACCCACAACTCCCCGGCCATCCAGTGCAAAACTCCACCATCCCCAACTTTTCCGGAGCCATCCCTTAGACCCATAAATACCTAAAATCACAAAAATTTCTACAAAAGTACCTATCTTATGTCTTAATGAGAAATGTTTTCTCAACCGAAGAGACTTCCGCTGGAGATTCATCATGTAAGTTGAAATTCTCCTCTGGAAAGCTGAATGGATGATGTTTATCTTCAGCATGAATTATTTTATTGGCAGTCAGGCTTAATGGCTGCCAACCAGCTACCCGGCCCTGAGTTGGGGATAAGCCGGGCATTTATATAGAAAAGGAGGAAATTCCCATGGCGAAGGCAGTTGGCATAGACTTAGGAACAACCAACTCGGTTGTAGCGGTTTGGGAAGAGGGAAAACCGACGGTTATCCCGAATTCCGAGGGTTCTCGCCTCACGCCCTCCGTTGTCGCATATACCGAAGACGGACAGCGGCTGGTGGGCCAGGTCGCCCGCCGGCAGGCGATACTCAACCCCGAGGCCACCATCTACTCCGTAAAGCGATTCATCGGCCGCAAATGGGGTGAGGTGGACGAAGAGGCAAAAATGGTCTCCTACAATGTTGTAAAGGGGCCAAATGACACCGTCAGGTTCGAAATCCGCGGCAAACTGGTCTCCCCCGAAGAAGTGTCGGCGCAGATCCTGCGAAAACTCGCTGATGATGCATCCAAATATCTTGGCGAAAAGGTGACCGAGGTGGTCATAACCTGCCCCGCTTACTTCAATGATGCACAGCGCCAGGCGACCAAGAACGCAGGCGAAATTGCGGGTCTCAAGGTCCTCCGCATAATAAACGAACCGACCGCCGCGGCGCTGGCATACGGGCTGGAAAAGAAGAAGAACGAAACCATCCTCGTGTTCGACCTCGGTGGCGGGACATTCGATGTGTCCATTCTGGACGTCGGTGACGGAATAGCCGAGGTACGGTCCACTTCGGGCGATACGCACCTGGGAGGCGACGATTTCGACAAGAGGATCGTGGACTGGGTCGCGGACGAGTTCAAGAAGGACGCCGGTATCGATCTTCGCCAGGACCGCCAGGCGCTCCAAAGGCTCTACGAGGCTGCGGAGAAGGCAAAAATCGAACTTTCGAGCGTCACCGAGACTCAAATAAACCTGCCCTTCATCACTGCAGACGCCAGTGGCCCCAAGCACCTGGTGATGAAGATCACGCGGGCCAAATTTGAATCCCTCACCCATGATCTGGTCGAGCGCTGCCGGGGGCCGGTCGAGCAGGCACTGGCAGACGCGCGGCTGAGCGTAAAGGATGTCGATGAGATAATCCTGGTCGGAGGCGCCACCCGCATGCCCGCGGTCCAGGAACTGGTCAGGAAGCTCACCGGCAAGCAGCCCAACATGAGCGTCAATCCGGATGAAGTTGTCGCTGTTGGGGCCGCGATCCAGGCGGCCGTTTTGAAGGGCGAGGTCCAGGATGTCGTGTTGCTCGATGTGACGCCGCTTTCACTTGGAGTCGAAACTCTGGGTGGAGTCATGACCAAGCTCATAGACCGCAATACCACGATTCCGGCAAGGCGCGAGGAAATCTTCTCGACAGCCGAGGACAACCAGTCAGCGGTGGATATTAACGTACTCCAGGGCGAGCGCGAGCTGGCAAGAGATAACCGCGCGCTCGGCAGGTTCCGGCTCGAAGGAATCCAACCCGCCCCACGCGGAATGCCTCAAGTCAAGGTGAGTTTCGATATCGACTCGAACGGTATCTTGAGCGTGACCGCGCGGGATCAGCAAACTGGAAAAGAACAGGCGATAACCATCTCGGAATCAACCAATCTCTCGAAGAACGACGTGGACAAGATGGTCCAGGATGCCCAGGCCCACGCGGCGGAAGACAAAATGCGCAGGGAAACCATTGAAGCCAGAAATCAGGCCGACACGCTTGCCTACCAGCTCGAACGCACGTTGCAAGACCTGGGCGAAAAGGTCCCTGCCCACGAGAGGGCGCGCTCCGAACAGCTCATCGAGGAGACGCGGGCCGCGGTAAAGGATGAAAGTACGAATAAGGAACGGCTCCAGCAGCTTGCCGGTGACCTCCAGCAGGCAATCCAGATGATAAGCGCCACTGCTTACCAGCAAGCAGGTGCTCAGCAGGGCTATGCAGGTCCCGAGCCGGGCAGACCGGAACCCGGTCCAGCCGGTGGCTACCGCCCGGGCCGTCCACCCGGAGGCGAGGATGTGATAGACGCAGAGTACACTGAACACTAAAACGGAGGATAAAGTAAGAGCGGCTGTGAAGATGCGGCACGCGAAGAACAACGTTGCATTCCGATGGATTTTAATGCTTGATACGGCTTCGGGTGCCCGGTGGGGTATCCGCCTATAGTTCACTTGGGGTGGAATCGGTTTGGAGGCAGGCTATGTGGGGCAGGCTTTCCAGCCTGCCGACCCAGAGGCCCGTGCCCCGTCGCAGGCAGGCTGGAAAGCCTGCCCCACATAGCCTGCGTGAACTGAGCGGTATTGAACCCGGCCCTCTGCGGGCGTTGTTTCGTAGTCTAGCCCCTTGTGGGCGTTTTCAGTCGGAAATTGCAGTTTCGGGGTAATCGGAACTCCACGTGGAATTCTTATTGAGGATGACGGGAAATTTATGGCGGTCAAATTCAGGGACTATTACGAAATCCTGGCTGTAAAAAGGGGCGCAAGCCAGGATGAAATTCAGAGGGCCTACCGTAAATTGGCCCGCAAGTATCATCCTGACGTAAACAAGGCCAAGGATGCTGAAGACAAGTTCAAGGAGATAAACGAGGCCTACGAAGTCCTTAAAGACCCCGAGAAACGCAAAATGTACGATCAGCTCGGCCCGGAATGGCGGTCCGGCCAGGAGTTCAGGCCGCCTCCAGGCTGGGATTTCCAGTACCGTGGGGCGGGAGGGGGCGCAGCCGGCCCCAGAGGCCAGGAATTCAACTGGGGCGGCACGGGCGGTTTCAGTGATTTTTTTGAAAGCCTGTTCGGCGGCGCTGGTTTTCAGGAAGGATTTCGTGGAGGAGGCAGAGGAGGTTTCGGCCGGCAGGCGGTTTTCCGCCAGGCCGGAGCAGACCAGGAAACCACCCTCAGGATCTCGCTTGAGGAGGCCTTTAACGGTACAACCAAGCCCATCGTTCTCCAGAGCCAGTCCATAACACCCGATGGGCAGGTACAGACGCAGGAGAAGCGCTACGATGTGAAAATACCTCCGGGAATCCTTCCGGGGCAGAGAGTGCGCCTGTCCGGTCAGGGAGGAGCGGGAGCCGGTGGAGGCCGCCCCGGGGATCTCTATCTCAAGATCGAGATCGAGCCACACCCGGTTTTCACCCTCAAGGGCCGGGACTTGTACATGGATGTGCCTGTCGCGCCCTGGGAGGCCGTTTTGGGGGCTGAAATCAATGTCGAAACACTTTCCGGCGCAATCACCCTGAAGGTTCCTCAAGGCACGCAATGCGGACAAAAACTCCGGATTCGTGGAAGGGGAATGCCCAACCCCAAAGGCCCCCCGGGCGACCTTTACGCAGTGATCATGATCAGGGTGCCTACAAAACCATCTCCAAAGGAGCGGGAGCTGATGGAACAGTTGAGACAGATATCCGGTTTCAATCCCAGACAGGGATAGGGCTTTGATATGGCTGAGATGAGATACCTTATGGTTCGGCTGGAAACGGGCGACAGGTCCCCATATTGCACTCTCGGCGAGGTAGCCTACCGCGCCGGGCTGCATCCGGAACTCGTTGAAAGATTTATTCGCCTCGGGTTGATCGAATTCACCGAAACAGGAGATGGGGGCGAGATGCTGTTCGACGCTTCCGTTGTTCCGCTGATCAGGCGCATAATGAGGCTGCGCAACCAGCTCGGAGTGAATTACGCGGGAGTCGGGGTCATCCTGGAATTGCTCTCGCAACTGGACATCATGGAATCCAGGATAGAAGAGCTGGAAAGAAGGCTGGCGAGCCTTTAAAAACGCAATTCTAAATATAGGGAGCTTAATCGCCATGGATATCAACAAATTCACGCTCAAATCGCAGGAAGCAATACAGGCAGCCGAAACAAAGGCTACACGATTCGGCCATATGGAAGTTGATGGAGAGCACCTGCTTCTGGCATTGGTTGAGCAGCCCGATGGCCTGACCGGCAAGCTCCTGCAGAGGATGGAAATCCCGGTGGACCAAGTGCGGCGCAGGATCGAGGAAGAGCTTGCCAGGAGGCCTCGCGTCAGCGGACCGGGAGTCGAGCGCGGAAAGATCTACATCAGCCAACGGCTCAACAAGCTCCTTAACAACGCACAGGACGAGGCGCAGCGCCTGAAGGACGAATACGTTTCAGCCGAGCACATCCTGCTTGCCTTTCTCCAGGAAGGGACCTCCACAAGCGCCGGAAGAATACTCCAGGAATTCGGGATTAACAGGGATGCCCTGCTCCAGACCCTTACCTCGATTCGCGGCTCCCACCGGGTTACCAGCGCCAGTCCCGAGGGCACATACGAAGCACTGCTGAAGTACGGCCGCGACCTGGTCGAGGAAGCCAGGAGCGGTAAACTCGATCCGGTAATCGGGCGGGATTCCGAAATACGGCGTGTGATCCGAATCCTTAGCCGCAAAACCAAGAACAACCCCGTGCTGATCGGAGAGCCGGGGGTCGGAAAGACTGCCATAGTGGAGGGCTTGGCTCACCGGATTGTCAGGGGCGATGTCCCCGAGGGACTACGGGATAAAACTATTTTTTCACTCGACATGGGATCGCTTGTTGCCGGCGCGAAATTCCGGGGCGAGTTCGAAGAGCGCCTCAAGGCCGTGCTTCTCGAAGTGAAGGAAGGACAGGGGCGCATCCTTCTCTTCATTGATGAGCTTCACACCATTGTAGGCGCGGGGAGGGCGGAAGGATCGATTGATGCAGGGAATATGCTTAAACCCATGCTGGCCAGGGGTGAACTTCACTGCATCGGCGCAACCACTCTTGACGAATATCGCAAAAATATAGAAAAGGACGCCGCACTCGAGCGCCGGTTCCAGCCCGTCGTAGTCGAACAGCCCACGGTCGAGGACACCATATCGATTCTTCGCGGCCTCAAGGAGAGGTTTGAAGTCCATCACGGGGTAAAGATCCAGGACAGCGCACTGGTTGCCGCCGCAGTGCTCTCCAACCGCTACATCAGCGACCGGTTCCTGCCCGACAAGGCTATCGACCTGGTGGACGAAGCCTGCGCGATGATCCGCACCGAGATCGATTCAATGCCCGCCGAACTCGACGAGATAACCCGGCGGGCGACTCAGCTGGAAATCGAAGAGGTGGCCCTTCGCAGGGAAAATGACAAGTCCAGCCGCACACGCCTCGAAAACCTCAGGAAAGAACTCGCCGAACTCCGGACCAGGGCTGATGCCATGAAGGCCCAATGGGAGATGGAAAAGGAGGCGATAAAGCGGGTGCAGGCGATCCGGGAAGAGATCGAGAAGATAAACCGCGAGATCGAGGCATCGGAACGTGAGTACAACCTCCAGAAGACAGCGGAGCTTAAATACGGCAAGCTGCCGGAACTCCAGAAAAAGCTGCAGGAAGAAGAGGCGCGGCTATCCGATAAACAGTCCGGAAACAGGCTGCTGCGGGAGATGGTAAGCGAGGATGAAATAGCGGAAATCGTATCACGCTGGACGGGCATTCCCGTAACACGGCTCGTCGAAAGCGAACGCGAAAAGCTGCTGCGGCTCGATGAGGTGCTCCACAGGCGGGTTATCGGCCAGGACGAAGCCGTCCAGCTCGTCGCGGATGCGGTAATTCGTGCAAGGGCCGGCATAAAGGACCCGCGCCGCCCGATTGGTTCCTTCATCTTCCTCGGCCCAACCGGAGTAGGCAAGACCGAGCTTGCCAAGACCCTCGCCGAATCCCTTTTCGACACTGAAGAAAACCTGGTGCGAATCGACATGAGCGAGTACCAGGAACGGCACACGGTATCGCGCCTCATCGGGGCGCCTCCGGGATATGTTGGATACGAGGAAGGAGGCCAGCTGACCGAGGCTGTTCGCCGCAAGCCTTACTCGGTTATTCTTTTCGATGAGATCGAAAAGGCACACACCGACGTTTTCAATGTCCTTTTGCAACTGCTCGATGACGGCCGCCTTACCGACTCCCAGGGCCGCACCGTAGACTTCAAAAACACCGTCGTCATAATGACCAGCAATATCGGCTCGATGTACCTGATTGACGGATTGAACGAACGTGGCGAAATAACCTCGAGTGCGCGCGAAATGGTCATGGCTGAACTGCGCCGCCAATTCCGGCCCGAATTCCTGAACAGGGTTGACGATATAATCCTGTTCAAGCCGCTTACCCTTCAAGAAATCGAACAAATCATAGACCTTCTCACGCAGGACCTCACGAGAAGGCTCAAAGACAGGCGCATGATCCTTAGCCTTACGGAAAGAGCCCGCGAGTTCATAGCCCGAGCCGGCTACGATCCCGTCTACGGCGCGAGGCCCCTTAAGCGCTACATACAGCACGAACTCGAAACCCGAATCGGCCGCGCCCTAATCGCCGGCCTGATCCCCGATGGAGCAGCCATAAATGTCGATGTCCAGGGCGATGAACTCGTTGTCACCCACACCGCCGAACCTGAGCTGGTGACCTCAGCCGAAGAACCGGCGGCGTGACCACCGCCATTGCTCGTATGCGCAAAGCAGCCGGTGGGCACGATAGAGCGCTGTGCCCACCCTACAACTGGCGGCCTGAAAGATGTGCCAATGGAAAAAGGCCAAAACTGCCCTGAAAGGGCTAAGTAATCCAGCCCAGGGTCAGCCCCGCACTCCGCGGGGCGCCACCCTGGGGAAGGGTGTCGCTCACCATTCTGCCCTGAAAGGGCTGCCTAAATAATGGTGAGAATCCCTTCACGTTCTTTACTTGTCAGTCCCACACGTACTGTTCGTCGAATGAGAGCCCGTTTCTTTGCAAAAACAGGCGAAACTAATCCTGGAAGGAAATCCTCTTATGGTGTTTAGCCTGGTCCATAATGTACTTATGTGTTGCAGAAATTCCCGAAAAACTTACCGAAAATGCACCATAACCGTTTTGCCATTGAAAAAGGATAAATTCCGGCCCCTTGCTTTTGATCCATTTAGACGAGCTGCGTTTAATTTCTGCAATGATTTTTGCGAGCGTATTCATGCGTGAGAACCTGCATAAAATATGGACGTGGTCTGAGCAGCCCCCAATGATACGAGCCGGACAATCGTTTTCTTTCAAAACGGCGGCCAGGTAGGCGTGCATTTCGCCGCGAATATTGTCGTCGATCAGGAATGGGCGCCGGTGCTTGGTTGAAAAGATTATGTGTATGTGGATCTGGGCGAGGGATTGAGACATTGTAATGACCCTTCTATGGAACCCTTTCAGGGTTCGCTCTACTCATTGGGCTTTCACCCAGGGTGGCGCCCCGTGGCGGGGCTGACCCTGGGCTGGATTATTGAACCCTTTCAGGGCAGAATGGTTGAGTGATGCCTTACCCGAGCTGGTGACCTCAGCCGAAGAACCGGCGGCGTGATGTTGCGATAAGGGGGTTATTAGGTATATTGGTGGGCATAACTCTTTACCATGCCCATTGCTCGTATATGCAAAGCTGCCGGTGGGCATGATAGAGCGCGTGTGCCCACCTTACAACGCTGTTTCCGTGATTGTAATACCTTTCTGATTTGCCGCATTCACCACCTCTTGAAAATCACAATTTTTGAGGGTGATTTTCTTAATACCTGAGTGAGTCTTGATTGCCAGGTAATGAGATTTGCGAAAGACAGGCAGAATCAAAGAAATCCCAATTGGTATAAGAGTAGCGGCAGAAACGATTGGCAGGAAAAATGGGGGTCTAGTGTCTACACCATGGAATAAATAATCCAATATCAACCAAGCACCTGGGCAACCAAATGCGCAGCATGCAATGCCTAACATTAACTGACGAATTGGCCTTTCAATGCTCTCGCCAAATCCAAATGACAGGGAAATTATATTTTCGTAGGGGATTGAAATCATAATCTGCGCCCCATCAACTTCATAGATATCGGTTTCTGCAAAGCTAATGTTTCCGCAGGTGATGTTTTTCATTATGATGATTCCATATTCACGCTTCGGTTTTGATGAGAAACTCAATCTAATCCGTCTCATTCCAAATCGAACCAGATGCGTCAAGTGCAATGCTACTGAACAATTCAAATTAAGTCAAACTCAGACAGGAGACTGAGCGGGACTTGTGGACTGTTACGGAGGTTTGCGAAGGCTGCTGCTACAACCTGAAAGAGAGATGCACTTCACCCCAATCTGATCCTGTCCCTTTGCGAATAGGCATAGGGTACGAGGAGGGAGCCATCAATTAAAGTCCTCATAGTCGATTATCGAGACAATCAAACACAGTACGCGCTCCATTTCTCCAAACCATATTCATCCCCCTAAAAAAATATTTGCAAAAAGCCTGGGTGCGGCTAAACTCGGCCCCATATTATTGTACTGATTTCAACATTTCCATAGCTACTGGTGTGAAAAACCTTCCATGGAGGCTGTTATGCTTTTTCCCAGGCAATTCACCCTTTGCATTATCTCGATATTTTTGTTTGCGGGACTTTATTCCACTCCGGCAAACGCCGAGGAATTCGCCATCTCATCGAAGGGCCCGCAGGCAACAGTGACGAGAATGGAAGGAACTAACACCTCGACTGCAATGGCAATCGGAGAGGTCAAACGCGAAAATGCAGCTCAATATTGCGATCGTGATCCCGGTAGCATAACCAGGAAACATGGCGGGAAGCTTACAAAGGCAAAGTGCATCGAGCAGATATTACTGGATGAAAAAGGCAAGACTTACTCAGCTTTTGCCGATTGCCCCAAAAAAACCATTATGAGCGATAATCGATCATACACGCTGGTTGGGGCGGGACCTGGCGCTATTCCGGGGATCCAGTGGCGCGACAATCAAACCAAATTGACCCTGGACGGCTCGAATGCCAGCGGCGCACCGGTTATAGAGCGCCAATTCCGGTTGCTGTGCCCGAACTATATTCTGGGAAAATAGTAAATTAATTCTCCGGCTTTTCAGCAGCCCATTGATCCGTTACGGCAAATTTTCCGCCAGACTCCGGTTTTTGAATTGCTCTGAACTGCAAATTTTTACCGTCAACCGAGACCCCTACAAAGCTCAGGTTGTCGTCACCGTGAGACATTCTTCCAGCGTTTCCGGCATTTATGTAGTAGATATTCCCATAGCCGGCGCCGGAAATACTCCTCCGGCTGTATGAGTGCGTGTGCCCTCCGATCACTGCCCTCACCCTGTCCGTGTGCTTGAACAGCATTGTCCAGAAAGGCTCGGCAGATGGCTCCACAGGCGGACTGTAATTGTGTAGTGCGATAAAAACGTGGTCAGCCTTTCCGGCGGAACTGATCGCCTTCTCTACCCATCCAAGAAATTCAGGATCGTTTAAGTCCTTGCCATAGGCAGTATATCTATCGATCGCAATGAACCTCACGTTCTTGAAATCAAAGTAGTAAGTAGCGCTCGACTGATCGAAGAATTCCAGTGGAAATTTCAGTAACGGCAGCACCTTATTCATCATAAAATCAACATCGGAGGGCGATTCATGGTTGCCCCTCACCGGAACAAACGGAACGGAATTTCCAATGATTTCTTCGTACATCCCGAAACTTACGGGAAGCGGATCGAGATCTCCCACAGCGGCAACAAATGAAGGACTCGGGAATTTTGAATCAGTAGGCTCATTGCTTTTTAGCTGGTGAAGCGCAGCACGGTATCCCGGGTATTCAGACCGGCAGTCGGCAAAAAAAGCGAAGGACCATGGCTCCGCAAATGAACTCGATGTCCATGAACAAGAGAGAACAAGAGCGCCTAAAAAAGTCGCAACCAGCGCCTTTCTTGAATTGGCAATACTGTTAATTCTCATCAGAGCATCTCCATTGCCAAGTTTATGTGAAGCCCGGGAACAAATAGGTAAAGATTCGGCGGCTCAGCTTTAAGAGCGGCCAAAAGGAGACCCTACCATAACCAATAGCTGTCAATTTAAGAAGTTTGATTGAGCTCCAGCAAAGTCGAATATGATAAAGCGTCGCTCCTGCGTCCTTCTGGCGGGAATCCAGCATTCCTGTATTGAATCAGCTTTATCCCTCTACCGTCCAAAAAATATAGGGGCGCCGGCAAAACCGGCGCCCCCATACTAAGATCAACCGCTTATATTTTCAAATAGATGAACTCGATTTAATCAAAACAGGCTCTTTGCCGCAGCTTCGGTGATATTCACGAACTGGTCGGGGAAAACACCCAGATAGACCATCAGGGCCACCAGGATGAGACTCATGGCGTGAGTCCATCTATCAATGCGGATAGCAGGAAGCTCCTGTACCGGCTTCAGCAGGTAGGCGGCTTTAATGACAATCAAATAGTAATAGAGAGATATTGTGGCGTTGATCATGCCCACTATGGCAAGCCACAGATAGCCCTTTTCCACTGCGGCGGCAAATACCAGAAACTTACCGGTAAAACCGGCTGTGGGCGGAATTCCGGCCAGGCCGAAAAGACCCATCATAAGCGTCATGGCAAGTAGCGGAGAGCGCTTGTGAAGGCCGGCCAATTCCTTTATCTGCAGGTTGTGGCCGTCATCGGCGATCTTCATAATTACCATGAAGCATGCGTAGTTCATCACCAGATAAGCCATCGCGTAGTAAATGGCGGCTGCATAACCGCGACCGTCCAGTGCGAGGATACCCATCAGCATGTATCCGGCATGGGCGATACTCGAATACGCGAGAAGCCTTTTGATGTCCTTCTGGATAATGGCAACAAGGTTGCCGAAGGTCATCGAGAGGACGCATATGACTATCAGGAAGTTTACCAGTTCGTGGCTCGCGCCCATTGACAATGCGCTAAACCGTATGATCAATGCGGCAGCGGCCATCTTCGAGGCAGTCGCGATGTAGGCGGTCACCTGGTTAGCGGAACCCTGATAAACATCGGGTGCCCAGATGTGGAACGGGAAAACCGCAAGTTTAAAAAAGAAACCGGCCAGTGCAAGCACAAGCCCGACTATTGCTACGGGCTGTCCGAACAACGCCGGCAGCTTGGTAATGATCTGGCTGACATAGGTGGTGTGGGTTGCGCCGAAAAGCAGGCTGATGCCGAAAAGCATCATGGCCGACGCGGTAACGCCGATCATGAAATACTTGACTCCGGTTTCGGAGAATTCATCGGCGTTGCGGCGCATTGGCACCATCAGGTAGAGCGAGTACGACGAAAGCTCGATGGCTACATAGATGGTCAGAAGCTCAACCGAGCTTACCAGCATCATCATAGCCAGCGTGCAGATGAACATAAGGAAGTAGTACTCGGCGTGCTGCCTGCCGTCGATCCCTCTTAGCTCGCTCGATGAGAATATGATCCAGAAGGTGCCCATCGCGAGCAGAACCTTGAAGACCTGGCTGAAAAGATCCACGCGGTAGCAGTCGAAAAAGAGCATGCCCTGCTGGCGCGAAGCGGCAACTGTTACAATCAGACCAATTCCGGCCAGCGTAAGCGCCCATTTCTGAAGGGCCCATGGTTCGGACGTCTTTTTCAGCGAAAGGCCGAAATAGATGAGCGCCGCTATAGTGAAATAAAACTCGGGAAGGAAAAGAATAAAATCATTCATCATCTTGTTCCGTTACCTCGCCTCCAGCGGGATTATACCGTGACTGTTCAGGCCCGCGGCACATTACTTAGAATGAGCCAACGAACGGGATTACAGCACTCTGAATTACATCAAGCATCACCTTCGGGAAAAACCCGAAGAAAAGAATAACACCTATCAGGATAATTCTCGGTACGGCCAGGAAAGGAGAAACATCGGGAATGTGCCCAAATTTCTCGTTTCTTTCGCCGTAGAAGGTCCTCTGCACGACACGCAGCATGAAGAGCGCGCTGATGATCAGGCCGACCATGGCGAAGATACCACCCACCGGGAAAACCTGAACGGCGGCGATGAAGACCAGCAGCTCAGCCCAGAAACTGGCCATGAGCGGCACGCCGATACCGGCAAGCGCGGCAATGATGAAGAAAGCGGAAGCAATAGGCATCGTTTTCGACATACCGCCGAGTTCCGGAATCATCTTGGTGTGTGTTCGATCGTAGATGTAGCCGACCGAGGAGAAGAAGAGGGCCGTCATGACGCCGTGGGCGAACATCTGAAACACAGCGCCGTTGATACCACTGACCGTCATTGTGGCGAGTCCGAGGCCCACCATACCCATGTGGGAGACACTGGAGTAGCCGATGACATACTTCAAGTCAGTTTGCGCCAGGCCGACCAGCGCTCCGTAAACAATTCCAATACAGGCCAGGAGCGCCATAAGGTCCGACCAGTAGCCCAGCCCCTGAGGACAAAGCGTCATGCCAATCCTGAGGATGCCGTATGCGCCGAGCTTCATCAGAACGCCGGCGTGGATCATACTGACAGCCGTCGGGGCAGCAACGTGGCCAACCGGCGACCATGTATGGAACGGCCATACCGCGGCAAGGATTCCGAAGCCGAGGTAAAGCATTACGAAGAGGATCTTCTGATCGAGAAGGCTAAATCCGATTTTCTGAAGCTCGAAGAGGTCGAAAGTAATCGCCCCGCCCTGTACCCATGCATAAATGATCGCGGGAAGAATAAGAGCGCTTCCTGCAAGCAGGTAGAGGGTCAGCTTCATCGCGCCGTATTCCTTGCGTGTTCCACCCCAAATCGAGATCAGAGGGTACATCGGGAAGAGTGAAACATCATACCAGACGAACATCCAGAAAAGGTCCATCGACAAGAACATGCCATAGACCCCGGCGACCAGAAGGAACATTAGAGCAAAAAATTCCTTAGCCCTGTATTCCAGTTCCCACATGGTCCAGACGCCCGTGAACAAAACCACGGCGGTCAGGAGGAGCATCGGCATGTTGATGCCGTCAACGCCATGGAACCAATAAATCCCGAGGCTCTTCACCCAAAGGACGCGCTCGACGAACTGAAGCCCGCCTTTGCTGTGATCGAAATTGAAGTAAAGCCACAGAGTAAGAATGAGTCCGACGGTTGCCCAGAACATGCTGACCTGTTTTACCAGCTTGGTCCGTTCCGGCGGGATAAGCAGGATCGTTAACAATCCAAAAACCGTTGACATCAAAATTGCCGTTAAGATTGGAAAACCGGTCATTGGGTACCTTTGCGCAAAGTGCCGTTTGAGTTCATGTCAGATCGGACCCTTCCAAACCGTCCGCCTGCTCGTAAACCATTGGCTGGATGCGCCCTTTCGGGCCCATCCGCCAAATCAATTGATCTATACAATGAAGAACAGCATCGCCAGACCGGCAACCAGAACCATAATCAGCAGGTTGTACTGGAGCATTCCGGATTGCATGAAGCTGAACAGCCGGCCACCCGTTTCGGTGAAGAAGCAGATGCCGTCAATTCCGCCATCAATGATTCTTCGGTCGTTTCGGGTGAAGATGCTGGTAAGGCCCGAGTAAATGGCGGTATCAAGGAACCACCTGAAGAAGGCGTCCATGTACCACCGTGCATCGAAAAGCTTCCACACGGGCGGGAAGTAGCTCAGAAAACCATTGCGACTGGCGCCTTTCCTGCCGTACTCGAACCAGGCAAGGATAATTCCCACAAGCCCGGCGGAAATCCCCAATATCACGAGCAATTCATGGCCGACGACCCCGTGAGCTGCCCCACCAGTGGCTGCGGTGGACGCGTGCTTGACTGCGCCGCCTCCGGCCATGATATAGCCTTGTAGGGAGTGCTCGGCAAACCCGAGGACAACCGTCACGCATGCAAGGATCATAACAGGCACGGCCATTGCCCAGAAAAGCCCACCGTGATGCTCTTCCTTATGTCCGTGCGAATCCATTTCGTGGACCGCGTGCTTTTCCTCGATCCCGCCCTTTGGGAAGAGGAGGTGGAAAATCAGGCGGAAACTGTAATATGCGGTAAGAAATGCGCCGAAAAGCCCGGCAAAAAGCCAAATCGGGTTAGCCTGGGCATTCAATGCGCCAAGAATTGCTTCCTTGCTGAAAAATCCCGAGAAGGGCGGAACTCCGGAGAGCGCGAGGGCACCAACGGTGATACAGATCATCGGGACCAACTGCTTGCGACCGCCCTGCTTTCCGATAACTCTCATATCATTGGTATGATACTCATGAATGAAGATACCGGAACAGAGGAAGAGAAGGGCCTTGAACCCGGCATGGGTGGTCAGGTGAAATACACCGGCAAAGTAGCCGCCGGCGGCAAGCGACATTACCATCATACCGAGCTGGCTAACTGTCGAATAGGCCCAAACCTGCTTGAGATCATAGGTGGTCATGGCCATAGTCGATGCAAGCAGCATTGTGACAGTACCGATCGCCAGGGCAATAAGCATTGCATTAGGTGAGGCGGCAAAGAAAGGGAAGATCCGGCTGAAGACGTACACGCCCGCGGCAACCATTGTTGCCGAATGGAGCAGTGCGCTGACCGGGGTAGGGCCTTCCATTGCGTCCGGAAGCCAGGTAATCAGCGGGAACTGTGCACTTTTACCGACTACCCCGCAAAAGACCAGCAAGGCCGCCATGGTGATGAAGCCCGTCGTGATGGTGCCGGTGCCGGGTGCGTTGTTCAGATCGGGAATCCCCAGGTTTCCAAAACCGAGCGTCAATATAATGATGCCCAGGAAGAATCCGACATCACCGACGCGGGTCATTACGAAAGCCTTCTTGCCGGCCTGCGAAGCGCTGAACTTCTCGTAGTAGAAACCGATCAGCATGTAAGAAGCCAGACCGACGAGTTCCCAGAAAATAAAGAGTTGCAGCAGAGTGGATGCAATGACCATGTTCATCATCGCCCAGGCAAACAGCGACTGAAATGCGTAGTAGCGGCTGTAGCCCGGATCGCCCGACATGTATCCCAGCGAGTATATCTGGACCAGGCAGGCAATCACCGCAACGATTGTAAGCATGAGCGCGCTTAGCGGGTCAAGGTAGTATCCGAAAGTAAGGTGAAAATTCCCCGAACTCATCCAGGCGGTCTCGAACCGGAACGGATGGCTCGCTCCGGCCACCTTTGCCAGGTTGAGCAGCGCGCACACTGCGGCCACAACGATTGACGTTACCGAAATGCGGCTCGACAGCATGGGATTGTGCCGAGTAAAAATCAGGATGACCGCCATCGAAAGAAACGGCAAGCTTGTTCCGACTACAGTGGCGAGCAGGACGGGGTCTTTGAAAATTGCGTCCATAAGCCGTCTATCCTTTCAGCCTTTGTGCCTGTTCGATGTTAATCGAATGCATCTTGCGGTAGAGAGCCAGAATTATGCTCAAACCGATTGCGGCCTCAGCGGCTGCAAGCCCCATGATCGCCAGGGCGATAATCTGCCCCACTACGGGCTCCGGGGTGAGGAACCGGTTGAAGGCCATGAAGTTCAGGTTTGCGCCATTGAGCATCAGCTCAACCGAAATGAGCATTCCTATGAGGTTGCGCCTCTGAAGAACGCCCACCAGGCCAATCGAAAAAAGAAACGCTGAAATGATGAGATAAGTATTCAGACTGTTCACGAACTCAACCTCCGGCTAAAACCGGCCGTGATAATCGCGCCGATAATTGCTACAAGCAGCACGAGTGAAATCACTTCGAACACCAGTTCGTATCGCGTAAGGAACATGTGCCCGATTGTGACAACGGAATAATCCGTGCTGCGCTCGATTGCCGGGACCCATTTAGTCTTCAAGGCAACGCCGGCCAAACCTATAAAGAAGACGGCGCTGGCTGCAACGGCCATCACCACCTTCGGCATGGGTCTCGGAGGCGTGTCCAAGTGGAGTGGGCGGGAGAGCATGATCGCAAATACGATAGCGATACATATTGCCCCGACGTAGATGAGCAACTGCATAAGCGCTATAAACAAGCTGCCCAGGAAAAGGTAAATACCCGCCACCCCTGTCAAAGCAAGGGCCAGGCCGAGGACGTTGTAAAGAATGTTGCGCGCAAAGACCGCAATGCAGGCTCCCGTAATGGTGAACCCGATCGTAATCCAGAATGCCGCTTGCGCCAGAGCGGTCAAGCTCGAGGAGGTATCCATTCTGATCCTTCACCGCCTAAAGATGTTTGGAGCATCCGTCGGACCCAAATAGCCAAGCCCGACAACTTCTTCCCTATTTCAGATTCGGTTCTACGGACAGGCGATTCTGCGCCGGCCGATGAAACCTATCCAATGTGCCGGGGGTTTTGGCCTTAAGCTGCTCCTTCCCCGGCTAAAAACAAAATCGGAACAGCCAATATTCTCACGGCGCAAATACGCCGTTAAATTATGCAGAAGCCTCCGCGCCCTTGCCCTTCGGTTCCACAACCGGCTCCCTTGACGTCTGGGCGCCGTTGGTAAGACGGGCAATAAGATCGAAGACGCAGTCGGTCCGAGTTTCCCCGACAATCTGGTATTCCTTGGAATACTGAAGAGTTTCGGTGGGGCAACTCTCGACACAGATCCCGCAAAGACTGCACTTGCTGAAGTCGATTTCCCAATAGACGGCTGCCTTGCCCTTGCCGCCAACAACCTTCTCACCCTTAACCGTTATCACACCGCTCGGACACATCTTCTCGCAGGTACCACATGAAATACACTTGTGGGTACCGGTCTCTTCGAAGGTCTTGAGTTCGATATGACCCCTGTACGAGGTCGTCATCTCGAGCCTCTTGCGCGGATACTGCACGGTAACAAGCGGGTGGAACAGGCGCCGGAAGGTAACTTTCATGCCCTCTACAAGGCTCCAGCCGCCAACAAGTATTTCGTTCAGATAGCTCATGTTTTTAGTCCCAGTCCGATATTAGAAAAGTTTCAGCGCTATTGCCGTCAACATCAGATTGGCCAAACTCAGTGGAATCAGGACCTTCCACGAAAAGTTCATCAACTGATCGAACCTTACGCGGGGGAAAGTCCAGCGCACCCACATAATGACGAAAATCAGAATGTAGGTCTTGATCATGAACCAGACTATGCCGGGCAGCATCAGGCTGAATCCGAAAGGACCCTGCCATCCGCCGAAAAACAGGCTGGTTGCAACAGCGCACACGACAAACATATTGGTGTATTCAGCCAGGAAGAACAATCCGAAGCCCATGCCGCTGTACTCGGTATGGAAACCGGCAATCAACTCCGATTCGGCTTCGGGAATGTCAAAGGGTGCGCGGTTGGTCTCGGCCGTGGCGGCGATGAGATAGATGAGCGCGGCAAGCGGCTGAATGAATATAAACCAAACCTTGCTCTGTGCCTGAACGATATCGCCGAAACTAAGCGAGTGTACAACGAGACAAACGCTCATTACCGAAAGGAGCAGCGGGATCTCGTATGCGACGTTCTGGGCCACCGAGCGGATGGCGCCGAGAAGCGCGTACTTGTTGTTGGAGGCCCACCCGCCGGCGAGAATCGCAAGGACGGTAAAGGTCGAAAACGCAAAAACAAGAAGTACGCCCGCGTTCATGTCGCGAATAATCATTGTGGGGCCGAACGGGAGTACCAGAAACGCCATGAGAACCGGCCCGAAAACAAGTACCGGAGCAAGCAAAAAGAGCTT
>DBMI01000035.1 GCA_002298165.1 Desulfarculales bacterium UBA702
CTCCCATCAAAGGGAGGGGAATTCGCATCCAGCTATTTCCCAATGAGCTAGGGGAATTTGCATCGCAACTGGTTTGGGCAACAGCCCGTCCTGACCGCGTCATGCCCTCGACCGAAGGTCTCCAATTATTGCATCCGTGGAGACCTCCGGTCGGCGCGGGTAGCACGATCGGGGTGAGGTAAGCCGAGAAACTGAAACAAGCGAAGGTGTAAACATGCTGATCATCGGCGAGAGGATTAACTCATCCCGGAAAAGCATCTCTGGTGCGATTTCGTCCGGGGACAGGGAATTTATACAACAGGAAGCAAATCTCCAGGCTGCGGCGGGTGCAAGCTACATTGATGTAAACGCGGCGGCATTCGTCGGTGAGGAGATTGAAAAACTGAAGTGGGTAGTAGATGCGGTCCAGCAGGGCACCGATCTTCCGCTGTGCATCGACAGCCCCGACCCCGAAGCTATCAGAGCCGTTCTGCCCATGTTAAGAAAGCCGCCGATGATCAACTCGATAACGCTTGAACCGGACCGGCTGGAGCGAATCCTGCCGCTTGTCGCGCAGTACAGAGCGAAGGTCATCGGGCTTTGCCAGTCAGACGAGGTCATGGCCGAGTCGACTGAAACCAAGATCGAACTGGCGGGCCGACTGGTCGGTAAGATAAAGGAGGCCGGGATCCCGCTTGACGATCTCTATATCGATCCGCTCGTCTATCCTCTTGGCACCGGAGCAACCTCCGCGCAATCCACCCTTGAAGCTATCGAACTCATAATGAAGGAATTTCCCGGCGTCCATACCACCTGCGGCCTGACCAACGTATCGCACGGCCTTCCTTCCAGAAAACTTGTGAACCGCACCTTCCTCACCGCCTGTATTATCCGCGGCCTGGACTCGGCAATTATGGACCCCACCGACAAGCTGCTGTACGGCGCACTCAGGGCAGCCGTCATGATTGCTGGCAGAGATGACTTCTGCATGGAATTCATACAGGCGTTCCGGGCAGGCCTCCTGGAGTAAATCAGAAAGAGTAAGATATGGAGTACCCGAAATTCGGCTTCATCAGGCAGAGCTTTCCAAGATGGATCAACCCCGATCCGCGACATGCGGTAGCGGCCGAACTGAAGAAATCGGGCATCCTCAATCCCATCCGCATGGGGGACAAGGTGCTCATTACAGCCGGCAGCAGGGGTATAGAATCGATGAACGAAGTGCTCCGAACCTGCATCCTCGCCGTGAGGGACAGGGGCGGAGAACCGCTGGTCTATCCCGCGATGGGTAGTCATGGGAGCGGAACGGCCCACGGCCAGATGGACGTTCTGCGCCACCTCGGGATATCCGAAGCAACAATTGGGGCACCGGTATATTCCGGGCTGGACATAATCGAGATAGACCGCATTGAGGGCTCGGTTCCCGTCTACGCCGACAGGGCAGCGGTGGAAGCAGACCACATCTTGATCGTCAATCGGGTAAAGGAGCACTCGGAGTACATCGGCGAGACTGAATCCGGCATTCTAAAAATGGCGGTGGTCGGCTTTGGCCGTCAACCAGGTGCGGAAACCATGCACCAGTTGGCCGTCAACATCACCTACTGCAAAGCCATCCACCTGATCGCGGCCTCACTTCTCAAGCACCTCAAGGTCCTTGGCGGGATAGCGCTTCTTGAAGATCATTCCAACCAACTCCGCAGGGTAGAGGCTATCCCAACCGCCGAGATATTTTCCAGGGAACCGCAGCTTCTTGAGGAATCAAAGCTCTTCAAACCCACCCTGCCCTTCGATGAATTGGACATACTGGTTGTCGATGAGATTGGGAAGGAAATTTCCGGCGCCGGGATGGATACCAAGGTGGTTGGCCGGATTATGAACGTTTATGAAAAGGAATGTGAGAGCCCGCGCATAACCCGCATTGTTGTGCGAGACCTTTCCGAAGCAACGGATGGAAATGCAACCGGTATAGGGCTTGCCGACTACACCACCGTCAGGGCTGCCGCCAAAGTCGATTTCAATTCTACCATGACAAATTGCGTGACAGCGGTTGCTCCGGAAAAAGGACGGATTCCGCTTGCTTTCAAAACCGACAGGGATGCACTCGATGCGGCCTTCAAAACAATCGGAATCTGGGCTCCGGACAAAGTAAGGGTTGCCTGGATTTCCAATACAAAAGACCTGGAGTGGCTTGCCGTTTCCAGTGCGCTTCACGAGGCTTTCGAAGAAGAGAAGCAGGACTTGTTCGATCTGCCCTGGGACGCGGAAGGGAACCTGCCTAAAATCATAGACTTATTTCAAAGCTCACTGAAAAGCTGAGAAGATGGGCAAGTTCCCTTACCTGGATTTGCCGGGAGAATCTGATTGCTGGAGTATATATGCGCGTGGTGATTGCCTGCAGGGTGATACAGGCCGAACTGGATGAAGTGCGGGCGGGCAATCCCGAAATCGAGATCATTTACCTGAACCAGGCCCTCCACCGGACACCTGACAAAATGCCGGGACTCGTCCAGGAACAGATCGACAAAGCATCGGCCTATGCGGATCAAATCGTCCTGGGCTATGGGCTCTGCTCCAACGGGATAGTCGGGGTAAAGGCTGGAAGGCAGGGGTTAATCGCTCCCAGGGCTCACGACTGCATCGCCCTCCTGATGGGATCGTGCGCGGCTTACAATGCTTGCTTCGCCGAGAGGCCGGGCACTCACTACCTCAGCCGGGGCTGGCTTGCGGAGCAAAAAGACCCTCTTGGGGTGACTGAGGGAGAGTATACGGAGCGAGTCGGCCGGGAAACCGCAATATGGGTAATGGAGGAGGAACTGAAACACTATACTCACATCACCCTGATTAAATCCGGCATTATTGATGCGGGTTTAATTGAACGGGCCCAGCGCAACGCTGAATTTTTCAAGAAGAAGTATGACGAGATATCGGGCAGCATGGCCTACTTTAAAAAAATTGTGGACGGGCCTTATGATGGAGAGAATTTTTTCATTATCCCTCCTGGAGCGCCTATAACACAGGAACTTTGGTTTCCCGGATAATCATCCATGGAGCATCGGGTACTTTTCGAGCCATTCGGGTTGGTTCATAATTCGGAAGAGGGCGAGACGGCGGCGGAAGCTGCCCGTGCGCTTGGGATGCCGCTTCGCTCCGACTGTGGCGGTAAGGGAAAATGTGGTAAGTGTAAAATTCTCGCACTGCCGCCCGAGTGCCTTTCACCTGTTTGCGATGAAGAACGCGAGGTTTTGACTCAGGAAGAACTCTATTCCGGCTTGAGGCTTGGCTGCAAAGCCAAAGTTGCTGGTCCCGGGGTCCTGACGATTCCAGCCGAACTGCTTGAAAGTGGCGAGTCCTTCGGCAAGACCCAGCTCAGGACCAGCTATCCCGCGGATCCAATGGTCGAGCGCATCGTACTGCCCCCGGAGCTTGTGGAAAACGAGGGCCCCGGTTCATCGTTGGACATTGCCGGAAAGATTGCCTCCCGGCTCCAAAAAGCCACCGGCAAAGATCTCTCATTCGGAAATCACGCACTTAGAGAACTTAGCCTGATCCCGCTCCCCGAAAACGAGCTGACACTCGTATCGCATGCCGAAAAGGGTCTGACGGCCGTCATGCACGGTGCGCACCGCCGTTCTCTCGGGATCGCCCTTGACATCGGGACAACCACTCTTGCCCTCTATCTTTGCGACCTTCAAAGCGGGGAATTAATTGCCTGCGATGCGCTTGCCAATCCACAGAGGATCTATGGAGAGGACATCATCAGCCGTATCGCATATGCGGATGAACACGAGGAGGGAGCGTCAAGACTCCACCTGATCCTCGCCGGCGCGATCAATTCGATGGCCGGGCGAGTTCTTCGCCGGGCTGGGGCCGATGCTGCCCAGGTTGACGAAATCGTGGCAGTCGGAAACACCACCATGGAAACACTATTTGCCGGCCTCCATCCCCATAGCCTCGGGGTTGCGCCGTATGCGGCGATTATTCATGAACCCCGTGATTTCACCGCTTTTGAGCTGGGTCTTGATTTCAATCCCGGCACAAATGTTCATCTCTTCCCCACCATCTCCGGATTTATCGGCGGCGATACCATCGCAGCGATCCTGTCCGAGCGGCCTCACGAAAGTTCTGAAATTTCCTTGATAATAGATATAGGGACAAATGGCGAACTAGTGATGGGAAATAGAAACGGACTATGGGCAACAAGCTGCGCGACGGGTCCTGCCTTTGAAGGGGCTCATATCTCCTGCGGCATGAGGGCTGCTCCGGGTGCTATTCACAAGCTGGATATCGATCCATCAACACTCCAAGTATCCTATCAGGTGCTGGGGAGCGACTCCCATCCCGATATTAAACCCAGGGGTATCTGCGGGTCCGGCATCATTGATGCCCTCGCCTCGATGCGCCGGGCCGGCCTTATTCTTCCAAACGGCCGAATGTCGGAAAAATTCAAGTGCATCGATTGCGACGAGAACGGTATTGGGCGAAAGTTCGTTATAGTCCCAGCCGAAAAAACTGCCGCTGGCCGTGAAATTTTCGTAACACTGCAGGATATTCGTCAGATTCAGGTCGCAAAAGCAGCCCTTCTGACCGGGATAAGGCTTCTGGTAAAAGAGTCTGGAATCGATCGCATCGACAGAATAGTTCTCACCGGCGCTTTCGGGGCGAGATTCGACTGGCGCAATGCAGTTGCCATTGGAATGCTTCCCGCGATTTCGCCCGAAGCCAGGGTCGAAATAGTCGAGAATGCCGCGGGAACCGGCGCAATCATTGCTCTGCTCGACAAAAAATCTCGCGGGGAGGCATTTAACCTTTCACGGACAGTTCGTTTCCTGGAGTTATCACAACTCCCGGAGTTCCAGGTTGAGTTTCCCTCCGCCATGACTTTTCCTTATTTGGACGAATAAAAAGCATGCACCGATAGTGCTTCATGCCGCAAATATCGGATAGCTCTCCTGGGCCCTTTGACTTCTGGAGCCCAAAATCCGCATATCCGGATCCTATTTTCTATTCGAGGTATTCCCGAATAGATTCCATGATTGGCAAGATATATTGAGTTTATTGAATTAACCTGGGAAACGATGTAGAATCGTGGCCATGTAGGTCATAGTCATAATATTCGTAGGATGGGTGGAGCGAGCGCAACCCATCTATTTTCCATTCACGACCATTGTGGATGTGATGATGACCAACTAC
>DBMI01000045.1 GCA_002298165.1 Desulfarculales bacterium UBA702
GCTGGAAAGCCTGCCCCACATTCGGCGGAGCGTCTCAATCGTGTAGGATGGGCGCGATAAAGCGCTGTGCCCACCATCCGCTGATATTAATCGTGTACAATCAGCGAAGGCGGCAGCCCTTTGCTAAAGGATAGTTCGCAATGGAGGAAACCAAGGTGGATTTAATGGAATCCCGGGACCGGGAAAATCCGGATCAATTTCCGGATGAGAGCGCCGTCGTTCTGGACCATCTCGGCGAATGGCAGAAGACAATCGACTGCAACAGCCTTCGGACGGAGGACGTTTCAAAAGAGGTTGTGCTCATGGGCTGGGTACAGCGAAGGCGGGACCACGGGGGGCTTATCTTTGTGGACTTGCGCGACCGCGAAGGGCTTACCCAGGTTGTCTTCGATCCCCAGATCAGCCCCGATGCCCACGCCAACGCCGAAAATCTACGAAATGAATTCGTTATAGCCGCAAAAGGGAAAGTCAGGCCGCGCCCCGAGGGAATGGCCAATCCCAAGCTGCCGACCGGTGAAATCGAAGTCGCGGCGACAGAACTGCGGGTTCTCAACAGCTCGAAAACACCTCCATTTCATGTGGAGGACGAAGTAGATGTGAACGAGAATACCCGGCTGAGGTACCGATACCTCGACCTGCGCCGTCCGAAGCTCTACAAGAACCTTCTGCTGCGCCACAAGGTAGCCCAGTTGACGCGCGGGTTCTTCAATGACCTTGGATTCATCGAAGTGGAGACCCCGGTTCTAACCAGGAGCACCCCTGAGGGAGCGCGCGACTACCTCGTGCCGAGCAGGGTAAACCCCGGAAAATTTTACGCCCTGCCCCAGTCGCCGCAGCTTTTCAAGCAGCTCCTGATGGTTTCAGGCTTCGAGAGGTACTACCAGATCGTTAAATGCTTCCGTGACGAGGACCTGCGTGCGGACAGGCAGCCCGAATTCACCCAGCTCGACATCGAAATGTCCTTTATACGCGAGGAGGACATATATGATATGATCGAGGGATGGATCGAGCGGCTGTTCGGCGAAATAATGGGTTTGCGGGTCAGTCTGCCGTTTCCCCGTATGACTTACGCGCAGGCAATGGAGCGCTACGGGACCGACCGCCCGGACACGCGCTTTGGCCTGCCCCTCCAGGACGTAACCGATATAGTTGCGGAATCCGACCTGCGTGTATTCAAGCAGGCCATCGAACGCGGTGGCATAGTAAAGGCGCTGAAAGTTCCGGAAGGCGCGCGCCTCAGCCGCAAAGAATTGGATGACCTCACTGAATTTGTTAAAATATTCGGGGCGCAGGGTCTTGCCTGGATAAAAATCCAGCCCGACGGCTGGCAGTCACCGATTACGAAGTTTTTGCCCGAAAGCGTGCAGCGGGCCCTGACCGAAACACTAGGGCTGGAGCTTGGTGATATAGTTCTTTTTGGAGCCGACCAGCGCAAGGTCGTAAACGATTCGCTCGGAAACCTCAGGGTACGCCTGGGACAGACTCTCGGGCTGATTGATCCGCAGGCATTCAATTTCGTCTGGGTGACCGATTTCCCTCTGGTCGAATGGGACCACGAAGAGAAACGCTACACATCGGTCCACCACCCGTTTACATCGCCTGCCGAAGCGGACATGGAGCTTCTGGAAACCAGTCCCGAAAAGGTGAGAAGCCGCGCATACGACCTGGTGCTCAATGGGACGGAAATCGGCGGTGGAAGCATCCGAATCCACCAGATGCCTACCCAGGAGCGCGTTTTCAGAACCCTTGGCATTTGCTCTGAGGAGGCTTACGAGAAGTTCGGGTTTTTGCTCGAAGCTCTACAGTACGGCGCTCCCCCGCACGGCGGGGTTGCCTTTGGACTTGACCGGCTGGTGATGCTGCTGAGCGGTTCGAGTTCAATTCGAGACGTGATTGCCTTCCCGAAAACCCAGAAGGCAACGTGCCTCATGACCGGCGCGCCTTCGGACGCCGATCTCAATCAGCTTTTGGAACTCTGCCTCAAGGTCGAGGCCGAGCGGAAAAAATAGTTTGCTTTGACTGTTCACCGCAGAGAACGCTGAGAAAGGGCCGAGAAGAAAAAGTAAAAAGTATGCTGAATTAATGCTGTAAATTTTACTTCTGTAATTTTCTCGATCTTTTCTCTGCGTCCTCAGCTTTCTCTGCGGTGAACAGTCCTTCAGTGAGGTAATAGAAAATGGCCCGGTGGAATCCCAAAAAAAGAGTCCTGGATCGCGAGCGATGCGGATCGTCGCGCGGGGGCGTCCTGGATACGGATGAGCCGAACCTGATGCGGGATATTTTCCCCTACGAGCAAGTCCCGCTGATTGACTTCGATCACATGATCCTTCCAATCGATCCGGCCGAGGAGATGTTTATAACCGACACCACTTTCCGGGACGGCCAGCAGGCACGGCCGCCCTACACGGTGAAGCAGATAGAGACCATATACGACCTGCTGCACCGGCTCTCCGGGCCAAACGGTGTTATCCGCCAATCCGAATTCTTCCTATATACCGACAAGGACAAAAAGGCGCTCGAAGCCTGCCTGGCCAAGGGCTATGCGTACCCGCGGATTACCGGCTGGATAAGGGCGGTCGAGCAGGACCTGGACCTGGTTGCGCTATACGGCCTGAAAGAGACCGGGATTCTCACGTCGGTATCGGATTATCACATTTTCCTGAAGCTCCAGATCGACCGGACGGGCGCTCTGGAAAAGTATCTTAAGATCGTTCGCGCGGCAGTTGAAAAGGGCATTGTCCCGCGCTGCCATTTCGAGGATGTGACACGGGCCGACATATACGGCTTCTGCATCCCGATGGCAATCGAGCTGATGCGGATTCGGGAGGAAAGCGGGATTGACGTTAAAATCCGCCTGTGCGACACACTTGGGTTCGGTGTCACATATCCCGGCTCCGCCCTGCCAAGAAGCGTCCCGAAGCTCGTGCGCGCCTTTATAGATGATGCCGGGGTGCCTGGACACCTGCTGGAATGGCATGGGCACAACGATTTTCACAAGGTACTGGTTAACACTTCTACCGCATGGCTTTACGGGTGCGGCGGTGCAAACGGAACGCTGCTCGGATTTGGCGAACGCACTGGAAATGCTCCCATAGAAGGCCTGATCTTCGAATACATCGGGTTGAAAGGCGATTCTAACGGGGTAGATACCACCGCCATTACCGATATCGTAAACTACTTCAAATCTGAACTCGCATACAAAGTCCCCCCGAATTACCCGTTTGCCGGAGACGACTTCAATGCCACGCGCGCGGGTATCCATGCGGACGGACTCGTGAAAAACGAGGAAATCTATAACGTCTTCGATACGAATAAGCTCCTGAACCGCCCAATAAGCATCATCGTAACCGATAAATCGGGGGTGGCGAGCATTGCCTACTGGGTGAACCTGCGATTGAGCCTCGATGGCGAGCGCCGCCTCGACAAGCGTCATCCCGGCATTCAAAAAATGCATAAGCGGGTGATGAGCGAGTACGAAACCGGCCGCAATACCTCGATTTCCAACGAAGAACTCGAACGCTGGGCAAGACGGTTTTTGCCCGAGTATTTCATAAGCGAATTCGACCTCCTCAAACGGCGCGCTTACGCGCTTGCGGCCCACCTGGTCGAAGAGGTAGTCGAGAGCGAGACCCTGAAAAGTCTGGACCCCCAACGCCAGGAACCGCTCCTGCAAACCTTTCTGGAGCTGAACCCATTCATCCAGTACGTTTACGTCACCGATTCCGCGGGGCGCAAAATCACACGCAACATTACTCACATCACCGATAAGGCCAAATATGAATCCGCCAAGGTCGGCGAAGACCTCTCAGATCGCGACTGGTTCATCGCGCCGACCCTGGACGGCAAAGTGCACGTCACCGATTTTTATACCTCCCGCTACACCGGTGCGCTTTGTATAACCGTATCGGCGCCGATTCGGAACGAATCGGACGAAATAGTTGGTATCCTTGGAATAGATATCCGCTTCGAAGACCTCGCCAAAATGGAGGAAAACGGAGAACTGGGCAGCAGATAAAATTTCCACCGCAGAGAACGCGGAGAACACAGAGAAAAGCCCGAGAAAATGTTTGATGGTTTTGTAGGTTTAGCGGTGAAGAAAAATCACCGCGCATGCTTGAACGGAGCGAAACTCAACACTCCTGTACCGGTGTCGCGTTTCGATTTTTACAAATCCGGTTCAGGATTGGGTACCACCAGCGCTTAACCTGCAAAACCCATCCTGGCTTCTCTCGGTCTCTCTCTGCGCCCTCTGCGTACTCCGCGGTGAAAACAAGGAGAGGCTGTGGAGCGAATCGACAGAGTGGTTGGGGTTTGCCTGATCTTGTGCGCTTTCGTCCTGAGCTGCTCGAAGACAAGCTACAGACCTCCATCACCGGCTGGCCAGCCACCCCTTTCCGGCCTCAAATCCCAAAAACCATACCAGATAAAGGGAGTGTGGTATTATCCACTACCCAACGCGGATGGATTTGTCGAAGAGGGGATCGCAAGCTGGTACGGGGCGGATTTTCATGGAAAGCCAACCGCCTGCGGCGAGCGTTATGACATGTGGGCCCTGACCGCCGCGCATAAGACCCTGCCGTTGGGCACCAACGTCAAGGTAACCAATCTTCAGAATCAAAAATCGATAATACTTCGGATAAACGACCGCGGCCCCTTTGTCTCAGGCAGGGTGATCGATCTATCGTGCAAAGCGGCCCAGGAACTTGGCAGCTACGGCCGCGGGACGGCCCCTGTAAGGGTCGAAGCAGTGCAGGTGGCATCCGAGTACAAAGTGGGGCAGGATACTTTCTGGAAGGTTGATCCGCCGCCCTCTTTCCGATATGGCAGCTTCGCAATACAGATCGGGGCCTTCCGCGATCAAGGTAACGCTACAAGGTTGAGGGACAAGATGGCGGCGGCCAAAATGGAGGCCCGAGTTGCTCCTGGATTTGATAAAGGCGAAAACATTTATCGCGTGCAGGTAGGAAACTACCGCGATCTCGTTGCGGCAAAGCAGGAAGTAGACGGCTTCAAGTCAAACGGATTTCCGGATGCTTTCGTGATCTCTGTTGAAGGGAATTAGAGGTGATAGAGATACTTTCATACCCATCGGTTGAATCGGAGCGGAAGATCGGTGCAATCTCGAAGCGCAAACCGGGTGCCGATCCGGCGCTCGAAAAAAAGGTTGCCGAAATAATAGAAGCCGTGAAATCGGGCGGGGATGAGGCGCTGCTGCGCTACACACGGCAGTTCGATGCCCCGGCGATGGAGCAGGACGAAATCACTGTTACCGACTCCGAAATAGAGGCTGCTTTATCCGAAGTCGACTCGGGATTTCTGGATATCCTTCGTCAGGCCATTAAAAATGTTGAAGAATTTCACCGGCAGCAGATTCGCAGCTCCTATTTTATCACGCGGCCCGACGGGACATTGCTAGGCCAAATGGTAAGACCGGTGAAGGCGGCTGGACTCTATATTCCCGGGGGACTGGGAGGAGAAACGCCGCTCATTTCATCAGTCGTCATGAACGCGGTTCCGGCAAAACTCGCCGGGGTTCAGGACATTGCCATGACCACGCCTCCACGAAAAGACGGGAGCATAAATCCGCATCTGCTGGCGGCTGCCAGGGAAGTCGGGATCACCAGGATTCACCGGGCGGGGAGCGCCTGGGGCATTGCGGCGCTCGCTTACGGGACGGAGACGATTTCACCGGTGGACGTCATCGTAGGCCCCGGAAACATGTATGTTGCCCTGGCAAAAAAGCTGGTCTCCGGAGAGGTCGGAATAGACATGATAGCAGGTCCGAGCGAAATCCTTATTATTGCCGATGAGTCCGCCCGTGCCGATTTTATTGCGGCGGACCTGCTCAGCCAGGCGGAACACGACTCTTCGGCAAGCGCAATTTGCATAACCACGGGCAGAGACCTTGCCGAAGAGGTTTCAAAAACCCTTGAAGACCAACTGAATTCGCTCCCGAGGCGCGACACCGCAGCCGCATCACTGGAGGCATTCGGCGCAATATTTGTGGTGGACAGCATCGAATCCGCAGTGGCACTCGCAAACAGGATCGCGCCGGAACATCTGGAACTCCATTTAAAAGAGCCCCTGCCCCTGCTGGGCCTTATTGAGAACGCGGGGGCGGTTTTCATTGGAGACCGGACGCCCGAGCCGGTAGGCGATTACTTCGCCGGCCCTAATCATGTTCTCCCGACCGCAGGCAGCGCAAGGTTCGCCTCGGCGCTCGGGGTTGATGATTTTTTAAAGAAAACCAGCGTGATTGCTTACTCAAAGCAGGCATTCGACCGCGACGCCAGATCGATCATCCAACTTGCCGAACTGGAAGGCCTCGAAGCACACGCCAATTCCGTGCGGATCAGGCTGGGCAAATGACAACCGCCCGGTCGATGCGGGTGGCAAGGTCGAGAAGGCTGTTGCCTAAATAGTTTTTCGAAAAATGCTAAGCAAAGGTGGATGGCACGAACCTGATGAACGCGATGATGGAAGCTGAGATCCCGAGATCATGCAGCCGGGTTTGGGCAACAGTCCCGGGAAACCTTGCCGTACCGAGGGTGTTGCCCAATTTAATTTCGCTGGGTTTGGTAAAGCTGTGACACATTCTAAAGACGCCGGATTCCCGCCAGAAGCACGCGGGAATGACGACTTTGTTCGACTAGTCATTGTTATGGCGTGGTCTCCTGACCGCGTCATGCCCTCGACCGAAGGTCTCCAATTATTTCGAAACCGGTGAAGACCTTCGGTCGGCGCGGGTTGAGCGGTCGGAAGACCGTGCTACAACCAATGAGCCCTGGGGGGCAGCCTTTCCAGGCTGCCTGGCCTGCCAACCCTATGTTGTTTCGCCGATCACCCAGGCGAGGTAGTCCGGCAGGCCCTGTTCGACCGGGAAGGCTATGATCTCGGGTGTTTCATAGCTGTGCAGGGCGCGTATCCTGTCTCTCAGAGGCGCGAAAAGCGGCGTCCGGGTTTTTATGATGATCAGGCATTCCTGCTCATCGTGAATTTCCCCTTTCCACCTGTATATCGAGCGGATTGAGGGAACGATGTTCGCGCAGGCCGCCAGCTTCTCTTCGACAACAGAGCGCCCGATAATGGCCGCCTCACCTTCGCTGCCGGCGGTTACCAGTACGATGGAGACTTGTTCCATGGGATTTTTCCTCCGATGAGGTTCAGATGAAAGAAAAACCAGCACCACTGGAAATTCTTTCCAAAGTCCCGGTCAGGGTTTTCGAGCGCCTGGTCAAAGATCTCCCGGCCGAGTCTCTGGCGGAGATTCTAAAAGAAAATCCATCCATAAGAAAAGATGTTCTAGGTGGTTTTTCCCTCAGACCGAAAAACATCGCCCAGACACTTTCCAGCCCGGTAACGATTGCTCGCCTCCAGCGCCGGCTTCATGGCGATATGCAATTTTTCAATCTTGTCCTGGATGTATGGTGCGAAGAATCCACGGCAATGAGCTACCTGTCGATGCTTGACGGTGATTTTGTCCTTGCCAGATGGAAACAGCTAAGAGACCTTCTCGGCCCCGAACGATTCTTCCTGGGCCTGTTTGCCCTCGAGGCATTCGAAGATGAAAGATATGCCGGTTTGCTGGAAAAAGAGAATTTCTGGACACCAGCACCGGATAGAACCATGTATGAACTTTTCCTGCTGCCCTTGTCCGTCTGGAGCCGGTTTGCGGCTGAAAACCCTGAATTGGCCGAAAAGCTTGACCAGGACATGGGCCGTGAGATGCGCGGGCTTTTGGGAATTGATTGGCCGCGCTACAGGGGAGAGCAGCCGGCACAGGCGTCTCCGCCAGTGCCTGAGCCCACCAAAAAGTTTGAGAAGAAGCTACAGAAGAAATTGGACGATCTGGCCAACGCAAATGAGCAGCTATCCGCTTTTAAAACAGAAAATGAAGGGCTCAGGAAAAAGCTGAAGGAACTCGAAGCCGATTTCAACCAAAAGTTGCGCGATTCAGCGGCGGAACTGAAAGGCGAGATGTTCGTCAGGTACCGCGGAATCGAGCCGGTGAAGCTGGCTGCCGATGCTACCCGGTTGACATCACTGGTCGAAAGGACCAAAAGGGCGCTGGAGCTTCAGGCACGATCCGATGAGGAATACGGCCTGATTTCGGAGATCCGGGCAAGGCTGCTCGAAGTTGACCTTTCCCTCGACAAAATCGAGTCGGTTTTCGCGAATTCCCTTGTGGTCCATAAAGAAGTCGAGAAAGTAAAGCAGGCCCTGCTCGATGAAAAAAAACACATCCTGAGTTTGCCCGGAATCGGCAGGGTCGTCGGCAAGGCACATTCGGGCCCCGAGGGCGAACTGGCGGGCAGGATAAACCTCATCGACCCCGTTCCGGCTACTCTGCCCAATCTTGATAAGCTGCGATCCGCCGTCGAAGTTCTCTCCAGAGCAGGTCTTTTCGGGGAAGCATCCGAGATCGAAGAGGCAATCCGGCACAAGAGAAAACAGGTTCTGGACGGAATCTACTCGAGGTTTGTGCCTCGTGGAGATGCCCTGAAGCGCGGCAGGCCTTTACCGCGAACCCTTGATGAGTTCGTAAAATCCGGCGAAAGCAGGCGTTACGATATTTTTGTCGATGGATATAACGTCCTTCTGAGAGCGCATGGAGAAAACGAAGAGCTTGTCAGGCAAAGATTCACGGAGCTGCGCGAAGGTTTTGTGGCAAAGGTGATCGAACGTGCCGCGCGCTTTTCCAGGCTGTACCTGGTTTTTGACGGAATTGAAAATTCGAGGGAAGTCCGGGGCAACACCGAAATCATTTTCACCGATAACAGGCAAAGATCCGCCGACGCGGTAATAATTGAAAAGATATCGGCCAGGAAGGACAAGAAGATCCTGCTGGTGACCGCTGATGAAGATATCATTGCCAAAACCCGGGATCGAGTTTTTGCACTGATAGATCCGATTGATTTCTACATGTTTGTATTCGAGTAGGCTAAAATAGCTGTTCGGCAGGCGGCACGCTGGAAAGCCTGCCCCACATTCAACATCGATCGCGATTTTTTGCCGAAAGCGGGGTAGTCATTTAGATTACCGTGAAACTAAGGGGCTAGACTCGTAAAAAGAGGGTAGCCCGGATTTCTATCCCATGGCCGTCAACTTAAGGGCAGAATCTGGTTGTAGCACGGTCTCCCGACCGTGCTACCCGCGCCGACCGAAGGTCTCCACCGGTTTCCAGATAATTGGAGACCTTCGGTCGAGGGCATGACGCGGTCAGGAGACCACGCCATAACAAGGTGCCCACCCTGCGGGCTACCCGATTTTCGCAATTCCAGCGGCTGGATCACAAAAAATCCGCCGCTCAAACTCACTGGAGACCTTGTCGTTGAGAAAAACTGAAAATGCCCGGAAGGCTGTAGTGCTGCTCTCCGGTGGCGTGGATTCGACAACCTGCCTGGCGGTTGCAGTGCGAGAGGGATTCGAGGCGCACGCACTGAGCTTTGATTATACCCAGCGGCATCGGGCAGAACTGGATGCTGCTGTACGGGCTGCAAAAGCCCTCGGCGCGGCAGAGCACCTGGTGCTGAAAGTGCCTCTTGGCCTGATCGGCGGCTCGGCTCTCACCTCGGCAATTGATGTACCGAAAGATGTTCCACCGGAAGAGATGCAAAGTCGGATTCCAGTGACATACGTGCCGGCCCGAAACACCGTTTTCCTTTCACTGGCCCTTGCCTGGGCGGAAGTGCTTGGTGCCGCCGATATTTTTATCGGAGTAAACGCGCTCGACTATTCGGGCTATCCCGATTGCCGGCCGGAGTTTATAGAGGCATTCGAGAAGATGGCCAATCTCGCGATCAAGGAATCGGTCGAGGGAAGGCTGAAAATCCGAATCCATACGCCTCTCATTCGGATGAGTAAGGCCGAAATAATAAAGCTGGGCGTGCAGGTTGGGGTGGATTTTTCAATTACACATTCCTGCTACGATCCCGATCCCCTGGGGCGTGCCTGCGGCAGGTGCGACAGTTGCATCCTGCGGCGTAAAGGCTTCGCCGAAGCCGGGCTTCCCGACCCGACTAATTATATTCCTGTCTGAAACCGAGTAAACGGAACGAAAATGATCGATCAAAAAGACCTTACGCAACTGGGCAAAAAAGCCCGAATACCGAAGTCTCCCGAAAAGGCAATACTCGAAACCTTTTCCAACAATAACCCCGGCAGGGATCTTATGGTTCGGCTGACGGCCCCTGAATTCACCACCATGTGCCCGATAACCGGTCAGCCCGACTTCGCGAAAATAATCGTCGATTATGTTCCGGCCGAGCGACTGGTCGAGAGCAAATCGTTTAAGCTCTTTCTTGGAAGTTTCCGAAATCACGGAACATTTCACGAAGATTGCACCGTTTATATCCATGATCGCCTGAAGGAAGCAATGGAGCCTAAATTCATCCGCGTAACCGGGCTCTGGAACGCTCGTGGCGGTATAACCATAGACGTGGTAATCGAAACAGGGATAATGCCGGCGGGATGCACAATCCTGCCCCTCAATAAAACGGACTACACAAGCGGCCGGGAATGAGACTTTCCTTCAGCACCAACGCGTTCGTGAGATTTTCAGTTACCGAGGCTATCGCGATCATAGCTGGCGCAGGCTATTCGGGGGTGGAACTCCTTGCCGATGCGCCCCACCTTTATGCACTTTCGACTTCCGACTCCGATTTGGCCGAAGTTGCACACGCCCTGGAAAAGACCGGTCTTCTGCCTTCCAATATCAATGCAAATACCGCAGTGGGCTACTACGGTCGAAAATTCTGGGAACCGCTTTTCGAGCCTTCGTTGGCAAGTCCGGATTCCTGTGAGCGTAAATGGCGTGTGCAATATACAAAAAAATGTATTGATATGGCCCGAGCATTATCGTGTCCCAACATCAGCATTACTTCGGGCAGGATGGTTCCGGGTATCGCGCCCGCAAGATCCATGGCCCTCCTGCGGGAGTCGCTCGACGAGGTCCTTGAGTATGCCGCGGTGAAAGAGATTCGGATTGGAATGGAATACGAACCGGGGCTGCTGGTAGAATGTTACAGCGAGCTAAAGGAATTAATGGATACCTTAGGGGCGGTCAATTTCGGGGCAAACCTCGACTTCGGACACAGCCATGTTCTTGGCGAAGACCCGAAATTGGTCATCGAGGGACTTTCATCTGAGATTTTTCACGTACACCTGGAGGATATCAGCGGGCGCAAGCATTATCATTTGATTCCTGGAGATGGTGACATCGACTTTGGCGTGATCCGGCAGGGGCTCGATGATATTTCTTATTCCGGTTTTATTGCCGTGGAACTTTACACTTATCCCGACAACCCTGAAGATGCCGCGCTAAGGGCATTCCAGCATCTCGAGCCATTGGGGTTCAACAGGGCCAAAAGGACCTGACGATATGATCAAATTCGCATTCAGCTCGAACGCCTTCACTCATCAATCCCTGTTCGAGACCATCGAAATTCTCGCTGAAACCGGCTATGACGGCCTGGAGATAATGGCCGACGTTCCGCACGCCTATCCTACGCACCTGAGCGATCGAGACCTGGAAAGGATAAGAAAACTCCTGGCGCAAAAAGGCCTTGCTATATCAAACCTTAACGCCTTTATGCATAACGCCGACGGCGATACCTATCATCCTTCATGGATCGAAAAAGACCCCGCTGAGAGGTCGCGAAGAATTGATTATACCCTGAAATGTATCGATCTTGCCCATAAGCTCGGCGCACCGCACATTTCAACCGAACCGGGAGGGCCGCTCGAAGGAATTTCGCGAACCCAGGGTCTTGCCTGGTTCAAGGAAGGCCTGGACGCCATTGCCGGCGCGGCGCGGCGCAGGGGAATAAAGATCCTGATAGAGCCCGAGCCCGGTTTGCTGATCGAAAAGAGCTCAGAGTTCCTTGAGCTGTATTCCCAACTCGATCCTGATGTATTCGGACTGAATTTCGATATCGGCCATTTTTTTTGCGTGGGAGAGGATCCCCGCGTACTGGTCGGCAAGCTCAAGGACTGCGCCTTGCATTTCCACCTTGAAGATATCGCGGCATCTCGGGAGCACCATCATCTGCAGCTTGGCGAGGGGGCCATAGACATACCCGGTGTGCTTTCAGCAATAGATGAGACGGGGTTCGAAGGTTTCGTTACCGTCGAACTCTACACTTACTGTGAGAGCGCAGCCGCCGCCGCACGAGATGCAATGGATTATATTCGTGGATTCAAGAGTTCAGGGAATCACCGCAAATTAGTTCAAGGGGACGCCTTTGGACGCAAGTTGTATTAGGGGTACGGGAGTAGGTTATGGCAGATGAAAAGAAAGAGCCGTGGCTTAATTACTTGGCCTTAAGCACGGTGATCCTTGCCGTATGTGCAACGCTGGCCACCTTCAGGGGAGGTTCATACTCAACCCGGTCGGTGCTCAGCCAGTCACAGGCTGCCAACCAGTGGGCATACTACCAGTCCAAGAGTTTGAAAGGCTATCTCTACGAGATCCAGAAAGAGGCCATTGAGATGGACCTGCCGCAAAAGGAAAGCACCCTTTCTCCCGAAGTGCTACGGGATATCAAGGCGAGGCTTGATTCTTATACAAAGCGGATAGCAAGGTATGACGCCGAAAAGGAAGAAATATCCAGGGAGGCCAAAAAATTCGAGGAGACACGGGATGATGCGCAGAGGCACTCCCAGATCTTCGGGATTGCGGTGATCTTCCTTCAGATTGCGATTTTGCTCTCCTCGATAGCTGCTTTGCTTAGAAAGAAGCTGCTGTGGTTTCTTGGTATGGCGCTCGGATCGGTAGGGATCGTATATTTCGCAAATGGATTTTTTCTATTTTTTTGAGCCGTGATTCACGATCTCCCAAAAGAAAACCCGAGACTCCGCCGGAGTATCGGGTTTTGCTTTCTTTAAATCGAACCGCTTGCTCGGAGTGGTTGCGCTCAGCCCAATTTACTTTTTGATTCCAGCACCTCATCGGAAAGCGCGACCAGGTTTTCCACCGCCTCTCGGACCGTAAAAAGCGAGACCGGCCATTCATGCTCCGGCTCCAGGCCATCCGACTGCCATTTCTTTACTATTTCCGATATCCGCTCTGCAGTTTCATCCACCGAATCAGATTCGGCTGCGAAATGGCCGTACTTGAGCAGCAGTTCCCGAAGCCCTTTATTCCTGTAAACCATTCCGAATACTGGTCGGCTCACCTGAAAGTACTCGTAGATTTTGGATGGAATCGTATAGAAGGAGAGATCGTCAAGCTGCTGGATCAGCAGAAGAACATCGCTTTTCTGCATTGCCTCGAGGGCTTCCTGCCTGGGGACTTTCCCGAAATCGGTGATAACTTCGGGATATTTGAATTGCTCGATCTGCTTCCTCGATACCGCGTCCATTGTGCCGTAAAGGTCCAGCCGAATCTTTTCGGATAGTTCGGGATTTGATGCAAAAACCCGATCAAGGGCATCAAGGAAAGTGCCGACGTTTCTTGGCCCCCCAAGGGAGCCGAAATGGGCGAACCGGCAGAATTCTCCTTTTGACCTGGCAGCGGACGGCAGATTCGGTGCGGCCGCCCCGGGATAGATCACTCGTGCCTTTTCATGTTTTATGCCTGTGCCGCAGAGCGCTTTTTCCCTGGCTCCTTCGGCCAGAAAGACCACCGCTGACGCGCGCCTTAGGATCATGCGCTCGATGATGGCATTTATCTTCAGCGCTATCCGGCTCCTTGGGAAAGCATCATAGACGAGCGGGTCCTGAATTTCGGCAATCCAGGGCAGGCCCGCGAAGTGCGCCAGCAGAGCGGCTGCGGTGTGGGCGCTTACCGGCCCGCCCGTCGAGTAGATCATCTCGGGGCGAAATTTTCTGCAAATACGCAAGCCACTCAGAAATCCCGAAGGAAACCACGACCATTGGCTGTCGATGTTGATTATGATCTTTTCAAGAAAATAGAAAGGCAGGACTGCTATATATACGGGCAAGAGTGCGGCTTTTAGAAAACGGTTTCTGCGCCTTAGATATCGGAGCTCGAAGCGCACCCCAGAAGGGGCTACGGAAGGGACGGTTGTATGGGAAATATCCGGTCTTCGCCGCCCGCAGATGCTTGATAACAGGACCGGCTCAATTCCGAGTTCCTTCAGATGATCGAACCTGTCGTCTAAATGCTGTGAGGCGGCCTTGCCGTCGATATTGGCGAAATAAGATAGAATAATCCAGCGTCTCGAATTGTCTCTTTCCATTAAAAATTCGCCGCCTTTGGAGATTTTTTCGATGAATTTTCGAATTGGCGGAGTATAGACCGATGCATGGCCGATTTGGAAGGGAATTGTGATTGCCGGCGCTTTTGAGTCCTTGTCGTGGGAAATCCTTGAACAGGGTGAATTTATCGGGTTTTCTCAATTTGTGCTTTATAAATACGGATTTTTCTTTTATGTTATAAAATCTTTATTGGACTGCAGGCTATTCCCGACGGGGGTTGGATTCGGGAATCTGCGAATATGGCTGTAATATCGGTAAGATATCTGTTCGAAATCGACGAGGCGTGCCCGATCGGTTGATTTTGGCTCGATTCGCCCGGATCCATCTGGGACCGGGACTTTTTTATTTAAATAAAGGAGATTTCAAAATGCGCATCATCAACAGTGTTGTCGAGATGCAGCAGCAGGCGGACCGCTGGCGGGCGGCAGGGAAGAAAATCGCCCTGGTCCCGACCATGGGCTATCTTCACGAAGGCCATCTAAGCCTGATGCGGACTGCACGCAACAGGTCCGATGTGGTGGTAGCAAGCATTTTCGTCAACCCGACCCAGTTTGGCCCAAGTGAAGATTTTGAGCGCTACCCCAGAGATCTGGAGCGGGACAGCAAGCTTTCCGAGGAAGCCGGGGTGGACGTGATTTTTGCCCCAAAACCAGCGGAGATGTATCCCTGGGGATTCCAGACTTACGTGGAAGTAACGGACGTTTCGGGGCCGCTTTGCGGCGGGAGCCGTCCGGGGCACTTCCGCGGAGTTACCACAATAGTGGCAAAGCTCTTTAATATAGTCGAACCACACATCGCAATCTTCGGCGAGAAAGACTACCAGCAGTTGACGGTAATTCGCAGGATGGTTGCCGATCTTAATATGAATATCGAAATAATCGGCCATCCGATTGTGCGCGAGCATGACGATCTGGCATTGAGCAGCCGCAACGTATACCTAAGCGCTGAACAGCGGGGGAAGGCGCTGCGGTTGAACCGCGCATTGAAGGAGGCGCAGGGCCTCGTCGATAAGGGGGAGAGGCAAAGTGATTCGATTTTGGCCAGAGTGAGAGAGGTTTTGCAACCCGGTGAAGACGTGCGAATTGACTATGCTCAGATCTGCCGTCCGGATACTCTGGAGGATGTGACCCGTGTCGAGGACTGTGCACTGCTTGCCCTTGCAGTGTACGTCGGTGCGACAAGACTCATTGACAACAGAATCCTGACTGCCGGGTCCTGATTAATCCGGTTTCAAGCCGCGTTTTCAAAGGGAGTAATAAAATGCAAAGGCTCTTGCTTAAGTCCAAAATACACCGCGCTCGCATCACCGATTCGAACCTTCATTACGAGGGAAGCCTCACAATAGATGCCGACCTGATGAAGGGTGCCGATATTCTTCCCTACGAGCAGATAAAAATTTACAACGTAAATAACGGTGCGAGGTTCGACACCTATGCTATCGAAGGTCCGGCAGGCAGGGGGGACATCTGCCTGAATGGGGCCGCGGCCAGGATGGGTGCCGTAGGCGACCTGATAATAATCGCAACCTACGCCCATTTCGAAGAAGCCGAGATTGCGGGTCACAAACCTAAGGTTGTTATGGTTGATTCGAACAACAGACGGCGTGTTGAAAAAGCCGCGGATATCGCATTGATAAGATAGATCGTTTCAGGAATTGAGGAATCGAGGATTGGGGTGTCGAACCCCGACTCCTCAAGTTCTTCTCCTCAATTCCGTTTTTTTGCGGTACGTGCTCGTAGCGGGCGCTCTTTTGGCAGTATATACCAATGAAGGAGGAGTAATTCCTAATGTCAATGACCACTTATCTTTTCTCGTCGGAATCCGTTACCGAGGGACATCCCGACAAGGTTGCCGACCAGATTTCAGACGCTGTTCTGGACGCGATCATAGCTGATGACAAGACCTCCCGAGTGGCGTGCGAGACGATGGTGACAACTGGAATGGCCATTGTTGCCGGAGAGATCACCACCACCACCTACGTGCACATTCCGGACATCGTGCGCCAGACCATTAAGGAAATCGGGTATAACGATTCCGCGATGGGGTTCGATTGGGAGACCTGCGCCGTCCTTACGAGCATAGACAAGCAGTCGCCCGATATCGCGCAGGGAGTAAATGCGGGGGAAGGCCTTTTCGAAGAACAAGGCGCTGGAGACCAGGGGATCATGTTCGGCTATGCCTGCAACGAGACCCCGGTTCTGATGCCCATGCCCATCTACTACGCACACAGGCTCAGTCGCAAGCTGGCCGAGGTGAGGAAGAACAATGTTCTGGATTTCCTCAGGCCGGACGGTAAGAGCCAGGTAACTGTCGAATACGTGGACAGCAAGCCTGTAAGGGTTGATACCGTAGTCGTTGCCGCCCAGCACGCGCCAAACGTTTCGTATTCCAACCTGCGGGAAGGAATTATCGAAGAGGTCATAAAGAAGGTAATCCCGGCCGAACTCATGAACGGCAAGACCAATTTTTTCATCAATACCACCGGGCGCTTTGTTGTGGGCGGTCCAATGGGCGATTGCGGCCTCACTGGAAGAAAGATCATTGCCGACACCTACGGTGGGCAGGGAAGCCATGGCGGGGGCTGCTTTTCGGGAAAAGACCCCTCGAAAGTCGACCGCACGGCATCCTACATGGCACGGTACGTGGCAAAGAATATCGTTGCCGCCGGACTGGCCGACCGAGTGGAGGTACAGGTCGCCTACAGTATCGGCGTTGCCGAACCCGTATCCCTGATGATCGATACCTTCGGGACCGGCAAAATTCCCGCCGACAGGATTTCCGAAATCGTCCGGGAAGTTTTCAGCTTTAAGCCGGCCAATATGGTAAAGCATTTGAGGCTCCTCAGGCCAATTTACAAGAAGACCGCCTGCGGAGGTCATTTTGGCCGAAACGACCCTGATTTCACCTGGGAAAAGACGGACATGGCCGACACTTTACGTGACATGGCCGGAATCTAGCCTATATTGCCACAAACGCCGCAGGCAGCCCCTCAGCGGGCTGCCCGCGGCTTTTTTAATGCCTGCTGATCTATTCAGATTGCAAGGGAAGGAGTTTTCATGGATTTCGATGTCAAGGACCAGGGGCTTGCCGAAAAAGGGAAACTGCGGGTGGAATGGGCGGCCCAGTCCATGCCGGTGCTCCGGTCAATTCAAGAAAGATTTGCCTCCGAAAAACCTCTGGCGGGAATTCGCATGGCCGCCTGTCTCCACGTGACTACAGAAACCGCTTTCCTGGCCCAGACGCTGAAGGCAGGCGGGGCCGACCTCAGGATTTGTGCATCAAATCCTCTGAGCACCCAGGACGATGTAGCGGCATTTCTTGCGGTATGCGAGAAGATCCCGGTTTTCGCCATCAAGGGCGAGGACAAGGATACCTACTACAGGCACATCCACTCCTCCCTCGAGCATCAGCCACAGGTCACGATGGATGATGGCGCCGATCTGGTCGGCGTTCTGCACTCGGATCGGCGCGAACTGCTCCAGTACGTGATAGGCGGAACCGAGGAAACGACAACCGGCGTAATCAGGCTTCGCAGCATGGCCGAAAAAGGGGTTCTTCAGTACCCAATAGTTGCCGTAAACGATGCGGACACCAAGCACCTGTTCGATAACCGCTACGGAACGGGCCAGAGCACAATCGACGGGATAATTCGCGCAACTAACCGGTTGCTTGCCGGATCGAATTTCGTCGTAAGCGGCTACGGCTGGTGCGGCCGCGGTGTCGCCATGCGCGCTGCCGGGATGGGCGCAAAGGTAATCGTCACCGAAATCGATCCCCTCAGGGCGCTCGAGGCTGTAATGGATGGCTATCAGGTTATGCCGATGGAGAAGGCCGCTCAAATCGGCGACTTTTTCTGTACCCTGACCGGTGATATCCACGTGATCCGTGCCGAACATTTCAAAGCGATGAAAGACGGTGCAATCGTTGCCAATTCCGGCCACTTCAATGTCGAAATCGACCTCGAAGCACTCGGAGAAATGGCTGCCTCGTCGCGGCAAATCCGCGAATACATCGAGGAGTTCACGCTGGGCAGCGGCAGAAGGATTTACGTGCTTGGCGAAGGCCGGCTTATAAACCTTGCAGCTGCCGAGGGGCATCCTTCGAGCGTTATGGACATGAGTTTTGCGAACCAGGCGCTATGCTCGGAATACATGGTGAAAAACCACTCTTCGTTAAAGAAGCTCGTCTACACTGTTCCTCTCGATATAGACAAGGAAATTGCACGCCTCAAGCTGGCGAGCATGGGTGTGATAATCGACAAGCTCACGGCGGAGCAGGATGCTTATCTTCATTCCTGGGAAATGGGGACCTGAGATAAGCAGAATGCTCGACGCCCGCTGATCCACAAAGGTGAGCACAGCTTTATCGTGCCGAACGGGGGCAATTCTACAAAAATGGATCCGCGGGTACGGTAAAGTGTTGCCGCCCAAAAGCGGAATTTATTTAGCGGCGGGAATTCGAAGGCATGAGAAGTAGAAAGTCCACTATTTTCTGGTTCGCATGCCTTCTTTTTCTTGCCGGATGTCCGGCAAAGCCTCCCGAATCTCCTCCCGCCAACATCTTTGAACGTATTCAGGCCGACCAATTACCAGATACGGTTGACGACGAACAGGCAGGCGCTTTGCGCCAGGCGCTCGTCACAAGTATCTCGTGGATAGAACGCATCCCTCCCGAGAAGACCTTCGCTTTCGGTCAGCACTCCGTAAAATCTGCCGTAATCAAGGATTCTCTTGTCCATTTCCTCGGTCTCCTCGATTCTGGTGACCTGAACAGGGCGGCGCTCGCCAGGGATTTCGAAATATTCAGGGTGGTTCCCCCGGACAGGCCGGGGATGCTTGTGACCGGCTACTATGAACCTGTGCTGGAGGGAAGCCTCAAGCCTGCACCTGATTTCAGGTGGCCGATATACGGGGTTCCGCCCGATCTTCTGACAATCGATTTGGAGCGCTTCGATCCGGAGCGGTTCAAAGGGGAGCGACTCACCGGGCGGGTGGAAAAAAACCGTGTCGTCCCTTTTTACACGCGTGCGGAAATTGACGGGCAGCGGAAGCTCGAGAGTTCTGGAGCGCAACTCGCCTGGCTCAAAGATCCCGTGGACTGCTTCTTTCTACACGTCCAGGGCTCCGGGGTCATCAGGCTTCCGGATGGCACCTTGCGGCGGGTGGGATATGCCGGTGTGAATGGCCGCCCATACCGCAGCATCGGAAAAACCCTACTGGAAAAAGGTGTCATCGCGCGCGATGATATGTCCCTCCAGGCCATCCGCAAATACCTGAAATCAAATCCCGGCGAGAGCGATGCAATAATGTGGGAAAATGAGAGCTATGTCTTTTTCAGATTCATTTCACAAGGGCCTGTCGGCAGTCTGGACAGGGTTTTGACCGCGGGCCGCTCTGTAGCGTCCGATCCGAAATTTCATCCCAGGGGAGCTGTGGCATTCCTGGTCAGTGAAAGGCCGAAGCTCGACCAATCCGGACAGGTCGTCGGATGGGAGCGATTGAACAGGTGGGTCCTTAATCAGGATACCGGCGGTGCAATAAAGGGGGCGGCAAGAATCGATCTTTTCTGCGGGACTGGAGAAACAGCGGAGCAAATCGCGGGACCGATGAAGCAGCCCGGGCAGATGTATTATTTCATAAAAAAAGGTCATATCCCCGCCGATTGGTAGCAAAAAATGACCCTGTGCCGGCGCGCATGGAGACCCTGCCACAACCGGGGTATGGGCGGGTGTGATTGGCTTCGTTGTTTCGTAGGTTGGGTTGAGCGGGTCAACGGAATTTTGCCGCGAATTGCATTGAAGCGAGCGAAACCCAACAATTAACTAACGCTACCAACAATCAAACTGCGAATCAAGCGCCTGAGCGTTGGGTTTCGCTCCCTCAATCCATCTCCCGGGTTTGTAGCCAGTTCCCCGCTCAACCCAACCTACAGATTGTCGGAAACACTGCTAACCGCGAGATAATGTAGGTTGGGCACGGGGTTTTTTGTGCCCACCATGCCCCCGCGCGGAGGGCGACCGATTCGGCGATCACCGACCATCGACGGGCCGCGATTGTTTCAATCCACGCCCCC
>DBMI01000094.1:0-43059 GCA_002298165.1 Desulfarculales bacterium UBA702
TCGTGCCATCCAATTTTGCTTAGCATTTTTTAGGCAACAGGCCCGGTAGACCGCGCCACAACCAGTGGTTTCGGCGGATATCCGGCGTCATATATTCCCATTGGGAATGTATGCGTTCAAGGATGTTTTGGAAAGGAATTTTTGCGGTAATAAATCGATTAGCGGCTTGACATCCACGCTGAATCGGGTATATGTATCTTTTCTTTGCACGGATTTGGACAGCTTATCGCCATTTTTTCCAGAATGCTGGATATCAGGAGGTTTTGGTTTGGCAAATCATAAATCGGCAGTCAAGAGGGCAAGGCAGAGTGAAGATCGGCGGCAGAGAAACCGCTCCCGCAAAACCCGGATGAAAAATGTAATCAGGAAGCTCGAAGAATCACTAAACACCAAGGCCACTGAAGCTGCGGCGGAAAACCTGAAGCTGGCCATCTCCATTATCGACAAAACGGCGGCAAAAGGCGTGATTCACAGAAACACCGCATCGCGGAAGATCTCTCGCCTGACCCGCAGGGTAAACGCTCTTTAGTCCAGTCCCGCCCGCCCATCTTTAAGGCGGACGTACCTATATATATAAAAGCCCTCAGCGCAAGCTCGAGGGCTTTTTCTTTTCCAGGCAAAGATCGAGCACCAGAGCCTCCACTATGACTTCCGGGGGCGTACCCTTGCTTTTCAAATCGGCGTCGGCCCGACGTATGGCTTCATGGATGGACCGAAGATCCGAATCCGAGAATCGGCTGGCCTGTTCGGATGCTTTCTGAATTGCCCAGGGATTAGCCCTAAGCCTGGATGCCACTTCCTCCACGCTCATTCCCCGCCGGAGTGAATCCTTTACCTGCCATACCATTCTGACATTCCATGCAAGGGACCCGAGAGTTTTCATGGCAAGTATTCTGGGAGGTTCCTCGCCGGAGAAGAGAATCCCTCGAAGAGATTTTACCGCTTTGGCAACCTGGTGGGCCTTTATCTGATCGAGAAGTTCAAAAGTAGAAGAAATCCGCTGAGAGCTTGCCGCCTCTTCGACGTCCTCGGGCTCGATATTTTGCCGCTCACCGACGAACGTGCATATCTTTTCCAACTCGGAATCAAGTGTTAGAAGGTCCGCCCCAGTCATTTCAACCAGGAGAAATGCGGCCCGGAACGCCAGTACTTTTCCTTTTTCCCTTGCCTTTTCGACCAGCCACTTGGGGGCGTCTTTCTGGGATAGAGCCTTGAACTCGATTACCTTCCCGGTCTCCTTGACAGCCTTTGCGAGGGTCTCGACCGCTCTTTTGCCGGAAGCCGTAAGGACCAGGCAGGAAGATCGAGGTACTCGCGGCAGAAACGATGCAAGGGCCGCCTGGTCTTCTTTGCTCCAGGCATCCACCTGCTCGACCACCAGGAGCTTTCTGCCCCCGAACATCGGAACAGTGGATAAATGCTCTATCACCCTGCCGGCATCCGTTTCCCTGGCCTGGATGCGCTCGACTCCACCCGCACCCGAAGAGCGGCCTCGACGCCTCGCGACGCTCTTGCCGGCATCAGGAACTACAGCGGCAGCCAGCCCTTTCCAGGCCTCCTCCGCCTGGAAGGCTGAATCCCCGATGTAGAGATAGATCGAATCAGTTTTTTCGGGAGCTGCAGCCCTTGGTTTATCTTGTGCTCGCATCAGAAATTGCTCGAAAACCTGTCGTGAACCCTTACCGCCATTTCATGGGTCAGATATTCCAGGGCAATGCTCCTGCTTTCGAATGAATTAAGGGCATTCGGGTTAAGAAGGGGATCGTCATTCAGACGGTAAGATTTGTAGTAGGCAAAATTCGGATCTCTCCAGATTACCTTACCGGTGCTTTTATCTTCACAGCGTACATCAACTACGAGGTAGAGCCGGTTTTCGATTGTGACCCGGTTTGAAGCAATGGTCTGGTTGGCGGCATGGGCAATCGGCGTTATCCATATATTCTTTATAGTGCCCTTGAAAACAGCTTCCGCATCAGCGACGTCAACAACCCTGAAATTGCCCTTCTGATTGAATTCGCGCCGCAGGGCGCCGGCAAAAAGAGCCCCGACATTAGGCTCGGATGTGTTGTTTTCAAAGACCGGCACCGCTATGTACTTGAGGCCGGGCTTCGGACCGCTCCCCTCACCCGAAAAATGATAGCCGCAGGATGCCAGGGAAACAATGAAGCAAATTGCCAGAAGATTTATGAAGGGCTTTCTAATCATGTGAATGAGCCATCCTTACTCGGCAATGTTTTTAGATGTGCATCAATCTATCAAGGTTTTGCAGCGCTCTCGTATTTATTGAGCGTAATTTTGCGTGCTACATCACGATATTTACCAGCTTCTTCGGCACCACCACAACCTTTTTAACCTGCTTTCCCTCTGTAATTTCCCGAACGCGAGCATCGGCCAGGGCAGCCGCTTCGACCTCTTTTTCGGCGGCATCGGCTGGGACGGTTATCCTGCTGCGAAGCTTCCCATTGACCTGGACGACAATCAAAATCTCTTCAGCTTTCGTTGCCTCTTCGTCCCACGCCGGCCATGAAGTTTCGAGAAGCAGCCGGTCGTGCCCCAGAATCTTCCAGAGTTCTTCCGTAATGTGGGGCACCATCGGCGACGAAAGAATAACCACGGCTTCAACTGCCTCACGCATAACGGGCCAGAACGCCCGGTCATCGGATTTGCTGTCGAGCACCTGGTAGATTTGGTTGACCAGCTCCATAACAGCCGCAATGGCAGTATTGAAATGGAAGCGATCACGGATATCCTCGGTCACTTTCCGGATGGTCTGGTGGGTCTTTCTTCGAAGCTGCGCAACGGATTTTGAGAGTTCGCCGCCGCCGGACCAGGGTTTTACCGCTTTCAGCTGATCGATATTTTCTGCAACTATTCTCCACATCCGCGACAGGAAACGGAAGGAGCCTTCCACTCCCTGATCGCTCCAGTCGAGGTCTTTTTCCGGAGGTGCCGCAAAAAGGCAGAAGAGCCGGACCGTGTCGGCCCCGTATTTCTGGATCAGTTTATCGGGATCGACCACATTACCCTTCGATTTGCTCATCTTGAAGCCGTCCTTAATTACCATCCCCTGTGTGAGCAGGTTGAGGAACGGCTCATCAACTTCGAGATACCCCATGTCGCGGAGGGTTTTTACGAAAAACCTTGAATAAAGCAGGTGCAAAACAGCATGTTCGATACCGCCTATGTACTGATCGACCGGCATCCAGTAGCCGACCCTGTTGGGATCGAGCGGGCCACGGTCAAAATCCGGACAGGTAAAACGGGCGAAGTACCAGGAAGACTCGACAAAAGTATCCATCGTGTCGGTTTCCCGGCGGCCCGGACCCCCGCATTTAGGGCAGGCGGCCTTGTAGAATGGCTCGTAGGCAGGCAGAGGAGATCCGCCGTTGGGCAACAGCTCGACATCGAGTGGAAGCTTGACAGGCAATTCTTCTACTGGAACAGGCACCGCCCCGCACTTTTCGCAATAAATTATCGGAATGGGAGCGCCCCAGTAGCGCTGGCGCGATATGCCCCAATCACGGAGGCGGTACTGGACGGTTAATTCACCAAGCCCGCGTTTCGCAAGATCTTCCGTAATGGCGTTGCGGGCCTGAGCGGAAAGCATTCCGCTAAATGGACCCGAATCAACCAGAACGCCGTCGTCTTCGAATGCCTCAGTCAGTTCATCCGCCGTGAGCTTCTTGCCGGATTCGGCGGGATTTATCACGACTCTGATCGGAAGATCGTATTTTTTGGCGAATTCGAAGTCGCGCTGATCGTGTGCCGGAACCGCCATTACCGCACCGGTGCCGTAGGCCATGAGCACGAAATTTGCCACATAGATCGGCATTTTAATCCCGGTCATGGGATTTATGCAGTAGCTTCCGGTAAATACGCCCTCTTTTTCGAGAAGCTCCGCCTCCCGCTCATCGCGCTTTGACATTCTTGCCCGCTCGACAAAATCTCTAATTGCCGCTTCCTGCGGAGTTCCACGCGAAAGATCTTCGACCATCGGGTGTTCGGGGGCCATGCTCATGAAGGTTGCCCCGAAAAGGGTATCCGCACGGGTCGTAAACACAGCTATATTTCCTTCGCCCGATTCGAGGGGAAAGAGGAGCCGGCTTCCGGTGCTTTTCCCAATCCAGTTCTGCTGCATTACCAGCACGCGCTCGGGCCAGCCCGGCAGCTTATGCGTAAAATCGAGCAATTCCTCGACGTAGTCGGTGATCTTAAAAAACCACTGCTCCATTTCTTTCTGGATGACCGGCTCACTGCACCGCCAACAAGCACCACCTTCGACCTGCTCGTTTGCCAAAACGGTCAGGCACTTCGAGCACCAGTTCACATACGAGCTTTTCCTGTAGGCAAGTCCCCTTTCGAACATCTCTAAAAAAAAGCGCTGCTCCCACCTGTAGTAGCTCGGATCGCAGGTTGCCAACTCGCGGGACCAGTCGTAGGAAAATCCCAGCTGTTTGAGCTGGTTGCGCATGTAATCTATATTATCGTAGGTCCACTTCGCAGGATGGGTGCCGGCCTTTATAGCCGCGTTTTCCGCCGGCATCCCAAAAGCATCCCAGCCCATCGGGTGGAGCACGTTGTATCCGAGCATCCTCAGGAAACGAGCAACAACGTCTCCTATCGAATAGTTCCGCACGTGTCCCATGTGGATGCGCCCGGACGGATAGGGAAACATCTCGAGCAGGTAATACTTCTTCTTGCTCTCGTCTTCGCCTACCTTGAAGACTTGGGATTTTTCCCAGTATTCCTGCCATTTTGACTCTATCGATTTTGGCGAATACCTTTGTTCCATTACGGTCCCTTCTATCCCGAAAAAACAGCCGGCGCCGCACCTGCCGCTGCAGTATTCAGCTATTATTGCGAAGTGCCGGAATTGGCAAGCAGGATGAATTGTAAATAGAAAATCAAGTCAAAATATCAGATCAGCCGTTAAATTGGAACAGTGCATGATGAAAATGCACTTTATCATATGAACCGGGATTTCCGGCAATTTGCCCGGCCGCGTAAACAGCAGTTAAACCTTGACGAAAAACCACGTCCGGGCTATTTGTTAGGCCAAAAGGGCATGAAGCCCACTTGCTAACAATATCGAAATATTCTTACACAGTTGGTCACGAAGGCCGACATGTTCTCCAAGAGGGCATGCTTTGGCCTTTTTTGTTGCCCGAGCAAGCCCCCGCAAAACAAAGAGGATATTCCCACAATGCATATGGCCGATGCCCTGATTTCTCCGGCTGTCGGCGGCGCGATGCTTGCTGCCTCAGCCGGGCTTGTTGTCCACGGTGCAAAGAAGCTCAAAGAAGATATGGACGACCGGGTGGTGCCCCTGATGGGCGTTTTGGGGGCTTTCATTTTTGCCTCCCAGATGATCAATTTTACCATTCCGGCTACAGGATCGAGCGGGCATATCGGCGGAGGGATGATCCTCGCTGTCTTGCTTGGGTCAAACGCAGCTTTTCTCGTAATGGCATCGATTCTGACAATCCAGGCGTTGTTTTTTGCGGACGGCGGCCTTCTGGCGCTTGGCTGCAATATCATAAATCTTGGTTTCTTCTCCTGCTTCGTGGCTTATCCGCTGATCTACAGAAAGATTGCCGGAAAGAATCCGAACCGCAATCGCATATTCATCGGCGCCATAGCGGCATCAATCGCCGGCCTACAGATGGGCGCAATGGGCGTTGTCATCGAGACATGGCTCTCGGGTGTATCGGATATCCCATTTACCGGCTTTTTGCTGCTAATGCAGCCGATTCATCTGGCCATAGGAATTGTGGAAGGGATTGTTACCGCCGCTGTGGTAACTTTCGTCTGGAAAGCGCGTCCCGAGATCTTGGAAATTACCGGTGGCCCTGCCTCCAACTATCCAACTTCTACAAGAAAGATCCTGGTGGGATTCGCGATATCAGCCGCTGTCATTGGCTGTACGCTTTCCTGGTTTGCTTCGACAAACCCTGACGGACTGGAGTGGTCAATCTCCAACGTTTCCGGCAAAGAACTCAAGGCCCCTGAAACCGGGCTGCATGCCTTTCTTGCCAAATTGCAGCAAAACTCAGCAGCCTTCCCCGGCTACAGCTTCAAGGAAGAATCTGCCAAGCCGGGCGGCAAGGCGACCATTGCAGAATCAGGCAAAGATGAGGCATGGGGTTCGGTTAATGCCGGCACCTCCCTATCCGGACTTATAGGTGGATCAGCGACACTGCTTCTGGCCTGCCTTATAGGCTGGTTTCTTCGAAAATTCCAAAACAGGTCTCGGGTGTGAACGGCCATGTCGACCATCAGTTCCTCCCTATTTGACGTAAACCATCTGGACGCCTTATCCAATCAGACGACCTGTATCCACAGGATCGATCCGCGTGTAAAGCTCTTGACTACCCTGGTATTCATCGCCTCGATCCTCTCGCTGAATAAATACCAGATCTCGGCTCTGATCCCATTCGCCATATACCCTATCGTTTTAATCTCTTTGGGTAACCTGCCCTTAAAGTATCTTCTCAGGAAGGTCTTGCTGGCAGCCCCTTTTGCCTTTTTTATCGGTATCTGGAATCCCTTTCTGGACACCAACATTCTATTCAACATCGGCCCGGTTTTTATTTCAGGCGGATGGCTCTCCTTTGCATCCATTATGATCCGATTCACTCTAACTGTATTCGCGGTATTGGCACTCATTGGCTCCACGGGATTCAACGCCATCTGCATGGCCCTGGAAAAGCTGGGAGTGCCACGCGGGTTTGTCGTACAGCTTCTTTTCCTGTACCGCTACATTTTTGTCCTGACCGAGGAAGCTAGCCGAATGGTGCGCGCAAGGTCCCTTCGCTCATTCGACGGAAACGGCATGGGGATAAGGGTATTTGGGTCGATGATCGGAAATCTTCTGCTGCGGACCCTCGACCGGGCGCAACGCATTCATACCGCCATGCTTTCACGGGGCTTCGACGGTGAAATCAGGCTGGCTTACCCACTTAAGATAAACGTTTGGGATATTTTGTTTCTACTGGGCTGGTCAGCACTTTTCATTCTGATGAGGTTTTATAGCCTGCCCCACTTGATGGGCGACCTGTTTTCAGGACTGGTAAAATGAGCCACCACATTCTGGAAGTAATTGATCTTGAGTATAGTTACCCCGACGGCACACCAGCTCTGGGCGGCATATCGTTCACGGTCACCCACGGTGAATCGGTTGCGCTGGTAGGATCGAATGGAGCTGGCAAATCGACGCTTCTGCTGCACCTCGCCGGATGCCTTGTCCCGCAATCGGGCGAAGTGCGAATCGGCCACCTTCCTCTTACCAAAAAAACTATTCCTCAGGTGCGTCGCAATATCGGGATGGTGTTTCAGGACCCGGACGATCAGCTTTTCATGCCCCTGGTCTACGACGACGTCGCTTTTGCGCCGCTAAATCTAGGTTTTCCCCCGGAGGAAGTCGAGCAAAGGGTCGTTGACGCCCTCGAAACGGTCGGCGCCGCTCACCTCAGAAACCGCCCTCCCTACAGGCTCTCCGGTGGAGAAAAGCGCGCGGTCGCCATCGCCACGGTCCTTTCCATGTCACCAAGCGTCCTGTTCATGGACGAACCCACCTCGAACCTCGACCCGAGGGCAAGGCGCGAACTCATCGCGCTACTGAGAAAATTCGAGCACACTCGAATCATAGCCACACACGACCTCGATATGGCCCTGGACGTATGCACGCGAACGATCATTCTAAAAAACGGCTCTATTATTGCCGATGGACCGGCATTGGATATTCTTGGAAACGAGGAAATTCTCCACGCCGGCGGCCTGGAAAAACCTTTGCGGTTGCAGGGGTGTCCGATTTGTCGAAATAACTAATAAGATTTACAGCCGGTCCGGTTTCAACGAATACATTGGTCCCTTCCAGTGGTTCCCGGACAAAATTTTTCGTTATAAAGGAATCATTTCCCTGCCCCTTTTTGTGGTTCATTCGGCAAACGAGTACCTCCAATACTTTTCGCGCGAATAGCGACCCATGCCTCACAACGTCATTCCCGCGAAGGCGGGAATCCAGTCTAAACACAGATCGTACTGTAAAGATCTATCCATCGGGATTGCTTTGCTCTATCAACCTTATCTTCCGGGCTCTTTCCCATTTCTTGAGCTGCTTTTCACGGGTAATGGCAGATTCAGCAGTTTCGTGTGGTTCGAAATAAACGAGCATTTTAACGCCGTATTTCTTGGTGAATCCTTCAACCACATCCTCTTTGTAACGCCATACCCTTTGCACCAGATTGGATGTTAACCGACTTATAAAAACCAATGGCAATGGCGGTATGTAGGGGCAAAAGATTTTTTGCCCCTACGTTACGTCTGGATTCCCGCTTTCGAGGGAATGACGTTATTGAGTCAATCCCGCCTTCGGGTGCAATATCCCGGTGCGCGTTCCCCGGAAGACCCCTTCCTCTTGTCGGCAAAACCACCAAAGTAAGTTTACATTTACATTATGTCTGGAAAGAGTTGCCAACACGGAAAGAAAGTTTTATATGGAGCGTTCATTTTTATCGAGAAGAGGAGCGAATATGAAGATCATCTGCCCAACATGTAATTACGTCGGGGAAAGCAAGGTAATTTCCAAGGGTTCCCGGAAGATGGAGATAACCCTGTGGTGTTGTTTGGTAGTGCCCGGGATGCTGTACACTATGTGGCGTCGGTCCAGGGAAGGCCAGTACCAGGGATGCCCTGAGTGCCATGAAGCGAACGTTCGGCTGATGAAAAGAAAAGATTGGAAGGCCTACGAAAAAAACGGACAACTGCCATCCTGATAATTTCGAATATTTCCTCCCTAAACAGTTCCAGTGCTACGAAACCCTCCCCCCCGGCGTGACTTCCTTTTCCGGGATCAGCAGCTTGAGGTCTGCTCCGTCGCGCACGGCCAGGACCATGCCGTGGGATTCTACCCCCATGAGTTTTGCGGGCTTGAGGTTGGCTACAATTACAACCTGCTTTCCGATAAGGTCGTCAGGGGAGTGGGTTTGGGCGATTCCGGCGACTACCTGCCGCTCTTCGCCTATATCGATGATTAATTTTACCAGCTTCTCGGACCTGGGGACTCTTTCGGCCTGGCGGATCAGGCCTATGCGCAGATCGATTTTCCGGAAAGTGTCTATGTCAATGGCCTCGGAATGCGGATCGGCTGATGCTGCTCCGGCAGCACCGGTTGAACCTGAAGCCGCCGCGGCAACCGGTGCCCGCGCAGGCTGAGAAGCTGCGTTGGCCTTCTCGGTTTGTACGGCCGCTTTCAGTTTTCCGGGCTTTTCCGATTTTTCCGCCTGACCTTTTTCGGCTTTCTTTGCCCCGCCAAGATCGACTCTGGGGAATAGCGCCTCGCCTTTGGAGACCTCTTTTCCTTCCTCCAGCGTACCCCACCTGGCATCCTGGTCAAGCCTCAGATCCAGTGCTTTTTTCGATATTCCAAGCCGGTCGAGCATCTTTTCGGCGGTTTCGGGCATAAATGGAGAAATCAGCACCGCGACACTCTTGTTTACCTCAAGGAGCGTGCGCATAACAGTCTGCAGGCGCGGGTTCAAGCTTTCTTCCCTGGCGAGGTTCCAGGGGGCGACATAGTCGATGTATTTGTTTGCCGAGCCTATGCACTCCCAGATCGCCATCAACGCCTTGTGGAATCCAAGTTGCGGGATTTCGCGTGTGAACTCTTCAGTGGCATTTTTTGCCATGCCCCGAAGTGCCCTGTCCTCCTCGTTGGGTTCGGCGCCGAAAGGCGGGACTTTCCCGTCGAAATACCTCGATGTCATTGCCAGGGTGCGGCTGAAAAGATTTCCGAGATCATTTGCCAGGTCGGCGTTGATTCTTTGCACCAGTGCATCTTCGCTGAAATTCGAGTCAAGGCCGAAGACCATCTCGCGAAGCAGAAAATAGCGGAAGGCATCAAGGCCGTAGACAGGCACAAGGTCGAGCGGCCGCACCACCGTGCCGTGGCTTTTGCTCATCTTGCCTTCGGCAATCTTCCAATAGCCGTGGACGTTCAGGTGGCGGTACATCGGGACGCCCGCCGCCTTTAGCATGGTAGGCCAATAGATGCCGTGGGGCTTCAGTATGTCTTTTGCGACCGTGTGCTGCGCAACGGGCCAGAATTGGCGGAAGAGTTCGCCGTCGGGATAGCCCGGGGCGGAGATATAGTTTATGAGTGCGTCGAACCAGACATAGGTGACATACCTGTTGTCGAAAGGAAGCGGTATTCCCCAGGAGAGGCGCTCGACGGGCCTCGATATGCAAAGGTCTTCCAGCGGCTCTTTCAAAAATGAGAGGACTTCGTTTCTGTAGCGCTCCGGCCGGATGGCATCGGGATTTTCCCTGATGTAGCCGATAAGCCAGTCCTGATATTTGCTCATGCGGAAGAAATAATTGGCCTCTTCTCGCTCGATGAGCGGCTTGTCGTGGTCCGGGCATTTTCCATCCACGAGTTCGCGCTCGGTGTAGAACCGCTCGCACCCGACACAATATTGCCCTTTGTAGGAGCTGAAGTATATGTCGCCCGCATCATGGACCTTTTGCAGCACGTCCTGAACGACCTTTATGTGCTCGGGGTCGGTTGTGCGGATGAACTTATCGTTGGTGATCCCGAGCTTCGGCCAGGTCTGGCGGAAAAGCCCGCTTATCCTGTCAGCGTAGGCCTTCGGCTCCATTCCGGCTTCCTGTGCGGCCTGGACGATCTTGTCCCCATGCTCGTCCGTTCCGGTAAGGAAGAAGGTTTTATAGCCCATCAGCTTATGGAACCGATTCATTACGTCGGCTACTATGGTGGTGTACGCGTGCCCGATGTGAGGTTCGGCATTTACGTAGTATATAGGCGTTGTGACGTAGAATCGCTCCATCTGCTCCCTTATCTCTTTACGTTGGGATTGGGGCACCTGCACTCGCTGCTGCAGCCCTTATCGAGATTTATATCCACTTCTTTTCCATCTTCGAGCAGCACGGTATAGCATCGGCTCATCACGTTCTGCCGCACGACCTTGCCCTTGCCTTCGGGAATCTCGACCTTCTTGCCAATTTTGGGCATATCCTTCTTGAGGTCCTTGTAGGTCTCGAATTCATACTGAAGACAGCACATCAGCCTGCCGCAGGCGCCTGATATTTTGGCCGGATTAAGGCTAAGGTTTTGCTCTTTGGCCATCTTGATGGATACGGCGTGAAAGTTCTTGAGGAAAGATGCGCAGCACAGGGGTCGTCCGCAACCTCCGAGTCCCCCAACCATCTTGGCCTGGTTGCGGATGCCGATCTGGCGAAGCTCGACCCTGGTGCGAAGCCTGCGGACGAGGTCTTTCAACAGCTCACGGAAGTCTACCCTCCCATCAGCGGTAAAGTAGAAAATTATTTTGCTGCCGTCAAAAAAGTACTCGACATCCACCAGGCTCATTGGAAGCTCGTGGGCCGTTATTCGCTCCAGGCAGTACATCTTGGCATCGGTTTCAACTTCGATATTTTTGAAATGCTGCTCAATTTCCTCTTCCGTTGCGGGCCGCTCTATCTGTTTTATCTCGGGGGTATGCATACGCGAATCAAGCTGATGTGGTGGATCGACCACCTGCCCCAGCCCTATTCCCTGCTCAGTATTGACTATAACATAGTCGTCCTTTTTGGGAGAATAATCGCCGGGATCAAAGTGGTAGATTTTGCCTCCCTTTCGAAAACGAATGCCAATCACCTTTTCCATAGAGCGAATCCTTTATGGCCAGGCAGATACCTTCTAGTGTCAACTGCAGGTTGACGTTTATTTTAAGGTTCCGCGTTGCCTCTTCAATATCGTGATACAACCTGAAAAGGCGCTCGGGCGCGATATCCCGAACAGCCTCAATTGTCCCCTGGTCCAACTCGAACGTAAGCGGCCGGTTCCCGCCAAGGCGAAACACCACGAGATCGCGCACCCACAGCCTGATGCACTCCAGGTCTTTTTCGACCTGCTCACGGGTGCCGCCCCATTTGGCGGTCATTGAGAATAAATCTATAAGCGGAAGCCTTTCAAGGCTTTCCACGTTAGCTAATACTCTTTTCCATCCCGCGATCCGATCTTCCTCGGTAAGCCGACGGGCAGCATCGAGGCTCCCAGCCGAAAGGCGCGCCACTTCGGCCGCATGCTCCACCGAAAGCCCGCTCTCCTGGACCAGCCAATCAGCTACTATCTCGTCTCGAAGCGGTTGAAACCTCACTTGGCAGCACCGGGAAACGATGGTGGGCAATAGCATCTGGGCCTCCGGGGCAATCAGGATGAATAGATTTCCCCGCGGCGGCTCCTCCAGAACCTTTAAGATCGCATTGGCGGCCTCTTCCCTAAGCCTTTGCGCGTCCTGAATTATAACAATCCGCCATTTGCCTTCAAACGGCCGGAATCTAAAGCGCTCCCGCAGTTCGCGGATTTGCTCGATTTTTATAAAGGCCCCATCGCTTCGGACCTGGATCAGGTCTGGATGGAGGCCCTGGTCAATCTTACGGCAGGCACCGCATTGGCCGCATGAATCGGAATCTCGGGGAGCCAGGCATTCGAGCGCCTTTGCAAGCTCGACGGCCGCCGCCAGCCTGCCCGTTCCGGGCATCCCGGTAAAGAGGAAGGCGTGCGGAACCATGTCCCGTCTTACAAGCTGCTTCAAAAAACGCATGGCCCTTTGCTGGCCCTTTATGTCGCCAAGCGCCACCCCTTAAATCCTCCGAATACAAGCTATGGGCAACGGTTGTATGTGCCCACCGGGTCCAATGCCGGACGTTGCGATATGCGTGTTCCCCTCCCTTGATGGGAGGGGTTAGGGGAGGGTGACAAAAAGGTCTTAAGAATTTCAACCCCCTCCCCCAGCCCCTCCCGCCAAGGGAGGGGAGTTTTCCTTCAATTTCGCCTATAATTTTTCAGTCGGGCGTTGGGCAACAGCCCTTTAACGTGCCCACCGCCTACGTATCGGTCCTTTGGGCAAAAGCCCCTAAAACCCGTGGCCACCCTTCAATCTAGCAAGTCTATGTGTCAACCGGAAATCCCGGCGGGTTTTGGCTGCGGGCTCTGCTCCCCGCCTTCCGGTTCTTCACTGTTTACAAAGCCGCGGAAAAAATGCCTTCCGAAAATTGTATCGTAACCCGTCCAGTTGCTTTCTTCATCTGCATTTGCAACTATTCGCCGGATTGCGTTTATTTTGGCGTCCAGATCATCGGCAAAATGAAGGGCAACGGCCTCCTTGCTGGCGGGCAGTTTGACCGCGCCAAACTGTGCCTCACCGTGATGGCTGAGTATGAGATGCTTTAGGACAAGGGCGGTTTCGGCCGGAAAACCTTCAATGGAACGAATTTTTTCATCGATCATCTGTGATCCGAGCACCATGTGCCCGACCAGCCGGCCCGCATCCGAGTAACCGATGTGGGTGTCGTATTCGAACTCCTCGATCTTGCCGATGTCGTGCAGGAAAGCGCCCGCAATGAGCATGTCACGGTCGAGGTCCTGATATTGGTTACAGATCCTATAGACCAGGGTGATTACCGATACCGTGTGTTCCAGGAGCCCACCGATATAGGCGTGGTGCATCGCCTTTGCCGCCGGGCAGATCTTGAAGCGCTCCATAAGGGCTGAATCGGCCATGAAATCAGCGCAGAGTCTCTTAAGCGGGCCTTCCGACATGTTCGCCAAAAGTTTTTCAAGCTGATCGAACAGGCCATCGCGGTCATAGGGGCAGACCGGCAAAAAATCGGCGGGATCGTATCCGCCCATTGGCACCGGCAAAATTTCAATGACGTTCAGTTGAATCTTTTCCTTGTAAAGTTCGCTCCGGCCGCGCACCAGGATAATTTCCCCGTCCCGGAATCCGCGAGCGGCCTCGGGCGCCCCTTCCCACATCTTGGCGGATATTTCTCCCGTCTTGTCGGAAAGCTTCAAGCTGAGGTACTGCGTACCGTTTTTGGCGGTCCTGAGCTGCTTATCCGTCGCAACGAACATCGAAACGACGTCCTGGCTGGCCTGTATTTCGGAAATGAACAGTTTGGGCATTCTATCCCCCACACCAAGATCCGTTACCTGCTTCTCAAATCCGCGTTATCCTAGTATATCCGGACACGACAGTCAAACCGCCATTGGGCTGCGGCAATAAGGCCGCCCGCGACGAATTGTAAAGAAACCCTTGCGGTGCCGGGCATGAAAGTTTATAGGAATCCCTTGACCCTGGAGCTGCCTGACTGTCCCATTGTGTCCCGGAATCGCGATTGCTGAAGGAAGTGAGCATGCCATTTAGGATTTTGCTTGTTATAATTCTGTTTGCCATCCCTCTCGTTCCAACATTCTGGGCTATTCAAGATATTCCAAAGCGCCGGTTTGCGAGTTCGAGGGCCAAGACGGTCTGGTTTGCTTTTGTCGCCACCGTGCCATTCGTGGGGGCGATGTTCTATATTCTTCTCGGAAGGCGAAATACCCGGACCGCGTTATCATTGAATACCACGCTCGACAGCATGGAGGGAAATAAGACCGATGCTTGATTTTGTCAGAAAACATTCCCGATCCTGGATGGTCAAGGTAGTCCTTTGGCTCATTATTGTCGTTTTCGTTGCCTGGGGCGGCTATTCGTATACCGCGCGCCATCAGTTCGAAATGGCTCAGGTAGGCGGTATAACGATTACAGACAGTGAATTCAACACCGCTTACAGCAATGCGGTTGAGAACTACCGTCGCCAGCTCGGGCCTGCTTTCTCCGAAGAACTTATTCGAAAGCTCGATGTGAAAAAGCAGACCCTTGAAAATCTGATAATCAACGCCCTTGTGCTTCAGGCAGCCCAGAATATGGGGCTTGCAGCCTCACCGGATGAAGTCAGACAGACAATTGTTCAGCAATTTGGGGGAAGATTCGACCCTGGCTCATACGAGATGTTCCTGCGGCAAAATCGGATGAGTCCCGAGATGTTCGAGAGCAAAATCGCCCACCAGATAACGATCCGCAAAATAGGATCGATCATTTTAGACCGTGCCGTATTATCCGAGGACGAAATCCTTACCGATTACCACTTTAACCGCGATAAAATCAGTCTCGCCTATGTTCCTGTCGATCCGAAACCACTGGAAGACCAGGTCAAGGTAGACGATGCATCGATTCGCTCTTTCTATGACGGCAACCAGAACAAATACATGGAACCCGAGAAGCGCGAAGTCTCCTATGTAATTATAGATGCTGAAGAACTCGGGAAGGATATTCCGGTAAGCGATAGCGAGGTCAAAAGCTATTATGACGAGCACCCCGACAAGTACAAGCACGAAAAAGAAGTGCATGCGCGCCACATTCTGATTTCACTCAAGCCATCCGGCGCAACGGAACAGGACATCGAGGCATCCCGCGCCGAGGCTCAGAAGATTCTCGAAGAGGCCAAAAAAGGAAAAGATTTTGCCGAACTGGCGAAGAAATATTCGCAGGACCCCGGCAGTGCGAAGCAGGGCGGCGATTTAGGTTGGTTCGACGCAAAGAAGATGGTCCCGGAATTTTCCGAAGCGGCATTTTCTCTGCAAAAGGGCCAGATAAGCGACGTGGTGAAAACGAGCTATGGTTTTCACATCATAAAGGTCGAGGACGTCCGCGAGGCGAGGACGACCCCCTTTGAAGAAGTGAAAGGTGAAATAGCCAAGCAGCTCAGGACAGAAGCAGTTCAGGACATTGCCTATAAGAAAGCACGCGATCTGCGCGATATGGCTTTTGCCCGCAAAGATATAGTAAAGGCAGCCCAGGAGATGAAACTGGGCAATACCGGAACTAAATGGATCGACGCCAGTGAGAACCAGCCCGATGCCTGGCCTTTTAACCCCCAGATCAAGAACAAGCTCTTTGAACTTCATCAGGGCGAAATCAGCGAAACCTTCGAGCTTCCCGGCAGATTCATGGTAGCGCAGGTGAAAACGATCAAAGCACCAGCCCCGATCCCGTTCGAACAGGTAAAAGACAAAGTTGACAAGGACTACAGGGCCGAACAGGCTAAAACTCTCGCTCAGAAAAAAGCAGCCGACATTTTGAAGACGGCGGTCGAGAAGAAAAGCCTCACCGATGCGGCAAAACAGTTCAACCTGACCGTCAGGCACAGTGAACCGTTTTCGAGACAAGAACCTGATAAGGACCTCATGCTGCTGCGCGGCGAGTCTTTGAATGAAGTTTTCAACCTTGATGAATCCAAGCCGTTTACGAACGCTCCCCTGGAATTGGGCAGCCGATTCATCGTATGCCAACTGGTCGGGCACACCGCGGCCGGTGCTCCCACGCCGGAGGAAAGAGCTGAAATATACAAGCGGCTTCTCCAGGAAAAACAGGCAACGGTTTGGTTGGCATGGGTAAATGAATTGAAGAAGAATACCAAGATCGAAAAATTTAAGGACGTTTAAAACGGGAAGGAGAGCGGCATGGACGAACTGGCTACGAAAAAGGACCCCAAAGACTACCTGACTTCAATTCTCGATACCGCCGTGCAGGTAATTACCCGGCCGGTTGATTTCTACCGGGAAATGCCGAGGTTCGGCGGATATGTGGACCCGCTGATTTTCGTCGTAGTCGTCTCCGTTGCCGCCGGCATTATCCAGGCCCTGTTTTCTCTGTTTGGGCTCGGTATGGGCGCTGGGCTTGCCTCAATAGTGATTATGCCAATTGCCGCCGCGATTGGCAGCTTCATAGGCGCGGCGATTCTTTTTGTTATATGGAAGCTGCTGGGATCCGAGCAGGACTACGAGGTTGCATACCGGTGCGCGGCCTATGCCACCGCAATCAGCCCCATAACCACTATCCTGCAGCCTATTCCATACCTCGGGGCGCTTGTCGCAATACTCTGGTTCTCCTATCTCATGATGATTGCGAGCACCGAGGTCTATGGGATCGATGCCCAAAAAGCCCAGATCGTTTTCGGCGCAATCGCCGTAATCTTTGCACTGCTTTCCCTTAGCAGCGAATACAACGCCAGAAAGTACTATTCCGCTTTTTCCGGAATGAGTTCCAGGATGGACCAGATGGATACCGAAGAAGCCGGAAGGAAGATGGGGGAATTTTTCAAGGGTTTCCAGAAAGGGGCAAAGTAGTAGAAAATGCCCCCGGCAGGCTGGAAAGCCTGCCCCACTTTGCGCCATTTCCGGCAGAACAATGAGCGAATTTTGGTTTTTAGCAGTGCATTACTCCACTAACATTCAAGAACACCAAGCTTGTGGGGCAGGCTTTCCAGCCTGCCCTGTCCCAACCGGTACAGTTTAGTAGCCAGGGGCCGGGCCGATGCAATCCGAACTCCGAATACTTCCTTGCGGCGATACCGGCATAAGCGTTGAATTCGGCAGCAGCATCGATCCAGCCATCAATGCGCGGGTTCGGCGGCTCTTCTCGGTCCTGAAATCCGGGAATCACCCCGGAATCCTGGACCTAAATCCCACCTATCGCTCTCTTTTCATACAATACGATCCATGGGAATGCTCCTTCGAGAGCCTTGTGCAAACAATTGAGGAATGTATCCAATCCAGCATCGAACCCGTAGAAAACGCCGGAGCGGTAGTGGAGATCCCCGTCTGTTACGGCGGGGATTTCGGCCCGGACCTCGAAGAAGTTGCCGCCTTACATGATCTTGGCCCGAATGACGTCATCAGGCTTCACTCCACTCCCGTCTACCAGGTGTACATGATAGGCTTTACGCCGGGATTTCCATATCTGGGTGGGCTCGACCAGCGGCTGCAAACACCCAGGAAAAGCAATCCGAGAAAAACAGTCCCTGCCGGCAGCGTCGGGATTGCCGACCGCCAGACGGGAATTTACTCCATCGATAGCCCCGGTGGCTGGCGGATAATCGGCAAGACCCCCCTGCACCTTTTCGATCAGGGACGTAAGATGCCTTTTTTGCTGCAACCTGGAGATTTTGTCCGGTTCGTTCCAATCTCGGGAGAAGATTTTGCGAAGCATTCTGATCGCTAAACCGGGGCCGCTGTCAACCATCCAGGACCGGGGACGCTACGGCTATCGGAGCTGGGGTGTTCCTCAATGCGGGGCGATGGACTCACAGGCTCTTCGGGTCGGAAACCTGCTGGTCGGAAACAGTCGGGGAGCAGCCGGAATCGAGATCACCATGGGGGGATTTCACGTTGAATTCCAGTGTAGTACACATTTCGCGTTGACGGGTGATCTTAGCGGAGCATTGCTGAACGGCACTCATATTGATTCGTGGAGGGCACATCCGGCCAAAAGAGGCGACTTCCTGGTTATAGACAATTCTGATACCCTGCATACCGGGCTCAGAACATATCTTTCAATCTCAGGCGGAATAGAAGTTCCTGAGGTAATGAACAGCCGGTCCACCTATCTTCGCGGCGAGTTCGGTGGAACGGGCGGACGGGCACTCAGATCTGGCGATGAGCTTCCTCTTGGGACTCCGGCCGGACCGCCAGAAGACTTCCCAGCCCCATCCGCTTGTATACCTTCCTACTCGCCCGAACCGGTTCTTAGAGTCGTTCCCGGCCCGCAGGACGATCGTATCTCACCCAATGGCGGGGAGGTTTTCTATTCCGAACCATACCTTGTAACCGAGCGCGCCGATAGAATGGGAATTGCACTTTCGGGGCCTGTGATCGATCTGCCATGTGGAGCGGACATTATCTCGGACGGCACGTGCCCAGGCGCGGTGCAGGTGCACGGAAACGGGCAGCCTACAATCCTTGGGGCTGATTGCCAGACGACCGGAGGCTATATCAAAATTTGTGTTGTGATCTCGACCGACCTGCCGCTGGTTGCGCAGCTTGTGCCCGGAAGCCGGGTGCGCTTCACGCAGGTCGACCTGTGGCAGGCCCGCGAAATCTATATGCAAAACGAGTACCTGGTAAGAAATTTCATCCACTGATCCCGCTTTTATATTAAGTTGCATCCGAATGGCCCATTCAGGATGCAAAATGGTATGGCAGACTTTCGAGCCTGCCGTGGAGGCCGCGTGAAAATCGACATCAACTGCGACATGGGCGAAAGCTTCGGGGCCTACAGGATCGGCGAGGACGAAAAGATTATTGACTACATAACTTCCGCCAATATAGCCTGTGGGCTCCATGCCGGGGACCCTGCGGTCATGGCCGCAACGGTCGGGCTTGCCGCAAGACACGACGTGGCCGTGGGTGCTCATCCGGGATATCCCGACATCCAGGGGTATGGGCGACGGCACATCGAAACTTTTCCCGGTGAGATAAAGAATTACGTCCTATACCAGCTCGGGGCGCTTTCGGCCTTCGCGCGTGCCGAGGGCATCAAGGTCCGGCATGTGAAGCCGCATGGAGCGCTCTACAATGATGCCGCCGGAAGCGAGCGCGCAGCCTCGGAGATTATTGAAGCCGTCAAGGCATTCGACCCGGACCTGATTATCTTCGCCCTCTCCGGATCACTTTTTTCGGAAATGGCCGCAGCAGCCGGTATTAAAGTGGCCAATGAAGCATTCCCGGACCGGGCCTACACCCGTGATGGGCGACTCGTTTCGCGAAACATCGAAGGGGCGGTCATTCACGACATCCGGCAAGTTCGCGAAAGAGTACTCAGTCTTGCTCGAACCGGTAAACTGACAAGCATCGATGGCGATGAAATAACCCTGCATGCCGACACTCTGTGCGTCCACGGAGATACACCCGGCGCATGGGAAATCGCACGGGAAATCCGGCTGTCTCTGGAAATGGCCGGGATTACTGTAACCGCCGAGGCACTCGTATGAGAATACCACGCGTGTTGTCTGAGGAGAGCCGAATGAAGCGCTTTTATCTCCTGGTACTTTTTGCTTGTCTACCAGCCTTTTCCGGCTGCCACTCGGTGACCAGTCCCTATCTTGTCGGCAAGCAACCAGTCACTCTCAATCCCGAAATATGGAACGGCAAATGGGGGCCTGAATGCTCGGGCGAGGAAGCTGTGCGGATTGAGGTCTTAGACAAGGATCGGGGCTTACTCAGGGCAACTGTTCTCAATCCGAAGGACCCTCCCGAGGTGATCGAATGCAACCTCAGGAGCGCCGCCGGCGATCTGATCTTTGTAAATGCCAAAGAGCAGAAGGAAAAAGATTATCATCCATGGCTCATCAGAAATGCGGGCGGAAAGATGATAATCCTGTGGTCCCCTGATTATGACAGATTTAAATCACTTGTTGAAAAAGGCATTCTTCCCGGCGAATCAACCGGTGGAGACATCTCTTTGGGCCTGCTGAAGTCCGAACACCTCGACATCATCATGTCGGAAAAAGAAGGGGTGCTGTTCGACTGGAAAGATCCGGTGATATTGATCCGGCTGGACGGCGGCGGCGCCACGAAACCCTAGATGCTTGGGTTAAAGTGGGAATCGGCTCTCATTGCATAGTCCAGCCCCCACGTTCTTTATGATTCCGGTTTTCCATGGATAGGGCGCCTACGGAAGGCAGACTACCGTTCGTCTACTGGACTATATGCGGCCATGCCGCAGCCAATCCTGCCCCTAGTCCAAATCTTCGACAACAGGATCGAGTGCAGCTTCAGTGAACCTGGACCTGGTTTGCTTCAGTAGCCACGCATATAGCTCCGGGTTGCTGTACGTGTCCGTCCAGGAATCGTGATCCGCTTCCGGGTAGACCGTTAAATTGACGATCCCGCCGCAAAGTCTGAGGGCGAGCACCATTCCCTGAGCCTCCGTAAGTGGAAAGATGCTGTCCTTTGCCCCGTGGAAAATCCACACCGGCAGATTCCTTAGAAAACATGCCTCATGCGGATTACCGCCCCCACACACCGGCGCAAACGCGGCAAAGCGGCTCGGGCGTGTGCCCGCAAGCCTCCATGCTGCCGAAGCCCCCTCCCCTATTCCCGTCAGGTAAACGCGGTCTACATCAATCCGGTAATCCTCGATGAATTCGTCAAGGAGCCGGTCGAGTTTGTCGGAGGACCAGTCCTCGTCGTCGGGGCATTGCGGCGATACTGTTATGAATGGAAAATCTTTATGCCCTTCGAGGTACTTCGGCAGACCATGGGCCTTTAGCATCTCGATGTAATCACCCTTGGCGCCAATCCCGTGCAGGTACAGAATCACCGGCCAGCTCCGGCCCGGCCCGTAATCTTCGGGAAGGAACAGCAGATGATTGTATGTAGTTGAGCCGATAACTGCTTTTTGCATATATTCTCCTCCTTCAGGACCGCAAAGAATCGCCGGTCCGATAAATTCTTACCTGATAAGATAAGTACACGTTTGCGAAGCAGGAAATCGGGCTTGAGCAACAGGTGCTCGAAATCCTGGAAAACATAGTTTTCGTAGGCAAAATGCCGAAAAAGTTTGTCAGGGCTTATCACAGCTTGACCTGAATGAATTTCCGGTGATAATGGCAAACTCATTCATTCCCCCGATGGCCTGAAGATCGGTATTTTCATTCTGTAATTTTTGCCGGTTTTGGCTAAATGGATTATTTATCGGCATCAGACCGTACTAGATGCCGGACAGGATAGGACGGACTATGCTCGATCAGAAAAAACCGGTAAGTCTTTTTTCCGCCACCATTCTGGTCATCGCGAACATGATCGGGACTGGCGTTTTTACCACGCTCGGGTTTCAACTTGCCGGTGTCCATTTGCCATTTTCCGCAATCATGCTGTGGGTTGTGGGAGGCATCGTCAGCTTTTGCGGAGCGCTTTCCTACGGTGAACTGGGCGCGATGATGCCTCGATCCGGGGGCGAGTACGCTTATCTCACCGAGATCTACCATCCGGCAATTGGGTTTCTTACCGGCTCTGTTTCCATCCTGGTCGGTTTCGGGGCTCCCATTGCGCTTGCGGCCATGGCGCTGGGGCAGTATTCAGGAGTTGTTTTTCCCGGAGCCAACCAAACGGTTATAGCTGTGGCCGCAATCGTGTTCCTCACCCTGGTACACCTCGTGGATGTGCAGTTCGGCTGCCGGTTTCAGAATATTTTCACAGTCGGAAAGATCCTCCTTATAGCGGCTTTTATCGTGGCAGGCTTTTTAATGCCGTACCCGCAAACGATCGGGCTGCCGGAATCGCTCGGCGAGTTAGGGTCCGTCTTCAATCCCGACTTTGCGGTCGGGCTGGTTTACGTCTCCTTTGCCTACTCAGGCTGGAACTCATCCGCCTACATCGCCGGGGAGATATCGAAGCCCGAACGGAATCTTCCCATCTCGCTCTTCCTGGGGACCCTCTTCGTTACAATCTGCTATGTTCTGCTCAACCTTGTTTTCCTGTTAACAGTCCCAGCGGGTGAGCTTGCCGGAAAAATCGAGATCGGTTACCTCTCGGCGAAGGCTATTTTCGGAGCGGGTGGGGTCCAGCTTATGACCTTACTGATCTGCCTGGCCTTGATTTCGGCCCTAAGTTCCATGATTATGGTCGGCCCGAGGGTGGCCAGCGCAATGGGCGAGGATATCAGGGGCCTGGGATTTCTGGCCGCGAGGAACAAAAAAGGCGTGCCGGTCAGGGCCATCATCATTCAGTCCTCGGTTGCGATTCTGTTTGCCCTGACTTCTGCTTTCAACGTCGTTTTGACATACGTCGGTTTCACTCTGACCCTTTTTGCCTGTATGGCCGTTCTCGGCGTATTTGTCCTTCGGTTCAAGAAGCCCTGTCTCAAAAGACCTTTCAAGACATGGGGCTACCCCGTGGTTCCCGCGCTCTATCTTGTGGTAAACGCCTGGATGCTTTGCTACCTTGTCATCCAGAGACCCTTGCCCTCGGCATTTTGCCTTATGACTGTTGCATCTTTACTGGTTCTCTACAAATGGCTGACCAACCGACATAGCCAATCTACTTTGCTCCTGGAGGAGAAGCGATGATATCGGACAGAAACAAACGTCACCACCCGGCGATAATTGCCGCTTTATTGATGCTTACGCTCTTTTTCATGTACGATTTTGCCGTGGCCCGGCAGCCGGACTCGATTGAAAACCAGGTTTTCCCGGCCAAAAAGGGCCACGATCTTGGCGTCTACGACCAATACGCCCGGTTCATCGCTGGGATTCCGGTGCAGGGGGCATTGGCTGAATTGCAAAGCAGGCCGACATGGGTGGAGTACTCCAAGTTTATCGACCAAAGCTGGAAGAATTTGGACAAAAGGCTGCTCGTACCAGAACGTCGGTGGGCCGAGAAAGAACTTGGGGATGCCGCCTCAACGGAGGGCACCGTCTTTTATCCATTCAGCGGACCGGATTTTGTCGGCGTAAATACCTTTTTCCCTGACGCCCGGACCTACGTTCTGCTCGCCCTGGAGCCGCTCGGACAAGTCCCCAAGTTTGGCTCAATGAACGATGGGCAATTCAAGTCCTTCTTCCAGTCCATGAAAAGCTCCCTTCACGACCTCCTTAATATCAACTACTTCATCTCCGCACATATGGACGCTGACATTGAGAAGACGGAAGTAAAGGGCGTTCTTCCGGTGCTCCTGTTCATGATGGCACGGAGTGACGCAAAGGTTCTCGACGTCCGTTACTGGACAATGGGACTGGACGGGAGAGTTCGCGAATTTCCAGCATTCGGGACCACCGTTCGGGAATTTCCCGCCCTCGCGGCCACGGAAATGGACGTGAATAACATCAATGGCATTCGGATAGAGTTTGAATCCGCCGATTCCCTGGATAATAAGCCTCAAACCCTTTATTACATTCGCCTTAACGTTTACGATCAACACTTCGATCGAAACCGGTTCTTCCTCTCTTTCCTCAGGGGTCTGGCGCCCTTTACCACCTTCATGAAGTCCGCCTCGTACGTGATGTTCGCCCCCAAGGTGTCGGCCGCCAGACAGTTCGTGCTGGACAACAGCCGCTACATCGTCCAGGAAGATTCGGGGATTCCTCTGAAATACTTCGAGCCATCACTCTGGAATCTCCACTTCCACGGCCGCTACGTAAAACCTATTTCAACTTTCAATCAGAACCACCAGGAGGCTCTGGCCTCGATTTACAGGTCAAATAAGAAGATAAAACCTTTGCCTTTCGGTTTTGGATATTATTTCAAGGCTGGAGAGTCAAATTTGATGTTTGGTGAAAAGAGGTCCATGGATCGAGGGAAAGATGAAGCTCCTTTTATCAATTCTGATGACAAGCATTTTCTTTATAACAACGCAATATTCGAGCGCGACCGCCTGGGGTCGTGAGCTTTCCGGGTGCCTGCCTTCAGAGCCAGGGCAGTATCGTCCTTTTGGTGAGACAGCGGACGAAGGCCTTCAGTCGGCGCTTGAGAGCGCTCTGAAAAAAAATCCTTCGTGGCGGGCGCTGATCGAGCAGGAAAAAATGGCTGTGGGGGTAGTGGATCTCTCAACCGCGCCAAACGCCCGTTTCGCGAGCGTAAACGGCTGGACAATGATGTATGCGGCGAGCCTGCCGAAAATCGCAATTTTGCTGGCCGCCTATCAGAACATCGAGGATGGCCTGCTCCTAGACTCACCCGAACTCCACGAGTGGTTAACCAGGATGATTCGCCGCTCGAATAACCATGCTGCTACGTACATGATTGACGTTATTGGCCTCCAGCGCATCGAGGACCTTATCCAGCGATATTATTTGTATATCCCCGAAAACGGTGGGGGAATTTGGCTTGGCGCCCGTTATCCGATGGGAAGCGAGCGATACCCCGAACCAATTAAAGGCCTGTATCATGCCGCGACGGTCGCGCAGCTATGCCACTTCTACTACATGCTTGCAAACGGTGAATTCATCAGCCCGGAAAGATCGCTCCAGATGTTGGAAATACTTTCAAGGCCGGGGCTCCACGACAAATTTGTAAGCGTCCTCGAAAAGCACGTCTCTTCGGACCGACTGTTCCGAAAATCCGGGGATTGGGGCATCTCCTTCTCGGATTCGGTCCTCGTCTGTGATGATGGGTGGCGGAAATATATATTGGCAGCCATGATCGAGGACAAAAACGGAGAACGTATACTGCGGGATCTCGTCCCTGTCATGGAAGGTCTCCTGAAGCCCTCCGGCTATAAAGGACCCTCTCGACAGCAGACCAAGGCGACCTCTCGCCCGGAGTCCTAGTTCAACTCTAAACGAGCTGCTGAATGCGCCCTGCCGGGCGCACGACAGAAAAAGGGGCTAGCCCGGTTGGACTAGCCCCTATTTTCTGAAGGCGGCAACCGGATTTGAACCGGTGTATAACGGTTTTGCAGAAATTTGGCGATTTTCACCCGTTATCACCGACATGCAATGAGGTACACAAATTTAGCGAAATCAATCTTTTAACCTCACTCTGGACTATCACAGACCATCACCCGAAATCACCGAATAACATGGCTTTTAGACACCTATATGGACACTATGCGGACGCTTTGAATCGGAAAAACCGGCACTACTCCTCCATGTCGATCAGCGGAAAAAACACTGCTCTGGTAACGGGCGCAGACCGTTCATGCGTCAAAGATAAGGACTGGGAACCCTCGCCACTCGCATTAATGGAGATAGAAGCCGAATAAATAGCCCATCTGGTCTGCATGCGCCGAGGGCACAGCATAAAAGCTGAGCGGAACCTGTCTGACTATCGCACTCCGGAGAATGTCGAATGCAAAATTTTGGTCTAAATGCGGTATTACAGGCGACCGATTACATCGAGACAATGGGCGAATCCAGATGGAAGAAGCCCAAGCGCAAGCCGAACCCACGAAGCTAGGGCAATTATCAACAGCTTAGGCAAAATACCTCCCACTCCCATATAAATCCGAGAATCAGAACTGCACGGGTGCTGCTTGCACGTTTCGGAAGGAGAAATATATTGGGGTGAAGTATTTCAATTGCTAACCTGATTCTTATTTTCAGCATCAATGCTAGCTTCGTGTTCTTTGAAGAGTCGATCAGCTACCCTGATGTAATCAGTGTAGTCATTGCTGTGCTTAATAAAACCGACAAAAATGTTGGCTCTGCTTTTGGAATCCAGGGCGAACAAAATACGAATTTTTCCATTCTGGGCGTGTGCATTTCCAACAATTATCTCCTTCATATTGGGAAACGCAGAACCATCCAATGTGTCTATCGTAGGACGACCTAGCTGAAAATTGTTATCGTAGCAATATACTACCTTATCTTTTGTTTTAGTCCTGTCCTCCTTTTTGAGTAAGTTATACCAATCTATAAACTCATCTGTAAAAATTGCCAAAGGACAAAGATCCGTAAGACATTTTTCCATGGCAAGGAGTACTAAATTAGAATGGCCCTTGCAGGCTACATTGTAGACTTGGCATTTGTCAGGCCGAGTTGCTCCTTCAACTAGAATATTAAAGAGAATAATGTGATTACTCCAAAATGGTTCGGTAGAAAGGCTAATTAATGTGCCACCCACCAACCACGCGTGACCAATTATATCCATATTAACATATGGTCTATTTTCAATATATATACTGAATCTCGACAATTTCTCAAAATCTTCGGCTTCGATATATTCGAAAGCGGGTGATTTGTCCTCCATCTCATCAATGAATGCCAAAAGGTCAACTTCCCTGTTATCTTTGAGTGAACTTTTGAAATCGTTGAAAGTGAAGTCAGTGGCTAATGTACAATGGCCGATGTTATCCCCATCGAAGTACAAAAAAAATCTATCATCGCCCTGATTGAGGCAAAGCACACCTTGAAAGGTATCGAAGAGCAGTGAATAGGCCTCAACTGGATCGCGTGCGGGAGTGCTCAAATGATTAAAAAAAAGTGGGTAATCCATGCAATCATCTCCGCGCAAGGATAGATCGGTTCTTCATGGTCTGGTCAAAAAAACCTTCAGGCCAGTAGTCGAGTTTCCCATGCTGGTCTATCTTCGGCGACACGACTACTGTTGTTCCCTCCTTCGCTAAACTGAAATAGTGGAATACTGTCATTTCGGGAGTGATCGTCCCTTCTTTGACGGCAATCCTGATACCATCCATAAGGTGATCACTATGTGTTTCAACTATCACCTGCACACCACATGCAGCGGCGAGAGCAATTATCCTACCCATTGACGTTTGGCCCTTGGGGTGGAGATGAGCCTCTGGATTCTCAATTATTACCAAGGCTCCTCTCTCAGCTTTCATTTTCTGCGAACTTTCGTCATCCCACTCTGCGCACATGCCTAGGAGCGAAACTATGATAGGAAGGGTATAGCTCAATCCGAACCCTGTGTTTGTAGGTCGAAAATCACCTACCGACGCATAGGAAGTATCTCTTTTCGGATCTGTGCCATGCCGAAAATCAACATTGGGAGCTATTTCTTCAAGCCATCCTCGAACATTATATTCGAGAGTATCGCCCTCTGCTTTGGGATGTCGAAGGCTGTTCGGCACAATGTTCCGCTCATGACGAGAAAGGAAATCGATTACATATTCCCCATGTTCGCCAACATTTGTCAAATCACCACTGGCCGTAAACATGGGCAATAAAACACGTGGCCCCCAACGGTCTGCGCACAAGTAACTTAAGAAGGGAAGCTTCAAGGCGGTTCCGAGTTCTGGACCAACTTGTGGTTTGAAATCCGCCATAAAATCAATATTCATTTCAATTTTATCACGTTGAGAGAGAGTACAAGTTACCCTCATTGGTGCTGATTTGGCGGCTCTATTGCTCTTCATCTCTCCCAATGAACCATGGCTAGGAAGAGATGGATCGCCCGTGTGCACCCATTTCCATATCATACGAATTGCCTGTATTACGGAACTCTTACCAGAATTATTCAATCCTGTGAGAAGTGTCACTGGGGATATAGGTAGGATCAGTTCATCAAACGATTTAAAGTTGCTAAGGCCAATCTCGGTTATCATCGGCTAAATTCCTACAGTTGTGTGAATTTGTCCAGCATCGACTTTAGATCCCTATATCTTGCCACGACTCCAGAGTACTTCCAACTATCTCTTGAGATAATATTGATGAAGTTCGGATCATCTAAATCCTTTTGGTATTCGTTAAAAAATGCATCTTTATTTCCTAATAATAAGGTAAATTGATCGTTGTCCATGTCGGCAAGCAGGTTACCCCAGACCTCGAACAGAGTTTTATTTATAGGTGATCGCCTATGGTTTCCGTAAGATTTTCTAAATGTATGGGAACCGAAAATCTGATAAGAATTATTCATGGCCTTCACAAAATGCTTTTTCAACTTATCAATTTCTGTAAATTGAAAGGGAGGCGCCGGAGAATCCTTAAATATCTTAGCAAGTTTTACCTTGGGTAATTCTGGCATTATATTGATTATTCGCATAGTATCGCTTAAGAATGCGTCCATGTCAGATGTCTTAGGATAATGTTCATAGTTGCGTATTGAAAATGCCAAAAAACGTAAAACAAGTTCTCTTGCGGCCATCCGGCTATCATCGACCGATCTGCCAGTGGCTTTTTGGAAAGGTTCTGATTCGGCCAGTTCTTCCAATAGACGAGAGGACTTCCCTTGATAAAGAGCATGTCTTATCTCTTGCGAAGTAAGGGGCATACCACCTGTATTGATTCGCTTGAAAATGTTGCGTTTAACTTCTTCAGGTGTCCCTGGATTAATAACAGTAAATCTGAATTCTGTTTCCAGAATACGATTGATCTGCAACTCTGGTAACTCAGCAAAGGTTAGTCCATTGTATTTTTCGCCCCAAAATTCAAGCCGGTTGAGGCGAAGGCCTTTCCCTCGAAAGCTATTGTTTTGGGTTTCTATAAATTTGTTTCCAAGAACGAATTCTTTTATTGTTGTCAAACGCTGTAAGCCATCAACAACGTCCCAATTGCCTTTCTCGTCGGCTGCAACATAGAACATTGGCAACGGTATTTTCAGCATCATCGATTCGATGAGCCTGCTTTTTCGTTCCAAATCCCATACTTCTTTTCTCTGAAAAGCCGGTGCTAAGCGCATTGAGCCTTGGAGCAAGCGTCGGATCAAAGTCTCCATTGGGACGACTTTGGCCTCGATGGAAATCTGTTCTGGGTCGAATGGCTCCTCGGGTTCTGGCTCTTCCGGCTCGGCTTCAACGCCTGCAAGGTTACCAGTGGCGGTCAGATCCTGTCTAATCGTCAGGTCAAGATCGCATATCTGTTCTTGATCCATAGATGTTTTCCCTGTAGTCTACTAAACCATTGCTTATTTTCTACATGCTGCCCTGAGGTCAAGTCTCTCCTTCCTGCATCCGAAGTGAACGATACTCGTGGGACAAGATTGTGTCAACGAATTCGCAATGATGGATTCCTCATTTCGACGATTTCCATTAATTTCCCGTAGCTGGTTACCACGTCATACTTCACGTGATCCGGGTCCATTCTGCGGTTGATTTCGTCGAAGAACTTGCGGGCGCATTCGATCTTCTTTTCTTCTATGGGCCGAAGCTCCATTGTTGACATAGATCCCTTAGTTTCCGCCACGAAATAAATGTGTTTAACCGAACCTTCCTTGAAGGAAATGGCCCAGTCGGGGTTATAGTCTCCAACTGGGGTCGGGATAAGGAAGCCTCTGGGGAGCTTGGCATAGATTACTACTTCCTGGCTGCTGTCCAGTTCTGTCACAAAATCGCGCTCCACTTTGGAATCGGTTACAACGTAATCATAGATGTGATTTCGGAGTTTCTTGGTAGCCTTGCTAAAATCCTGCTTTGTCTGGCCGTCGGTGAAGATCTTAGTCTCATATTGCTCTGTAATTTCATCATAACTCAGGCGCTCTATAATGATTGTCGCTTTTTGCTCGTTGATCAGGCGCGTCGCTTCAGTGATGAAGTGCTCAGGATTCTGTCTGAATTGTTTAAATACAGGAGGTTGAATGCCGCCCAGGATTTCGGCGATGGTCTTTCGCGTCAGTTGCGTGTTTTCTGCCAATTTACCCAAGAGGTCGTACTTCACCATTGAGTGAATTGATGATTTGTGGACTTCCACGGCTGTATTTTCAAGCTTGAAGCCTTCACCCAACTTGAGTTGCGGCTCAGCAATCTGGTCCTCCTGGATGCCGGATTGGATGGTATACTGAAGCGGTGTAACCCGAAGTTCTTTATCAATTGCCCGGATGCTTTTGCGGACGAGTTCGCTTGAGTCGAACTCCACGCGATAGACTGCCTTATGATTGATCCGGCTCCAAAGCTCTTTGAATTCCTTTTTTTCAAAATTGGCGTTTAGAGGATTGGTCTTCGATTTGCGTTCGTCTTCCACATCCGGCAGCTGCGATTCACTGAATACGTTGTCAACCAACCTGAAGATCTGCTCTGCATAGGGTGCAAGTTCCGGGGGCAAAGGTGCCAGGATGCAATTGGCTTTGGCAGTGTGATAGGGTTCGGCAACTTGATCCGCGTCATCGGTATAATCGTTCTTTACCAAGTATCTGTAAATCTGCTTGGCCATTAATGGTGAGATTTGAACCGTGCCGGTTTCGATCACGATTGTTTTGCCGGTAAAATAGAGTTCGTCAGCCTTTCGCGGACGCGCTGAGAGGGAATCGCTGATTTCGCGCTGTAGATTGGCGACAAAATCTTTGTAGCTTTCACTCGCTACTACGGTCAGGATGTTAATGTCATGCACGGTGACAGGGTTATCCATTCGATCACCATTCTGGTTGACTGATAGCCTGAGACCGCGCCCCACTTCCTGACGGCGCGAAATGGTGTTGTCGCTATGCTTGAGCGTGCACATCACGAACACGTTGGGGTTATCCCAACCTTCGCGCAGTGCTGAATGGGAAAAGATGAATCGGACAGGCTCCTCAAAGGATAGCAGCCGTTCCTTATCCTTCAGGATTAGTTCGTATGCATCGACATCATCTGATAACCCCGCCTCTTCACCACGGGTCTTGAAGCTTGGATCTGTGAGCTTCTTAGTCTTCTTATCAATTGAGAAGTAACCGTTATGCGTGCGGGATACTTGAATGTCGGCCAGGTATTTGCGATATTCACCATCGAACAGTATCTCGCTTAGTTGCTCGTTTTTAAGCTGCTCATACTCTTCCTCAAAGATCCGGGCGTATTCACCTTTATCATCGGGCTGGCTATAGTCCCGGTATTTAGCCACTTCGTCGATGAAGAAGAGGGAGAGAACCTTAATCCCTTCTGAAAAAAGCCTCTTTTCCTTCTCCAGGTGCGCCTTGATTGCCTCCCGGACTTGAATTCTCCGGATGGTCGATTCAGTAACATCGCCGGTCGCATCACCGGCCGTCAGCACCACTCCATTAGTGAATTCTAGGGTATCTTTGTTTGCGTCAATCTGAGCGATTACAAAACCACGGTACTGGTCGAGTTCGTTGGACTCCGCAAAAAGATCTTTTCCCTTTTCAAGCCTTTTTACGATTCGTTTTATGCCTGTTCCCTGGCGTACCTCCAGCTCAATTCGAGCCACCGGCGCCTTCTTGGAAATCTCGATAGATTCAAGGTAGAGGTAGGCATTTGTTCCGGCGAGGCCTTTAACCGAAATGCCGCGTACGCGGATTTTCTTCACAAGCTTTTGGTTATATGCGTCAAGAGCATCAAGACGATGGATCTTATTGTGAGTTGTTCGGTGTGTGGCCGAGTATCGAAGGATCATCAGGGGCTTGAATTTGGTAAGTGCCTCCAGTGTTTTGGCCCCCTCCATCTTCTGCGGCTCGTCCAGGATCACAATCGGGCGATTGCTGCTGATGACGTCGATGGGGCGGCGTGACTGAAAATCGTCAAGTTCATCATAGATTCGACGATTCTCCTTGCCGGTGGCATTAAAGGCCTGAATGTTTATGATCATGACGTTAATGCCCGAATCGGACGAGAAACTCTCAATATGGTGGAGCTGCTTGGAGTTGTAGATGAAATAACGGGCCTTTTTCCCATAGGTTTCGGTAAAGTGGTCCGTTGTGATATCGAAAGACTTATACACCCCTTCACGAATGGCGATACTGGGCACTACAATGATGAACTTAGACCAGCCATAACGTTTGTTCATCTCGAAGATAGTTTTGATGTAACAGTAGGTTTTGCCCGTACCGGTTTCCATTTCAACATCGAGATTGACCTTGCATCCGGCACTAACAACTAATCTGTCCGATAAGGGAAGGTTCTGCCGCCGCTGGACAGCATGGATATTTTCGATTAATTGAATTTCCGTCGGCTCAATGTCGGCATTCTTGAAGCCTTGGACCTCATAAAGTCCCGGTTGATAATAACCGGAGCCGGTTTTTTTGCCTCTTCCAGGGTCGATCCGGTATGCAATTCCAGATGTGTTCACCTGTCCGGTAAAACACTCGATAACGGATTCAACAGCACTGGTCTGATAGGGCTGAATTTTGAATTTGAGTTTCATTCCAAGCCCCCTATATTGACTTCACTTCAGTGCCGGGAGACATCTGTTTAAAAATCTGTTCAACGTTGATTTTGACGGCGTCGGAAGCGAAGCCGTTATCTCGCAATACAACACGCAGAGGCTCGAATCCGGCGAGTTCTTTAACTAATTGCTCGTTCACCCCGGTATCGAAGCAGGCAACCAGCGCGTTTTTATCGACGAAAAAAACTGTCTTACCCTGGACGGTTTCTTTGTGAATGGGAAGGGAAAGGTCCACGCCCCAGTCCAAAAGCACCTGGAATAGTAGGTCTTCGGGGCTGCGTTCTGGTTTGATGTTGTCGGTGAAAAGGTTGAGTTGGCCCTGGTTAGTTGCGTCAGGCGTGTAATACACATCTGCCATATTGGAAGAGTCAATTTTCAGAACTCGGAAGCCAATGTCCTTATTCCAATCTTGGTGACATTCACCTTCCAGGATCTTTTTCCCTGCCCGACGAATGCGTTCCTTGCCAATATCGGCTATAGTCTTGTAGCCATCTTCACCGCAGGGCTCGGTGAGCTGCACCATCATAAATTTGCGGTTGCCGCCGTCTTCGGCGTTGAGTTGAATCACCGCATGGGCCGTGGTGGCGCTGCCGGAGAAGAAGTCGAGGATGATTGCATCGCGCGTATTATTCGCCCATTTTATTAATTGCTTGATTAGCCGGACTGGTTTCTTGCCGTTGGAAAACGCAATATCTCCCTCCTTAGTGACATTTCCCATATCTTGATGAAAACCTTTCCACAAATCTCCTCTGATGACAGTCCTCCCAAACACGGGCTTGTAGTCATCGGATTTTCGGTAGTTTAGAGACAGCGGCATCAGAGCCTGTAGTGTGCCGTTCGCTAGCGTCGTAAGAAAATATGTTCTATGGTTCACCTCGAAGGGCTCCCATCGACCTACTTGAGTCGATTTTCCCGCAGCGGACACTGGTGGCCTATCAATGCGCGCGATTCTCTTTAGGTTGGCGCCAATAAAGGATTTGGCGACATCGGAGACTGTGAGCAGCCTGTCCATGTTATTAATGCTAAATTTATTGCAATTCAATAATCCGTACCGACGGATGTCAGCACCTACGCTATTATCAGCCGATAACTTCTCAACGAGAGATCCCAAGGTACCGTCATCGTTCAGCCAAACCGAGTAGTGAGTATCATAAGAGTCAAGACCGTCAAGTAGAGGTGTGTGCGGTGCCTTGTCAAACTCAGCTGACTTGCTGTAGACATGAACGAATTCGACATTTTTCACAATAGTCCCTTGCTGTGCATTCACTGTTTTTGGTCCGGATGTGGTGGACATCTCAACAGCAATGGTGTCGATGAAGTTCTGTTCCCCGAAAACTTGAGCAAGGATACACTTCAGGTTGGCCGATTCGCCGTCATCAATGGACACGAAAATGACACCGTCCTCTGAAAGCAGGTTCCTTGCAAGCTTCAGCCTTGGATACATCATCGAAAGCCAATCCGAGTGAAACCTCCCATTGGCCTCTGTATTCGCTATCAAACGATTGCCTTCCTGATCCTTCTGGTTTGATCTTTTGAGGAACTCCTCTGCGTTCACGGCAAAATCGTCTTCATAGATAAAATCGTTCCCTGTGTTGTAAGGCGGGTCGATGTAAATCATCTTGACCTTGCCGAGATAAGTCTCCTGCAAGAGTTTCAATGCATCGAGATTATCCCCTTCGATGAACAGGTTTTTGGTGTCATCAAAGTTTACGCTCTCTTCCCGGCAAGGGCGCAAGGTCTTGGCAATTGGGGCATTTGCAGTTAGCAGTGCCTCACGCTTGCCGGGCCAGTTGAGATGATACCGCTCTTGTGGCCCTTCAACGATGGAATCGGATAGTTCCTGGCGGAGCTGATCAAAGTCCACCGATAACCTTAGTTCGCCGTTTTCGCCGTGAGCTTCGGTCACGCAGCCAGGAAATAGCTCCCGAATGCGGCTAATATTCTCCTGGGTCAAATTCGGCGAGTGCATTTTCAATCTTTCCATCGTGATCATCCTCTAAGCTGTGACTAACTCCAAACGGAGATTCTCAAGTTCTTGTTTTATGGCGCGGAGTTCCGCGTTTATTTCAACTTTGCGATTAAATTGTTTCTCCTTGCGAAGGCGGATTTCGCATTTTTCCAATTCTCGCTGTCTGGATCGGATCAGCTCCATCCTATCAACAAAGGCCTGTAATCCCTCCCGTTGACGGGGTTCACACGGCATCAGGGGCATCAGTATCTGAGCATACAAGGCTTCAAGATCCAGTACAATTGGTAAGGGAATTCGGGGTGTGCTGCTCGAAATCCAGGGTGTCTCAAAATAGCTGCCTAAAACCCATTTTGAATTGTCCGCTTCGCTGGGGCGCTTGTAAGCCGCGCTGCACTTGACCTGCTCCTCGTAATGCAGCTCAAAAATGATCGGAAAATTAATTGCCCGGTCAATGCAGTACAGCACATCTTGCTTGAGTTCGCCGGTCCTCAGTTCAATACGGAAAACCTGGATTTCTGGTACTGCACGGGTTGAGGATAAATTGATTGTCTCAGGGGCAAGTTTATATTGCCAACTTATCCGCTCCACCTGCCGGACAAAAAGATCCTTGACGGCAGTGCTCGGGCTTCCGTGCACGTATATTTTATTTTTAGGTAGGATGCATCCAAAGGCAGCACTTTTGGGATATTCAAAGAGCACGTCTGTCATTCTTCGTCCTGCACAACGAGAAATGCCACGAGCTCGAAATCGTCCAGCCCTGAGATCGTGTTAACAAGGGCTGTTGTCCTGCCACCGGAGAAAAGGCTATCCAAATCCTTCTCTTCCTTGACCTCGATCATGGAGCGAATGGCTGCACTCAGCAGATCGGAATAGAAACTCATCGTTCGGCCTTCATCAGTTTGTCTATTAAACAGACGGCACACGGTCTGAATGGGCTCAGCCTGTCCCTTACAGCTCGTTCGTACCAGATCGAGCAATTTCTTAACCTCTGTGTGATTGGCGACAATTTCTCCATCTTTGGCAATGTAGACCAAATAGTAAGGATGCAACCTGTTCTGCTGGTTTATGTTGACTGAGTGGTTGCGATTGCGCAATGCGAATATTACTCCAGGGCGCAAGCCCAATTCGTTATCAGCGGGCACAACCGCATGCATGCCGTTGGGCGCCCTGGACAGGTCGCCATTGGTTTTCACATATTCGAGGAGGTCCATCCGGAAATCGTTTAGTCCAAGGTCCGTAATGGATACCCCGGTTTTAAGGTCTTCAAGTTCGATCACTTCATCCTGCAAACGACGGAGTTGCTCTTTGCGATAGGCGATATCGCTGCTTTTCGCCGTGAGTACGTTGTCGTCTCCGGTGGCTGACACGTCGGCGATCATCATCCGGTTTTCAACCCGTTCTTTGAGGTTGATGTACTCGTCCAGGGAAATATCGGGCCAATAGTTGACCAACTGGATGGTCTTATTGAGGGAGCCGATCCGGTCGATACGGCCAAAGCGCTGGATGATGCGCACCGGGTTCCAGTGAATATCGTAGTTAACCAGGTAGTCACAATCCTGAAGGTTCTGGCCTTCGGAGATGCAGTCGGTACCGATGAGCAGATCCAGTTCAGTCCGCTCATTTGGCAGCACCAGTGATTTCTCCTTGGATCGGGGCGAGAAAAGAGTCAGTATGGACTGGTAATCGTAGTTTTTCCTGAGTGTTGATTTGGGAGCGTCCTTGCCCGTGACCTTGCCGGTATGCATGCCTTTTGTTTTCACAAGGAAACCTGCCAGGTTGTCGTACAGGTAGTTGGCAGTGTCGGCAAACGCGGTGAAAACGAGTACCTTTTTATTACCGGCATTTATGGGGTTCTCGATCTTACTCAGAATGAGATTTTTTAGATGTTGCAGTTTCGCATCGTCCTCGGGAGTGACTTTTGTCATTGATTCCAGCAGTGTGTCAATTAACGCCAGATCCCCCCTTAGATCATATTCCCATAAGGGTAGATCCATATCGGCAAGATTGATCTTGACCTTGCCGCCAACCTGATCATCACCAAAATCGGGAATGTCATCTTCCTCGGGATCGAGATCGACCAGCCTCTCCGTCCAGTCAGAAATGCTGCTCTCTGCGCCAGAACTCTTGAAACACTCGATTTTACTCAATGTGCGGGAATGATTTTCATGCAGGCTTTTCAGGGTGAGGCGAAAGGCTTCGACCGAGCTTTCAAGGCGTTTCAGCAGGTTGGTTGTCATTAGCGCCTGGAGGCTTCTCTCCCGATCAGCTTGACGCAACCTCCCCCTGCCGCCTTCAACTAAGGTGTCATACAGGTCTTCATACTTTTTTAGGCGACTGGGCAGGATGTAGCTGATAGGGGCATACACGGCAAGTTTCAGTAACGAGAGATGTTCAAAGATCTCGTTGAAGCTCATGACGTCCGTGCGGTCAGTCAGTGGCGAACGGTATGACAGAGGTTTGCGGCGCTCCGGAAATTGACCAATTTCGGTCGTATCGTAAAATGTCTGGATGTGCTTGCGCGAACGTGCAATGGTGACGCTATCCAACAGTTCAAAAAAATCAAAATCAAGGGCATCCAAAATAGCCTTCGCAGTGCGATTCTCCGGGGGCAATCTCGACCATTCGTTAAATACCGTTTGAGCGTTGCGGAAGATTTCTTCCACCGTTTTGCCTGTGCGTAATTTTTTACTGAGGTTTTCAGATTCCCCCTCGTAGGCCAGTGCAAGTTGATTTCTCAAATCACTGAAACGGTTGTTAACCGGGGTGGCTGAGAGCATCAGCACCTTTGTTTTGACCCCTCCTCGAATTACCTTGTTCATTAACTTCTGATACCGGGTTTCTCGGTCCTTAAAAGCTTCGTTATTACGGAAGTTGTGCGATTCGTCGATTACTATCAAATCATAGTTGCCCCAGTTTACACGGTTGAGGGGAATACCGAATGAGATTCCAGAGGTGCGGGACAGATCTGTATGGCAAAGAACGTCATAATTGAACCGATCTCTGGCGAATATATTGGTCGTGAGATTGCCATTGAAGTTGAGCCAATTGTCCGAAAGCTTCTTCGGGCAAAGCACTAGCACTGCCCGGTTTCTCAGCTCATAATATTTGATCACGGCCAAAGCAGTGAAGGTCTTACCGAGCCCAACACTGTCGGCCAGGATACAGCCATTGTAGCTCTCCAGCTTGTTGATTATGCCTACCGCTGCGTCGCGCTGGAAATTGAAAAGCTTGTTCCAAACTAACGTATCCTGGTAGCCAGTCCGGTCATTGGGCAAAACGTCTTCGTCGATGTTATCGAGAAACTCGCTGAAGATGTTGTACAGCATCAAGAAGTAGATACGCTCGGGTGAATTTTCCTGGTAGACGGACGCTATGTGGTCACAAATCTCTGCGGAAACGTCTTCAAGCTTTGTTGGGTCGGCCCAGATTTGGTCGAAGAGTTGTAAGTATGTTGCCGTAAATGGTGACTCCAAACGATTTACGATGTTTGAAACGGCGTCGCCCTGCTGGTACCCGAGATCCACTGCAGTAAAGCCATGAAGGGGCATGTACGCCACATCATGCTTTGGCCCTTGAATGCACGCAAATTGCTGCATTGGTGACCGTGTCTTGTTCGACCGGAACCTAGCCTTTCTCAACATCCATTCAGCACACTCGCGTGCTATTGCTCTCTGTGTGAGTTTATTTCGGAGCTTGATTTCAAACTCGGAACCGTAAAGACTACGTTCACGGTGGGCTTTCGGAATGAAAAACTCGCGCCTTTCTTTTTTCAGTATATCGGTGACCTCATCGGGAATGAACGTCGGCGCCGTGAAAATGAACTCCAATGACTCGATCTTTGAAAGCTCTGACTTGAGGGCTTCATAGGCATAGATGGAAAAACAGGAAGCCGCAATTTTGAGTCTCGATTTGGGGAGAATGGACGCCTTCAGATCATCGCCCAGCAGTGAATTGATGTTGTCGATGATCTTCATTGGATGGAATCCTTGTTACAACGGTCCACGGCCATTACTTGCGTATTTCTTTCCGATATACTTGGTGAGCAGCAAAATGCATTTGCCCTGGCCAGCATCCATGCCTCCGCTTAAATCATCGCAGCTTGCCCAAAGAGAAGAATACGACTCGGATTTCTTGAGGACCATTTCTGGTACAGTTTCTTGCCTTTGGTTTAATTAGGGCGCTGACTTGAACTGTCTATAGATCGCACCCCGGTTACCTTCTCGGCACCAGCACGGTCTTTTCCCATTTTGCAGGGCAATTCTTCGTATTTCCAGGTTCTTGCCGACAGAATACGATTTGAGCCTTAATGGGTCAACAAAATGCTTGCCCATGACGGCTCCATTTTGACTCCATTCAAGCACTCGGTAGCTGCGCACCAAAGGAGGAAATTGACGATTGTGATCAGAAGATGAGCAATGGTTCAGCCGGAAGGAAAGCAACCTTGCGACTGGTTGTTAAACATTGCCACACATTAAGGCAGTGGGACCATCGCAGTTCATTGACCGGAACGGCAGAACCCTGTTCTTGTATTCCCCAGGATCGGGTTCAGGGTAAAAGCAGAACCATTGCTGATCTCGCCTTTGGTAAAAGAATGTGTAAACCGGCTATGCTGGGAATTTTTTCCTAAGCTCGATAAACACAGCCAAACCAGAGCCGAGCAGCCATAGGCACCGGGGATGGGGACGGCATTGGGAGCATGCACCTTCGATCGGAGGAAGTAAACCACTCAATCCATATACCGCGCATTGTTCCTTAGAGCTCATATTCGCGCGTGTGTCAGTATTTTACCTTTGAGGGCACGAGACAACAGACTCCACATACATTATACATACCAATATTATATAATTATGGCATACTGACACACCCACAGTCGCAATAGTCAGCTCTAATACTCCGTCCCGCTGTCCCTAATTCCTGACATCCAAGATGATTTTCGACACACCGCAATTAACAATGGAGGCTCCAGGGGCACGATTACTTCCGAATTATGGCTGCAAGCGGGCACAAAACCATGCACGTATTCAAAAGGTACAACACCGTCAGCAAGGATGAATTAAAGCTCTGGTCGCCGATCATCCCGGCAAATAGACACCATGATGGACACCACGCAAAAAGGGGTTAGCCCCTTATCGGGCTAGCCCCTTGAATTTTCTAAAGGCGGCAACCGGATTTGAACCGGTGTATAACGGTTTTGCAGACCGCTCCCTTGCCACTTGGGTATGCCGCCATTTCGTTGATCCACTCCATGTAATTGAATTCAGACGGAGTGTCAAGACGGAAAGCGGCCAGTCTGCACCTGCCCAGGTCAGCGTTTCATTTAATAGCCAATCAGCCCTGCACTAGATGAAACGCGCTCAGGCCCGCGTACGTCCCGCTGTCTATGAGTTCTTCCTCGATCCTGAGCAGTTGGTTGTATTTGGCCAGGCGATCGGAGCGGGAGAGTGATCCGCTCTTTATCTGGCCGCTTCCGGCGGCTACCGCGAGGTCGGCGATTGTGGTGTCCTCGGTCTCACCCGACCTGTGCGAAATAACCGTTGTGTATCCGGCCTTGTGGGCCATGTTGATTGCCTGCATGGTCTCGGTTATCGTACCGATCTGGTTCAGCTTTATAAGAACAGAGTTCGCTATGCCCTCGGCAATGCCGCGTGCGATTAGCTTCGTATTGGTAACGAATACGTCGTCACCAATCAGTTGAATCTTGTCCCCGAGCTTTTCAGTAAGGGCTTTCCAGCCGGCCCAGTCATCTTCGGCCATGCCGTCTTCAAGCGATATCAGCGGGTAGCGATCTGCCCAGCCGGCGTAGTATTCGACCAGTTCGGCGGGAGTTTTCTGGGGCTTGGCTTCAGCGGCAAGTACGTATTTGCCCTCTTTGTAAAACTCGCTTGCCGCAGAATCGATGGCTATGAAGATATCTTCACCGGGCCTGTAGCCGGCGGTCTCGATAGCCTTCATGAGCATCTCCATGGCTTCCTCGTTCGATTTGAGACGGGGAGCGAATCCGCCCTCGTCTCCGACCGAAGTACTGAGTCCTTTTGATTTCAGGACCTTTTTCAGCGTGTGGAAAGTCTCGGCAGCCATCCTCACGGCTTCCCGGAAGGTCGGAGCACCTGCCGGAACGATCATGAACTCCTGGATATCGAGATTGTTGTCGGCGTGGGCGCCGCCGTTAAGTACGTTCATTAGCGGCACCGGCAGAAGGGTTGCCGAAACCCCGCCAAGATACCGGAACAGGGGCAGGCCGACTTCCGCGGCCGAGGCCTTTGTCAGCGCCATGCTGACAGAAAGGATCGCATTGGCTCCAAGCCTGGATTTATTCTCCGTACCATCGAGTTCTACCATATAGAGATCGATTCCCGCCTGGTCCTGTGCCTCGAAGCCTATAATTTTCGGGCCGATCTCTTCGTTTACATTGTGTACCGCTTTGAGCACGCCCTTTCCCATATAGCGGTCGGGATCGCCGTCGCGAAGTTCCAGAGCCTCACGCGATCCGGTGGATGCGCCGGAGGGAACCGCCGCCATTCCGGTGTAGCCGCTGTCCAGGAGCACTTCAGTCTCTACCGTGGGATTCCCGCGTGAATCCAGGATTTCCCTTGCCGTTACCGATAAAATTTCACTCATTTCTCCTCCTTTTAATCTGCGGCGGCCGGGATCCCTTGTCTGGAAAGCTCCTCCGCCCTTGCGGGGGGTTAACGGCCGCTGGAAAAGTCAAATTGGATCTCCTCGGAAATCCATAATAAAGGAAAACTGTATTGACCGGCTCAAGAATCTGCTATTAAAATAAAAAATTTGAACGCGAAATAAATGGGGAAATGAAAGGACCGACAAAATGGGTGCCGTTTTAACAGCAGGAGATCTGCGCAAGGGGAGCAAGCTCGAAATAGATGGAGAACCTTACCTGGTGGTCGATTTCGAGTTCTCGAAGCCCGGAAAGGGGCAGGCCCTATACCGCTGCCGCCTTCGCAACATGATAACAGGGATACAATTCGACCGCACCTACCGCTCGGGAGACAAGTTCAACGCGGCTGATCTCGAAGAGCAGGGAATGCAGTATCTCTATAATGACGGTTCAGCCTATCACCTGATGAACACGTCGAGCTACGAACAAATCGAAATGTCTGCCGAGCAGGTCGGGGATGCCTCAAATTTCCTGATCGAAAACCTCAATGTGAGCGTGCTCCTTTTCCAGGGACGCCCCATAGGCCTTACCCTTCCGAATTTTGTGGAACTCAGGATAATTAAATCGGATCCGGGAATCAAGGGAGATACCGCCTCTGGATCCACCAAGCCCGCAACCCTCGAGACCGGCTATGTAATCCAGGTGCCATTGTTCGTTGAAGAGGGCGAGGTTGTGCGAATCGACACGCGGACCGGACAGTACGTGGAACGCGTAAAATCTTGATGGACTTGCGCGAGCGCGAAATTCTCGCCGGAAAGAAGCATTTTCTTGAGCTTCGTTCCCGCGCTCTCGGGCTTATCCGGAATTTTTTCAACCGGGAAGGCTTCCTGGAAGTACAAACCCCGGTGCTGACAACCGCCCCTGCCCCCGAACCCCACATCAGGGCTGTTTCGGCGGGCGGCGGGCGATTTCTTTCCACAAGCCCCGAACTCTACATGAAACGCCTCATTGCGGCGGGGTTCGACAAAATCTACCAGATCTCTCCCGCTTTCCGTGCCGGCGAACGCGGCCGGCTCCACCATCCCGAATTCACCATACTCGAATGGTACCGCCTGGGGGCGGATTATAAAACCCTGCAGGACGATTGCCGAAAGCTGGTCCAAAGCGTGTGCGAATCCGCCGGACCCGAGATATTCTATCGAAGGGGCGACCGGACACTCGATCCTTATGCGGAGTGGGGGCGATTTACGGTACGGGATGCATTTCAAAAATTTGCCGGCTGGACCCCGGGAGCAAATCCCGATCAGGACCGGTTCGATGTCGACATGGTTGAAAAGATCGAGCCGAAACTGGGCTTTCCTGGTCCATGCATCCTCGAAGACTACCCGGCGGGACAGGCTGCACTTGCTCGGCTAAAGCAGGGTGAACCGGAAACTGCCGAAAGGTTCGAGCTTTACTGGGCAGGCATCGAGTTGGCAAACGGCTTCAGTGAATTAACCGATCCATCCGAGCAGCGCGTCCGGTTCGAGGCGGCAATCGTCAAAATGCAGGCCGAAGGTGCACGCCCCAATATGCCCGAGGCCTTCCTGGAATCACTTGAACATCTCGGCCCCTGCGCCGGAATCGCCTTCGGTATTGATCGGTTTGTAATGCTGCTCGCCGGGGTCGATAATATAGATTCAGTCGTTGCGTTCCCGCCGGAGATGGCCTGAGGAATTGAGTAGCGGAGTGGCACAGTGGTAGCCAGGATTCGTATCCGGGCGCGAAGTGCAAGGGTGGGCACAGGATTAGGGCCTGTAGCCCGAACAAGTTGCGATGCAAATTCCCCTCCTTGATGGGGTTTAGGGGATGGTGTCAAGAAAATCTATGAATTTCAACCCCCTCCCCCAACCCCTCCCNNCCTCCCACCAGGGGAGGGGAGTTATCCTCCAATTTCGGCCCATTTATTTTCAATTCGGGATTTTGGCAACAGCCCGTCCCAACCGTGCTACCCGCGCAGATCGTGGTCTCCTCTCGTTTCGAAATAATTGAACAACTTCGGTCGAGGCTACGGGGGGTCAGGAGACCACGCCGACAAGAGAAGCTGAGTAGCGGAGTGGCACAGGGGTAGACCGGATTTGTATCCGGGCGCGATGCGCAAGAGGATTCTGGCGCGGATTAGCACCCATGTTTCCTGATTCGACACCCCTATTCCCGCCACATGAGCCAGGCCTTTTGTGCTGCACACCCGGCGGTACAAACTCACTTTAAAACATAAATTACTATAAAGGTTGGGCACCGGTTTAGGGCCTGTAGCCCGAACAAG
>DBMI01000094.1:43075-57647 GCA_002298165.1 Desulfarculales bacterium UBA702
CAACCCCCTCCCCCAACCCCTCCCGCCAGGGGAGGGGAGTTTTCCCTTCAATTTCAGTGCATTATTCATTCGGCATTTAGGCAGCAGCCCCGTTTATGGTGCCTATCATCCAATCCGAGCAGCGATTGGTGGGCACGATGAACCTGTGCCCACCCTGCATGGAATTGGTATACAGCCCCCAGCCGCTTATTTTCGCTTTTTTACCTGGAGAGGAGACGAGACGCCCTGGCTGTTTGTTACATAGCCTTGAAGCTGTTTATGGTCGGAGCTCAGGTTCAGGTTCAGCAGGACGGGTGTGTTGGCATGGACGGGTTGGCCGTCCACTGTCAGTTCGCCGTCATCGCTTCTTGCGGTGAGGCTATGGCCGTCCAGGGTCGCGCCAAAATAATATTTTTCGAAGCAGTTGTGCCAGCGGCCGTCTGGTCCCATCGCTTGGTAGTTACACCTGGAAACCATCTTCAGTTTGTCGCCGGGCAGGGTAATGTCGAGCGTCCCGGTAAAGTTTTTCCCAAAGTAGGTGATGGTAAAATCCCATTTCCCTTCGATGAGTTCCTTATCCGACGCCTTCTTTGGTGGGGGCGGCTCGGTTGCCGGGGGTTGAGTGACAGCGGGCTTTTTGACGGACGGCTGAGTCGCCTGAGGTTGAGTTGAAGGCGTTGGAATACTTGCCAGAAACGCCTGGGCCGTTGAATTTTTCGGATTAATTTCAAGGGCCTGCTTCAAAAGGGGCTGTGCCTTGTTATAATCGCCCTTCTTGAAATGACAGAACCCCAGGCTTGCGAGAACTTCATCCTTGTTTCTGGGCTGGAGGATCAGGGATGACTCGAAAGACTGAATCGCCGAATCATACTGCCCATGGGCCATGTAGAGACTGCCGACCTCGAAATGGACGTCGGAGGCGCGGCTGTCGAGGCTCAGTGCATGTGTATACTGACGGATAGCCGCCGTGTAATCTTTCCTGAATGAAAGCATCCTGGCCATTGCGAGCGAGCAGTCATAATTATTCGGCTCCAGGGAAATAGCCTGTTCCAGCAGCTTCTGAGCTCGTTCTGGATCGCTCGTAAAGAGCTTTCCGGCTTCGAGCAGAAGGGAATCCGCCGTTGCCTGGGGCTGAACGGTCGGCGGCTGAGAAGCCGGCTGCGAGGCGGGGGTTGTTGCAGTGGAGACAGGAGGCGCCACAGGTGGGCTTTGAGGTCCCCTGACGTAATTCGCGATCAAACCGACTACCACAAGTATGACAACCACGACCAGGGCGATTGCCGCCGGATTTGGCTTCTCTTGCTTGCCCTCCGATTTTGGTTCTTTTGCAGCCTGAGCTACCCCGGAGATTTTTGATTCCTTACCTTTTGCCGCTTTTGCCGCCGGCGCTGATTCCGGCTCCCGGCCCTCTTCCGAAGATATTTCCGCTTTTGCCGCGTCGCTGGTTCGCGCGGCCGGAGCAGGTTCTTTCGAAACCTCATCCCTCCCTGCTTTAGCCTTTGCGAGCCGGGTAGCCAGTACCGTTCCTTCGATAGCTTCCCGCGAGACTACCTCGGTTCCCATAAAAGATGTCCCGGACAGGCTCTTCAGGTCATTAAGCATTTGCGTCGGGTTCTGGTAGCGCCTGGTCGGGTCCTTGACCAGTGCCTTGGTTATGATCGCCGAGAGTGGATTCGGTACGAGGTTGTTGATTATGTTCGGCGGCACCGGATCGACTTGTATGATCTTATATGTGAGCGTTGCGGTACTTTCACCGGTAAAGGGCTTTTCACCTGTCAGGGTTTCATAAATTACCGCGCCCAGTGAAAAAATATCCGAACGAATGTCGACCTTTTGCCCTGAAATCTGTTCCGGTGACATATAGAAGGGAGTTCCGAGCACCATCCCTGTAACGGTCATGTGGAGCGACGGGAGTTTGGCGATTCCGAAATCCATCACCTTGGCGCGGCCGTCTTTCATAATCATGATATTGGAAGGTTTGATGTCCCTGTGGACTATGCCTTCCTGGTCGGCTGCCTCGAGCGCGAGCAGTATATGTTCAAAGATGGGGATCGCCTCTTCCACCGGGATTTTTCCGCGTTCCTTCAAGACCTCCGCCAGGGTCCTGCCGCTTATGTATTCCATGCATATGTATTGGAAATCATCGGTTTCACCGTAAGAATGGATCGTGACGATATTGGGATGGGTGAGCTTTCCGGCGGCTTTGGCTTCCTGAATCAGCCTTTTTCTGGCTTCTTCCCTCCCTGCGCTCTCCATTTCACTCAGACTGTCACCAGAGGCTTTTGGGATAAGTTTCAGGGCCACCGTTCGCGCGAGCACTGAATCCATCGCCTTGAAAACCATGCCCATCGCTCCCCTGGCAATGTAGCTCTCCAGGGTGAACTGATCTATCTTCTTTCCTATCAAGTCTTCCGGTTTCGACATGATTGCCTTTCTGGCATGCTGCCGACAATTGGCGGGCTCAAATATCAGCGATCACCTTCCTGCCCGGATATTACTTTCTTTGCTTCGATTTTCAAAGTTTTTACGGACAGATTCAGTACTAAATCATGATTTTTCATGCTAGCGGGAACACCTCGCCTTGAATACAATTTATCGCCCTCCATGGTTTCATCCCGCTTTCCTGCCTCCCCGCTTCAAGTCCATGTAATTGACGAGATAGGCCGCCCCACCAAGGCATGGGATGCTTACTTTTTAGTGTGTACATCCATATGTTTACAATTATTTAGCCAATATCACGCCGAAAGGAGCGCTTATGGATTTCATTGGCAAAAGCGAAATAAAAGAGCTCATGCTGAGGCGAAGCGATATCTGTGTTTCGATATTCCTCCCCACTCACCGGGCAGGCAAAGAGATCGAGCAAGACCCGATCAGGCTCGACAATCTGCTGCGCCGGGCCGAAAAGGAACTGACCTCGCGGGGGACGAGATCGCCGGTTGCACGGGATCTACTGGCCCCTGCCTACGATTTGGCGAGGGACGGATACTTCACGCGCCACCAGTCCGACGGTTTGGCTATTTTTGCATCGCCGGATTTTCTCAGATATTACCAGACCCCAATTCATTTTGCCGAGACACTCTCCATACGCCGGCGCTTTTATTTAAGGCCGCTCATTACCATGTTAAACGCCGGAAACAGGTTCTATGTTCTTGCCGTAAGCCGGAAAGCTGTGCGGTTTCTCCAGTGCTCGGAATTCGGCGTAAGCGAAATCGAACTTGAGGGGGTCCCGAAGAACATGCAGGAAGCTCTCGGGTACGACGACCTTGAAGCGAGGCTTCTTTTCAGAACGGTTCCCCAGGCATCGAACAACAAGGGCGTACCAATGTTTCACGGACATGGGGGAGGAGCAGAAGCTGACAAAGAATTCCTAATGAACTACTTTCACAGGCTCAGAGCCGGTCTGCACCAGTACCTGAAAGATGAGAAGGCTCCCCTGGTTTTTGCGGGGGTGGATTACCTCTTCCCGTTTTTTAAACAGGCAAATATTTACAGTAATATCATGTCGGAACCCATCGAAGGAAATCCTGACATCCTGCCCGCGGAGGCACTTCACTTGCAAGCACTCGAACTTGTCCGCCCCTACCTCGACCATGAGATAATGGATGCAATCCGGCGCTACGAAGATACTTCCTGCAACGGCCAGTGCACGGACCGGCTGGAGAGGATCCTTCGCGGGGCTTTCGAGGGAAGGATTGATACGCTGCTGGTGGATACAAACGCCCAGAAATGGGGAAGGTTCGATCAGGGTTCTGGCCGGGTCGAAATCCACCACACACCCTCGGTGGAAGACGAAGACCTGATAGACCTGGCCACAGTTGAGACATTCCTGACCGGCGGGGCCGTATTTCCCCTCGAAACTGAAAGAATGCCGGGATCGGCTGAGGTTTCAGCGATATTCAGATACTAGGCCTGTAACGCTATAGATCCCAGCCCTTTAGACCATCGAGCATTGGATAACTGGTAAGATCATGCTGGATAGGGGTTACGGATATGAAGCCGTCGGCCAGGGCGCTCGAATCGGCGCTGGGGTCCGCGTCCTTTTCGATAAGTGAATTGCAAAGCCAGTAGTAGATATGGTTACGCGGATCGATTCGACGATCATATCTTTCAAGGGATTTCATCCTGCCCTGATGGGTCACCCGCACACCGCGCACTTCGGGCGCCGAAAGGTTGGGAATGTTCACATTGAGTGATACACCGGGTGGGAGACTCCTTTCACCAACCATGTTGACAAGCTTCGGAATGAACTTTTCCGCGGCACTGAAATCCGTGGGCTCGAAAGCATCGATTGATACAGCTATTGACGGGATGCCGAGAACGGCGCCCTCTGTCGCAGCCGAAACTGTCCCGGAATATATTACATTGACACCTACATTGGCGCCGAGATTGATTCCTGATACGACCAGATGCGGTATCTGATCGAGCAGCTCGTTTATTGCGATCTTCACACAATCGGCGGGAGTACCGGTAAGGGCGTAACCGAAAAACGATCCGTTTCGATTGACTAGATTCACACGCAGGGGATTAAGCCAGGTAATGGCGTGTCCGACCGCGCTTTGCTCGGTTTCAGGGGCTACAACCGTGACCTCGTGTTCCTTCGAAAGAGCGGTATAAAGAACTTCTATTCCCTTGGCGTAAATCCCGTCATCATTGGTCAGCAGAATCCTCATATTCCTCAATTCCCAATTTCTGGTTCATGGCATCTTTTGCAGCCTCGATCCCCAACTTGAGGGCTTTGCGGTTAAAGTCCCCGCTGCCTTTGGGGACCCGGTTCATCAAGGCCGCTTCCAGGCTCTTAAGCGACACTATCCCGGAAAGGACCGCGATTGCTCCGAGCGCTATAATATTTGCCCCTATTTCCTTGCCAAGCTTTTCCCTGGCAAGCTGCGTGAAGGGGATCGTGGTCGCCCTGGTCGTCGGGATCTGATGTACGAAAGTGGAATCGACAACCAGGATACCCTTGGGCTTCAGATCGAAAAAATATGAATCGCAGGACTTCTGATTCATTGCCAGGAGTAAGTCCGGCTTGACGCTTTTGGGATAATCTATTTCTTCATCGCTTATCACCACCTCGGCCTTGCTGGCTCCTCCCCGCGATTCGGGTCCGTAGCTCTGGGTCTGGCAAACAAATTTGCCGTCGTAGATCCCGGCGGCCTCGGCCAGAACAATCCCGGCAAATATAAGCCCCTGCCCTCCCGAACCGCTCAGACGGATCTCATATCTCTGCATTGTCGGCCTCTCCCGCGGCTTCCCTCTTCCGCCTCTTGTCTGCCGCCTTCAGATCTCCACTTTCCGCCTTCCCGACTAATTGCATCATTTCCTTTGCGGATTTTCGGACCTTTTCGTATTCCTCGGTATAGACGGGCAGTTCGCGGTCGGCGAGCACCCCTATGGTGTACCTGCCCATCATCTCCTCTGCCGGCATTTGGGCGGCCTTTTCGGCTCGAACCGCGGCTTCCTTCTGCAGCCTCAGCATCTCGACTGCATCGCCCATCTGGTTTCGCCTGCCGTACTGAATGTGGCAATGGCTCATTACTTCCACAACGGCAAATCCCCGCCTGAGGATGGCCTTTTCTATCAAATCGTCGAGCATGGCCGCATGATAGACTGTGCCGCGCGATACCATGCCCGCCCCGGCCATCACTGCCAGTTCGGCGATCGAAAAGGCATGTTCGATATTTCCGTAAAGAGCGGTAGCAGCCATGGCGCCGTATGGCGTGGTCGGCGAGTACTGCCCGCCAGTCATGCCATAGATGTTATTGTTGACCACGATCGCGGTCAGGTCCAGGTTGCGGCGAGCAGCGTGGATGAAGTGATTGCCCCCGATTGCCGTGGCATCACCGTCCCCCATTATTACGATCACATTCAGCTTCGGGTTGGCAAGCTTTATGCCGGTTGCGAAAGTAAGCGCGCGCCCGTGCGTCGTGTGTAAGGTGTTGAAATCCACATAAACCGAGAGCCGCCCCGAGCATCCAATTCCCGAGACTATAACGATATCATCTTTTTCGATCCCCGTGCGGTCGATCCCACGGATAAGAGACCCCAGAAGGATGCCGTTGCCACATCCGGGGCACCAGACGTGAGGGAACTTCTTGTCATGGCGAAGATATTTGTGGATAAGTTTTGTGGCCTCAGCCATTTTCTTTTCCTCGATTTATTGGCGCTCACATCCTCAGAAGGCGGGTCAGGATTTCACTCGGGCCGATAAGGCCTCCATCTATCCGGTTAAGGGTCTCTATCCTGGTCTGTCCCTGGTTCACTCTCTTTATTTCACGGGACATCTGCCCCATGTTGAGTTCGGGTACGAGTACCGCCCGTACCTGCCGCAAAATGGGCTCGACTGCCTGCCTCGGAAATGGCCACAGACTGATAAGCTGCACCAGTCCCGCTTTAATCCCCCGCTCCCTGGCCTCACGTACAGCCCTGCGTGCCGATCTCGAAACTGAGCCGTATGCAATCACGATAACCTCGGCGTCTTCGGTCATCTCCTCGTTAATTTGCTGGATGTCGAAGAAATTCTGGTTGATCTTGCGGAACAGGCGGTTCATGAACCCGACAATCTCTTCGGACCGTTGGGTTGGAAATCCACGGACATCATGGACAAGGCCGGTTACGTGGTACCGGTATCCTTCCCCGAATGGGCTCATCGGGGGAACCCCACGGCTGTTGTCCTCGTATGGTATGTACCAGTCCGGCGGCATATTGGGTCTGATCCGGTCGATTACCTCCATTTCCTCGGGATGCGGCAGGTAAATCTTCTCGCGAGTGTGAGCAACTACCTCGTCGGCAAGCAGGATAACCGGCGTGCGGTATTTTTCCGAAAGATTGAAGGCCCTTACAGTAAGGCTGAAGCAGTCCTGTGTGGTGGAAGCAGCAAGCACGATTATGGGATGGTCGCCGTGAGTGCCCCACCTCGATTGCATCACGTCTCCCTGGCTGACGTTCGTTGGAAGACCGGTGCTGGGTCCGCCCCTCATTACATTTACAACAACACAGGGCACCTCGGCAATGCACGCGAAGCCTAGGTTTTCCTGCATAAGTGAAAATCCGGGGCCGCTTGTTGCCGTCATGGATTTGGACCCGGCAAGGGATGCCCCTATGACCGCTCCGAGGCTTGCAATCTCATCTTCCATCTGGATGAAAGTGCCGTCCACTGCCGGCAGGCGGTAGGACATCACTTCGCTGATCTCGGTTGCCGGAGTTATAGGGTATCCGGCAAAAAAACGGCAGCCGGCGGCAAGAGCGCCCTCAACTATTGCCTCATTTCCCTGGAGCAGGACCTGTCGTCCCGGAGATCTTTTTGCGGTCAAGCTCTGTCCTCCGTCGTCCGCCCTGCGTCTTCGATCTTCCTGACGCTGATGGCAAAATCAGGACAGTGCAGTTCGCACCATCCGCATCCGGTGCATTTCCGGCAGTCAGCCTGAGGGCTCCCTTCCTCATCGAGCCGTATACACTGCCTGGGGCAAAAAGCGGCACAGATGCCGCAGCATTTGCACCATCCGCGAAAAATATCTATCTTGAATTGAGCCTTCCCCGAATCCTCATTGCCGGAAGGTTCGCCCGCCATGTTCTTTTTGGGCACCAAAGGCACTTTTCCTGCCCCTCGTCCGGAATCCTGGGTACTTTCCATACTGTTCCTTAATTCCGAGTCATTGAGAAATCTATTTATAATCGAAAATCGCTGGATTTAGTATAAGCAGCGGCATTCAATTCTGCTTTTTAGATCTCGTTTCGGCGGCGGCCTTTTGCGTGTAATTGACTAAACAGCCCGAGGTGATTTACTTGGCAGCAGCCGGAAAGTTTGAATGCTTTGCATCGTCGGAATCGTCACTAATCGCATCCTTGCTGATTTCGGAAATACATAATCCTCATATTCCCAAAAGTAGCGCAAAAACAATCAGCTTACCCCGCAAACAAATTCCGAAAGGGAGAAAATGAGAACGGCAAAGGTTCTTACCGCAATCCTGGCAGTTATTATTTTTGGTGTATCCTGCGCTTCGATTAACCTGCGACCGATGGAACTGGGAGAAGCCAGACTGACAGGAATCGAAATGCCGGAAATGGTGCGTGAAGATCTGCAATACGATGTGATTCTGAGCATGGATGCCGAGGAAATGCCTCAGGTCCGGAAGATCTGTTTTCGTTGGGTGGCTGAGGAGAACTCATCGGCATCTCCATCACTCCATGCTTTCTCAATTGGGTCCGAGAACTCCAGAGGGCTTTGGCGTACCGGCCTGGCAGGCCCCGATACCAAAATGGCATCAAACCTGTTTTGTGCCGAAGGCCAGGATATACGAACCGATATTCCAGGAAAGCTGATAGTGAAAATCAGACCGGCTGCCCTCAAAGCAAAATACAATAAACTTGAAGGCCAGGCCGAGTACATATCCGAAGGCCGCGTTCGCACTACGAATAAAGTGGCCACCCGCGTGTTGGTGCAAGAATAGGAGTTGGTCCCGGAGCTGAATGCAATTGGAGCAGGAACTTTAAGTAGGCGATCGCCACGGCCGCTTACGGCACATCGCCTTCCTCCCAGGCGATCATATTCAAACCCTTTACTTCTGTTTTCAGCCTGTCGATAATTGTCCCGAATCGTACGCTCTTTTTGCACGAGATCCTGAACCTATAGCGTACCGTACCCGCTTGAATATCCAGAAAGTAGTTGAGGAAAGTTATATCCAGTTCCCTGTACTCGGAAAGGATTTTCCGTATTTGCCTCAGGGGTTTTTCCGCGGTCGAACACCCAATCGTGAGGATGGTCGGGACGTCGTGCGGGAAAAGGTGTTTCATGAAACGGAGGTTGTATAGAATCGCCACGCTGATAAGAGAAGCATAGACCGCCGGCAGAAAATAGTTGGCCCCGATCGCCAGTCCTATTCCTGTATTTAGCCACAGGCTAGCCGCCGTCGTAAGCCCCCTCACCGAGCCTTTGCCCTTCAAAATAGCGCCGCCGCCCAGAAAGCCCATACCCGCAACCGCATACGATGCAATCCTTGCCGGGTCCACCCGTACACTCGACGTAGCATCAAGTGCCGAAAACAGCTCCTGAATATGTAGCGAGAGCATCATCATCAGGCACGAACCCATGGTAACCAATAGATTCGTCCTCAAACCGGCGGCCTGCCCGTGCGTTTCCCGCTCGAAGCCGACCGCGCCTCCCAGCAGGGATGCCAGCAAGAGCTTTCCCAACCAGATAGAGGATTCGTGCCAGTCCAACATAATACCTGACCCTCTCAAAAATTGGATCACAGCCGGGGGAAAATGAGTCCAGGCTGTACTTTGCACAGTATTTTTCTACATCAACAAAGCTATATAAAATAAATCGGTAAAAAAGAGAAGAATCGAAAGCTTAATTCAGCGAGGCTATTGGACAACAGATGTGCAACGGCCATTATCATGGCGCGATGGGCTGTTGCCCAAACAGCGGAATCGAGATCGAGACAGCGGAATTGAAGGAAAACTCCCCTCCCCGGGGTGGGAGGGGAATTCGCATCGCAACCTGTTCAGGCAACAGCCCCAGTAGACCGTATCAGGCTTTACTGGAACTCATCAAATCTCTTAAGTTGATGGCTGCTTTTCGATCAAAATTTATCGCGGTGGACAAACTCGCCCGCTTCCTTTCTCTTTGGAGCTCCGGTCCCGCGGGCGGGGAATCCCAGGGGGAGCATCGCAACGAGTTCGTACTGCTCGGGAACTCCGAGAATCTGTTTGGCTTCATCATGATTGAACAGCCCGACCACCACCGTTCCGAGCCCCAGGTCATGCGCGGCAAGGCTGAGGCTCTGAGTTGCAAGCCCCAGGTCGAACATGAACCAGTCGCCGAATTTTGTCGTGGGCTTATCTGAGTAGTATCCTGAGGTACCAAGCTTCGCGCACATCACGATGACCACCGGTGCCTCAACCATGGCCCGTGTGCCGGGATTTCCCTTTGAAAGGGTTTGCTGGAGCTTGCTCTTGGTCTCAGGGTCCTTAACCACGACGACTTCCCAGCACTGGGTATTAGCCCAGGAGGGCGACCACCGCACGGCCTCGAACAACTGTTCAAGCATTTCCTCGGGCACATCCTTGTCCACAACATGGTTTCTTATGCTGCGCCGTCCCTTGAGAACTTCCATGAACTCAGCCATTATTACCTCCTATTGTTAGCGGTTTAATGTGGAATGGAGGGCATCAAAGTCCGCGCCCGCCACACTTCCAGCGCGATCACGGGTTATTCGGAAGCACTCCGGGCGGGATAACCTTCTCCAGTTCACGCCAGTTCCAGGGGACGCAATGCTCGATTGGGCCACTTGTCGGCCATGGCCACGAGCACGGGACTGGCGAGGAGAAGCTCATCTTTTCGCCCCTCACTGGATGAATAATTACCAGCTCTTTTGCAAAAAGTGCAATCTGCTTTTGAGGGAGTGGCGCTGGAGCGCCATAGCGAAGGTCTCCCAGGATCGGGTAACCAATATGGGCGAACTGCACCCTTATTTGATGATGCCTTCCGGTTTCGAGTTTTACTCGCACAAGGGTGCGGCCCTCGAGCTTTCCAAGGACTTCGAATTCCAGCCGTGCTTCCTGGCTGGTGGATGTTTTCTCAGGCACAACCATGCTCGAGCGTTTTTCTCGCCTTTCAAGGAAGTTGATCAGCCTGCCCGAATTTTCCTTCAATTCTCCTTCAAGGACGGCTAAATAGTATTTTTCGGCACTTTCGGTCCTTATCTGAGCACTCATGCGGGCTGCGGCCTTCGAGGTGCGGCAGAATAGCACAATACCGCCAACAGGCCTGTCTAGGCGGTGAATCATCCCAAGGTAGACGCTTCCGGGTTTGCCGTAAATCTCCTTTATCCAGGCTTTCCCGAGGTCCAAAAGACTGGGCTCCCGCGTTTCATCTGATTGAGTGAGAAGCCCGGCGGGTTTATACAGGACCAGCAAGTGATTATCCCTGTAAAATACCGGCCATGATGGATGGAAGAAGTAATCTCCGCTCATCTTCTGGTTCGAATCCGGTTGAGAGGAAAATTATGCCCGGCAGGGGCAAAACTCCAGTAAAGAGAATTAAAGAGCCCGACGCGGAGCAGCTTTCCAGGATTTTGGAATCCTCCGGGATTAAACTGTCCGCCGAACAACTGGGGCAGCTTTGGACATACCACCAGTTGCTTCGCAGATACAACCAGGAACTTAATTTAACCCGAATTCACAATTTTCGTAACATGGCCCAGAAGCTCTACGTAGACTCCATCTTGCCGGGAAAGCTGATCGAACTGCCCTCACCTCTGATCGACCTGGGCACCGGGCCGGGAATGCCGGGAATTCCGCTTAAGATCGCATTCCCCCATTTAGAGGTGCTGCTTGCCGAAAGCAGGCGCAACCGGGTCGAATTTCTCGAATTGGCTCTAGAGGAACTGCGCCTCGGGAAGATTTCGGTAATTGGCCACGCGATCGGCACCTCAACCGAGATCCCCGTAAAGGGAGTCATAACCCGAGCCGTGGGGACAATTTCTCAGACAATCGAACGGATAGCCGGATCGCTCGATCGCGAAGGCCTGGCAATCTTTATGAAAGGTCCGCGATGTGACGAGGAGATCCAGGAAGCACTGGCTCGTTTCGGTAATCGATTTCGCCTGGTAGAGGACCATAACTATAAAATACCCGACTCGCCCCACGAGCGAAGGCTGGTCGTATTCGAACGGATGGACTCGCCGCCATGGGCATTAAAGGCGGAATTTAGCAGGAAAGATCTTATGAAAACAATTGAAAGCGAAAGCAACGAAACTTTCAAGAGTCTTAAAAAACTGCTCTCACCGAGGGGCATAAGAAAACAGCTTCAGGCACTGGTGTCCGGTCCCAAGCAGGTATCCGAAATTCTGGCATACCTTCCCGAGCGTTGCATTGCCTGGATCAGCCGAGCGGATAAATCTCCCCCGCCCGATTCCGCTCCGGCGAATCTTTCCTGGTACCGGCTTTCTCCGCTCCTGTTCGATGAACTGGATGTATTCGGAACGGCATCCCCACTCCTGCTGGTGAGAATAGAGGAAACAGCCGAGTGGCACGAATCGGAAAGTCTGCCAAAGGGATGCACGCTCTTTATTCCATTCCAGGACCCTGAGAACGTCGGGGCCGTGATACGCACTGCCGTTGCGTTCGGAATTTCCAGTATCATCTTGCTGGCCGAGGCCGCTAATCCTTACCACCCCAAAGCGATAAGGGCCTCTGGAGGAATGGTTTTCCGGGCAAAACTGTTTGAGGGTCCCTCAATCAAAGACATTCCCGAAGGTTTTCCCCTCGTGCCCCTCTCCAAAGAAGGTGAAGATATTTCAAAATTTAAATTCCCGGAGAGTTTCGGACTTTTGCCGGGCATCGAGGGTCCAGGCCTTCCCGAGCGGTTCAGGGAAAAAGGCATCTCCATTCCGATCCGGACTGAAGCCGAGTCGCTAAACGCGGTAGTTGCTACGGCAATTGCCCTTTATGAATGGTCAAAGCGGTCTGGAAACTAGAGGTTTGGTTTTGGGTTTGTACGGGCTGGAGTGGGTGAAGCTATAATCCTACCTGCTCGAACAACGCGTCGATTTCGCTTTGGTCGATTACGTCTTTTCTTTCCTTGAAATCGCAGACAAGCACCTTTGCCTCTTCCTTGATTACCGCGATGTCTTTTTCGGGTGATTTTTCCTTGGTCTTGCGCAGCGCCTCGGCCATAAGGTAAACTTCGTAGACCAGTTCTTCGACACGCTTTAACGAGCGTATGACCATTCTGATCTGCTGACCTGTCAGGTCCTGGAAACTCAACTCGGTCAGTATGGTCATTATAATGGATTCAATGCCCTCGATTGCCGAGGCCTGGTCGGAGGCGCCGTTCCCGTTCTGCGCGGACTCTCTTGCGTTCTGTATTAGAAGCTGCATCTGATCGAGGCAGTCGAGTATGTTCAGAGTTGCTTTTTCAGTGGAACTGATAATGTCATCCAGTACCGAGGTTGAGCCATCGAGCAGACCCTCCTTGGGGTCCTCCTGGCCTGAAGATCCCTGAGATGTAGACGCATTCAGGTTCTTCTTAAAGGAACTTAACTCACGGAAAATGTTCTCTATTCCGGTAAAGACCTCACTGCTGACTCCCCGATGAAATTCCCCCTCGAACAACGCCGCGGCGAGTGCTTTAGATATCTCCCTCTGCACTATCTCAGAGAGGGAGTCCTGTATCAGAGCGGCCACATTCTCCGTAACACTGGTAGTAAGCTTGTCGACGATTTCCTTTTCGGTGATCACGGCCGGCCTCTCATTGCCCAAACAGCTGATAGTTGTTTTTTCCGAGCTTTTTGGCACGGTACATGGCCTCATCGGCATTTTTCAGAAGTTCTTCCATGTCTTTTCCGTCAAAGGGGAAACTGGCAATCCCAATGCTGGCCCCCACCTTTGCCGAAGCGGACTCATCCAGGCTGATAACTTGCGATACGGAGTGAATAAGCCTTCTCGCAACAAGACAGGGATGCAGGCGATCTTTTACGTCCCTTAGCAGAACAACGAATTCATCCCCGCCGAATCTGAAACAAATGTCATTGGCACGTACAATCTTTGGCAGCCTCTCGGCCACGGTTTTCAAGACGACATCGCCTTTTTCATGACCATAGGTATCGTTTACCGCCTTGAAACCATCCAGGTCAATGAAAAGAACGGACATGATCTCATTTTTTAATTTCGAATTCTCCAGCATGCCTTCAAAAATGGAGTCGAAACATTCTCTGTTGAAAAGACCGGTGAGCGGGTCTGTAGATAGCTTGACGTCTTTTTGTTCGGTTATGGTAACCAGTAGATGGTCATTATTGAGTTGCACCCTATGAGCGAGATAGAGAGCGTTATTGATCATCATTTCTTTAAATTTGACCGCCTCCGCGCCTTCCGAGAGCATCCGGAAATCAACACCCTCCATTGACTCATAATAGAATCGGTTCGCAGATATCATCTGATTGCAATTGATTAGGCATGCCGGGCTGGGAAAGTGATTGATTAAATCACAAATTGCATCCAGGCTGACCGATATGTGTTTTGATTTGGTAGAAGTCTGCATCAGGTTGTGGTCATCCTCCGAATGCCTGGTTCATGACCGGATTCATTTTCAGGTTGTGCGGTTCAGATGTTCGCCCCCACGTACGAGGGGGATGGCCAAAAGGTGATCAGTGTGAATAACCTGAATATTGATCGCGAATAAGGCCATAACAGGCCGCCTCAAATCAGTTGCCTGAGGGCCGCGGCAAACATGTGCCATTTTGAACCAAGGTGCGTACATTTCGAATATTCGGAAAATAAAATCAGAATCTGTAACTATTTTTTGCTGCGTCAGTTTTGGACCGACCGGTTCAGGGTTCTGTAACCTGTCTCCGGTAAGCGCTGGCGCCCTCTCTCGATATTCTCCTGGTTATCGTACCACGCCGACCATAAATCCTATCGGCTGGAACACCATACCGGCTGAAGATAATTTTACCCTCCCAGTTTTGAGTAGCTCAGTTGTCATTTCAAAAATGCAGGCCCCTATTCGGAATACCTTGAACTTTAGGTTAAAACCGGGTTAATATCGCCAGTCTTTTTGAGCCGTTTTATGCGGAGAGGTACCGAAGTGGCC
>DBMI01000094.1:57826-61951 GCA_002298165.1 Desulfarculales bacterium UBA702
GAATCCCTCTCTCTCCGCCAATTTTATTTTCATTCGATTAGGTATTCCGCTCCAAGCCTGGATTCTTCGTGCCCTTTGCGCTCTTGGTGGTAAAATTACCCGCGTATCCGAAGAACACGAAAAGCACGGAGGAGACGGGAAAAGGAATTCCCGGCGATTCGACCTATGCCTGATGAGCACTATAAGGTTTTAGCCATAGAGTGCCGCCCTCAGACTTTCGAGGAAGTGGTCGGACAACCGCATGTAACCCGCACGCTGCAGAATGCAATCAATCTCGAACGCATTGCCCACGCATATCTTTTTACCGGCGCGCGCGGCGTCGGAAAGACCTCGATAGCTCGAATTCTCGCCAAGGCCCTGAACTGCGAAAAAGACCCGATCCCGACACCCATCCCCTGCAACCAATGCTCGAACTGCCGTGAAATAACCAGGGGCAACTCCCCAGACGTGCTGGAGATTGATGGCGCCTCGAACCGCGGCATCGATAACATACGCGAGTTGCGGGAAACGGTCCGTTACAGACCCGCGAAAGGCCGCTATAAGGTCTACATTGTAGACGAAGTGCACATGCTCACCACGGAGGCCTTCAACGCGCTTCTCAAAACGCTGGAGGAACCGCCCCCGCATGTCGTATTCATTTTTGCCACTACCGAACCTCATAAAATTCCGGCAACTATCCTCAGCCGATGCCAGAGATTCGATTTTCGCCGCGTATCGCTTTCCGCGATAGTTGAGCACCTCAAGAAAATTACGCATAAAGAACTCGAAAAAATCGCGCAAAAGGAGGGCATAAAGCCGGAGGAGGCGGTGCTGTTTTCCGATTCGGTCCTCTACGCCGTGGCGAGAGAAGCCGATGGGAGCATGCGCGATGCGCAGAGCCTTCTCGAACAGCTCCTTGCCTTCAGCGGCGATGGCCTGCCAGATGAAGAAATCCTGGATATTCTGGGGGTTATTGACAGGCGTAGCGTACTGAGAGCGGGTGAGGCGGTGCTTTCAAGGAACGCCGAAGAGTGTCTGGACCTGGTCGAAGACATATACCGGCGAGGAATTGACAGCAGGCGTTTTTGCCGCCACCTCTGCGATCATTTCAGAAACCTTCTGGTTCTCTCGGCAGGCGATGCCCGCGAAAAGAAGCTCGACCTGCCTGATGAAGAAATAAAGCTTTTGAGGGAGCAGACCTCCAGGACAACTCCCGACTCGCTCCACCTCTATTTCCAGATGCTTTTGAAAGGCGAAGAGGAAATTCACAGATCGAGTATGCCCAAAATCGCACTCGAGATGCTGCTTCTTCGCATGGCCCAACTGCCAAGTTTGGAATCTCTCGATGTGGTGCTCGACAGGATCGCGCAACTTGAAGCAACGCTCAGGGGAGAGTGCTCGAATGCACCCGGCGGACCTTCGCCAAAAAACGTGACACCCAGGGCCGCTGTATCGACGAGAGTTTCCAGGTATTCATCAGCCCCACCGACGCCGGCGCCAACCCCGGCCCCGGCACCCCCGGCACCCCCGCTCCAGGCAGAAAAGTCCGGGGCAGCGGATCTAATATCCGGAGGCGGTCCACAAAAAAAAGAGTCTTATCCCGGCTCTCGCGCCTGCTGCGAAGAGGACAACAACCCTGTCGAGGTCGAGGCCGACCTTGCCTCGCCGGTCAATGCGAAATCCAGGACGGTTGATCCAAATCAGGCTGTCGAGAGGTGGCCGGGGTTCGTGCAATTTCTTGAAAACAGTTATCCGATGTTATGGGCAATACTTGCTCATTGCGGAACTCGGGCCACTGGCGGCATGGGTATTGAGATCGAAGTTCCCGATATTTACACATCGAGTACAAATAGTCCGGACTTCCTGGAAAAAGTCGATGCGGCAACCGATGCTTTCTTTGGCTCGAAATTCGAGTGGGTTATAATCAAGAAAGAAACCGGTCAAAAGGGCGCGCCAGCCAAGACCCCGGTATCGAGGCAATCTGGAAAACAGGTCCTCAATCATCCTGCAGTCCAGCAGGCAATCGAAATACTCGGGGCCGAACTTATAGAGGTGAAGCCGTCCCAGGCTGGGCCGGGTTCTGCAAAGGGCGATAAAAAGACCGGCCGGAGCTAAACATTGCACCCTGGAAATTTAACGTGGGCAAATGTTTTATCAAGACCACCGGAACGATGACCGCAGGATAAGAATTAAGCTTCAAACCGGCTCATGTCCAAGGACTGATCGGACTCTGCGGGAAGGGGCAATCATCCAAAAAGTAGAGGAGAAAAGCTCATGGCGAAGGGATTCAACCCGCTCCAGCAGGTAAAGGCGTTACAGGAGAAGATGGCCAGGATGCAGGCCGACCTGGCATTGCGTACAGTAGAGGGGAGCGCCGGTGGCGGAATGGTTGTCGTGACCGTCAACGGTAAGCAGGAAGTGTTGAGCATGAAGATAGATCGCCAGGTGGTGGATCCGGAAGACATTGAAATGCTTCAGGATTTGATTGTTGCCGCCGTAAATGACGGACTTCGAAAGGCCCAGGAGATGGCCGCCGAAGAAATGGGGAAACTCGCCGGAGGATTGAATATTCCCGGCATGAACATTCCGGGACTTTTTTAAGACATAATGAACGCTTATCCACCGATTCTGAACAACCTCATCCGTAAACTGAGCCGGCTTCCGGGCTTGGGTGAAAAAAGCGCCGCGCGAATAGCCATGTACCTGCTGAAGGCATCGGGTGATGAAATAGAGGCCCTTTCGGAAAATATCCGGCAGCTTAGGGATGGTATCCGCACCTGCGGCACATGCTTCCATTTTACTGATGCCCCGGTTTGCCCCCTATGTGCCGACCCGGCCAGGAAGACCGGTGAACTATGCATAGTAGAGAGTACCTCCGATCTTCTGGCAATCGAGCAATCGGGAGCATTCAAGGGCAGATACCACGTGCTCCAGGGAGTGTTGGCCCCTTTGGACGGAATCGGGCCTGACCAGCTTCGCATAAAAGAGCTTTTCGCCCGTATCGATTCCGAAGAAATAAGCGAGATTATAATAGCGACCAATCCGAGCAGTGAGGGCGAAGCAACAGCCCACTTCCTCCTCCAGCTTTTGAAGAACCGCCCTGTTCGGGTTACTCGAATTGCTTATGGCATTCCAATGGGCGGCGATCTTAAATATACGGATCGCATAACGCTGGAGAGGGCACTTAAAGGCAGGCAGATATTTTAGGGCAGTTATTTGCAATCTTATTCACATTATAAATTCCAACCTGAAAATATTCTCGTTCGTTATCCAGATTTCCTTGTCATTCCAGGTAAATATTTATTGCAAGTCCGCTGCGATAAGTTATAATAACTTTCCTGAAGCCGCCGCATTATATTCAATCGTTTCTAATCGGCGGATATTTGTCAGTGAGGCTTAGGTGCAAGCAAAAAAAGAAAAAAGCCTTGACTTTTTTTTCACAAAGCGGGATAAGCTCTCGTTTAGTGGGACGTGTGTGGTTCGCCGTAGCTTGCTCAATTGAGGGCTTCCTGAGGTGAGCGCTATTTGACTTGCAACGTTAGTGTGGAGAGAAATTATGGTTGAAATTCGATTTCATGGACGAGGAGGCCAGGGGGCCGTGACCTCTGCCGAATTGACGGCCCTGGCAGCAATCGGAGAAGGCAAATATGGTCAGGCGTTCCCGAGCTTCGGCCCGGAACGGCGTGGCGCGCCCGTTATGGCGTTTGTTCGCGTTAGCGAGACTCCGATTCAAACCCGGGAGAAAGTCTACGAGCCCGACATAGTCGTCGTGCTGGATCCCACGCTTCTCAAGATCGTTAATGTGGAAGCCGGGCTTAAGAAGGGCGGAGTCGTAATCCTTAATACATCCAAGAGTGCAGCGCAGATCCGCAAGGAAACCGGGATCAAAGCCAAGCTGGCCATCGTCGATGCTTCCAAGATTGCCATGGATACGATGAAAGTTCCCATCACCAACACTACCATGTTGGGCGCCATTGTCAAAGCCTCGGGAGTAATTGGGATGAAGGGCCTTGATGAGCCGATCAAGCATCGCTTTGGACCGATCGCCCAGAAGAATATCAACGCATGTACCCGCGCTTTCGAAGAAACTAAGGTAGTGGAGGGATAACTGTGGCTAAAGAAACCGGAATCAAGAGCTGGAAAGAA
>DBMI01000094.1:62012-63408 GCA_002298165.1 Desulfarculales bacterium UBA702
AAGTGCACCAAGTGCGGCCAGTGCTATATTTTCTGCCCCGATATGGTCTACAGCAAGGATGCCGAGGGATACTACCCACAAAATTACTACTGGTGCAAAGGCTGCGGCATTTGCGCCAAGGAATGCCCAGTAGATGCGATTACCATGATCCAGGAGGTCGACTAATCATGTCCAAACGAATTGGAATCGAAGTCTCGATCGCTGTTGCTGAAGCGGTAGGACTGTGTGATGTCGACGTTGTTGCGGCTTACCCAATTACCCCACAGACGCACATAGTCGAGCACCTCTCCGAACTGGTTGCCGACGGTCATCTGAATGCCGAATTCGTGCCGGTCGAATCCGAGCACAGCGCGATGAGCGCCTGCATCGGCTCTTCGGCTGCCGGAGCGCGTACATTCACGTCAACCTGTTCACAGGGCTATGCTCTGATGTCGGAGCTTTGCTACATCGCCTCCGCACTGAGGCTGCCTATCGTTATGGCCGTTGCCAACCGCGCTCTCAGCGCTCCGATTAACATCTGGAACGACCATGCAGACCTGATGTATGCACGCGATACCGGCTGGATTCAGCTTATCGCCGAAAACGGCCAGGAAGCTGTTGACCTGTCGATTGCGGCATTCCGCATCGCTGAAGATAAAAAAGTACTCCTGCCGGTTCAGGTAAACCTGGACGGCTTCACCTTGAGCCATTTTATTGAACCGTTGACAATTCCCGAGCAGGCTGAAGTCAAGAAGTTTCTCCCCGCCTATAAGCCGGTCATTCGCCTCGATCCCGACAAGCCCGTGACCTTCGGTCCCGTTGGTATGCCGGATATCTACACCGAAGCCCGCAAGGCCCAGGATGAGAATCTCAAGAACTCCAAGCCGATCATCCAGGACATCTTCAACGGCTTCGCAAAGCAGTTTGGCCGCCAGTATAAACTGGTTGAAACATACAAGACCGAAGACGCCGAAACCATCATTGTGGGCATGGGCAGCATCGCCCAGACCGCTATGACCGCCATCGACGGCATGCGTGCCAAGGGCAAGAAGGTCGGTATGGCACGTGTTCGTGTTTTCAGGCCGTTCCCTGCAAAGGAACTCATCGATGCGATAAAGGGTGCGAAGAACCTGGTCCTCCTCGACAGGGTTACCTCGTTCGCCGGTGGCGAAGTTTCAGGGCCGGTTGCCCTCGAAATCAAGTCCGCCCTCTACGACAGGAAGCTTACCCCGAAGGTCGGCAACTTCCTGGTGGGCCTCGGCGGCCGCGACATTACGATCCAGAACTTCGAGGAAATGGTGGAAAGAGTTGCCTCCGCTAAGGAGCTTCCTGCCTACGAATTCATCAATGTGAGGGAATAAATGGGAATCGCATCTGACGCTCTGAAGAATTTCAAGGGGTTTAACCTCAAGAATCT
>DBMI01000081.1 GCA_002298165.1 Desulfarculales bacterium UBA702
ATTCCCCTCCCTTTGATGGGAGGCTAGGGGAGGGTGACAAAAAGATCTAAGAATTTCAAGCTCTTCCTCAACCCATCCCGCCGGTGGGGGGGCTCATTCAATTGCGGCCAATTATTTTCCATTCGGGATTTTGGCAACTACCGGATTTTTGGCTGTGACGCGCCCGGCAACTTCGGGACGGTGACCGGTTCCCGCGCGGAGGCAATTGCACAAAAAAGAGCCGTGCTGCAGGAGGACAGCCCGGCTCACCTCTAGGGAATGAACTTCTAACTGACAAGCAGAAAACACCAAAAAAGGTTTCATTTCAATTAGGAGAATTACTTATTTTTGGGAAAAAAGTTACCTATGTTTGAGTACTGATTATTTCTCCCGGTTTGTTGGCGGGTGAAAGCTTTTCCCGGAGAAGCTGAATTATTCGATGAGGTTGCTGATTATAGTGGCTGAACTAAGGCAGGGCGGGAATACAGCCCCTGTTTTCGATCAGTCCTTTTTTTGGCCGCCTATAACTTCGGGTTGGTGTTTTTCCGGATCAAATTCTTCTTTCTCATTGGAACCGATGCTCTCGGATGGCCCAGGTTCGATAAGAACTCCGGATGGCTCATCGCAACTGCAGGGCAGGTCGATCAGGATTTCTTCTCCGTCCGCGCAATGCTGGGCTTCCGCCTCGGGTTTCCTGATTCCACAAAAAATCATAACCAGGCCGCCAACGGCCATCAGGGTGAACATCACCTCTAAGAACCAAAAAATCATAACAAGCTCCTGGGCCTGAGATTCCACCGGTTTCCGGAATAGATCCTGATCTCTACCTCGCAGCGTTCGTTGCCGCCTTGATAGTTGCCATTGGCGAATCGTTGTTGGCGGCCAGGGTGTTTGGCTCCGAGCTTCAGGATCGCGCCCTCTTTCGAATCGAGACTTCCGGTAAGCGAGGGGCCGAAGAGTTCCTCGCTATTGATTGTCAGTTGATCGCTGTCATTGACCGGAGTGATCACAGAGTGGGTTTTTCTGACCTTTCGTCCATAATATCGAGATCGCTCGGAGTTCCTTTCGGGCAGGTCGAACCCGAGGTAGATCTGGCGGTCCCCCGGTCCAAACCTTCGGACTTTTATCACAACGCGGTCGCCGAAGTGGACCCGCGCCACTTTTACATCTCTGCCATGTTCCGGATCGAAAGCAAACCTTATGGTGACCGGCTGCCGGCTTTCAGGAATGTTTTGCCGCGAAATGTGGTCCCCGCGGCCGCTTTCCGCGACATTTGGACCGGTCCTCGATCCGGTACCCGGTGTTGATTTGGTCGGAGGAGAAATTTCTGTCTGGCCGGGATATCTTCGCTCGCCCTTAAGGACGGGAGGAATCTGCGTATAGGGCTCGGTCCCGGTACCGTCACGGGGCAGTGTTTCGTCCGGCCGTGGGCTTACCTCGGTAGGCCGGCCTCCAGGCTGGGAAGCGAGGTTGTCGGCTGGCGCACCTGGCTGCGGCATCGCAGCCTGAGGTGGCCCGGCCTGAGGGGCCGGTGTTGTCTGCCTGCTAGATGGCGCCGGTATTTTCCCCTCGAGTCTGGACTGGCCGGACGGTCCGGGTACTTGGCCGGATGGACCCGGCTGAGGGAATTCCAACTGTTCCCGCGCGCCTCGGCCGACCAGCGTATCGAACATGCTGGTCTGAAGCAGTGCAAGTCCGGTCAGGCCGATTACCAGCAATAATGTTCCGGTTCCAATAAAGAATCCGCGCCTGTTCACATGGCTCCCCTGAAATGCGCAATGGTTTTTTGATGGCATTACCTGCCGTTTATGGATCAAGACGATAACTAACCGTTTTTAGTTGACACGAATGGATCGTTTCCGTCGTCAGGGCCTTGCACCCCTGGAACCCTTTTCGGGTGACAAAGGAGACTTAGGGGTTCTGGAATGGCAGGAGGGATTTCCATTCCGTAAAAATTGGGGAAGGGCCGGGCCGCCCTTCCCTTGCTGGTTCAATAATTTTGACTTCCGAGACCAACTTTCCATGGATTACCTTGCTTGTGTTCAAGGGAGAGTAAGATTCCTGAATCTCATCTCTTGCTTGAACGCAACGCGGTATTCTAGTTGCCCTTACCCCCTGGATTGCACTTTTTGAAATCAATGGGTTTTCCGCACGCGCGGCAGTTGTGCTCCCTGTCGAACTGGTCCGAGAAGATCTCATTTTCCTTCCCGCATTCAGGGCATTTGCATTCGACTGAAGAAAGACTTCTGAACTGTTCCCATCCTGGGCAGGATTTCGGTGTATTTGCCATGTCATGCTCCTCGCGCTACAGGTTAGCTGATAAATCCCGACCGGCTTCGGCGGGCTGATGAACGATTTGAACTCAAAATCAGTACAACATCAAACTTTAATCAATTTCTCAATGATCGATTCCTAAATTTCTCGACAGCACCAGCAAAATCAGGCCAAGCAGAAGGCTTATTAAGATGCCAAGGGGTATTGTGCGCCTCAAAATCTCTCCCTCACGGCCCACGGCGCCGCACATCGAGGCAGCCAAAGCGATCTTGAAGGGGGAGGAAATCGATCCGACCGCGCTCCCGACGGCCATTGCGCTTACTGTCATCGACGGGGAATCACCGAGCATCTGGGCGGTTGCGACTGTAAGTTTACCGAACATTACTATTGAAGCCGTACCGTATCCTGTCAGGAATGTTCCAAGCCAACCGATGAACGGAACGAATAGAGGAAAGAGATTCCCGGAGAGGGCGATCATGCCGTTTGCTAGAATAAGAGCAATATTTCTGCCGGGATCCATTTCAATAAATCCCGTTCTGTAGCCGGAATAGGCAATAATTTGCCCCGCCGCGCCAAAAAGGGCCATGGCGAGCACTGGTTTCCAGGCGCGCATGTTCGTTTCGCGGAAATTTTGCCAGACGGCCTTCTTGTTCCTGATCATCGCGGCAGCAAAGATGTAGCTGACCAGTATGTAGGTATATGCGGAAAACAAGGGCTGGAATCTGACTTCGTGTCCCGGGGCCACTGCAACACCGAAGCTCCAGGCGTCCATCGCGGCCCTCTTTAGCGGAGGGATCAGATTTATTGAGAAAAGGCTTGCTATGAGCAACAGCAAGGGGGCCGTATCCTTTATTATCCTGGAGTCCGGAAGCGAGAACCGCCTTCCGGTGAGGCCAAGGCCGGCCAGCACGATTAATCCGCCGAAAAGCCCCGCGACCGAGGCCCCCATGAAATGTGCGGAAAAAAGGGCGCCGCCTCCCGCAAGGCAGCCTACGACCAAGGCGAGCAGTAAATTGTCGCGCAGCCTCGCTACCTGGTATGTGATCCACGGGATCGAAACTGTAAGCATCAGGGTAGCGGGAAAGGAGAAAAAGGCCACGTCGATGCCAAGTTTATCCGCGTCCAGTCCGGTTACCAAGGCCAGTACGGCAAGTATTGCCCCGCCCAGTTCGAGAATCATAAGACCCGAATAACCGGCAACTGAAAGGGCGGCTGCACCCATGGGCGGGAGTTCGGCCGAAAGCAGCATCGGGGCGATAATCGGCTCTGCCACGATTCCGGCCCCTTCCATGAAATTGCCCGAACCAACGGCAATCATCATGATGGAATGGCGCTTTCCGGCAATGGTGGAAAGCCAGTCAACGAATCGGACCAGCGATCCGGTGCTCAACAAAAGCCCGGCGAGCAGCATGCCCATATAGATGACCAGGAGCAGCGGCAGGTTTCTTAAAATGCCGTCCGCGCAGGACAAGATCACGACGCCAGGCGGCGTTTCGAACCACAGGATCACCACCGCGGAAGTGGCAGCCGCGGCCCAGACGGCCAGTTCCAGCGCCTGCCTCTTAAATATCGTGGCAAGTCCGGCGACCAGCACGATGGGTGTCCAGGAAAGGCAGAAATCAAGCATTGCGACTGCTGGGCAACAGTAGGCGGATGTTGGGTCGAGGATTTCCAGGTAGAGTCATTGATTACTTTCCTTATCTGACAAAATTGATGAACCGTTGCCCAACCGATGGCATGGGATGGTTCGGTATCGAAAATCGTCATTCCCGCAGCGCTTCTGGGCGGGAA
>DBMI01000029.1 GCA_002298165.1 Desulfarculales bacterium UBA702
GCACGCTTCAGGATGGCAATAGGCGAAAGATTAGATGATCCTTGAGAAAGGTTGAAAAGGGCTGAAAAAACCTGAATATTTAGTTAAGTGGCCGAAAGTTTTGAATTATAGTTTTTGGAGAAGGATGGAGTGGAAAATGAGAAATTATGACCGGCATAAGCGGATGGTTGCACGATAAATGGGAATTTTAGTCGAACTCTTTCCCTGCCCACCGTACCCTGCCAAGGACATAGTACTGGATAGACCTTCCGGGTTCTATATCAAATTCAAATGGTTCGTAATCAGTAACATTATCACTGAAACACACCAGCTTGACTCGGTCGCCTTCCCGGCTGAGCGCCAGGCGCTTTAGTGATATCGACCCATCGGGCTTCCGGACCATGTAGATTTTACCCGTCTTAATCTGGATCCGCTCGCCTTCGTAAGTATCGAGCATCACTATCTCGCCCTGGTTGATGGTTGGAGACATCGAGTCCCCGCGCACTTTTACCAGGACCATATCCTTCTTCCGCTCCTCGGATCGGCCAATCAGTTTCTCGATCCACCATTTCTTGAATGGATACTGATCCGCCACGTCTTCATACATTATGGCCCCATCAGGTCCGGCTACCACCTTCGATTCCAGGAGAGGAAGCATCTCATATTGTTCTGCCGACAGGCAGTTAAATGGGAGCTGACTTTCCTCCAATTGGAATTGGCCTCGGCGCATCGGACCGCTGCCCCAAATTAGCCAATCGACTAATAGTCCATATTTTTCAGAAATCGTCACAATCCAGCCAAGAGGGAGCTGTTTTCGTTTCTTAGCCTTATGAATCGCGGATGGTGTTACGCCTAAAACATTAGCCAAATCGTTATCTTGGCTCACCCCTGTTACCTGGAATAGTCTGCCTAGTCGCTCCTCGAACAACTTCGCAGCAATTTCACCCTGCTGCGAAGATTGCTGCGAAGTGGATTGTCTCTCTGGGGCGCTGGGCAACATATCGAAATCCTTAGGTATAAATTAGTGCATCTATAAATTGGCACGCAATGATGCTGCGAAGCAGTTTCTTCTTCAAGAAACTGAAAGTGAACAATTACCAACTAAGAATGCATGTCATAGATAAAAAAATATACTTTGCGTCCATTAAAGACATTTAGTCCTTGACATCGATGGCCATATAGTCTATTGGATGTAGGCACAACCTGAGATTACATTGAATCATTTAATCAACGCAAGAGGAAGTTTCGGACAGATGGCCAGGCAAATGCCCTTATTCGGACCACCACTGAACGTGACGAGCCGCCTTAAGGCGTCGATGCGCGAGGCAATCAAAAATTGCCGTTTCAGTAGGGACCAGGTGGTGGACCGAATGAAGGCGTTAGCATCGGTAGAGGGTCTTGGCGGAGGGCGAGGGAGCACGATCAGCCTGGCCAATCTCGATGCCTGGTGCAGCGAAAGCCACCCGAACCTTATCCCGATCAATCTCCTTACCATCTTCTGCCACGTAGTCGGGGACATAACGCCGATCAGCACACTCGCTGCCCCACTAAGCGGCCAAGTTATCCAGGGCAGGAAAATCAGGCTTCTCATTTGGGCAGAGAATGAAATCCAGTTCAGGGACCTCAGTAAGAAACGGAAAAAGATCTTGTCCGAAATTGAAGGAGGCCCTGATGACTAAGAGGGCTAGAGAAATCAGGTCGCACCTGGTGCGAAAAGGCGTAACCGAGACTCAGATCGCTAAAAAGCTTGGCATTTCTCAGCAGATGGTCTCGGCGGTGATCTACGGTAAGAAAAAAAGCCTCCGGGTGGAGCAGGCGCTTGTTGCCGCAGGTGTGCCGAAGGAACTGATCGAAGAACCCGAAGAATCAGAGCGAGCGGCTTAGATGAAACAATCCCTCTCTTTAACCGCCCAGGAACTCAGCCCATTGCTCGGCGTTACAGTCCGAGCGGTGCAGCTTAGGGGCAGGGAAGAAGATTGGCCGGGTTCCGACACCCCCAACCCTAAAGGCGGCGGCCTCCAAAAGCTCTACTACTTCGAATCACTTCCCAAAGACATCAAAGCCCGCATCACCGAGACCTGGGCGCGGGAAGAAAAAGAGGGCAAGGCGGCGGTATCCCTTAGCATCGACCCCGAGGGCGCGCGGATCTGGGCGAAGCTGCCGGATCGCGACAAGCAACTCGCGCTGGCAAGAAACGACCTCCTCGCGGCGGCAAATGCATATAAAAGGAATACTAATAAGAAGCGCGTTTCCCGCCTCACCGAATTTTATGCCTATCTCGCGCCGGCGATCAGCTCCCGCAGCATCGAAACCCTATCGAAGCTCGGCCTCTCTTTTGACAAAGCCGCCGGCATCCTCACCCACATCACCAAGGTATCGATCCAGTCCCATTACCGTTGGGAGGCCAATTTTGCGGAAGCCGAGCGAAGTCTCGGCCTCGGCCTGATCGGCCTGGTCCGGATCAAACGCGAATCTCCCGGCCTCGGAGCTAAGACCATGTCGCCGGAAATGATCGCCTGGGCGCGCAGCCTAATCCTCACCGGAAAGATAAAGCTCTCGGTAATCCCCAGGGAGGAAGACGGCCGGGTTATCACGCTGAATCGAAAACTGCTCTACCGACGCCTCGGCAACAAGTTCGGTAAGGAAAACCTGCCGAGCTACGCCCATTTCACGCGATGGATAAACGGCTATTTGCTCGACAATCAGGTCGATCTTACCGCCATCGCGCTCCCGAGCTTCCACCGGGCGGCATTCGGGCTGGACGGCGGAAGCAAATCGCTCGATATCACATCGGCCGGCGAGCGCTGGGAAGTAGACGGCACCCGCGCGGACGTGATGCTCAAAGACGGTCGCTACGAAATCCTGGTGGCAATCGACATTTACTCGCGAGACATGGTGGTCGAGATCCAGAAAAACGCCTCCTCGATCACCGTCGCCAAATTGTACTTCAACGGCATGATGCGCTGGGGGGTCCCGAAGGAAATAGTATCGGATAACGGTTCGATTTTTGTCTCCGAGCATATCACTGCCGCCTGCGAGCTGCTCAATATCGAACGGATTCTGGCCCGGAAATACACTCCCGACGACAAGCCGCACATCGAGCGCGGAATCGGCACTCTCACCAAGATGCTCTTCGAGGGGATGACCTGGTACATCGGCCACGATCCCAAAGAGCGCAAGCGGATCGACGAGTACTCCAAATTTAACCAGGTGTTTTACTGCCGCCAGGGCGAGAAGATTTCCTGCGATGCAACCGCCGACGAGCTGCGCGACACAATCGAAAACTGGCTGGAAAAGGTCTATCGGCAGGAAGAACACCGGTTCGCGGATGTGAAACTCGGCCGCTCCCGCTTCATCCTCGACCGCCTGGCCAACTCCCCGGCGCGCGCCGCCGCGATCAAGAACGCATCGGTCCTCGAGGAGCTGCTCTCGCCGGCATTCGACCGGGTCCTCAACAATTCGGCTATCACCTGGTTGGATCTCGAGTATCGCCCGGCTGCTCAGGAAGATTTCGAGCGCTCGGTTAAATACGGCAAGCAGAAAGTGATCTTTCGCCCGAATCTTTCAAACGTTCGGACCGGCACGCTCTGGCAGGCGATCCCTGATGGAGACGGCAAGTATCACTCCGGTGATTTTATCTGCCGCCTGGCAGCAGATGTTTCCGAGCAGAGCCTGGAAGACTTTAGAGCAGCTCGAAAGAGCGACCGCAAGCGCCATAGGGAGCGCAAGGAAGCGGTTAAGACGATCTTCGCGCCTTCCTATGAGCGCGAGCTGGCGGAGATGCCCATGCCGAAGGTCGCCTGCGCTAATTTCGGGGCGGTCGAGTTTGACAACCAGGCATATCGCGACCTTTCCGGCTACGGGCCTGTTCCAGGGTTCGGATCGCCGAAAAATAGCGTAAGCGAGGGCGACCGCGAGCGGATCCGGCTGGAGATCGAAGAAAAAGAAAAGGCTATTGAAGAGCAACGACTGTTTAGGGATCGGGATTGCACCGAGGAAAACCGCTCCGGCGCAACCGGACTTTCGACCTGGCGGGAGATCGAGGGGCTGTCGCCGGTCGATCAATACGAGCGCCTGGTCGAGCTGGAAGCCAGGGGAATCCTGATCCCAAAGCAGTTTTTGACCAACATGAGGTACTTCGAGGCCACGCCTGAGTACGCCAGGCTGCGCGATTACTTCGAAGGCAAGCGGGCGATGCTCGCGGCGAGCAGGGGCGTTTAACCGATGAAAGGAGCTAACTTGCCGGAAACTCAAATGTCATCGTCGATCCCGCGAAGCGCGGGATCTGGTCCTAGGCAAAATGCTGCCGCTGATGTCGTGCAGCTCCGGGGAGCGGATTACGCTCTCGCGCGCTATGACCGTAAGTGGATCCCGACTCGTAACGAGCGCAACTTCCTGGTCATGATGGATGTGCTCTCGAAAGCCGAAGGCCGAGGGCGTCTCGGAATGATCGTAGGACCGTTCGGGCGGGGCAAGACTTGGACGGTGCGGCGCTATGCCGCTCACAACAGGGCGGCTTACCTCCTTTGCTGGCATACCTGGCAAAGCAGCGAACTTGGGATGCTGCAGGCGCTATGCCGCGAACTCGGGATGTCCGAGCCGCCGCATCGAAAGGATGCCTGTCTCTATCAGATAGTGGACCGGCTGATTGCAAATCCTCGCACTGTCTTTTTGGATGAGATGGATCTTACGCCGAAGCGGCTGGACCTGGTCCGACAGATTGTCGAGGTTACCGCCAGCTCCTTCGTACTTGTCGGGGAAAATCGACTCGCCGAGCAGATGGCAGGAAATGGGCGCACCTGGTCCAGGACCTTTCAGACGTTGATATTCGAGCCGCTTGCGATGAGCGATATCATTTTCTACGCGCGGGAATCGGCCGGCCTCGAAATTTCCGAAGACGTCGCGGCGATCCTGCACGCGGCGCCCGGCGGCGGGGACTGGCGAAACCTTGAGCGCCTCACCATCGAGCTTACCGAGATCTGCAATTCGAACCGCACCCGTGTTGTATCCGAGTCTATGGCCGCAATGGCGATCAAGATGGCCCTGAAAGGGATTGCGGCATGAGACGCGGAAGCTTCACGGAAAAAGTCCGCCAGGCGGCCAGGGCACTGCAGCAGACTAACTCGCCTATCGATAGGGATAAGCTCGAATGCGCTATGGACCTGCAGACATTTGCGGAACGCAGGAAACTAATAAGCGCTATCCGCGAGTTGTATCTAAGCAAGGAACTGCACCGCGTCTCGCACGGGCTTTATACATTTGTCGACAAGAAAGCCCCTCCGGAAAAGCAAGAAATCATGTGGCGCTTTTTCCGGATGCAGAAATGCCTGACGGTAGATGACATGGTACTCGCCGCCGATGTGGCCCCGGCTTACGCCGGAGAGTTTCTCACCAATCTGGTCAAGCTGGGGATCGCTCGCAAGTTCGATAACGATCAGTATCAGCTCATTAAGGACCAGCTTGATATGCCGCTAAATGACGCCAAGGCCGAGAGGCTGCAAAAGATCCGCGCCAAGAAAAAGGCAAAACTCTCCCTGGCCCTCAAGAAGGCAACTATTGCGATCTCGGAGGCCATCCGGTTTCTCGAAGACGGAGAGGGCGCGCTATGAAGGCAGTGCGCTGCGGCAACTGCGGTCAACTGCGAGTGGGGGGGGGCGCTGTCTGGCCTGCACCGAGGAAGCACGAGCGGGGTTTGCCGAGTTGATACGCAACCTCAGAAAAGAAGCAAAAATTAGTCAATTGGCTAATAAACGCCCGCAAGGGGATATGAAAAATGCAGATGGTGGCGTCCCAAATTAACCCGAGTCTTCGCACCGAAAAGCTGCTGCGAGGCAAGGTGATCACCGAAGCGGATATCCGGGATGTCCTTACGGAGATGATCGAATCGCTCGGATCTCAGAAGGCCGTAGCCGAAAAACTTGGCTTCTGTCCTGTCCAACTTAACGACGCGCTGCATGGCAAGCGGCCGGTAAGCGGAAACCTGGCATCGAAGCTCGGATGGGAACGGGTAGTCGTTTTCCGGAAAAAGTAAATATTGCATTGAAATTGAGAAAGGGAGGCGAACTTGGAAGAAGCTCAAAAAAACATGTGGGACATGACGGTCCGGGAGCTGTTCGATGGCTGCAAGACCGGTCTGGCCCCCGAAAACGGCATGATGGTCTCGCGCCTTATGAAGGGCGGAACGGAACCGGTCGGGGCCCTGATCTTCGTCGTCGGACAGCAGGAAACACTTGACGTTATCGGCGCGGTCGACCAGCAGCTCACTATCTGGCAAAGCGGGGCCGGATCGAAGCGCTATCTCGATGAAAAAGACCGCATAGTCTTTGTTGCTTCCATACGCGGGACTTTCCTTTTCGGGGCATTCGCCTCTGATCCGCTAACCGGACACATTGAAATGCTCCCAGGCAAGAACGTCCCGACCGGGATGCGACATGCCGAAGCCCAGAAGAGTCTCGATGCCTTCGCCAAAAAGAAGGGCTGGATCGAGGTCCCCGACGCGAAAACGGTACTGGATATGCTCTCGCTTGCCATGATCGATCCTCCCGAGACCGAGGTTATCGACGCCTGGACGGATTCGGATCGGATACAGGCCGCAAGGTGGGCTGGGGCCGTGCATCTCCAGGCAAGCGACAACCAGGTGAGAATTCCACCAGTTCCTAACGTGCTGTTCAGTTTCATTCAGAGAAGAAAATAGGGGTCTTTTCGCGGGCCGGAAGGTGGCGGGGGCTTTTGATTCCGGCCCGCGGTGGAGGGGGATGATAAATGGATACGATCACGCACATTTCGCGGGATTTAATCGTAACGACGGATGATTACCTGGACAGGCTTGCCGAGACCTTTAGCCGGCTCAAGATAAACCGGCTCCTGGGCGGCCTGACTTTTGGGCAGTATATCTCCAATCCGGACAAATACGACGAACTGGCCGGGCACCTGCTCGCCGGAAACGGCCTTCAAGCAAATGACCGGATCACCGGCCTGCTCCTCGTCGAATTGCCCGGAGCGGCCAATGCCTAGCAGGGGATTTTATGTTCGAAGGCTCTCCCATCATTTCATTGAGGAATGGCGGATGTGGAAAGGCGAAACGCCTACCCTGCCCCAAATCAATGAGATCCTGGGCGGCAGCCGCAAGGTCAATGGGCAACGGACGGTATTCGTCAGGGACGGATACGGCGACTACAAGCCCGAAAAACAGCTCGCGCAGTACTGGTCACATGAGGCCGGCGTGCTGATCCGCGTCGACCTGACCCATAGTATAGCGGTAACCATCATCACGCCGCAAAAGGACCGGATGGAGTTTGGCCGTGGCTAATTACTCGCCCAAAATCACAACGGCGCAGATCAAGATGATCCAAACGGTGCGCCGGTCGGCCGGGATCGACGACGACGTCTACTCCGAGATGAAAAAATCGGTCGGGGTATCTTCTACAACCGAACTCGATCAGCGCCGGTTCCAGGAACTGCTTCGCCGAATCAGCAAATTGCAAAAGAATGCAAGTCGGCGCCGCTCACAGCAGGAAACCGGAAGTAGGCAGCCATACAAAAAGGTCCATTCATCCGCGTACAAATCCGGCATGCACCTGGCCCCGGCTGAGGATAAGGCGCTTATGCTCTCGAAGATCGAGGCGATCCTCACCGACCTGAGCCTGCCCTGGTCCTATGCGGATGCCACGGCAAAGCGGATGTTCGGAGTCGACCTGCTCCGCTGGTGCGATGAGACCCAGACCTATAAGGTGCTCCAGGCGCTCGCCGTCTATCAGAAGAGAAAGGCCGGCAAAATGGAGGAGGCCGCTTTTTACATTAAGGAACTCAGAAGCGATGGCTGCCAGTGCGGCGGAAGGAAAAAGTCCGGCCAGTCGCTTTGTTATGGCTGCTACAAAAAGCTCCCGGCGGATCTGGCAAAGGCACTCTGGCGCAAGCTCGGCAACGGCTATGAGCAGGCTTACGACCGGGCGGTGGCCTGGCTTACGGGAGAAGAATAATGTCGAGCATGGCGGCATTATCCAACTATATGCGCTACGAAAATCCGGACTGCGGAGACGCGTTCGGCGATCCGAGAAAACAGCCTCCGGAGCTTGCCCTTTGGGCTGATTGTCTGAGGGCTGCTTTCTGGGATTGGTTGCGGTGCCGGTGCCTGGGTGAGAAATGGGTGCATAGGGCCGATCTGCAAAACGCGGGAACCTTCGCGAAGGCATACGAAGAGAGCGCCCCAAAATGGTTTGCATCAAATAATACTCGGGTCGGCTCCTTTCTTTTTTGCTGCTACCACCTGGATATCGAACCCAGGGCTGTGCGCCGGAGACTATCGGACTTAGAGCGCTTGATCTCGAACATGAGCGAGACCGAGAGGCTGGACTTCTACAAGCGGTACTGGTGCGACTGTAACAACAAGAATATGGTGAAAATCCTCCCGGCAGAAGCACCACAGCTTAGTCGGTACTGGAACAAGCACAACATTGCTCCCAGGCCCATGTCACATAACACCGGCACCGATGTTATGTCACATGGCGGGAGCGGTAGACCGCACAGAAAGTGCAAATCGTGCCGCAAGCTTAGAATAATCGCGGCAAAGGGCATGTGCGACAGGTGCCTTTACCGAATGGCGCACGGCCAATCGCGTCCGGAAAATGAAAACTGGATCGAGGAAGAACTCGCAAAACCGGACGCGGTAATCACGCGAAAAGTTCCGGGGGGGGGGCGCTTTATCGGAAGAGAACCATCATCCGATATCCGACGCCCGGCCTCCATATAAAAAGCCGCTACTGAAATGTCGCCATTGCGGCCGCAAGCGGCCCAACGCGGGGCGGGGACTTTGCTGCAGGTGCTACTACACGGTTCGAAAGACTGAGGCCGGAGGCATGAATAAATGACACAGGGCAATCGGAAAACCGCAAAGCTGGAGCTTTCCGAGCTGCACAAAAGCTGCCTCCGTATGATCGCGCGGCGCGACAGCGGCAATCCGGTTTCCTACAAGGACATCGCGGTCGCGCTGAACGTAAATGATCGCAAGATTCGCCAGGCCGTTGAGGACCTGGTGATGATCTTCCGACTGCCCATAGGGTCTTCTTACAGCTCGCGACGGCCCGGATACTTCTGGCTAAAGACACGCGAGGAGGCGCGGAAGGCCTCCGGAACGCTCATTCGCCACGGTGTCAAAATCATTCGGCGCGGCCAGATACTCGGCAAGTTGAGCGAAGAGGAAGTGCAGGGGCAGTTGAGGATAGAGTTTCCGGTATCCGGGCAGGAAAGGTAGGAAAATGTCTAAAAAAGCATCCAGTGTGCAGCACGACCTCAAATGTCAGCAAAAATATTTTCATGAAATCTGGAACCGACAGAAAACGTTCGAGCTGCGGATCGATGATCGCAATTATCAAGTGGGTGACTTCGTTTTGTTGAACGAATATGACTCACGGGGTCGCACAGGTCAGAAGATCTATGCCCAAATCAAATACGTGTTGAGGGAGGCCGGGCAGTTTGGTCTTATGCCGGGTTATTGCATTTTTTCAATTACGATTCTTCAGCAAATCCAATAGCACTTTAGCTCCGCGTCCTCTGCGGTGAAATGATTTTTGGAAGGTACAACGATGTCCGTCTGCTCAAAGTGCATTAAGGAAAAGCCCATATTTGCAAAGGGCCTGTGCTGCGCCTGTTACCACCGCGCAAGAAGAGAAAAGCTCGAACAAGAGGCGAGTGAAGAGAAAGAGCGCGAGGACTTCAGCGTATCGATTGATTTCCGGCCGATGTTGTACCTCCTGGAAGAAATCGAAAAGCGGGCTGCAGCCGAACTGCGCGATGTTGGGGCACAGATCCTTTGGGAACTCAATAAATCAATAGGGAGCCAGAACAGTGAAAGTTAATGACTGGAAAGACGTGGATGCGGCGCTCGAAGAAATGGGCCTACTCGACATCGAGATCGGGATCGCCCTCGCCTCCCTGGCGGAAAATCTGCACTCGATCATCAGCAAGCACTCCGCTCAGGTTGGGCCGCTGCAGAAAAAGCGCGAAGCAATCGAGGAGCTTGTGAATGCTTTCTGCCTCCAAAATAAGGCAGAATTCGCCAAAAAGCGCAGCAAGCAGCTCGTATTCGGCAAGGTGGCCTTCAAGGTTAGCGAGAAAATAGAGTTTCTCGGTGCGCTTGAGGCGACGGTCATCGCTACCCTTAAAAAGCTCGGGCACACCGACTGTGTAAACACCAGGGAATCCGTCGACAAACAGGCAGCGAAGCAGCTTGAAGATAACGAACTCACCAGGTGCGGACTGCGTCGAACCAGGGAGGACAACTTCAGGATCGAGCCGAACCTGAAGGAGATAGCCAAGAAGATCGGCACTGACTGCCAGGCGACGATTCCCAGGCTAGACCTTGACAAAATCGTCAAGTTGATCGGCTCAGGGGAAAAAGAAGAATCGGCCGAAAAGGCAGCGGCCTGACCGGGTTCAAAATCTCTTTGGGTGAAAAGGCGAAGCTGGTATATTCGTAGGATTGTCTATGACTAGCATATTTCTATTTCACCTATGAGAGGGGATCCGAAATGGCACGATTAAAGAGCATCAGCGCTGGAGTATTAAACATCAAGATACACCCGCATTCACCCGAACGATATTTGGAACTGGTCAATGACTGCTACGCAATAGGGCGGATCGTCAAAATAAGAGGTTCCGAGTGGGGTATGTTGGCTTCTGTACGTGAAATAGCCGAAGGAAGGCCGCTGGACGGGTTAGAAGGGTATTTTTACAGATTCATCAGCATTGACCAGTCTCAACCCTGGACTGACATAGAGACTCGTAAATTGTTAACGGATGAAGAGGGCGCGGTAATCCCTCAGATCCCGGATAATCTAAAGCCGAATACGAGAGCAGTTTTCTTTGTGTTTCTGCCAAGAGCGCATCGATTAATTTTTGATAGCGACCAGCTTTCGCCTAGAGACGCTTTCCGCCTTGTGAGTGGAATTCTTGCGGATGATGCTATAGTTCAAAAATATGGGGCTGTGGACGTTGAAATCGAGTCATCCAGAGAAGCAATCGAAAGGATACTCGCGCTCCGTTTGACAAAACTGGAAATCGTCCTATCGAGGCCGAACCAGGACGACATCGGTGGTCTCAAGGAAAAAATCCTTGCGCGGATGGAATCTCAGAATGCAAGAAACTGGACCGAAACATTATCAACCAGAGACGAAGATGGAATTAAACCGGACGAAGAGACCTTGGCGAAAATGGACGCTGCCTTATCCAATGGGAGGGTCGTCGGATTTGGATACAGGGGGGAAGATAGGGTTAAAGAATCTACTATCAACCACCCTCTAGTGCAGAGAGATAGATATGATCCCGATCAAACGACCTTTTGGGCGGCTTTCAGGCAGCTTGCAGGGAGAATAGTTCGGTCGAGAAGATAGGCATGAAAATGAGTCAGTACAAAGATGTATTCAGAAGTTTCAAATTGTATTTCAGTGTGTACGGAGGGGCGGCAAGCATCCTGTATTCACCGTATTTGCATGCCTCCATAATCATATCGGTAATAGTCTATCCTGTCTCTAGGAAATCAGATGCCCTCTGGTTCGATCTCGTAACGAGCATACTTCCCAATTTGCTAGGGTTTACCTTAGGTGGGTATGCGATCCTTCTGGCTTTTGGAAATGAGGGGTTCAGGGATCTTATCACTGGAAAAGAAAAAGACGGTTCCGCTTCACCTTTCATGAAAGTGAACGGTGCCTTTATCCATTTTATTGTTGTTCAGGCGGTTTCAATTCTTTACGCCGTGATTGGCAAGGTGGCAGAAATAACAAAGGGGATCGGAGCTTGGCTCGGATTTGTTCTGCTCATCTATTCTCTTTTTACAGCAGTTGCTGCTGGGTTGGCCATTCTTAACCTCGCCGACTGGTTTGATGATTATACAGGCAGGAACCGGGAGAGGCAAAAAAAACAGTAGACCTTTGGATTCATTTATGCGCGTAACCTGCCCATCGTGTTTTGCCATGCACAGCCTTGAGGCGCTTACAAATGATCCTGTGGCGCGCCAGGTCCTGGACGTTTTATCGAAGCTGCCGGGGCAGATCGCCAACCGCACCCCTGCTTATATGGCGCTCTTTCGAAACGGCAAAAACGGCCTCTCCTGGTCGCGAGCGCTCAGGATCATAACGCAGGTCCAGGACCTCGTATCAACGGGCACGGTTCGATTTAAAAAGAATGAAGAAAGGCCGGCTCCTGTCAGCTTATGGGCTGAGGCGATGGATATCACGATTGAGGCCCGGCCGGATGCACCAAAGGACCATCAATACCTCATAAAAGTAGCCTGGACGAATGCCGCTCCACTTGCGGCCAAAGCGGAGTCCAGTCGCGAGACTGAGCGAAGGCACCGGGTTGATGTTTACGAAGATGGTCCGCCCGCGACTGAAGAAGAACGCAGGGCTGTCCAAAACATGATCGGCCAGTTTTTGGGAAAAAAGGTGTAAGTGAATTCGGCGCTTTAATGTATAGTGCCACCGAAAATTGAATGGCCCAAAGCGGCGGGGCCGGTACAAAAGCCGTAATGACTGTTTCGAAATAGATCCGGACTATGAGGGCCGGCAACACTCGATGTTGCCGGCCCTTTTTTTATTCTGGAGGGAAAATGAAACCAAGCACCG
>DBMI01000065.1 GCA_002298165.1 Desulfarculales bacterium UBA702
TAGGACGCCGCCGCCTCATCCTTTATATATAAACCCCTCGGACCTCCCTGGTTCGAGGGGTTTTTTTTGCCCTGTTCCGCCCAGAAAATACTTCAGTCCTCCGAACCATGCCGGCCGAATTTGAACCGGAGCCCAATAAGGCTGGGTAAGGGTTTGCAGCCACCCTGGACCACTTCCGACCCTCATCGCAGCGGAAAATTTCCTGTTCTCGATGCAGCGCTCATGATTTAATGCAAAAGCACTGAGCACGTGATCCTGCTTGTCTCGGCACGATGTCTATTAGTGTTCAATATACCTGGTAGATCTAAAATACAAAGAGCGTCCCACATCCTGATATATACAATTGCGTGATCAGACAGAAAATTGTATCGTTTTTGCTGACTGGTGTATCTACCTGGGGACCTCTTCGGGCTGAGTCCGGCTTGAAATCGATTGGATGCCACTGGTCAAAGGTTGCACCCCTGGTTGGATCCCGGGATTCCAGCAAAATCTTTGTTGTATTAATATCAAATCACCTTAGTGGCAGGCTTATCACTTGGCAGAAATTGTATTTTACTGAGACCTTTTTCAGCAAAAGGAGCGGGTATGCGTACGAAAGGGAAATACATTTTTTGTGCATTGTTTGTCTTTTTCGTGCTGTCTGCTGTAAGTCTGGGCACGGCTGTGGCGGACAGGCCGCGTGTTGAGAAGATCGCTGCAGTTATACAGGATTCCGATTCCTGCAGTTCGGTTGGAGGGAAGTTCGATGCCATTTATCAAAACCGCAAAATCGACGTGGTATTCTACTTTAATTCCAAAGAGGATAAGGCTATCGAAATCTATAAGGGAGATAAAGAGTGGAAAGAGGGACTGGGTGATGTTCTCTGTCCACAATATAGAGGAGAAAAGAAGATCACCCTTTCAGGCAAAAAGGTCACACTGGAAGGCGAATGGAGAGATTGGGACAAATTTATAGTCTATGAGATATATCTGCCTGAAGACAAGCCCGAAAAAAAGAAAGAAAAATTGCCGTTTTAAACCTGCCATGCGTGCAGAGCTTTTTCGAATGAAGGGGTGCTTCGGCACCCCTTCATAGTTTTAGCTGTTTAAACCAAAATGCCGCGCGCTCTATGGGGTGGTGCAGCGCACCGGCACCTATCGATTCCACCTTGTTCGGTATGATTGTCTACTTGTCACGTGGCAAATATAAAATATAAAGGGCATCCTCGATCTCTCCCCTTAAGAAGTACTTAAACCCCCTACTTTTCTGTAACGTGGTCTGGACAATCCGACCAACCTTACTTACTTGTAACTCAGCTTCACACTGAACCACCACAGGCGCATTATTCTGTGGATTATCGGCCAATAGAATCCTGGCACCCATGCGACATCCTTATCCAGCAACTGTATTATAGATGGCTGGAATGTCTATGCTTGCTTCTGCCCATCAATGGACCCGGGAAGTTTGCACCTCAATAATGGTATCTCGCCAATACCTTTTCCAAGTTTGCCACAGTCAACCGCAAGAATAGGCATTGCGGTGGTAGGTACCTCCGGATTCATGGAATGCTCCGCCTTGGCCGAACATGGCCATTATTGCTGAAGATAAACCGGCTTCGGCATACCGGATCACAGCAGATCTGAATGTACTGTTTGTCCTGCTTGTTCTTCATCCAATTATTCTGAGCTTTATTGTAGCTGGCTGTCATTGCCGTCAAGGAACTGATTCGCGGGAACATTAACGATCGCGAGTTTCAATAAATTGGAAAGCGAAAACGCTGCCAAAAGTTACGGTGGGTCCATCTGGGAATTAATAATACCTCTAAAGAGGAAAGGAGAACATGCGAAGAATATTCTTGTGCATGATCGGAATGCTTTGCCTGCCAATCGAGGCGGCTCTTTGGGCGGAGGAGAAAAGCCTAAAAGAAGGCTCTGCAATAGTTCTTGACGAGGCTGTGGTGAGCGCCAAACGTGAAGCCGAGCCGAGTGAAAAAACCGGTTTTATCCCTTTGGACAGTGATCGGATTATAGTCACGCCAAATGATTGGGCCCGCACAAGCAGCACCGCCGAGTTGCTGAGCAACGAGCCGGGGGTGAGTCTGCAACAAAACGGCGGGGTTGCCGCCTTGCCGTATCTCCGTGGCCTGGGTGATGATCGCGTACGCATCAAAGTTGACGGTATGGACCTGATTTCGGCCTGCGCCAATCACATGAATTCACCGCTTTCCTATATAGCTCCAACCAATGTGAGCGCGGTGAATGTGATGGCAGGGATTACGCCGGTCAGCCTGGGCGGCGACAGTATAGCGGGCACGATCTTAGTCAACTCGCCCCCGCTGGAGTTCGCCAAACCCGGTGAGACTCTTTTCAAGGGTGAAGCAGGCGCGTTCTATCGCAGTAACGGTAACGCCTTCGGCGGAAATCTTTCGGGAACGGTGGCGAATGACTGGTTTAGTTTTCGCTATTCCGGATCTGAGGCTCAATCAGAAAACTACCACGCCGCCCACGATTTCAAGCCGCCCGGGCGTGCCGCAATCGACAAAGGCTGGTTGGCTGGAGATGAAGTCGGCTCCTCGCGTTACCTGGCAACTAATCATGCAGTCTCGGCAGCGCTGCAAAAAGACATACATTTCCTTCAGCTCAATTTCGGCGTTCAGTACATTCCATACCAGGGATTTCCGAACCAGCGCATGGACATGACTGAAAACTTAAGCGAGCAGATCAATTTGCACTACTCCGGTCAATACCATTGGGGTGTTCTGGAAACCCGTTTTTATAACGAACACACACGGCACAAGATGGATTTCGCGGACGACAAGCAATTTTACTACGGCAGCCTGGCAACCGTCCTGGCACCCGGAATGCCGATGGAAACGGAAGGATGGAACACGGGCGCGCTGGTCAAAGGAACCATCCCATTGTCTGATCGCGATACTCTCAGGGTGGGCGTCGAAGGCCAGGTCTACCGCCTCGACGACTGGTGGCCGCCCTCCCCATCTGTTTTGCCCCCCGGCGTCGCTACCTCGGGAATGGCCCCGAATACCTTCATAAACATCAATGACGGGCAGCGCGATCGCATCGGCGCTTTTGGGGAATGGGAAGCCCGTTGGAACCCGCAGTGGACCAGCCTGCTTGGGTTTCGAAGCGATACGGTGCTGATGGATACCGGACCGGTCCACGGCTATAACAATACCATGATGTACAATGGGGCGCCTTTGTTCCCCGCGACCACCTTCAATAACCGCGACCGTCAACGTACAGACGCCAACTTCGATGTGACTGCTCTAACACGCTATACCCCCTGTGATACATTAAGCTTCGAGGCCGGTTATGCCCGCAAGTCCCGCTCCCCCAATCTATACGAGCGTTACGCCTGGTCTACAAACACAATGGCTATGGAAATGATCAACTTTGCAGGGGACGGCAACTACTATATAGGAAACCTCGACCTTGACCCCGAAAGTGCAGATACCTTCAGCGCCACTCTGGACTGGCACGATCCCTCGAAAGAGCAGTGGGGCCTGAAAGTCACGCCCTACTACACCTGGGTCGAGGACTATATAGATGCAAGACGATGCCCGCCATCCGTCTGTGGCAACACCGCCGCCATCAGGACCAGCCTGACCGCAAAAACAGGTTTTGTCTATCTCCAGTTAGTGAATCAATCCGCCGAAATCTACGGCATCGATGCTTCCGCCTTCGTCGTGCTGGCCAAAACCCATGATTACGGAAGCTTCACATTGAACGGAGTGCTAAGTTACGCAAGAGGCCGGAACGAGACAACTGACGACAACCTCTACAATATCATGCCGCTGAACGGCAAAGTGGCCCTTGTGCATCGCATCGGAAAGTTAACCAGCGTCATCGAAGGGCAATTCGTCGACACAAAATCGGATGTATCTCAAGTCCGCAACGAAGTTCAAACAGACGCTTACGCATTGCTTAATCTTCGCGCCAGCTATGAGTGGCAAAGATACAGGCTGGATGCCGGTATTGAAAACGTGACGAACACGTTTTACTCCCTGCCGCTGGGTGGGGCATATCTCGGGCAGGGAGCTACCATGTCCGGGGGTGTGGTTCCATGGGGCATCCCCGTTCCCGGTCCGGGCCGCTCGTTCTACGCCGGCGTGACGGCAAAGTTCTAAGGCGAGTTATCCGAGGCGGCTTCATGTCGGTTGAATTTTTGGATATGGCGCCGCCCATTTTCAGACCGGAATATCCGAAAGGGGTATGAAGAAAAGTAATGGAATGGATGCAATGGGTTATCGATTACGGTGTCATCGGCCTGCTCATCGCCATGAGCATTGTGGCTCTGACAGTAGCCATAGAACGTCATTTGTATTACCGGAAGATTGATTTGATGAGTTTTATGGACAAAAAGAAGCTCGAACTGGAGTTGACACGAAGACTACACGTAATTGCAACCATCGGCAGCAATGCACCCTACGTTGGTCTTCTCGGCACGGTGCTTGGTATTATGCTCACATTTTACACGATGGGCCGTGAAGGATTCATGGATACCGGAAGAATCATGATCGGTTTGGCCCTGGCTCTCAAGGTTACCGCCGTGGGGCTGATCGTGGCAATCCCGGCGGTTACGGCCTATAACTTTCACGTTCGACGGGCAAAAGAGCTGATTCTTGAGTGGGAGAGCCGGCATGGATGAAAAAGAGATCAGTGTCATCAACATCATACCTTTTGTTGATATCATGTTGGTTTTGCTGACCATCGTTCTTACCACGTCGACCTTCATCGCCAGGGGTACTATCCCGATCGAGTTACCGAGAGCCTCGATACAAGAGAGCGAGATACTTCGAACCAGGACTATCGAGATCAACAGCCAGGGAAGACTTTTCTTCAACGGCAACGAGGCGACTTTGGAAGACCTGCCTCGACAAATGGAGGGTGTGGATCGGGAAACGCCCATATTGATCAAGGCCGACAGGGACCTTACCATCCAGATATTTGTGGATGTGATGGATTCGGTGAAAAAGATGGAATTCAGGCGTGTTAGCCTTCAGACGGAATCAAAGAATTGAATGAACAAAAACAAGCTTTCTTTTTTTCTATCGGCATCCATTTTGTGGCGTGCATACTCGCCTTCGGGGTTATTCAGGGAGCAGCTCCGGAGAGAAGACCGTTGATCATCGATTTCAGCCTCATTGATCAGTCCGCGGCAGCACAAGCTCCATCAGCCTTTTGCGAACCGATGGAACCCAAGCCGTTACCGGCAAATGTTGACGAAGAAATCGCTCCCGTGGGTCCCCAAATACAGCAGATGGTAACCGAAAATCAGGTTCCTATAGCGGCGCCGGAACCTAAACCGGTTGAGCAAAAGGCGCCGAAACGCTTGAACGTGCGCAAAAAAATCTCCCCGGAAAAACAAGTCAGACGCGAAATTCCGCCAGCCCCTTCCAACACCGGACCGAACACGGAAGAATCGACGGCAGGATCAAACGCGGGAGTGCCCGTAGCCGAACCCTCCGGATCGGTGGGATCTAAGGAACGGCCGGAGATGAGGTACATGAAGGCACACCTTGCCAGGATCCGTGATGCCATAATACGCAAACTTTCATACCCGCCGTTGGCACGCAGTAAAGGGTGGACAGGCACTGTAAGAGTATCTTTCGTAATCAATGAAGATGGAAGTGTAAAGAATGTCAAGGTGCTTGCCGGTTCCGGCTTTGAAGTGCTTGACAGTAACGTTGTCGAGACTATCAAATACTGCTCCCCTTTCCCCAAACCCCCATGCATTGTCGAAATGATCATGCCTATTACCTACCGGCTGTACGAATAATTACCCTGATTCAGATGAGATCCTTGGAAGATCTCTCGGGAGCCTGAATTTTGTGGCCTGGAACCCCCCTGCGTGACCCGTTTCATATGGTTTCGGCCGGATAAACTGTTATCCGGGCGCGGAATAGGCTGATTTTGCATTTAGCGCTCAACCCAATCACGTAATCATACGGGCCAGTGCGATTTTAGTATCGGCACCTCGGTTATGGCAAGTTCTCCCCAGGCTGTTGCCCAAACTTGTTGTATGATCTATCGGGATCTCAGTGTAACATCGTCATTCCCGCCCGAAAGCGCTACAGGAATGACGTTAATCAGGTTCGTGCCATTCAATTTTGCTTAGCATCTTTCGAAAAACTATTTGGGCAGCAGCCCGTCTCCGACCTTGTCCGCAACGAACCTGTTTTCATTTCTCAGATAGTATGCTCCTCACCCGGTTTGTGCTCTTCGTAATATTCATGCGGGAGCGGTTCTTCCGGGGGGCTGTAGGGCTTTTCGTCCCCTGCTTCGAAGAGGTCCTCGTCCAGATCGTCCTCATCGTAGAAGAGCCGGTCTTCAACTGCCCCTGCCGCGCGCGGTCTTCTGCCCGGCGTGCGGTCCTCTCTTTCAAAGGGGATAACGTTTAATGCAAGGTGGTCTACTATCGAGGAAAATCCCAGAATATCCGTTAGTATCTGCAGTAGAATCTGGTGCTCGGGTTCTCCGGCAATCGTACCTTCCAGGTATAGAATTCCATTGTGCAATGAAAAGTTGAGTTCCTCGGTGTCGATTCTCTCATCCCGTTTAACGTGTTCGTTGATAATTGCAAGTATTTGATTATTGGAAAGCCCCTGGAATTCATCGGGGAGTTCGCCCGATTCAATTACTTCGGCGGCCGTAGGCAGAACCTGATTGCTCCTTTCGAACTGGCGGGCGCAGTCGATGCATAGACGTGTCCAGGGTACCGCCTCCAGCCTTCTTATGGATATCTCCTCGCCGCAGTTTTCGCAAAACCCGTATTCTCCGACCGCAAGCTTGTTAAGCGCCAGATCGATTTGCTCGATCGTTGCTTTGCCTTGTCCGTCCAGTCTATCGTAGGGCAGTGTTATAGCGTTTTTTTGCGCCTCCTCTTCAATCTCTGCCAGTGGCTCGGACATCTGTTGCATTCTCGATTGGATATCTTTAACCATGTTGAGCAGATCTCGCCGAGTGTTTAAGAGCCTTTCCTGTAAATTGAGAAACTGTTCGCGGCTCATTTGATTCCCTCCGTGTATCGAAACTTGCAAATCGGGCAAGTTCTCCTGATATTTAGCCTAAGTAGTTGTTTTCTTAATCTAATGTTGAAATAAAAGGCTGCAAGCTCCTCATTGAATTGCGGGTGTGGTTGCATTGGAGGTGCGGAGTAAGTATATTGAAAAGTTAACATCAAGGACGATATCGATACTTATATTAACTTAAGGAGATAATGATATGAGGAGGAGATCGATAAACCTGGCGGCGGCATTAGCCGTGCTCTTCTTGTTTGCCGCCAGCCTGGCCGTGGAATCCAACGCCTGGGCCAGGGCCGGTGGTGGAAGCTCCATGGGGAGCCGTGGAAGCAGGAGTTTTTCGAGTCCCGCGACTCCTTCAAGGCCTTCGCCGCAGCAAACGCCGTACAGCCCTGGAATGGGTGCGCCAGGGGCGAATCCCTATTCCGGTAACCAGAGCAGGGGTTGGTTTGGCGGAAGCCCCTTCCTGCAGGGTCTTGCCGGAGGAGTTGCGGGAGGGTTTCTTGGTAGCATGCTCTTTGGCGGCCGTGGCTATGGTTATGGTCCTGGTGGAGTAGGAGGATTCGGCGGATCGGGCATCGGACTGTTTGACCTTCTTATCATCGGCGGCCTGATCTATTTTGGGATGAAGTACTTTAGGCGGCGGCGAGCGGAGCAGGGCTCCTATTATGAGAGCGACACCCAGAGCTTCCCCTCTTCGGGTTCCTACTACGGTGCCGGGATGCAGCCTCCCTTTCAGCAGGCCGATGAAGTCCAAAGGGGCCTGGATGAAATACGCAGATTTGATCCCTCGTTTACAGAAGAGAGCTTCAAGGAGGCCGCCGAGGACATGTTTTTCCGCATCCAGGCGGGTTGGATGAACCGCAGCCTCGATGGCATCGAAAATATGGTCACGCCGGAAATGGCTTCCTATTTCCGCGAAGAGTTTGCAAAGATGAAGCGCGAGGGGAAGATCAACAGGCTGGAAAACATAGCGGTGCGGAAGGTTGAGCCGACCGAGGTCTGGCAGGAATCGGGTAAGGACTACATAACCGTTCTATATACGGCAAACCTGCTTGACTATACGGTGGATGACCAGAGCGGAAATGTGGTGCAGGGGGATAAGTTAAACCCGGTCAAATTTCAGGAGTTCTGGACCTACTGCCGTGACATCGGCACGCGCCAGTGGCAGCTTACGGCAATAAACCAGATTGGCGAGCCATCGCCTCACTAGGAGGAGGTTTTTGCCGCTGGATATTTCGGCCGGCTCAGGGCTGTTCCGGAAAAAATCACATTCTTCGGAATCGAACATCCGACAAGGATTTGACCGCCACTGGTATATCGAGCATAAGCCACCGCCAGAGTTCCCGTCTTCCCAGAGAAAGGGGCAAAAGCGGTGGCCTCTTCCCAAGCCGTTGCCAAACATGGTGCGCCACCTTTCCGGCAATCCGGGGCAATCCGGAAAATCCGGCATCCCGCTCGCAATTTCGCAGCAAAGCCCGCATTTGTCACAGTAGTCCGGCGGTCTGGTGTCCGATACTGGAGCCTTCGCCAACAGCGTATCCTTTCCACGCCTTGTTTTCCACTGCTTGACATCATGAAAAACGGAAATCCTCTGATGTATGAGGACTACCGCCATCACCCTTCGCGAACGCTCGGAGAGGGCGTTCCACCATTTTTCCCGCTGGAGCCAGTTCAGATTTCGAAGAAGAAAGTAGAGGGGAAATGCGGGGTCGCGGAGGTTTTTCAGGATAACGGAGGCGCCGGCCCTCCGTTTCTTTTTGAGAAGAAATACCTTCAGCCGCCGGATCTTAAATGATTTCGGGTTCTGCACTGCTTTTCCCAGCAAAATGCGGGTATTTGACTTCAGCCTCCGATGGCCTCACATAGAGAGGAATGCTGGTTGCCGGATCGTCCTGCTCTCCCTTTTTGAACTTCCTCAATGCAAGCTCACCAACGAACCCGGCCCGGATCAGGTTTAATGCCGGCGGAGCCCCTACCGGCAAAGCACCGAGCTTTCTTTTCATCAGATCTTTGTAGAGCGGCCAGCCGTCTCCGCAAAAGATCACCTGACGGTCTATTCTTTCAGCGAGCGCTGACGGAGACATAGCAGAGTAGGGCATAATAATTTTCAGGTTCCCTTTCCCGTCCGGCTGGTAAAGGGCGCAGAAGACCTCTTTTTTTCGGGCATCCACCATTGCACAAACAGGGGTTTGAGAGAATGCGAATGGCAGTGCGAGGGCGTCCAGGGAGGGAATAGCGGCATATAGGGCACCCCTGGTCCATGCAAGCATCTTGAGTGTGGTCATTCCGATCCGAAGCCCGGTAAAACTGCCGGGTCCGCACGCCACCGCATAGCCTTCTATGTCGTCAAGATTCCATCCGGCATGGCGCAGCAGATCATCAATCGATCGGAGCAGTCGTCTGTTGTGGGTCTGGGCAGACCTGAGCGTCCATTCGGCGATAAGCGACCCGCCGTCAAGCAAGGCAATGCTGCCGGAAATCGAAGATGTATCCGCTGCGAGGATTTTCATGTTCGGATATCAGATTTCGGGTGTCGGAGAACAAGCCCGATATCGGGTATCAGGTTGAGCATCGAGCATCGCCGCAATATGCCGATCAATCTTTCTTCCGATATCCGACACCCGATGCCTGTTTTATGCTCCCCGGATAAGGCGCATTATGTCATTAACAATTACCATAACCATCAGTGCCAGGAGAAGAAACAGCCCGACCTTGTTGGCAAGTTCAATTTTCTTAATCGAAACCGGCCGCCCTATAATCGCTTCGATGGTAAAAAAGAAAAGATGCCCACCGTCAAGTACCGGGATCGGCAACAAATTCAATACGGCCAGATTGACGCTGATGAAGGCGATTAAATTGATCAGGTTTAGCATTCCTTCGGCTGCCTGCTGGCCGGCCATCTGGGCGATAAAAATGGGTCCGCCCAGGGCATTGAGGGGTACCACCCTCTGCACCAGCTTGACCACCGTAAGGAAGAACAGCTTAGTCAACTTCCATGTATGGAGCACTGCGTAGTAGCCGGCGGAAAGCGGATTAACCTCTTTGACGTCGTATTTTTCAGAGGCCTGGATCCCAATGAGGGGGCGTTTTATCGCCTCGCCAAAAAGATTTGTTGCCTCGCTTACTGACGGAGTAACCGTAATGGCCAACTGCTGATCGCCGCGCTTGACCTGCAGTGTAAGAGGGTTCTGTCCAAGCTTCTCGATGGCTTCCGAGAGATCATCCCAATTAGTGATTGAATTTCCGTTTACCGCGAGCACCCGATCCCCATTCTGGAGGCCGGCCGCTTCAGCGGGTGAGCCGGAATTTACCGCGCCGACTTCGGGAGCACGCTCCGGAATTCCCGAAAACGCGAAAAGAAATGTGAAAATCACGATGGCCAGCACAAAGTTCATTGCAGGCCCGGCAAAAACAATCCCAAAACGCTTTCCCACGGGCTGTTCGGAAAACGCACCGGCCCGCTGTTCGGGGGTGAGTTCCTCTTCATTGTCTTCGCCAAGCATTTTGACGTAGCCGCCAAGTGGAATTATTGACAGCCGGTATTCCGTTCCGCCTCGCGTTACCGAGAAAATTTTGGGGCCGAATCCCAACGAGAAGCAGAGCACCACAACTCCGCTCCGTTTGGCCACCAGAAAATGACCGAGTTCGTGCACGAATATCAATATTCCGAGCACTATAACTGTTGGCACTATAAAGTGCGCTGCCGTAAGAATTGTCGCTACCAAGGTTTGTTCCTCACTTTTATTAGAATTCCGCAAAACACTTCGCTAGAATATAATTCTCATTCCGGAGTTTAGCATTTGTTTTTGAGTTTTTGGCTGTCTTTCCGGGCAATTATTTCAGCGGTCCCGTTCCTCGCCCATGCATCCGCATCGAGGATGGCACCCAGATCGGCACTCGGGGCGACTTTATGTGACGACATCACTTTTTCTATTATGTCCGGTATATCGGCAAATCCGATTTTTTTGTCCAGAAAAGCGTTTACCGCAATTTCATTTGCCGCATTGAGTACCGCCGGCATAGTGGACCCGCATCGGCTGGCCTCGTATGCCAGGCGCAGGCACGGAAATTTTTCGCTGTCGGGCGGATAGAATGAAAGCTTCTGCAATCCGAAAAGGTCGAGCCTCGGGCCGGCAACCGGGAGCCGCTCAGGGTAGGTAAGGGCGTATGCGATCGGGATCTTCATATCCGGGACCCCCAGTTGGGCAATCACCGATCCGTCTATATATTCCACCATCGAGTGTACAACGCTCTCGGGATGCACGTGGACGGAAATCTGGTCCAGTTCCACGCCGAAGAGCCATCTTGCTTCAATGACCTCGAGGCCCTTGTTCATGAGCGTTGCGGAATCGATTGTGATTTTGCGGCCCATTGACCAGTTCGGATGGCGAAGGGCTGCCTCGGGAGTCATTGCCTGGATCTCTTCGCGGGTCTTGTTGAAAAACGGGCCTCCCGAGGCGGTCAGGAGAATCCGTGCGAGTGCCTGGCGATGATTTCCCTGGAGCGCCTGAAAAATTGCACTGTGTTCGCTGTCAACCGGCAGGATTCGGATATTCTTTTCAGCGGCAAGTCTGATCACGATCTCGCCCGCTATGACAAGAGTTTCCTTGTTGGCTAGAGCGATATCTTTGCCCGCTTCGATTGCGGCAAGTGTCGGAACGAGCCCGGCTGCCCCGACCATTGCCGAGACTAGGATTTTTGAGCCTGGATGGGCGGCAACGGCGCGGTATCCCTCCGGACCATATAGCACCTCAGGCGACTGGATGCCCTTTTCCTTCAGCAGGTTGATCAGATCATCCGCAACGCGCCGGTCAATTACTGATACAGTCTCAGGCTTAAATTCGGCAATTTGTTCGCAAAGCAGGGCGTAATTAGATCCGGCCCCCAGCGCAACTACCTCGAACCTGTCTCCAAATTGGCGTACCACATCCAGGGTGCTCCGGCCAATCGAGCCGGTGCTGCCAAGGATAGCTATCTTTTTTCTGCTCATCTGAAACGGCCTTTCCTTCCCCTCTCAGGAAAGCCTGCCACACTCATCAAATATTTATTCGAAGAAAATTTTCAGGCGGCCCATTGTAAGAGCAACCACATCAACGGGAAAGAGAAAAGAAGTGAATCGAGCCTGTCGAGAATTCCTCCATGCCCTGGAAGCAGGGTACTCGAATCTTTCTTGCCGCAGTTGCGCTTAATCATCGACTCGATAAGATCCCCGGTTTGACCGGCAACAGCTACAAGAAACCCGAAAGCCAGTAGCTGCCCTATTCCTGTCCCGCGGGAAAAAAGAAGTCCCAGGACAACTCCCATCAGGAGGCTGGCCGCCAGCCCACCCAAAGCCCCTTCGATTGTTTTCTTCGGGCTCACCTTTTCGAAAAGCTTGTGGCGGCCGAACGCAACCCCCGTGTGATAGGCTCCCGCATCCCCCGCTACAATCACCCCGAGAACGAAAATGACCCAGAATCGGCCTTCGGGAAAAGCCCCGAGGAGGAGCATATGAGAGAGAAGGTAGGGAACATAGACCCAGGTAAGAACGAGATGGGCTATTCGTCCGATTTCTTCCGGGTCGCGCGGCGAGCAGATCAGCATCATTGAAAAAGCGCCGAAGATAGCCGCCATAAGGACAAGGTTAATCCCCTGCGCGCCCAGCATAAGAGTTGCCAATGGCATTGCGAGGGCGACGCTAAAGGAGAAGATCCGCCACCTGGATGGAAGAGGGGTTTGGAATAGAATGCCCTGGAGTTCCCAGGTTCCGAGCGAGCCGGTGATGCTTACCAGCAGCCACCAGGTCCACACCGGCCCGGCAGAAAGGCAGGCCAGCACGGGAAGACCGATAGCCAGTCCGGTATACCAGCGCTGGGCATGAGAATTCGATTTCGCAGAATCGGGCATGAAATTCTATCTGGCCATCAGGTATGTAGGTGCGTTATTGGAATTAAGAAATTCAAGGAAGTCTCACGGAGTTGCGGTTTAGTGATTTAGCTCCGCCCCGATCCTGTTAATTCCTTAAATCCTCCAAGATCCATCGAATTCCTGGAAATACCGGTTACTTTCGCCCCATTTCCATCTTCACCGTACCCTGCCGAACTGATTTTACCTGTTCGCCCGTGCATCCGAAGCGCCGCTCGCGTCTCTGGAACTCCTTGAGGGCTTCGAGGAAATGTTCTTCGTGGAAATCGGGCCACAACAGCTCCGTGAAATAAAGCTCCGCATACGCCAGTTGCCACAGGAGGAAATTGCTGACCCGGATTTCGCCCCCGGTGCGTATAACGAGGTCCGGATCGGGGCAGCCTGGAGTGTAGAGATAGCTCGAGAAAAGTTCGGGGGAAATTTCACCTGTTCCAAATCGCCCATTAAGGATATCTCCGGCGAAAAGCTTTGCGGCGCGTACGATCTCCTGCCTCCCACCGTAGTTGAGGGCGAGGTTTATCGTCATTTTGTCGAATTTTCTGGTTATTTCTTCGGACGAATGCAGGGTTTTTAGCACATACTCGGGTATGCCGTCGGTGTCCCCTATATGGAGGAGACGGATCTCCTTGCTTACCAGATCGGGAAGTTCGGATTTAAGGAAGCGTTCAAGCAGGCCCCATAGCGCCTTAATCTCGGTTTCCGGGCGGTTCCAATTCTCTTTGGAAAAAGCGTAAAGCGTAAGAAAAGGTATCCCAAGCCTGCGGCAGCAGCTTACGACCTCTCTGACTGAGCCGGCGCCTTTTTTGTGTCCGAAAACACGGCCCC
>DBMI01000053.1 GCA_002298165.1 Desulfarculales bacterium UBA702
CAGAACTTCCTGCACATTACCAATAATTTCAATGCCAATGAACCGTTTTCAGACAGACAGCACCATGTTGAACTGTACTTTTACTATTGCCCCTGGAACATCATTCCGATTCCCTCGCTCAGCGAGGCTTGTTGTGTTCCCGCACCCGGGTGTAAATCCGGGCTATCCGCTGTAACACTCTAATTTCGTATGGAGTAGCGCATGGCGCGGTCAGGAGACCGCGCCATTACCCAGGAGGCCCATAATCGGGATGCATTCGGGAAAAAATCAAATCAACCACTAAACCGTGACTCATAACCCCGCAACCCGCAACTCGCAACTCGCAACGCAACCGACTTGCAATCTTCTCACAATCCCGTTTTTTATGCCCCGGAAGTATGCTATTAAGGGGTGAATCAGTTCAAAAAGAAAAGGGTCTGTCTTCGGCTTAAAGAGGGGGGCTTGTGCCGAACGGACGATTTGCGTCCGTTGGTGCGGGATGTGCGGGCGGGTCCGCTCTGAAATGGGGGCATGAGGGGTTGGCGCTTTCCAGCTATAAAGAATCTCTTGATTATCTTTACGGGCTCCAGAAAAACGGAATCAAGTTCGGCCTGAACTGCACGGAGAATCTCCTGGCAAGGGTCGGCGATCCGCACCGGAAGCTCCGTTTTGTACACATCGCCGGGACAAACGGAAAGGGTTCCACGGCGGCGATGCTGGCCGGCATCCTCGAAGGGCACGGCTATAAGACAGGCCTCTACACATCTCCCCACCTGGTTCGCTTTACGGAAAGGTTCCGCTTGGGCGGCCGCGAAGTTTCAGCAGAACGTATCCTCGATGCTTTTGAAAAAATCCGATCGGTGATTGACGAGAGCCAGCCGCCCACATTTTTCGAAGTCACAACGGCGATGGCTTTCCTCTGTTTTGCCGAGGAGAAAGTCGATTGGGTCATTGCCGAAACAGGGCTCGGCGGGCGGCTTGACGCAACAAATGTTATCCATCCCGAGGTATGCGTAATTACTAACATAGGATTTGATCACCAGGAGTATCTCGGCTCGACCTTGAGTTCGATTGCCCGTGAAAAAGCGGGAATCATAAAGGAATTTGTTCCGCTGGTAACCGGGGCCCTGCAACCCGTGGTCCAGGGAATTTTCAAGACCACCTGCATGAACCAAAAGGCGCCGCTCTACAGGGCAAAGACCGATTTCCGCGTCAGGCGGCATGCGGACAGTTCTTTCCAGTACCGAGGAATCAGCCGCCAGTGGCAGAATCTTCGCGTAAATCTGAACGGGCTACATCAGACCGGAAATGCGGCTCTCGCGGTTGCCGCTACGGAATTGCTGGAGAAAAAAGGCCTTCTTTCAATTAACCCGCCCGTTGTGGAACAGGCACTCGCGGAGGTAAGCTGGCCCGCGCGGCTCGAGGTGCTTGACCGCAACCCGACTATTCTGCTCGATGGAGCGCATAATGCGCAGGGAGCTGAATCACTTCGGGATTCCCTCAAAGAATGCTTTCAATTCGAAAAGCTGCACCTGGTACTCGGGATTATGGCTGACAAGGATATCAGGAGCATTCTGAGGCGGCTCCTTCCGCTTGCTGAAACAGCCATTTTCACGCAGCCTCGCTACTCGCGGGCTGCTAATCCGGACGAGTTGCGAAAGATGGCGCGCTCATATATCCAGAGGCACTACGTGATTCCCGACCCAGCATCAGCGATCGCGCAGGCGAGGCACCTTGCGGGTCCCGATGATCTTATCTGCATTACCGGTTCGCTTTATTTCGCTGGAGAGGTAAAGGAGCTTTTCGGGGAGAAGGGGCTGTGAATCGATTGTTCCCAGAAGTAGTGCGAAGGGGCCTTCTTCTTTGCTGCATGTTGATGATTATTACTGGCGCCCACACCGCGGACGCAGCCGATCCCGCGCCTTTTTCCGGCTCGTTCATGCTGGATCAGGGAATGGCCGCCGATGCGGCCAGGAGCGAGTGGAATATCGAGGCGCAAGCGCTTGCATACGATCAGCAGCGCGACCTGTACGAAGCTGAGGGCGATGTAAAGATAACCTCGGGTGACCGCGTAATTCAGGCTGACCGCGCCGCGCTCGACATGCAGGAGCGAAAAGCGGAACTCTGGGGTAATGTTTATCTGAAATACGGAAGAAACTGGCTGAAAGGCAGCCACGTCACTTGGAATCTCGACAATGAGACGGGATGGGTGGACGATGGTATTGTTTTCTTTGAAGAAAACAAGTTCTTCGTCCAGGGCCGGAACATCAACAAGACGGGTCCCAACACGCTTACTGCCGCCGAAGGTTATCTGACCACTTGCGATCCGTCCCATCCGGATTGGAAAATCCAGTACCAGAGCATGAATGTCGAGGTCGGCGGCTACGCCTGGGCAAGGAATATATCCATGTGGGCCGGTCCTGTGCCGGTCGCGTTCCTGCCGATGGCGGGCGTTCCAGTTAAAAGGGAGCGTCAGTCCGGTTTCCTGCTGCCTTGGGCCGGGTATTCCGATCTGCTCGGCTACGACTTCGAAATACCCTATTATTGGGTTATCCGGGATGATATGGACCTCACTTTCTATGCCCGCTACATGAGCGAGAGGGGATTCATGGGAGGTCTTGAATTCCAGATCAATAACCCCGAGTGGGGAAAAGGCGTCTGGATGTTCAACTACCTTAGCGACCAGGTGGATAAGTCGCTTTTAGCCGACCAGGGGTATACCTTCGAAACTCGGGATCGGTTCTGGGCCCGCGCACGCCACGACGTGCAACTCCCCTGGAACATCACGGGCAAAATCGACATCGATCTGGTAAGCGACAAGAATTTTCTCCAGGAATTCTGGAACGGTTCAACCTCGTATAACCATACGGAAAAGATTTTCCAGCTTTACTCCGGGCGGGGAAGTCTCTACGACTCGACCTCGCTTGTCCGGGAGTCAACGATTTACCTGGAAAAGCGCAGGGAATCGGATCTGCTCAGCATGGATCTGAGATACTTCCAGGAGCTTCAGGATGCAATCGAGCCAAGCACGGTCCAGAAGCTCCCCGGATTTACCTACACGATCATTCCAAAATGGGTGGGCGACAGCAATCTGTACTACACGCTGAATAGTTCCGCCGTCGATTATCTGCGGCGGGAGGGCGATCAGGAACAAAGGCTTGATATCAGCCCGCGAGTCTATTACCCCTTGCACTGGTTGGATTACATTAATGTAGAACCCTCCACGGGTTTTCGGTCAACATCCTACATAGTGGATTGGGACAACAAGAACTACGACAACTTTAATCAGCGGGCGGTAACGGACACCAGCATCGAGATAAATTCACGCGTGAACAGGGTATTCCCGGTCAGCCTCGGCAATACTGTTGCGCTCCAGCACTCGTTTCGGCCAGAAATTGCATACGAATACTCCGAACAGGCAATATATGGGCATACGCCCAGGCTTGACCGGATCGATCAGGACCTGTCTCGGAGCGGTGTACGTTATGGATTTTCAACTTTCCTCACGGCCAAAAACGTTGTCAACGATCGATTGGGAAACTCTGTTACCAGCTATCGCGATTGGGCGCGGCTGAGGGTCTTTCAGTTCTACAATATTGAAAAACCGGCGGTGGAGGATCCGTTCTTCACCACTAACTTTATGGATGAGGGGTTCTCGCCGGTCGGCCTCAGGTTTGATTTGATGCCGCTCAAATACATTACTCTTTCCTACAATGCGGATCTTGATTTCCGGTCAAAGAGCCAGGGGGACCTGCATGATTTTTTCGTCACCCTGGACAGCGGAAAGGGCCATATAGTGAGAGTGGATTATCAGCGCCGGAGCGATCTTGGAATAAATGAAATTACAACTGCCGTCCTTCTTAAGACGCTGCGCAATATCTACCTGAATGCTTATTATGACTATTTTCTGGAAGAGGGATACCTTTACCAGCAGGGATATGGGCTCAAGTACGTCCGAGGATGCTGGGGGGTCGGACTCGCCTTCGAGAGGCTGGGAGAAGACAACAGGTTCGTGGTCACAATCGACCTGATGGGCCTTGGCACGATTGGGCGCTCTCTTACCACATCGAGCATGAGTAATTGATAATGGAGGTCTTGGGGATTTGCGGTACTGAGCTTTGGAGTTTGTAAAATCCTCGAGTCCTAAATTCTTAAAGTCCCTCAATTCATTCCTTGACAAGTTGGGGCCTCGCCGGTATCATTCGCTGCTTCAGGTTAATTTTTCAAATTTCGGAGATCCAGTCAATGAAAACTGAGAGCGCAAAGTTTGAGCCGGATAAGCGCAAGTGGATCGTAGTCGATGCCGAAAACCAGGTGCTCGGCCGGCTGGCGAGCCAGGTGGCGGTACGGATTCGCGGCAAGCACCTCCCAACTTACTCTCCGCACGTCGATACCGGCGATTTCGTCGTTGTCATAAATGCAGACAAGATCAAGCTGACGGGCGATAAGTGGAATCAGAAGACCTATTACCGATACAGCGGCTATATGGGCGGCCTTAAGGCTACCACAGCCCGCAAGCTTATTCAGGAAAAGCCCGATCGGATGATACGCCTTGCCGTATGGGGCATGTTGCCAAAGAACCGCTTGGGGCGTAAACTTATCAAGAAGCTTAAGATTTACACAGGCTCCGAGCATCGGCATGAGGCTCAGCAGCCTGCAACTTTTAAGTTGATCGAAAGAAACCAATAGTTGGGCTGAACGGAGCCATGCCCATCGGGCAGGGAAATACTTTCAGGAGATTTTTTCTAAATGGCTGACGAACGTTTTTACGCAACGGGAAAAAGAAAAACCTCGGTGGCGAGGGTTTGGCTCAAGCCGGGAACTGGCAGGGTCGAGATAAACAAGAGGCCCTCGGAGGAGTACCTGGATCGGGAAACGAGCAAGATGGTTATTGCTCAGCCTATGGCCCTTACAAATACGGTGGGTAAGCTCGACATTTACGTAACCGTGATGGGTGGAGGTATTTCGGGACAGGCAGGCGCGATCCGGCACGGGATTTCGAAGGCGCTGCTCGAACTCAATCCCGAATTCCGTGAGGTTTTGAAAAGAGCTGGCTTCCTAACCCGCGATTCGCGGGTCAAAGAGCGGAAAAAATACGGTCGCAAGAGCGCCAGGGCGCGATTCCAGTATTCGAAACGCTAAGCCGGACCCCGGAGTCATCAGCCGGGGCCGTATAGGCTACCCGGTTTTGCCCTTCACTTTGTAAGCGAAATTTGTAGCGAAACCGAAAAGCTCGGGTCTGAATAATGGGGCGCTGTGCCGTCGGTGCAGTGCCCCTCATTTTGTCTGCGTCATGGAGCCCTTCAAATGTCCGTGCGAGTTGCAATAGCCGGCGCTTCCGGCTACACGGGTTTCGAGCTTGTGCGCCTCCTGTGCGCCCATCCTTCCGTCGTGATAACCGGGATTACTTCGAGGCAGCAAAAGGGCCACAGGCTTGACGACCATTATCCTGCCCTCAAGGGGCATTGCGATCTTGTATTCACCGATCCGGACCCTGAAATGCTGGCCTCCTCGGCCGACGTGGTCTTTACCGCCCTGCCTCACGAGGCTGCGATGAACATCGTGCCGGTGTTGCTGCAACTCGGGGTGAAAGTAATCGACCTTAGTGCCGATTATCGCCTGAGGAGCGCCGAAGTTTACGGGCAGTGGTACTCGGCGCACAAAACTCCAGAACTCCTGGGCGAAGCCGTCTACGGGCTCCCTGAACTACATCGCGATCGCATCAGGGCGGCCCGCCTCGTGGCAAACCCCGGGTGCTATCCGACAAGCGTTATTCTTGCCACGGCGCCGCTTCTCGAAAAAGGGCTGATCGACCCGTCCAGCATTATCGCGGATTCCAAATCCGGGGTTTCCGGTGCGGGGCGCGGGGCATCGCTGGGGGTCCATTTTTGCGAAGTAAATGAGAGTTTCAAAGCCTACAAGGTGGCAGAGCACAGGCATACGCCCGAAATTGAGCAGGAACTGAGCGCGATTGCCGGGTCGAATGTGGTAATCAATTTTACGCCTCATCTTGTCCCGATGAGCCGCGGGATTTTGAGCACCGTTTACGCCAGTCTCGGGAAGGGAGTGGTGGGCGAAGACGTTGACACTGCATTTAAAGCTTTTTATGCGGGCGAGTCTTTTGTAAGGTTATCAGGGCCTGGAGCGCTTCCGACTTCTCTCCAGGTGCGAGGCAGCAATTATTGTGACCTCGGCTGGAAGGTGGACCAGCGCACCGGAAGAGTCATAGTGGTTTCGGTCATAGACAATCTTACTCGTGGTGCATCCGGCCAGGCGGTATGTAATATGAATATCATGTGCGGGTTTGCCGAGAATACCGGGCTGGCTTTCGCCCCCTGGCAGCCGTAATGGGTGGCCGCAAGTGTGGAGCAGGGCCGAAAATCCCGCCCACTAAATGCCCATAGGAATATATGAACGAACATGATATCCAGGCCCGGCGAAACATCAAGCTGGTCCTTGAATATGACGGCTCAAGTTATCATGGGTGGCAGCGGCAGGCCGGCAGCCTTTCTGTTCAGGAAATCGTCGAATCGCGGCTCGGGGTGATGCTGGGCGACAGGGTGGGTGTGCGTGCCTCGGGACGAACCGACGCGGGCGTCCACGCAAAAGGCCAGGTAGTAAATTTTTACACTCGAAACAGGCTAAAGCCCGAAGAAATTCTGAGGGGCCTGAACAGCCTCCTTCCGGGCGACATAGTGGTTCTGGATGCCGAAGAGGTGGATGAGTCGTTTCATGCGCGCTTTTCCGCCGTCAGCAAGATATATGAATACCACATTCTCAATCGTGCGGTGCCTTCGGCGCTTCTTCGAAAATACGTCTGGCACGTGCGCCGTCCGCTCTCTCCAGGTCCGATGGAAGAGTGCCTGAAGATGATTTGCGGTATGAAGAATTTTTCAGCCTTCATGACTTCCGGCTCTCCGGTTTCATCTACCGAGCGCCACATCATGCGGGCAGCCATCGAGCGCTCCGGCACGGATTTTTTAAAGATTTTGTTCGAAGCCAATGGCTTCCTGAGGCAAATGGTCAGAAATCTTACCGGCACTCTTGTCGAGGTCGGCAAGGGAAAGCGCACGCCTGAGGAATTTGCAGCTATTCTCGACAGTGGTGACCGCAGAAAGGCCGGAATGACTGCACCGGCCCATGGCCTTTACCTTGTTTCCGTTAATTACGGCCGTGACTGAATGTAATCGGGGGGAAAGCAGAATGAGATTGGCCCAGAGGATTTCCCGCATTAAACCTTCCGCCACCCTTGCCATCAACGCAAAGGCCAAGGAGCTTAAGCGAAGCGGTGTCAACGTGGTAAACTTCGGGGTAGGCGAGCCGGACTGTGACACGCCCCCATCAATTCGGGAATCGGCGATAAAAAGCATTTGCAGCGGCCAGACCCGCTATACGGCCGTGGGTGGTATCGACGAACTCAAAGATGCAATTTGTCGGACCATGAAAGCCGATTACGGGCTCTCTTACGGGTTGGAAAACGTGCTCGTATCCTGTGGAGGCAAGCACGCTCTCTACAACCTCTTCCAGGCGCTGCTCGACCCGGGAGATGAAGTTATAATCCCTTCTCCTTTCTGGGTCAGTTATCCGGACATGGTGGAGCTTTCGGGTGCGACCCCGGTCATAGTGCGTTGTTCCGAGGAAAATGACTTCAGACTGACCCCGGGGGACCTCGAAGAAGCAATTACGCCGAAAACCCGGCTGTTCATTCTCAACAGTCCTTCCAATCCAACCGGCAAGTACTACGGGGAAAAAGAACTTCAAGGTCTTGCCGAGGTCCTGCTGCGGCATGAAAACGTTCTCGTGGTAAGCGATGATATCTATTACCGAATTCTTTCCGGGGGCCGGAAATGGGTCAACATAGGCATGGCCGAGAACCGGTTGCTTGATCGCACTTTCATCGTGAACGGTGTCAGCAAGAGCTATTGCATGACGGGGTGGCGAATTGGCTACCTTGTTGGTAATGCCGAGGCAATCAAGGCGGCTACCAAGGTTCAGAGCCAGTCTACCAGCAATCCTACATCCATTTCCCAGTGGGCCAGCGTCGAGGCGCTAAACGGCGACCAGTCAAATGTGGAAAGAATGGGGGAAATATTCGAGGTCCGGCGCCGCCTTGTTCTTGACAGGCTTTCCAACCTGCCGGGCGTCACATGCCCGGAACCCGATGGAGCGTTTTACGTATTTCCGAACTTCAGCGCCTATTTTGGACGCAAGGCCGGCGGGCGTGAGATAACAGGGTCGGTGGACCTTGCCGACTACCTGATGGAAACCGCCCATGTTGCCGTGGTCCCCGGGGTGGCATTCGGAGAGGACAAATGCCTGCGGCTCTCCTATGCACTTTCCGGAGAAGAGATATCGAGAGGGTTTGACGCGATTGAAATCGCTCTGAAAAAGCTCTCATAAAAAAACTCGGGTGGGATGGAAGTAAACGTTGTTTGTGCACAGGCTTCATCGTGCCCATCGAAGCGGTTGGAGTGCATGTTGAAGCCTGTATCCCACATTTCATAATCCCAACACCATTCAATTTATGCAGATTCCACGTGGGCAGGCTTTCCAGCCTGCCGATGCGAGCCTTCATCCCTGTTTACCGTGAAGTTTCCTATTGGATGTCTCTAATGATGAAATCTTTCGGTCACATACAAATTCCGATGAAGAGAATTCATCTCGAACTGACAAACGTATGCAATCTCAACTGCGTCTTTTGTCCAAAGTCGGTGATGACACGGCCGGCTGGATTCATCGATACCGAGCTTGCAAAAAAAGCCATAAAGGAAATTGCCGAAAATGGTTTATGCGAAAAGATAACCTTCCATGTTATGGGGGAGCCGACCCTTCATCCGGATTTTTTCGAAATTCTCGATTACGCGGCCCTGCGGGGGCTGGAGGTTGGATTAACCACCAATGGGACCGCGCTCGCAGGGCGGACCGGAAAGCGGCTACTCGACTATGAACTCCACCAGGTGGATGTTTCGCTGCAAACCCCCGATGAAAAGTCTTTTGCCCTACGGAAAGCGGGCACATTAACTTTCGGGCGCTATCTTGATGGAATAATGGAATTTTTTTCGGCATACCACCACCGGTATCCGAAATCCATATTCAAATTCAGGCTGATGAATACGGCAATGAAGTCAAACTCGGGTGATGCAGGTCAAATCTCCGTCATTTCATCAACTGCCGAACTTAGAAATATCGTCGAGAGATATTCAAGAACAATTTACCGCCTGCTCGGCTTGCCATTTCCAGATTCCGCCCCATTTGAATCAAAGCTGAAATCCCTTGTCCATTACAAATGGAATGTTATTGAGGTGCTCCCCAATGTTTTCTTCGAAACCTATCTTCTCAGTGGATGGGGTAATGCCTTCGATGATAACGTAACCCCTTTGAGCCGCGGTTACTGTTATGGAATGAGGGATCACTTCGGAATCCTCTACAATGGGGACGTTGTGCTGTGCTGTATCGACTATGACGGAAAGACCAAAATCGGCAACATCGGCGATTCGTCGATAACAGACATACTTTCATCGGATATGCTCGGGGAGATAGTGGACGGGTTCAATGGGTTCAGGCTTGTTCATCCCTACTGCAGGCATTGTCAGGGGAGCAAGTCTGGTTTGGGCCGCGTGGTAAAACCTGTCGCGGCGGTTTTAGGCCTGAAAGTGCTGAAGCCTTTCTTCTACAAACATACTCGGCTGTTCGAATGACAATGCGGGGTTCTGCTTTCCTGTTCCCGGCGCGGCAGCTCGCTTCTCCTGAGCTTCACCTTTATACTTGACCTTCTGGGCTTAACTCCAATATGCTCCGTCAGCATTCAGGGCCAGCACTGGAATTTCAGTCGATGCAACGGCTGGGGCAGTTGGTTGAGCAGCCGGCGCGTGCGCATTTTCTCCCGGGCAATAAACAGGCTGGAAAAAGCCATTTGGAATAAAAGGAATACTGGATGGGGTCGAGCATAAAAGGCGTGCAAGCCTTCTTTATTCTCATTCTGCTTTGCCTGTTTTTCTACCTGCCGGGCCTGCAAACAATGCCCCCAACGGACAGGGACGAGTCCAGGTTCGCCCAGGCAACCACGCAGATGCTCGAGAGCCATGATTTTGTCAGAATTCGGTTCCAGGACGAGCCCCGAAACAAAAAGCCGGTCGGTATCCACTGGCTCCAGGCGGCATCCGTAGCCATTGCCGGACAGCTCGAAGCTCGCAATATCTGGCCCTACCGCATTCCTTCGCTTTTTGGAGCAATAGCGGCGGTCCTTTTCACCTTTTCGATGGGCAGGAGGCTGTTTGACAACCTTACGGCCCTTCTGGGATCGGCATTGCTTGCAAGCTCCGTGATGCTTGTGGCGGAAGCCCACCTCGCTACCACCGATGCCGTCCTGCTTGCAACGGTCGTGGCGTCACAAGCTGCGCTTAGCCGGTATTACCTGAGGTCCGCCCCCGATGTTCCAGCCGGGATGGGACCTTTCTTGACTTTCTGGACTGCCCAGGCCATCGGAATACTGGTTAAGGGTCCGATAACTCCCGTTATAAGCCTGCTTACAGTTGTGGCCTTGATAGCGGTGGACAGGAGCTTCAGGTGGCTGCGCGGAATGCGACCCTTGCCCGGACTCCTCATTGTTGCCGCCATCGTACTGCCCTGGGGGATTGCCGTTTACCTGGCCCAGGATACCTATTTCCAGGTCGCCTTTGGAGAGGACCTGCTCTCCAAGATGACTTCCGGGCAGGAAACACACGGGTTTCCGCCAGGATGGTATCTGCTGCTGGCTCCTCTCACCCTCTGGCCAGCCTCCTTTTTTGTCATTCCAGCAATGGCAAGGGCATGGAAATCCAGGTATGTTGGGGCAATAAAGTTTTGCCTGGCATGGATAATCCCTGCCTGGGTGCTTTTTGAGCTTATTCCGACCAAGCTTCCGCACTACCTCCTGCCTGTTTATCCCGCACTTTGCCTGCTGAGCGGTGAAATGATCACGGCATGCGCGGCGGGAAAGGCGGGTGAACTCAACTCGAAATGGATGCGCTGGGCAGCCATTCCATGCGCGGTACTCATTGCTGTCCTGGTGACAGGGACATCTGTATTACCCTATCTGACGGAAAGGCGCATCGATCCGGCTTTCATTGTCTCGGGTCTGGCGGCATGCATTTCCGCCGCGTTGTTTGCACGGGAGTTCAGGTGCGGCCGTTTTATTCGCGCAGCCTGCATAGCCGTGCTGGGCACGGGACTTGTCCTTGGCCCAATGCTGCAGTGGGGGCTTCCGAGAATGCAATCGGTGTGGCTTAGCAGTTGTGTGGCTCGCGAGGCAAAGCAGTGCGCGCAAAAAAAAGGATCTAACCTGCTGGTTGCAGCTGTCGGCTATCACGAACCCAGCCTGGTTTTTCTGCTTGGAACCCGAACCCTTTTGACTTCTTCTTCCGAAGCGGCAATGTTTCTGCAGAACAATCCCACGGGCCTTGCGCTCGTTGCGGACGACAAAGACGAGGAGTTCCGCCGCGAGGCGGCCCGGCTAAAACTTGATGTTGTTCCGGTTAGTACGATGCCAGGTTTCAACTACACGACCGGAACGAAGACAGTTTTGTGCATCTATGAACTGGGTTCCCGCCGGAGAGACGGGGAAACCGGCAAATGAGAGAAAACTTGCCCCGGCGCGATCCAGCCGCCGTTGATATATCCATAGTAATTCCCGTAAAGAACGAGTCCGACAACATCATTCCTCTGGCCGCCGAGATTACCGCGGTTATGGATCCGCAGCCGCATAGCTGGGAGTGCATCTGGGTGGATGATGGATCCACGGACGACACCCTTGCGGCACTTCGCGTGCTTTCCAAATCCGATCCAAGACACCGCTATCTCTCATTTGAACAAAATGCCGGGCAATCGGCCGCTCTATGGGCCGGATTCATTGAGGCCGACGGAGGAATAATCGCCACAATCGACGGCGACGGGCAAAACGATCCGGCCGACATTCCAAAACTTGTCCTGATGTTGGAATCCGGGGCCGCGGACATGGTAAACGGCTACCGTCTTCGGCGCAAGGATAACACTATCCGCAGGTTTGCATCGTTTGTCGCAAACAGCTTCCGAAATTTCACGACCGGCAGAACTGTCCGGGACACCGGCTGCTCCACCCGCGTCCTGCGAAGAGAATGCATGGTCTCTCTTCCGCTCTTTACCGGCATGCACCGCTTTCTTCCAACCCTTGTCGCAATGCGGGGATTTAAACTGACGGAAGTCCCGGTAAACCATCGCCCCAGACTGAAAGGCCGAAGCAAATACTCGATAAATAATCGATTGTGGGTGGGGCTGCTCGATACATTCGGGGTCCTGTGGCTGAGGAAAAGGGCGCTGAGGTATGGGGTTAAAGAAAAGTCTCGGGAAGCAGCGGCAGACAACCCAATAAAATCTTAGAAGCAAGCCATTGGAATATGGCATTGCGAACATTACAAGAGATATCCCTTTATCAACGCCAAAGTATCACGCGCAAATGAATTAATGCCGCAAGAAGTTAGAATATCATCCTTAATCCCCACATTGCAGCTAAAACTATATTCAGGGAAATACTCCGCAAAGGAAGCTCTCGATTCTTTTCGACAACTCCCGTGTAAAATCCCAGTAGAAATGGTCGCAATTAAGGATTATTTCCAGTTGGACCGTGTCACGAATATCTGATTGCCTTGTCAGCCAGTCCTTTAACGACTTCTCCGAACAGAAACCGTCCTTGTTGCCAAGAGTTATCAAAACGGGCAGGGGTGGCAGGAGCAGGCCATTAAAAGAGATAAAATCGAGCGGTGGGGAAACGAGGCATAGCGATTCGGGAGAAAGCCCAAGGCTCAACGCCTTCATTACGGTCCATGTTCCATAAGAGTAGCCCGCGAGGTCCAGTTCGCCGGGGTGCAGTTCTTTTAGGTAGTTGCAGATTTCAATAAGGTCCGCGGCCTCTTTATCGCCCTGGCCCGGCCTTCCACCGCTGGCTCCAACTCCCCTGAAATTATATCGAAGAGTCCCCCATCCACGAGCAGCGAATGCTCGCTGGGTGGCGGTGACTACATTGTTATCCATGTCCCCGCCGAAGAGTGGATGAGGGTGGCATATAACAACATTTCGGCCGTTGGTGCCGCTCCTGAACATGGCTTCGAAGTTGATCCGGCCTTCTTCGACCGGTATACGGACAGGGATCTCCGGCATACTGCGCTCCTTCGGCTTTCATCTATGGTGGTCGGTTGATTTTTGGGCGCTGAATGCATAACGAATCGTAAGCCCACATGAACTATGGACTTCCAACCGGCGTTGATGAGTCTTGCCGCCGTGAGCACCACTATATAACAAGCCCGTCTCAAACGCTAAGGGCCAATTTGCGAATCGAGTCCAGGCCTGGGAAATCGGGCATCGCGAAGAAGGTGATGAATGTCTGGCAGACTTTTCAAAACAGCTCTGGTGCTTAGTGGAGGATCCGCGAGGGCGCTTTCGCACCTCGGGGTACTCGATGTCATCCAGAGGCGGAAAATGGAAGTGGACCTTATTGTGGGATCGAGCATGGGGGCGCTGATCGGGGGCCTCTACGCCTACTACCGCGACCCTTCCAGAGTTATAGCTCGGCTTGGCGGCGTCTTGAAAAGCGACCTGTTCATTCGAACCTCATCGGCAATTGCAGCGGAGGAGCACCCCCAAATTGGGCCGGACGGATTTTTCAACCGCTTTGTATGGCTGTTCAGAAAAGGTGTCTATTACACGCACACCATGATCCGCAAGGAGATGGTATCGGAAGAACTATATGAGGAAATAATCGGGGCACTGGTGCCGGACATCCTCATAGAGGACCTTCCGGTCCCGTTCGCATGCGTGGCGATGGATCTGATGACGGGCGAAGAAATAGTGATCACAAAGGGGCCGCTCAGGCAGGCCATTGCAGCCAGTTCCGCAATTCCCGGTCTTTTCCCCGTGGTCGAAATAGACGGCCGCCCTCTGGTTGACGGAGGCTGGGTGGACAACGTGCCGGTCGCCCCCGCAATAGCGCTTGGCGCCCACTTTGTGATCGCAGTCGATGCCACGTTGGAAATCTCCGGAATTGCCGAATACCCACAATCGGCAATCGAGATAGTCTTCCGCTGTAATGAAATAACCCGGATCGTTCTGACCCGGCACAGAAAGTCCCATGCCGACGTCTTGGTCTCGCCACATATAGGTCAAATCTTCTGGGCCGATTTCAAGGCAATTGACCGCTGCATGGAAATCGGAAGGAAAGCATTCGAGGAAGCCATGCCGGAGATCCTGAGTAAAAAGGCAATAAGGCGCGCCATGACGCTTAACGGCCTCCTGCACCCCGCCCGCGTTTCAGGGTGGCGGCACACGTTCCATGTTCCTTAAGATCTAGGATAGCTGTTCAAGAAGTTTACACCTGCCCTCGAAACGCAATCTTCCTCATGGGTTATGCGCTTGTATTCTCCCGCGGAAATTCAATGGAATCCGATAATTCGGTTGCCTTTTTGCGGTTTACATTGACATTGAAGACAGTTATTAGGAGATCAATCCAGGTTTCCAGGAAGAACAATAAAGAGCGAAGGACAATGACAGTCATTCGGATGGTATCCTCTTCCCTCTATTTTGTGATGCCCGAAAAATGAACTTTTCGATCAACAGACCCGTTCACGATGCCGATATATACAAGCGAATCCCGGCGATTCAGGAATAAGCATTACGCAATTCTTTTCGAGGTTACGAAAGATGAAGTTTTCGATCATCATACCTGCCTGTAATGCTGAATCTACTATACCCGATTTGCTGGATTCCCTTTCGAAACAAAGGTATGTAGAAGATTTCGAGGTGATCGTCGTTGATGATTGTTCGAGCGATGCAACGGTCGAGATTTGCAGTGGCTCTGGGTGTACGTTGATTGCTCGCACCAGGAATAGGGGACCGGCAAATTGTCGAAATGTCGGTGCTGCTCGTGCGATAGGAGAGTACCTGATCTTTACTGACAGCGATTGCGTGGTCCCGTCAGATTGGATCGAAAGTTTCGAACGGGCTCTTTCACTCGGGGATTCCGACGTGATTATGGGGAAACTGGTTCTCCTTCCGTCGACTGTCGTAGGGGACTCGATTTCCGCACTAGGTTTTCCCGCCGGCGGATCACTTGGCTTCGAAAAAGTCTGGAGGGTTTCCGAGGAAGGCTACACCAGGACTCTTAGTTCGTGCAATTGTGCAATTAAAAAGGATATCTTCTTCGGGTTGGGCGGGTTTGACGAATCGTTCCCCTACGCGGGAGGAGAAGATACTTTTCTTGCACACACACTTTTGGAGTCCGGCCACAGGATCAGGTATTGTCCCGAAGTTATTGCTTATCACCCGGCGAGGAAATCGGTCGGTGAATTTATCCGCTGGCAGTTCAAAAGGGGCATAAGCAGCCTGATTTTTGCCAGGAAGATCAGTCGAAAGAAGGAGTTCGTTTCATTGCGGCTGTGGTCCACAAAAAACGTGATCAAATATAATTTTCGTGACAAAAAATTTCCGCTCATTTTTTTGCTGCTCGGCCTGAGCTTTGCCGCGCAAATGAGCGGGTTTCTGTTTGCAAAGTACAAATTGAAAAAGGCAGGTGCATGCGAGTCTTGATCATCAACCCACCATGGCCCGGAAAAGGCTTCGGCACAAGATCTCAAAACCGGATCATCAAGCATCGAAGCGACAAATTTCTCCAGTATCCCATTTTTCTGGCGTACAGTGCCGCACAGCTCAAGGCAGCAGGGCATGAGGTTTCCTACATAGATTCGGTGGTTCAGGAGTTCGATATTCCCCGCACTATCTCCGAGGCTGTGAAAGCCAGGCCGGAAGTGATCTTCATGGAAACCACCACTCCGTCAATCGTGGCCGACTACGAGAATCTGACCCTGCTAAAGGAAGCCACAAAGGCCACGGTTGTGGTCGGAGGACCTCATAGCACCTACTTTCACCGAAAGGTCCTCGAAGAGTGCCCTTCAATCGATGTCGTCATTCGTCATGAATTCGATACTAAAATTTCCGCCGTGGTATCAAACGTCCAAAACTTGAACGACGTATCCGGAATCACTTATCGTAAGGGTTCGGAAATTATCGATAACGGAGACGGGGAATTCACAACCAATCTGGATGCCGTTCCTTTTCCCGACAGGGAGGCCGTTCCGTGGAAGTGGTATCTGGAGGCTTGGTATTCGCGTCAACCTTTCATGAACCTGATGACGTCCAGGGGCTGTCCTTATCACTGCAGTTTTTGTCTGTGGCCCCAGAGCATGTACGGACACAAGCAACGCTTCCGCAGCGTCGAGAATGTGATTTCCGAGGTCCGCATGCTGGTGGACCGGTATGGTGTGAAGGAACTGAATATTGACGATGGCACCTTCACAACCAACCGCCAGAGGGTGATCGAATTCTGCCGCAGGGTCCGAGATGAGAAACTAAGTATAATATGGACGTGCAACGGTCGAGCCGATACTCTTGATGAACAGATGCTCTCCGAGATGAAAAAAGCCGGATGCAAGATGATCCGTTTGGGAGTGGAAAGCGGCTCGCAGGAGGTATTGAACAAAATTCGCAAGGGGCTCACCCTGAAGCAGATCGAAGATGGATTCCGCATGGTCAAGAAACACGGGATTCAGGCATTGGGCGGTTTCATGTTCGGCTTCCCCTACGATTCGCGAAAAACTGTCGAAGAAACAATTAGATTTGCCAAAAAACTTTCTCCCGACCAGGTACAATTCTCGATCTCGATGTGTTATCCGGGCACTTCTCTCTATGAGTATGCCAAGGAAAACGATTTGCTGCTGGCCAAAAGCTTCAAGGAATTTGACATGACTTATGGCCCGGTCGTAAAGACAGTCGATATGGAGCGGGCAGACCTCGAACACATCCTCGCGCGGGCATACAGGGAGTATTATTTCAGGCCGTCATTCATGGTGCAGACGCTCTTTAATATGGCTGATATGGATGAAATCCGAAGGGTAATGCGGTCGGTGAAGAGCCTCGTAAAGACGATAAGGCTGCATCAATGAAAACAGATGGCCGGTTGGAAGGAGACTCGCATGCAGCGGCAAATTTCTTGACTGCTGTTTCGGTCTGCATCGCCAACTACAACGGAATTGATCTGATTGGGCCGTGTCTGGATTCCGTTCTGGCGCAAGACTTCGACTTGCCGGTTGAAATAATCGTCCACGACGATGCATCATCGGATTATTCTGTTTCATTCATCCGTGAGCACTATCCAGGGGTAAAGGTCATTGTAAGCAGCGAGAATGTGGGCTTTTGCATCAGCAACAACAAAATGGCCGCTGAAGCATCCGGCCAATACCTTCTGCTTCTGAACAATGACGCCACTCTGCGCCGCGATGCGCTGAAAACGCTCTATGAATTCGCATCGAAGCAGAAGAGGCCAGGTATTCTCGGCCTGCCGCAATACGATATGAGAACCGGCGAATTGCTCGATTTCGGAAACACGCTGGACTTGTTTCTCAATGCTATTCCGAATCCGGACCCAAAGCGGCCAAATGTGGCATACATAATGGGCGCATGCCTGTGGATTCCCAGACGCATGTGGCAGGAAATTGGCGGGTTCCCGGAATGGTTCCATACCTTTACTGAAGACGTCTTCCTCTGTTGTTCCGCAAGGTTGAAAGGGTACCCCGTGATCAACCTCCCCGATTCAGGTTTCGATCACTTGGTGGGTACCAGCCTGGGAGGCGGAAAGCTTGTGGGCGGGCGAATGCACACGACTTATCGCAGAAGGGCGCTTGCCGAGCGGAATAAGTCCTTTACAATGTTTGTCTGCTATCCATCGCCCTATTTTTACGCTATTTTCCCGCTCCATTTGGCCCTGCTCGCGCTGGAAGGAGCGGTAGTAAGTTGCCTCAAACGGGATTTCAAATTATGGGAGCAGGTATATCTAAATTGCATTCGGGAACTCTGGTCAAACCGGAAGAAGCTTTGGCATTATAGAGGAGAAGCGCAAAGGGGTGTTATTTGCGGTGCATGGTTTTTCAGATGCCATTCAATGATGCCCCACAAGCTTAGAATGCTGATTAAGCACGGCTTGCCGGATGTCCAATAGAGCATGCGTTTGGATTTGTCCCTAGTCTAGGCGAGGAATGACATGAAGCAACCGACATACGTTACGCGACCATTTCTTCCACCACTGGAAGAATTGCAGCCATATCTTGAGCAAATATGGGCCAACCGCCAGCTCACTAACAGCGGTCCTTTTCACCAGGAGTTCGAGCAGGCGCTTTGCGAATACCTTGGAATCGAGCACATTTCGCTGTTCGCCAACGCGACCCTTGCCTTGGTCGTAGCCCTGCAAGCCTTGCGTATCACAGGCGATGTGATCACTACCCCATACAGCTTTGTCGCCACCTCCCATTCGTTGCTGTGGAACGGAATAAGGCCGGTATTCGTAGACATTGATCCGGAAACTTTGAACCTCGACGCGGAAAAGATCGAAGCGGCCATCACCCCGCAGACTACTGCCATTTTGCCTGTGCATGTTTATGGGCGTCCTTGCGATACCCGGCGGATACAGTCCATTGCCGACATTTATGGCCTTAAGGTCATCTACGATGCCGCACATGCCTTTGGAGTGGAAGATGAAGATGGAAGCATACTGCGGGATGGTGATGTTTCCATCTTGAGTTTCCATGCTACCAAGGTTTTTACTACCTTCGAGGGGGGGGCCGTCGTAAGCCCAGACGCCAAGACGAAGAAGCGTATAGATTACCTCAAGAACTTCGGTTTCGCCGATGAAGTCACCGTTGTTGCGCCCGGCATCAATGGCAAGATGAACGAATTCCAGGCCGCGCTCGGTCTCCTCCAGCTCAAGCATGTCGATGAGGCTCTTAAGCAACGGGCTGAAATCGACGGATACTATCGTGAGGCGCTGAAGGATATCCCCGGTATTCGCTACCTGTCGCTCCCCGATTGCAGCCGGCGCAATTATGCATATTTCGTTATCATGGTGGAGCCGGAATATCCGATCAGTCGCGATGAACTCTATGATAGATTTAGGAAAGACAACATCTTTGCCCGGCGCTATTTTTACCCCTTGATCAGCAATTTTCCGATGTATCGCGCCATTCCCAGCGCCAGCAAATCCAATCTCCCAATCTCTTCGGCCAGTGCCGACAAGGTCCTGTGTCTGCCAATTTACCCTGGGCTGGAAGAGGCAGCATTGGAAAGAACAGTGCATGTGATAAAGGGAGGTGCAAAATGTCTTACTACACGGAATCCGAATTAAGAGAGCTGGGCATAAAAGATTTCGGTGAGCGTGTTCGAATATCGCGCAAAAGCTCAATTTATGGGGCAGAAAACATCACGGTCGGAAATGATATCAGAATAGACGATTTTTGCGTCATCTCCGCGGGAGCAGGGGGGGTTGAACTGGGAAGTTTTATACACATTGCCGTGTACTCCTTAATCATTGGCAGGGAACGGATTGTGCTGGATGACTTCAGCAATGTTTCTTCAAGGGTTTCCATTTATTCCAATAATGATGACTACTCGGGAACATGGATGACAAATCCAACCCTTCCGGAAGAGTTCACCGGGGTCTATTGCGCACCGGTGAAGATCGGGAGGCATGCCATAATTGGATCAGGCTCAGTCATACTGCCTGGTGTGATAATTGAGGATGGCGTGGCAATTGGCGCATTGAGCCTTGTGAAAACGCAGTGCTTTGAATATGGTATTTACGCCGGTGTTCCTGCCAAAAGAATCGCCGAGAGGAAGCGAAACATCCTCGATCTTGAGCAGCGCCTCCTTGATGGCCTTGGCAGCGCGGAAGCCAAGCCACTATGATAAAGCGCGTTTTCATAACCAGCTATGCGGCCCAAGGGTACATGTCCCTGCTGGGCATCGCATTTATGCCGTTGTATATGCGCTACATGGGCGTCGAGGCATTCGGGTTGGTCGGTTTCTTTTTCATGTTGCAGGTCTGGCTCCAGCTTCTCGACCTGGGGCTGTCCTCCACGTTCTCCCGCGAAATGTCGCTGTATCGGGCCGGAACACTCGATATTGTTTCCGCGTGGCAGCGATTGCACTGTCTGGAATGGTTGCTTGGGTTTTTGGCGCTCACTGCCGTCGCAACGCTGATGTTTTCGCAGGATGCGATTGCATCCCGCTGGCTGAGGTCGGAATATCTTTCATCTAATGAGGTTGCGCAATGTATCGGTGCAATGGCAATTGCCGCGGCGCTGCGCTGGCTGATGGGGCTTTACCGTGCTGGTCTCGTCGGCCTTGAACTGCAAATGTGGGTTGCTGGAGCAGGCTCGTTATTCGCCACCCTAAAATTCGCCGGTGTTGTACCCGTGTTGGCATACTGGTCAGCCGCGCCTCTGACTTTTTTTTACTACCAGGCGATCGCCGGGGCGCTCGAGTTTTTTGCCTTTGCCTGGAGAATGCACCGGGCGCTTCCGAGGGCAAAAGCAAGTTTTTTCCCCACATGGGAGCCGTTGCAGGAGATGTTGCCCATAGCAGGGGCAATGGCCTTCATGTCCGGCATGTGGGTTTTTTTGACTCAGATCGATAAGCTAATACTGTCGAGATTTTTGCCTCTTAAGGAATACGGATACTTCACGCTTGCCGTTGCCGCTGCTAGCGGAGTACTGATGTTGATGACGCCGCTGAGCCAGGTGTTGCAGCCACGCATGACGATTCTCGCCTCGCAAGGCCTGGCAAGTGATTTGTGCGGTTTATACCGGCAAGCCACGCAACTGGTAACAGCCGCTTTTTTCACCCTCGGCGGAACATTGGCTCTATTTGCCGAACCGGTTCTTTTCATGTGGACGGGGGATATCAACGCCGCTCGGGCAGCCGCCCCCGTCCTGTTCTGGTATGGGTGGGCAAATGCTTTGACTGGATTGCTCGTTGTGCCTTTTATGTTGCAGTTTGCTTACGGCTACCTGCGGCTTCACGTAATCGGCAATGTTATTTTGGGATGCACTCTATTGCCATTTTTGGTGTACGCGGGAATGAGGTTTGGCGGGATTGGGGCCGGGGCGACACTCGCTGCTTCATATCTGTTGTTTCTTTTGCTGTGGGTGCCATTGGTGCATCGCCGGCTATTGCCGGACATGGTCTGGACTTGGCCGCTGTATGACGTCGGGCTGGTGGCAGTACCTGTGCTTTTTTTCCTAGAATTGGCGCACTGGCTTTTTCCTCTACTGGAAGGTCGTCTTCTTTCGGCCTCTCTAATAGGAATGATATTTCTGGGTGCACTGCTTTCGGGTATGCTGTCGGGTGGTTATTCCAGGAAGCTATTGGTTAACTGGGTAGGCGGGCGCACATGAATATGCCGCTGGTCTCTGTTTGTATTGTAACATACAACCACGAACGCTACATCCGCGATTGTATTATGAGCGTAATCGCTCAGAGCAGCGATATGCCGCTGGAAATTTTGGTGGGCGATGATCTTTCCGAGGATGGCACCTCCAGTATTGTCGCGGCCATAGCAAATGAATATCCTCACCTGGTCCGTCATTTCTTCCACTCGCCTCGCCTGGGGCCCGCGGGGAATTATTTGTCGTTGATCCGCGAGGCGCGGGGCGCTTTCATCGCACACCTTGACGGCGATGATTTCTGGTTGCCCGGAAAGCTGTCGGCACAAGTTTCTTTTCTGGAGCAGCATCCCGATTGTCCAGCCGTCTATTCCAATGCTCTGTTAATCAGCGACGACGGTATGCCGCTCGGAGTGTTCAACAATCCTCAACCCTCGCGCTTTGACATCAACAGTCTTTTGCGCCGCGGAAATTTTCTCAATCATAGCTCTATGCTCTATCGAGCATCTCTGCGAGAAAACATCCTTGCGTTGCCAACTCCGTTCCTCGACTACCGTATTCATCTGTGCCATGCCCGGCATGGTGCTATCGGCTATCTCAATCAGGTGCTGGTCGGATACCGGGTCGCTTCGAGCAGTTCCATGGTTGTTCACCAAAAAGAGCTTGTTCGTAGACTTTATTGGGAGGCGCTACTTGATGTGCCTCGCGAGTCCGTCCATGAGGACGATCTTGCAAAAGCCATTGCGGGATTTGCCCGAAGCATTCTACTTCGATCTATGATGGCGAAGGATATTTCAATACTGCGGCACTGGGTACCTATTATTGTGGGTGCTTCACCGGTAGGTTGGGTAAAGATGTGCTCGTTCATTTGCGGGGGCATCCTGAGAGTTGTTGTTCGGAAGGCATCTGATGCTATGTGGGCGTGGTTGACCGGCAATCACCTCCAGATACTTTTTCGCCGCTGAAGTTGGCGGATGTCCAGGTACTAATGACTATCACAAGAATCGCTCATGCATTAATCGCACGTTTTCTTTTCTGGGGACGCCGACGTTGCAATATCTGTGGCCATCGGCTGGGATGGTTTTTACCTTACCGAGGGGGCTGGAAATCGGCACCCTCCCTGATCCGAACCCTTGATATCATCGGGAGCGATCTGGACAATTTCCAATGCCCCTGGTGTGGCTCAACCGACCGGGAGCGGCACTTGGTGATGTACATGGGGGTTTCTGGACTCTTCGATGCTCTTCCCGGAATGTCAATTCTGCATTTTGCGCCTGAACGCCACCTATCGAGACTTATTGTAGCGGCGGGACCTGCACGCTACATTAAATGTGACCTTTTTCCAAACTCTGCTGAAGTGGAGCGGGTTAATATACAAGCAATTCCCTATCCGGATAATGCATTCGATCTTGTCATCGCCAACCATGTGCTTGAACATGTAAAGGAGGATGCGCGAGCGCTTGAGGAAGTATGGCGCATCCTGAAACCGGGAGGGCACGCAATATTGCAGACCCCCTTCAGCGCAAAATTACACGAAACCTGGTCTGATGCGGGGATTGATGACGATCTCACCCGTTTACAGGCCTATGGACAGGAAGACCATGTCCGGCTATTTGGTAGGACTATCTTTGACCACTTTAAAGCCGTGGGTTTTCTTTCGCGAGTCCGTCAACATAGAGAAGCGCTTGAGGAATTCGACCCCATAGCATATGGTGTCAATGTCGCTGAACCCTTTTTCTTTTTTCAAAAAAATGACAATGGTCTCAAATAAGATTTCAACCGATTCCCGGTAATTCCCTCTACTATTCCATGTACGTCCTTCGCGCGGCCTACTCAGAACTCTCCGGATGTTGAGCATACCCAGCCTATACAATCAAAGACCTTTTAAGATAGCAACTCGGCTGTAATACCTTCCAGCAAGTCGATTGATAACGCACGCGGATTCCAAAATTTGCCTTATGCCTATTTTGGTCAACTTTGCTGACAAAATTTGTCAGCCTGACGCATTTTAGATTCCTTTTTGTTTTTGCATTTTTCGGCTCCAGAAAGCTGCTTGTCCCAGGAAATCTAGAAAGGATGTTCTTCTGCAGGGTTTGTCGAAAAATTTTGATGGAACCTGTACGAACGGCACTGATCTTGCTCTATCCAATGGCAACACGGTGATAAACCGAAAAACTTGAAAAAGAGCTAAAGGGAGGGAGGACGGTTGACGATAATCTGAAGTAAGGCGACCCTACTGGAAACAACATATAGAACAAATTAAAAAATTGAGAGGAGAAACAACATGTTTATCAAGATGAAGGAAAGTAAAGGTTTTACCCTGGTGGAATTGATGATTGTCGTTGCCATTATCGGCATTTTGGCGGCTGTTGCTGTGCCTTTCTATCAAAGATACATCCAGAAGTCGCGTATGACCTCGAAGGTATGGCCCGGCGTACATTCGATTGAAACCAACCTGGCGACCTATTATAGTTTCCATGGGACCTTGCCGACTAGCAACAATACTCAGAATCTGTTGTTTTCAGATGCCAGCACGTTTTGTTTCTCACCAAGCATTCAAAGCGGCGCTCTGCAGGTCGTACTTGCCAACGTGAGCAGCAAGACCTGCAATCTTGCCGGTTTGGCTGCCCAGGCATCCACCATTACTGCTACCCCTCAATATGAAAATGTCAGTGGGGCCACCAAGATTACAGGCTGGAGGCTCACCGGCAACCTTGCACTGGTCCTTGGTCTTGAGAACGAACAATAAAGGCAAACAACAACTAAGGAATGCCGGCCGGGAGCCGGCATTCCTTATTAAGTAAAGACGGGAAGAAAATGGCATTTATGAGGGGACGGAGCGCCTTATACAAAGGACTGCTCCTGGTTTTATTTGTTTTCATTGTATTCATGGCATATTCGAATACCTTCACATCACCTCCTCACCTGGATGATTTCCATTCTTTTATCTATGATAAGACCATCTACATAAATGATTTATCTTTTTCGAGCATTCTGTCCCTCATCAATTCCAAATTCGGGATCAGACGCTTTATTCCTGTTGTGACATTGGCATTGAACCACAAACTGGGGCAAAGCAACCTTGTTTATTTTCACTTGGTAAATATACTGATCCATGTATTATCCTTTTTGGCCGTATATTTTCTGACTGTGCAAATCGTTTCAGCAGCCCGGAGATTCAAGACCGCTGAAATTCCGGCCGGTGTGGCCGCGTGGCTTCCGCTTGGTGTCGCCGCCCTGTGGGCATTGAATCCCGCCCAGACAAACGCCGTCACATATCTTGTTCAGCGAATGACCTCCATTATGGGTCTTTTCTATTTCCTGGCTGTTGGATGCTATATAAAAGCCCGCATTGAATCTGAAAGTTGCCCCGGAAAGGCTTTTGCCTATTACATCGGGTTTGCTTTATCCGCGCTTTGTGCTTTTATGTCGAAAGAAAACTCCGCTCTTTTGCCCTTTTCGATAATCCTTACAGAGATATGGTTCTTTGATTCTGAGTTTGTGAAGAAATCCTGGAGCTTTTTCCGAAGACACCGGGTGGCCAGCCTTGTTGCATGTCTTGCCGGGGCGGTATGCCTTTTTTATGTATCGGCATTTTTGTACAAGGACTTTGTTGTTACCTATCCAAGGCGGCATTTCAACATGATTGAGCGCGTAATGACGGAATGGCGCGTCTTGATCTGGTATATATCTATTCTCTTCTGGCCGGACCCGTCCCGTCTGTCGATAGAGCATTACGTCGAGTTATCGACTTCCCTGTTCAATCCTGCTACGACCTTTTTCAGCCTGCTGGCAATCATCGGCCTGATTGCAGGTTCGATCTATTATAGAAAGCAATATCCTGTGATATCCTTCGGGATCTTATGGTACTTTCTCAACTTATCGATGGAATCTACTATTATACCCCTTGAACTGGTTTTCGAGCACAGACTCTATATTCCGTCATCCGGGCTTTTCCTCTCTGCTTTGCTCCTATTGGCTCTCCTGCTCGCTCATTTCTTTAAGAAACTTTCCGAACCCGACTACCGGAAAGTCTTCTGTTCGCTATTCATAATACTTGCCTCCATCTCAGCCCTTTTAACCTTTATCCGGAACGATGATTGGCAGTCTATTCTTTCAATTCAGTATGACAATGTTTTGAAGGCTCCGGAACTTGCCAGGACAAATGCCAACTATGCCAATGCACTGCTTAGTGTTGACCAGTTCGAAGAAGCTCTCAAGTATGGCGAAAGAGCCATGGAATTAAACAGGCCCGGTCTCGAGAGCTATAACAACGGTGCTAACGCAATAGTGAGTTCACTCTATAACCTGGGCCGGTACGAGGAGGTGGTTACAAGGGGGGGGGAATTTATCGCAAATCAGCCAAAGATGATTGATGTGGATTCCCTGCCGTTTGTCTACCTTAATGTCGCGCAGGCGCTGATCGCTCTGGACAGGTACAAAGAGGCCTATGAAAATATTATAGAGGCCTACAAGGCAATCGAAAAATCCGACGGCTTGATGCGTAAGAAAGAGGGGGCCTTAATCGTAATGAGGATCTTGCTGGCCAAGGTCCGGGACAAGGATATAGATCTGAACGATGACGGTGTACCCGATCCGGGAGATAAGCCCGTTGATTTGTGGATAGCAGCAGAGGTCAAGAAAATAGGTGATCTCGAATACTCGAAACAGTTGATTGAATCTGAACACGCCCGCGACCCGGGGAATATTGAAGTCGCCAGTGCCGTTGATGAAATGAAAAGGGAAGAACCCCTCAACCGGGTGCAGAAGGCAAAGTGGAATTTCGCCAAAAACTATATTAGCCATCCGTTTTCTAAATTTAATTTCCTGATGTCAGTGGCTTTGATTGTCCAGGAAAAACAACTCACAGGGCTCCTCCACCAAATTGGGAAAAAATGCCTGAATGCTGCTCTCGAAATTGACCCGAAATCAACGGATGCCATTCTCCTAAAGGGCTGGTATGCCTATATGGAAGAAAATGCAGGCGAGGCAGTGAAGGCCGCAAAAGAAGCTATCTCTATTGATCCCGAACATGCAAAATCATGGCTCGGGCTTGGTTTCTTCCTCATGAAGGCCGGTTCTCCAAATGAAGCAGCGATTGCTTTTAATAAGGTACTCGAACTTTATCCCGGATACTCGAAGCGTTTGATAATCATGGATTTTTGCAAACAAATCGAGCAAGGATTACAGGTAAATCCTTTCTCGGAAAACGGGAACAATTCCAGCATGAACGCACAACTGCAGGTGGCTCCTGCCTCTTGACAAAAAGAATATTTGCGATAAGTATTCAAAAATGTAATTATTAGCGAGATTTATGCCGAACATAAGAGGGGATTTGCAATAATTAGCGGATTAAGAGGGGTTGCCATGAATTCGCATCGTCTGAGCACAAGGAATGCGAGCGGTTTCCTGATCGCTGCTGTGGCTGTTTTCTGCCTTGCGGCATGGATCGCGACGACTACACCTGCGCAGGGGCAGGGGGTTTCAGGACCCATTCCTCCACAGGGACCGGTCGAACAGGCGCCTGCTGCCGAAGTTCCAGCCGCGGATGTTCCGGATCCTCCGGGCAGTCCGTCGCCAATTCCCACGGGATTGGCCTTGCCGGCCAAATCCGCTCCGACCGAGGAGGTCGCCGGGATTACCTGTCCTCCGGAATACGTTCCGCTGGTCCAGAAGACAACGATTGCACTTTTGTCGGATAATTTCACCTTCTATCCCATAAAGGCCATGGACCCATTCGCTCCCTTCATATCGCTCTCGGCCCCGGTGCTCATGCGAGTTAACGAGGGAGATGACTCGGACCCGGGTGAACCGGAGCGTCCTCTTACGCCTCTTCAGAAAATGACCGTTGTCGAAATCGAGCGCGGTCTGAAGGCTATTACCTGGGGAGCGCTTGGCAGAAGGGCGGTCATAGAGGATTCTACCGGAAAGGGATTCATCGTAGCAGTGGGCACGCCGGCCGGCGAGCGCAACGGCGTGATAACCCAGATCATGAACGATCGTCTCGTAATTCAGCAGGAAATTTGGGACAGAAAGATCAAGAAGAGAATCCCGCAGGATATGACGATAAAGCTGGTCAAGAAAACGGACGATGAGGCCTCAAGGGGTAAAAGGCGGTAGGGAGTTGTGGCTTTAATAGAAGGATTTGCCACGGTCCGGCTTTTTTTCTGATCACGCCGGAATACTTGCCAAACGAGAGATAATGCAGGGTGGACACAGCTTGATGTGCCCACCCTTTTTTAATGCTGCTTCACTATTTTGCACCCGATTCCCGCGCTTCCGCGAGGCCTCTTGTGCTCCCGCACCCGGAATCCCGACCAGAAGCGCTGCGGGAATGGTGATGTTCAATGTAGGGGCAAATGATTATTTGCCCCTACGCAGATCCCGATAGATCATGCTGCGGGTTTGGGCAACAGGCACATGCCCAAAGGTGTTACAAAAAACGCTGGACTTCCCGCGACAGACTGGGGGCCCCTCAGCTATTCCAGCACCACTTCCCTGAAATGCGAGGGATTTTCGATATCGCTCATTTCAGGCTTCCCCGCCAGAGTCATTGTGAATTCCCTGAAGTAGCTGACCAGCCCAATGTTTAAGCCCAGGCGCATCCCGGGTTTCAGCTCATTTAGCCCGAACAAGCTCGCGGGAAAGAATGCCTCGACCGCCATGTGAGGAAGGGATTTTTCTATCCGCTGCACGCGGCCCTGTTCGCCAATGCGTTCAGCGGGCCTGCCATTCTCGATCCTGAAAAGTTCCGGGTTAATTCCGAACCCGTCCGGATATTTCGCATCCTTTTCAGGCAGCATGAAAGTGGCCAGGTGGGTTTTCCTGCCCTGCGCCTCGACTGTGAAGTGCAGTTGGAAGGCTTCGGAATAGGGAAATTTCCCGCTGTATTCCAGGAAATCCGGGTCAAAATAGGTATTTGAGAGGCTGAAAATATAAATTCCTTCCGGCGCCCACGCCAGGTGTACGTCTCCAAAGGGAACATACGGGGCTGGGGCGCTGAAGCCTGGAAGAAGAGTGGCTTCTTTTTCCCATTCGATTAACGACTGGTCGGAAACATTTATCGGCCGATGGGCCCGCGGGACATGGATTTGATCTTCAGCAGTCCCGCCGTTTGTGACGGATGCCGTCTTGCGGCCACGGCCGCTCATCTCATGAGTTGATTCGAGCACAGGGTTCAGTCTTGAGAAACCTTCCAGCAGTTCTTCGTATGGCCGGTTTGCCGTATCCACCAGGCCCATATTATAGTCTTCGCCGTCTTCGCGCCCGCCAAGAGGTTCATCGCAGTACTGGAACCAGTGTGCGCCGACAACATTTGGAAAGCGGGCAAAGTTAAGAAGGGCATTTCCCGCTCCCCACGTCCTCTGAATTTGAGTGCCGACGGTCATTAGATGCCCCGGTTTAGGGTGGTCGGACCTTGCAGTCTGGTTGCAGTTCCCGCTCCGGTTTTCACCTGCCGCAAAGAAAAACTCGGTTATCAATACCGGTTTTGGATTGAGCTTTCGAAGGCCGTTGAAGAAATAGGGCGCAACCCATCCATCGGGGGTGTCCACGTTGTAATTGGTCGAGATCACATCGATGTTGTCGCCCATCGCCCTGACGGCATCCTGATGGTAGTAAAGGGGCAGGCGGTCGCCGAGCACCAGCGCACCGGGGTGGACGGCGCGGATGGCTTTGAACATCAGTTCGTAGTAGTGTTGGGCGCAGTCATACATGAAGCGGTCCACCAGCCGAATGCCGTTTCCTGTGGGCCTCAGCTTGAGTGCGGCCCCGGCTGCTTTCATTGATTCGAAGCCATCCAGCCCCCCCTGGGGGACCCAGTCGGCCAGAAGCTTATCCCAGCTCCCGTCGTAATGGTCGAAGAGCATTTGCCACAGGTGCCGCTTCGTATGGTTCTCCCACCCGGCCTGGAGATACCAGCAAAACAGGGGGGAGTTCCACCATCCCACCTCATTATCTGTAAAGTAGCCGATCAGCAGTGGAGAGTTGCGGTAAGGGGCCGTGAGTTCTTTTGCCAGATCCACTGTTATCTTTTCCATCCTGGGGTCGAATGGGTCGAACCAGTGATATTTAGATCCTCGGCCGAGTTCGAGGTCAACCGTGAGTGCAATACCAAGATCAGGCGAGCTGTCCGACCAGCCTCCCAGAGTATTGAAGCCCCATCCCTTTAGTTGCTCGCTGACTTTCTTTCGCCATTCATCGATGCTGGGATAAAAATTAAGCCAGCACCACGCCTGCCCGGACCTGCTCTTTTCCGTCTCCGGCCAAGGCTTTACCAGGTTTACGCCTTTTGAGTAAAAGGGCTTGCCGTCTGGATCCAGCAGCCATTGGACCCCATCTTTTTCCGTGGTGCTCCATTTCGGTGCATTTATATTTTCTTCTGTCCGGGCAGGTTTCGCCGTGAACAGAAGCGCCGTGAAAGAGAGCAGCAATATCAGAACAGAAAGGTGAAAGCGCGGTTTCATATCAGGTGGTGGCGATCCTCTCGGGTTTAAGTTTGATCAATTACAGAGCCTTATTGTCTTTGCATTCAGGACTATTTTTACGAGAGATAATTTTAGCCGGAAATAGAGGAATGGAAAGGCGAAAACCTCGGCGGCGGCAGGCTGGAAAGCCTGCCCCACATAAAGGCCGGCTTTCTGAATGGATGCAGGGTGGGCACGATTTCAATCATGCCCACCGCACTTTGGAGCTAAGGAATGATATAGACAGGCGTTCCGATTTTTACGACGTCGAAAAGCTCGTCAACCGCGGAATTTGGAAGTGCGACACATCCGAGGGTCCAGTCCATGTGGCAGCCCCCGCCGTGTATGTAGATAAGTCCCCCAAGGGGGGTGTTGGCGGGTGGCATCCTCTTGGCATCGTTTGCCTTGACGATTTGCCGGTAATCATTCTCGGTGATCATACCCGAGCTTAGTCCGTTTTCAGCATGCCGAGGGCTCGGATAATTTATCCCAAGCGATTTATAATACCGGCTCGGGTTTTTCTTTTCGCAAATAAAATATTCACCCTCGGGCGTCCTGCCGTCACCTCGGAGATATTTGTCGCCCTTGGGGCTTGGACCCAGGCCAACATGATAATCGCGCACCAGGATCTTGTCCTGTATCAGCCAGAGCCGTCGCTCGTTTTTACTCACGTATATCTGAGGGTTGGTAACCTGCGAAAGGGGATAGTCATAATTCACCGTGCAATATGGCAGATCGGTGACAGTGGGTTCCACAGGCTTTACCTCAACCTGCTTAATCACCGGCTGCCTGATCTGGCATCCAAAAAGAAATTCATCAATAGTGGAACACGAGCTGAGAACCATACAGGCCAGACCCGCGCACAAGATAAAAAGAATGCCGCGCAAGGCGTCCCCACGATAATTCATAATGCGAATTCCCCTCCGTTAATGTTACGCCCCAAAAAGTTGTCATCATCACCAGTCGAAAACGGGCCTTCCCGTTCTGGACCACTGTTTTGCGGCACAAACAACCATTTATAGTATTCGAGGTAAGGATACATCTTAAAGCCGCCCGCCGCGGTTTCTTTTTACACCCTCTCGGGTATAAAAAAATACGTTATCGAGAGCCACTTTTCAAGAGTATTCAGGGGAATTGGGGGATTTGGGGAATTTAGTTTGGCGTTGAGCCAGGCCCCACCAGAGCGGGATATCCCCTGGGCTCATGGCACCCTGCAAACCTTGAGGAGGTTATTTTCGAATTCGCAGATCAGTCCTGCAGGGCCGGGTTTTTCGACGATTACCCAGGTAACGCCGAACTGTTCCTTCAGGATCTTGAAGTTTTCGAGTTTGAAGTTATCCCATTCGCGAAGCGCCTTCATGTGCGCGACCCAGGTCAGGGGAAGTCCGGATGGAGCAGATCCGCTGTCCGCTCCGATTGCACCCGCTGTCGCGGAGAGTGCGACCACTGCGACATCTTTGACGTAATCAGCCATCATGCTGCGCTCGGCAAGGCCCCTGAACCCGTGAAAATCTTCGCCCGGTTTTTTCAGATAATAGGGGTCGAGAGCGAAATAAGCATCGACGGGTGTATTCAGGCGCACCCACTCGAAAGCCTGAAGCCACGGATTATTGGGGGCTATTCCCGGCCATTCGATGTGGGGGCTGGCGGAAAACTCGGCTCGCTGAGCTGCGAACATGCCCAGGCAAAGCGGCACGAAAAGAATCACCCAGCGAACGGGTTTGTTCTTCAATATCCAGCGTCCCATCATGCCCCCGGCGAGGAGGAAGAAGAGGAGGTATATAAGCTGGAAGCTCCGCATCGGCTGAAGGTTTGCCAGGCGCTGTAAACTCGGAATCGAGGTTAGCGCCACGGCGGAAACGGTCATCAGGGCGCCGTAGAGCGCCGTTCTCCTGCAAAAAGAGGAAAAGAGCGAGGAGTCTTTTTTTAGAAGCGAGCTGAACCAGAGCAGCAGCGCAATGGGACCAACTATCCCGAGCCACTCGTACCATGGCCACCTTAGAGGATAGTGATGCACCCGTGTGACCGAAATCTTTTTCCAGATTGCGTCGGGTGTTACGCCGTTGGAGAAACTGGGGGCGGATGCAAATCCGAGCAAACCGCCGTTGTGCAATGCACCACTAGGAGGCTTAATGGAGAGCAGCACTATCAGAACGGCACCGTAGAAGGTCATTTGCGCGTGGATAAGGGACCCTGTTATGCAGAGCAGAGCGGCGGCAACGTAGCGTTTTTCCAGAACGGAGATAAGTGCGAAAAGAACCGCGACAGTAGACAGGGATCGCGGGTGGAGATGCTGATCCATTATGTAGAGAGCGGTCCCGGTAACTGGAATGGTTAATAGAGCCCCCACCAGAGCAACCGAGCCCCAATGGGCGCTGCGTTCCTCGAAAAAAAGCCGGCTCATCTGGAAGCAGCCGAGCAGTAGCAGGAAAATTGCCGTAACGTGCAATGCGAACAGCACGTAGGCGGGGGATATGCCAAGTTGGCCCGCCGGGAAGGCTATGAGCTTGTCGAAAAGGGTAAATTGGGTCTGAGCAAGAAAGAAGGCTGAGTCGTGCGGAAAAAGACTTGGGTTAAGTATTTTTTTGATTGATGGAAGGTAGATTGCTTCATCTTCGATCCCCGCATGGTATCCATGGACCAGGAGGGCGAAAATTGCACCAAGTAAGATCAGCAAAACATCTTTGGTTGAAGCGTGTCCATTGGGGATAGCCTCCCCGGATGGTGATTTATTGCGGCGCATCACAGCTTCAGGGCCTTTTTAATAAATGGAATGCCGGCTACCGCAAGCAGCCAATAGCCAAAAAACGAGTACAGGATAGCGGCGGCAAGGGCCTGGGGCGCTGTTGCGAATGAAGCAAAAAGAACCACCATTGCTCCGTCGCGTGTGGCCATCCCGGCCAGAGTGATCGGAAGCAGGCCGGCAAAGATAGCAACCGGAAGGGCGGTTGCCGTAAATCCAAGCGGCACCGACGCCCCCACGCCGTAGAACAGGAGCTTGGTCTGAACTATTGTAGCGATCCAGTTTGCAGCCGTAAGCGCGAGAATTGCCGCAAGCAGTCCAGGTCTTGACCGCAAAATTCTGAGCGAGCGAAAAAGGTCGTCGATTATTCCCTGCAGTTTCGGGCCGACCGGGAGTCTAATCTGGAATGCCGCAACTAGAAAGACAAATGCCACCGCACCTGTTGCAGCCGCTCCAACCGCTATTATCCGAATGTCCTCGAATACCACGCCCCCTGTCAGCGCAAGCAGGGCAAGGGTAAGAACATCTATCAGGCGCTCCGTTATGACACTTCCCGCGACAATGGCCGGCCGTATCGAATCGCGAAGGCTCAAGGCTTTTAGCAAATCGCCGGCCTTGGAGGGTGAAATCGAGCTTAGCGGCCAAATTCCGATAATTATCAGCATGCAGCGCACCGCCGGGACGTCGAAGCCAAGGGTGCGAAGTACAAAACGCCAGCGATAGGCTGAAATTACCGGAAAAGAAAAGGTGATAAAGGCCGCCCCTGCCCAGACCATGGCAGGGACGCCGGATAGGAGGCTCAACACGCTTGCAAGGTCTATTTGCCGGAAAAGGAAATAGAATATCAGCAGGGTCGCGGCAATGAGAATCGAACCTTTTAACCCCGAGTTGAGCTTTCCCCAGCCGCTCAGCTTCAGCAGCGACCGGTCGGCCAGGGAATCGATTGCTCCGTCATTCTTCATGAACTGTAGCCTCTTTCAACTCGATCCTGCTTGAGAACGGTCGTGATCCTGATGCTCTTTTCCCTGTTTAACCGGGCAAGTGCTTCGCCTTGAATCTCAAATCCAGCGATATCGATCTCCTGTGACTGAAAATATCGGCTCTGGGGAACGTAGCGCACGAAAAATTCGTCACCGATTGAGAGGCTTTTAAATTTCAGGTTCGATTCAATCTGCAATTCGTCTTCGAGCCGTATGGCGTCTCCTTCGAATTTCATGTGCCTCCGGAACCTGATCGGGACCGATCTTTGACCCAGAATCAGCGTCTTTCGAATACGCCCCTTCAGGATATGGGCAAATGCCGGGATTATTCCAAGAGATACGAGCGCGCTCCGGAATACGATCTGTTTAATGGGCGTGAAAAGTTTGGTTGTCGGGACAGCCTGAAGGTTTCCCTTTACCTCCCATCCGCCGTCCACGATCGAGCATTCGTATGCCGGGTCGATCCACTGCGAGGTCACGAGGCGGCCGTCTTCGAGGCAGCCAATTATACCGCAGTCGTTTAGCAAAAGTTTTCCGTCCTGCTCGGGGCCGGGGTCGGACTTGCCGCGCAGGCGGCTGCCCGCCGCATTTACACGCTGAAAAACCTTCAAGGTGCCGCCCTTGGCAAGATTTGCCAAAACGTAGTACCGGGCCGTGTTGCACACGAAAATGCGCGATTCCGAAAACCAGCTTGCAAAGGGCGGCCGCTCGAAGGGCATGGGGGCCAGTGGAGAAGGGCGCCCACCGTAATCGAGCCACGCCTGCAGGAATTCCGGGACACGATAGAAAACATAGCGATCGGACATGATGTCGGGAGGCACCAGCTTGCCCTCGGAGAGGCCCTTGAGCATCGTTTCGGCTGTTGCAGCCGCAAGCGGGACCTTTCCGGCAATCACTTCGAACCCGTGCGGGTAAAAATGAAGCGTATTCCGACTTCCCGCACTCCCGGCATAAAAGCCGTTGGGATAGGCAAAGTAGCTGCAAAACTCGGCGGACTGTTTCAGAACATCGAAAATCTCGGGATCGGGATTGGTCTTGTATACCTTGGAGAGAAAGGAAACTGTCGCCGAAAGATATCCCGGATCGACTCCGTCGTATTCTCTCGACCAGCCCTCATCGGTGTTGTGATAGCCAAGAAAGCCCCGCCAAAGGTCCTCGAATCCTTTTTTGAGAGCAGTATCACCAGTGAGTTCGAATGCCTTCCACACGGCCAGGCATGCCATCGCGTGATGGTTGGCCAGGTGATCTTCCTCGCATTCACCGGCCGCGATGAAGTGTGCCGCCTTCAGTATTGCCCTCTGGATTTTTTGGGCAATTTCCGGAGGAAGTTCGCCTTTGAGAAGGTTATAAGCTTCTATGGCCGTAAAGGTGGTAAACGCGGTCGGTCCGACCCAGCCCCTCTCATATGGGTAAAATTCGTCGAAAGAGCCGTCCCTGTGCTGGATTTTTGTCCAGAAATCCAGGCCCGCAATCGCCCAGTCCCTTATTTTGGGCTTTCCCCTGAAGATATTACCCGGAAAATCATGTTTATAGACCAGGGCCAGAGAGTGAACTCCGAACTGGCGAACCGCGTCCGGGAAATCGGATACCTTGTCGAGCCAGTAGTCGCGGTGAAAACACCCGTAGGTAGGCGAAAAAGGATTTCGGTCCTGGTTGCCGAGAAGGCGGGGTATTTGGGCCAGGGCTTTTTCGGCATATACCTGCCTAAGATTTGGATCGCCCGCGCAGACTAACGCCTTGCCCGATGTGTCTCTTGGTTCCAAATAGCTTTCTCCGTTCGAAGCCGCGATAAAAACAGGGGCATCGCCGCGGCTCCTGACGATACCCCTCATGTACTATTTTTAAGTCATGGGCAGTGGGAGTTCAGATAGTGGATCGTAATACCGGTTGCTGCGTCTCACAGCGCCCGGCCGGGCAGATCTTTTATTACTCCCTCAATGTGCTTTGGTCCAATACTTTCAGGTTTGTTGCGCATCCTCAGGATGCTCAGGAAGAAACTAAATAAAATGACCTGGCATCCAACAATGAGGCAGGCAACCGACGGGATGAGAATCCGAAGCGCTTCGAATGGGGCGCTGAGGATAAACCCCTGTGTGGTCCACGAAACAAGGGGGACGAAAGCTCCGAGAATCCCGGTGAATATCAGGACCGCCGCAACAATAAGGCCTGGTTCCAGGGGCGAGGATCGCGTAAGGCGGCTAAGTCTCGAATTATTCGGAAAAATTCCCTGGCTGATCCCATAGATTTTGGCCAGTGTTCCGAAAATGATGCACTGACATCCTATAATGAGTCCGGCCGCCGCGTAGAGCATCGAGATCGTATTAAGCCTGATTCCGGCGATGAACCTGGGGCCGCTCATCAGCATCGACATGGTGAATATTCCGAATGCCATCATAAGGATGCCGGGATAGAAGAAAATAAACCTCGGGCTATAGAGGAGCATCATGCGCAGGTGCTGCCATCCCGCGGAGAAGGTGCGCAGGTGTGGGGGCCTTCCGCGTCCGTCGGGCGCGAGAGTTGTTGGAACTTCGGTTATTTTCATCCCGAGTATGCTTGCGCGAGCGATCATTTCGCTGTTGAATTCCCATCCATCCGCACGCAGATCCAGACGCTCAAAACTCTCTTTCCTGAATGCCCTTAATCCACAGTGATGGTCCCCGCAGGGGCTTCGGAAAAGGATGCGTGCAATCGCACTCATGACCGGGACGCCCACATATTGGTGGAGCGGCTTCATGGCGCCGGGGGCTATTCCTCCCTTGAAGCGGTTTCCCACGACCAGGTCGCAACCCTCCCGCAAACGCTCGACAAAGCGTGGAATGTGAGTGAAATCGTAGCTGCCGTCGGGGTCTCCGATAAGGACGTACCTGCCTCGAGCCTCTGATATCCCGCCGCGAAGCGCATTGCTGTAGCCGCGGGTCTCTACGTGCACCACCCTTGCTCCCAGGCATTCCGCGATCGCGGGTGAACCGTCGGTGCTGCCGTTATCGGCAACAATTACTTCCCCCGAAATTCCGTGTTCGACCAGCGTGCGCAGGGCTTCCTCGACCGATTTACCGAGTGTTCTGGCTTCGTTGAGGCACGGCAATACCACTGATAACTCAATCGCCGCAGTGGGTTCTTCAGTTTTAAGAAATTCCAGTTTGCGAGCTTGCATTTTTGTCATAATTCCGCCAAATCAGGTTATAAATTACCAGACTGCCTCTTTAACGCAAAAACAGCCTTTTGGCAATTAATGAGAAGCAACATGACAAACTATGTGGGTAATGATTTGTAATAATCAACCGCTTGATAGCTAAAATTGATGATTCAAGGATCAAAGGAACTTGGGATCAGGAGGTTTGCAATCATGAACCATCGGGGTGATTCGGTTTTCGGGTTGAGGAGCGCATTAGGTCACCAATCTGAGGTTCCTTGAATCCCGTCAAATCTCTCAACCCGCAACTTCCAAAAAACTATTAGTTCGCTGGCATAATTGTACGAAGGATGTCTTCCTTGCCGATGATCCCCACTACTTTGCCTTTATCAACGACTGGAATTGTATGGAACCCCTTGTTCACCATCAGGGCGGCTACTTCTTCGATGCCAGTCTCCGGCTCCACGGTAACCGGGTCGGGGGTCATTGCCTGAGCGGCATTTACTGCGTAGATCTTACGGACCTCTTTTTCAACTTTTCCCGGTGATGTAATGGGAATAAAAGTATCCAGGAGGTTGAAAACGGAGGGAACAGGGATCTTTTTCTGTTGCGCGATGAGATCGCTCTGGCAGATTAATCCAATCAGGTCCCCATTATCATCGACCACCGGAGCACCATTGATATGTCGCTCGAGAAGCAGTTTGGCCACATCGGTAATCTTCATTCCGGGTTCGATGAAGACTACATCCCTTGTCATAATATCTTTGGCTTTGAGCATTGAATGACTCCCTGGACAGTTTATTCCATTCCAATCAGCCACGGCAAAGTCGTGCCCGCTGCCTCATTAATTTAATCAGGACCCTGCGGCAGGGGGCTAAAACATCATGCCTGAATACGATGTTTGCCGCAACCCCGGCCTTCTCACGCCTGCAATGTCTGGATCGTCCCGGCTAACTCTATTTAATTACTGAAAAAGCGCTGCGCAGCTTTTCCCTTCAATAATTTGCCTCCTGGTCCAAATTGCGTTTAAAATGTAGACTATTCGCCCAGGCAAGGCGTCATAGTCCATAACCAAATGTAATTCCATGTACTTTTGTGGAGGCAAAACGATGTTCAGACCGGCCCCGCTAGCAAGGGTGCTGTCCTCACCGCACCAGGAGGATTCAAGATGAGCCGTTCGGGGAAAATAATCCTGCTATCGATAGTATTTCTTCTGATCGCCGCTCCCGTGGCCCTGGCGCGCTCGCAGCCCCAGGGACCGGCGCAGGCGAGGCAGCACGCGGAAGGCAGGGAGAATGTGCTTGTAGGCCGCGTTTCATTGGTTGAAGGTGAATTGCTGCGCTATGTTCCCGCTCAAAAAGATTGGGTGGTCGCCACCAAGGATTCCCCCTTCGGCTTCGAAGACGCGCTCTATTCGGGAGAAAGCGCCAAAGCCGAGTTCCTGATGCCCAACAGCACCTGGCTTAGAATCGGATCCAACACGCAGGTCCAGTTGATCGCACTCAAGCCTGATGCCACCGAAGTTGATGTTGCCGTTGGAACGGCCCGTTTCATCGACCAGAGCTCGAAAGCGGTCATAAAGGCCACCACTCCTTTCGGTTATGTGGTAGCCGAACCGGGTTCCGCATTCGATCTCTATGTGGGTGATGAATCCGTTGAAGTGATCGGAATCCGGGGACACGTTGAGTTCATTCACGACACCGACGGATCGAGATACGAGGTCGTACCGGGTTCTTTGTCGATACTTGCCGATGCCCGCCAGGCGACGGCAAGCGAGGGCAAGGTGGATGCCGAGTGGGACGACTGGAACGTAAGTCGCGACACCATGTGGTCTCAGAGCATCCAGACCAAGGGGGAATCGGCCCGCTATCTTCCCGAGGGGATTCGTGAAGACGCCGGGACTCTGGACGAAAACGGCCGATGGGAGCGCGTTTACTACGAGGGCGAGTACCGCCAGGTGTGGCGTCCGACCGTCGTTGACCCCGGCTGGGAACCATATTCGGTGGGAAGATGGGTTGACTACTATGACGATTACTGCTGGGTGCCGAGCGAGCCCTTCGGATATGTAACTCATCATTACGGAAACTGGTTTTGGGCAAATAATTACTGGTACTGGTCGCCGCCGGTGGTAACCGTCGGGGTCGGGGCGCCGTGGTGGGGGATCGGCTTTTCATGGTACCCTGGCAGGGTCGGCTGGCTCTATGGGGATTCCTATGTCGGATGGTTTCCGCTTCTTCCATGGGAACCCTTTTACGCGCGCCACTGGTGGGGACCTCACAGCTTCGTGATGAGATACCCCGGGGCAATTCATTATGACGTTGGCAGGTACCATTTCGCGAACCGCGCGGTCATAGTGAACCAGTCGGCGCTCTTTAGGACCAATAACCTCGCTACCGCCAGGATCGCCCCTGCAAACAGCGTCCAAATCGCCGGAAACCTGAGAGGCGCACCTGTTTTGCCCGGTGCAGCCATTCCACAAGCTAATCTCAACCAGAGGTTCAATTTCACCAACGCCGCCCCAACCGCCAGACCTGGAGCGGTGGCCGTAACACGAGTGATGCAGAACCAGACCACGGCGGCATCCGCACGTTCAGTTAACGGCAGGGCGATCCAGCAGCAGATCGCGACGGCGCCCGCCGGCCGTCTTGCCGCCGGGACGGCTGTTACCGCACCCAGGGCTACAAGCAGGCTGGTATCCGGGGGCGGTGCGCCGGCATTAGGCGCGGCTGGAAGTTCGCGTCAGCTTAAACAAAGCGCGAGAGCGGTTCAGCCTGGACTAGGCCAGATTGGCGCCGGCCCCGGTACAATGGGCAGGGGTCCCGCCGCGATAGGCAGTCGAACAGGAGCAGCCACCGGACAGGCTGGTATTGCCGGATCACACGGTACCGGCACTGCCTCAGGCTCGCTGGGCCGGAGCCACGGCTCGGCAGGTGCTGTTCAACAGGGGACCAGTATAGGCAGGACCGGAAGAGGGCAGGCCGGTATGACCCAGGTACCCGGCTCAATGGGGCGCGCTCAGGGGAGCGTTCGTGAGTCTCGTTCAGCCGGCCGCGGTTATCGCAGCACTCCAGGGATGGAACAAAGAGGTTCCAGGACCTTACAGGGCGGCGAATCGTCCTCCAGGTCCAGGATGAACGCTCAGGGTCTACACAGCGGCGGTATGCAGCGAGGTGACCTGAGCAGGGGAGAAGGCAGGATGAGCCCTGGATACAGAGGAGCACCTTCCACCGGACGAATGGGACCGGGGGGGAACTCCGGTATCCAGCGCGGGTATGAATCGGGTATGCGCGGGCCGACCTCTCATGGGGTTCCCGGCGGTATGCAACCGGGAATGCATGCTCCGTCCGGTTCGCACGGCGGCCCTCCCGCAATGCAGCACGCTCCGCAAGGTGGTCCGGGAGGAGGGGCTCGTGCCCCGAGACAGGGTGTTGGCCCTGGCGCGGGAGCCCATGCCCAGCACTTCAGGGGTTAGCGCGAGATACCTCCAGCAGTGAGTAAAATACGGGCGGTGTCCTGATCCAGGGCACCGCCCGGTTTGTTTTCCAGGGTATTTCTAAGACACTGAGGTCACGGGTAATTGGGCATCTTGACCGGCACCGGGATATAAGTTCCAATCTCTTTTACGAAAATACTCGCTGGATAATCTCAATGGAGTAATCCTGATGGTCAAATTTCGCGTAATAAAAGGCAGGAAAGAAAACAGACATCCCCAGGCAGAAAGGGTGCGCCTTTTTAGTGCATGGTCGGTAGTCGATAATTTCCTTGGCCATGACAAAGTTAAGCTGAACTGGATCCGGATGGACAGGAAGTCTCCGGTGGCCGGTTTCGAGACCCTGATCGAAGGCTACGAGCAAACCGACAGTCGGATGCGCTGTTACTTCGAAGAATACGTGAATGAACTTTTGACCGAAAACGAGATAGAGCTTTTGCGAGGAACGGTTTTGGCCTCACTCGGGAGACCCATTGAAATTGTTGAAGAGTCGGTTCCCATTTCCAGCATGTTTATGCCCATGCCTTTCCGTGCCCTAAAACCTGGAGAAAACAGGGGGTTTTTCAAGCTGGTCGGGGACCCCAAATCAGAGCTTTCTTTCAATTTCCGAGGCTATTACGATCTAACCAAATCTCCATCCAGCATCATAATCCCCGCCGCTGCGCTGGAAAACGGTTCCCACTTCCTTGAAAATGCCCTCCGAAAACTTGGAATCAATGCCGGGGAGCAGAGTATTGGGGATGCAGTCAAAAAGGTCTATGACGAGACTGGGCTATTTGTAGAAAAAGGCAAAAATCGTGAAGAAAGGCTGCTGGAGCAATCTGTCTGCTTGAAGCCGGGTGTGAACTGAAAAGATGAAGAAATATGAAATCGTAGTCTACTGGAGCGATGAGGAGAGGGTCTTTGTTGCCGAGGTTCCAAAACTGCCGGGCTGCGCGGCCAGGGGCGGCACCCGGCAATCAGCCTTGTTGAACGTCAGGGAAGCCATTTCCTTATGGATTGAATCGTGCAAATCCGATCACCCTGTTTCCTAGCCTGGAACTCCCTCCAGACATGCTTTTCGGGTTTATCGGTGGAGTTACGCGGTTAGCTTCCCGCCTGATTGGCCGCCATATCTCCAGCCATGTCCCACCCGCCTCCGAGGGCCTTATAGAGGGCAATCAAATCGGTAATCAGGGTGTTAGTGCTTTGTGCAAGCGCATCTTCCGAGACAAAGAGCGACCGCTGAGCGTTCAGCACGTTCAGGAAATCTGTTTTGCCCGAGGTGTAGAGCTGCATCGACAGGTCCACTGCCCGTCGGTTGTTTGCCGCGGCCTGGGCAATCAGCCTGTTGTGCTGGAGTTCCTTCGAGTAGGCAGAGAGTGCCGTCTCGACGTCTTTTAACGCGGTGAGGATCGATTTTTCGTAATTAAGGAGTGCCTGTTCCTGAACCGCCTTCTGGATCTCGATGTTCCACCGGATACGGCCGGCATCGAAAATCGGCCAGGTGACAGCCGGTCCCCAGGACCAGAACTTGTTACTGATATTCCCGAGTGATGCCAGGTTCTGACCCATGGTTCCGAAATTACCCGTCAGCGAAAATTTGGGGAAAAGATCGGCCGTTGCAACTCCTATTTTAGCGGTTGCCGCATGGATCTGCGCCTCTGCCCGGCGGATGTCGGGCCTTCTGCGGAGAAGGTCTGAAGGAAGGCCGACCGGAACTTCGGGAGGGGTGGGCAAAATAGGTTTATCGGCGGCGAGTTCATCGTAAAGTGCCCCGGGTTCGAGCCCCAGGAGAACGCTGAGGTTATGGATAGCTGCGTTCGCGGATGATTCCAGAATAGGGATCAGGGATTCAGTTGTAGCCGCCTGAGCCTGGGCATTTGCGACGTCGAGTGCTCCTACGAACCCCGCTTCATGGCGTTTTCGAGTTATTTCGGCCGTGTGCTGCTGGGATACGAGGTTTCTTCGGGCTATATCGATCTGTGCCTGAAACTGGCGCAAGTTAGCGTAATTGCTTCCTACATCGGATACAAGCGTAACCATCACCGAGCGCATGTCTTCGACCGCCGCCAGCACATCGGCTTTACTTGCCTCGATGCTCCGGCGGGTCCCGCCAAAAAAATCGAGTTCCCAGGATGCATCAAGTCCCATCCTGAAAAGATCGCTTGTCGAGCCTCCAGCTAACGAAGAGGAACCCGTTCCCCCCTGGCTTTGAGTGTAGCTTGCGCCGGCATTCAGGGTGGGCCAGAGTCCCGCTGATGCGGTCCCCTGCGTGGCGCGGGCCTGGCGGATTCTCGACTCTGCCAGCCGCAGGTCGTAGTTAGCACGGACCGCCCGTTCCACCAGGGAATTAAGTATCGGATCGTCGAAGCCGTTCCACCACCTGGTCAGGTCAACCGGAAGGGTGGCCTGAGTTTCCCGGTAGGAAGCCGAGGCGGCATCCCCGTGCCATTTGTCGGGAATGGCAAATAGCGGTTTTTTGAAATCGGGACCGACAGCGCATCCCGCAACGATGGGCAGACAGAGTCCAAAAATCAGCCAAAACCGGGATTTTCCAGCCTTGAGTTGCAATCGATCCCCTCTTATTTTGACCAGCGTTTTTCGCCCAAAAATCATCAATTTAAATTTGAAAGAGTGTTTTGGAAGAGGTGTTAAGTACTGTTGCCGCCAAAGGAGCCCGAAAAATAGATTCCCCTCCCTTGATGGGAGGGGACAGGGGAGGGTGCGGATAGTCTTTAAAGACCGCAACCCCCTCCCCCAGCCCCTTGTTTGGACCGGACACATGGGTA
>DBMI01000107.1:0-774 GCA_002298165.1 Desulfarculales bacterium UBA702
CTGTTCACCTTTTGTTGGAATCGATATCTCCAAAGATCGGTTAGATGTCGCGGTAAGGCCGCAGGGCACCGTCACTTCCTATCCCTATAACAAGGAAGGAATGGATTCTCTTGTCCGTTATCTTGCGGCTATCACCCCCCAGATCGTCCTTCTTGAAGCTACGGGAGGATACGAAGTAAAGGTGATCGCCGCGCTGGTCCATGCAAAATTGCCTGTCACCCTCATCAATCCAAGACAAGCCAGAGAATTTGCCAAAGCCACCGGAAAGCTGGCCAAGACTGACCGGATTGACGCCCAGGTGCTTGCTCATTTTGCCGACGCGGTTCGGCCACCGGCCCGTTCGCTTCCCGATGAAGAACAACAGGAGTTGAGCGCTCTTATGACCCGCAGGTTTCAAATCATTGAGATGATCGTAATGGAGGGAAATCGTCTCACGACTGCAAATAAGCGCGTTAAATCTCCGATCACCACCCACATTAAATGGCTTGAGAAACAGCTCGATCAAATCGACCGCGAGTTGGATAAGTTCATCGCGAACAACCCGACTCTCCAGCGTAAGGTCACAATCGTCAAGAGTGTGCCAGGCGTAGGTCCCGTGCTCTCAAAAGCGCTGGTATCCCATCTGCCGGAACTGGGGCACATAAGCAACAAGCAAATCAGTGCTCTTGTCGGGGTAGCACCTTTTAATACTGACAGCGGCAAGCATATGGGAAGGAGAAGGATCTGGGGTGGAAGGCGTAGCATCCGAGCAGCTCTCTACATGGCAGCGCTTGT
>DBMI01000107.1:814-81917 GCA_002298165.1 Desulfarculales bacterium UBA702
TGACCATTCTCAATGCAATGGTCGGAAAAAATCGAGTCTGGGAGCTGAAAACAGCTTAGTTGCCTTGACATTCAAGACAGTTGCTTGTCCTTGCGGACCCGGATAGGCAAGCTATCCGGCCACCCGCTCCCTTTTACAGGCCCCCCACTGGGCGATGAATCCTGATGCGGAAAAACAGATGAAGATATATGCGGCACGACCCCTACAATTCATAATCCAGGATTTCTTTCATACGGCTCTCTCCTTTGCCGCCGGTTTATTTGAATAGCAGCCTAGTTTAGGATTGTAAATTCCGGTGCGGGTGTTATGAAAACTATCGCACCAGAGCCGGCATGTTAAATATTGCAAGAGGAAAGAGATGACTGTTCCACCCACTGACTCATTCGAGCGAAAAATCGATTATCTCAGGCTTTCCGTTACAGACCGGTGCAATCTGCGCTGTACCTACTGCATGCCCGAAGATGGTGTCCCAAAGCTGGACCACTCGGAAATACTCAGCTACGAGGAAGTGCTTACACTGGCCAGGATCGTCGTCGGCATGGGGATCTCAAAAATCCGCATAACCGGAGGGGAGCCTCTGGTAAGGAGAGATATTATTACCCTTTGCTCGAAAATTTCGAATATTCCCGGAATAAAGAGTCTCAGCCTCACAACAAACGGGGTGCTCTTGCCCAATTTTGCCGAAGCACTCTTCAGTGCGGGAATTCGCCGAATAAATGTAAGCCTGGATACGCTAAAGCCCGAAAAATTTGCGGCGATAACCCGTTACGACCGCTTCTCCGACGTATGGGAAGGCATCGCGGCAGCTCACAGAGCCGGCATTTCTCCAATAAAGCTCAATGCCGTCATGTTGCGCGGCGTTAACGACGATGAGATAGAAGACCTCGCTCGGCTCACCCTCAGCCATCCCTATCATGTAAGGTTTATTGAACATATGCCGTTTAATGCCGGACAAGGGGAGGGCCGCGAGAGAAAATTCGTTGCCGCGCCGGAAATTCTCGAACGCCTGAAAAAAGTTGCCCCTCTGTCAATTTGTGACGAAGAACAGAGCAACGGCCCCGCCGTGCATTTTCGGTTCCGGGATGCCCCCGGGAAAATCGGCATAATCAGTCCCGTAAGCAATCATTTCTGCCCGAGCTGCAACAGGCTCCGTGTTACCGCCGAAGGAAAGCTCCGCACCTGCCTTTTCTCCAAGGAAGAAACCGACCTTCGCCAGGCTCTTCGAGACAACCTGCCCATTGAAGCCATCTGCCGGATCATCCGCAATGCCATTGCAAGTAAGCCCGAAAAGCACGAACTCAGCAGCCCCGTTTTCCGCAAATGTATTTCGCGACAGATGTTTTCTATCGGAGGGTGATTTTTCTACATCCACTTCGAGATTAGTCATAAATTCCTATTCTTCCGACCTGAAAGCTTTTTCCTTTTGAATTATGCGGCTAAACTTAGTAAGAATCTAAGGCCTTGCAGTATTGGGCTTTTTGTACTCAATGAATTAACCGGAACAGGAGCCGAAACCGCGGGGAGTTAAGGATCCTGAAAAGTTTAAGGAATGCGTGGAGAGTGGAAACAGATCTTTTAAAAATCAGGGAAGAAATAGACGGAATTGACTCGGAGTTGCTGCGACTTCTAAACAGGCGCATGGAACTTGCCTCCGAAGTCGGCAGGATAAAGGCATCGAAGGGAATTCCCCTTTTTCACCCCGAAAGGGAGGAGTCCATATTTAAGCGGCTTGTCCAAGCCAATGCCGGACCACTATCCGAGCAATCCCTGCGGTCTATTTACCGGGAAATCTTCGCCGCATCCAGAGTACTGCAGTACAAACTGACAGTAGCCTTCCTCGGTCCTGAATGGACATACTCACATATCGCGTCTATGTCGCTTTTCGGACACTCGGCATCTTATCTGCCCTGCACATCACTTGAGGAGGTTTTTGACAGCTTTTTGAAGGGGAAGGCTCACCTTGCCGTAATACCAATCGAAAATTCGCTCCAGGGCGGCGTTGGGCACAGCATGGACCTGCTCTATGAGCGGGAGGTGCGCGTTGTCAGCGAATGCTACCTCGAGATTGCCCATAATCTATGCGGCACCGCCGAGGATCTGCGGGATATAAAGCGCCTCTACGCCCACCCGCAGGCATTGGAACAGTGCCGTCGCTGGCTTTTGGAAAACCTGCCGGGAGTCGAACAAATCGAATCCACATCTACTGCCCGCTCGGCATTACTTGCCAGGGAAGACCCGAACGGGGCGGCAATTTGCAACCTTCACGCGGCTAGCCAGTACCATTTGAACGTTCTGGCCGAGCGAATCGAGGACCATCCCGGCAACACTACCCGGTTTCTGGCGCTTGGCAGCTATTCGAACATCCCGACCGGCAAGGACAAAACCTCGATTCTTTTTGCCGTATCCGATAAACCGGGTTCACTCTATGACGCTTTGGGCTCGCTTTCATCGACCAACATGTCCAGGATTGAATCGCGCCCGAACCGGCTTTTCTCGTGGCAGTACCTTTTTTATGCCGATCTCGAGGGCCACAGGGAGGACCCCCTGGTAAAGTCCGCACTCGGAAAGCTCGGGGAGAGGGTAACTTTTCTAAAAGTTCTGGGTTCCTACCCAAAAAGCGATCCCGCTCAGCCTTTCAGGATCGGAAAAGAGAAGGTCCGGGAGATAGAACCGGCCGGTGAAGGCAAATGAGTATCGGCGAATCAAAGTCGGCCGGCAGGATTGGCAAGGGGATCTGCGGATGCATCCTCGACAGCTCCGCCAAAGATTTTCCGGCCCTTCTGAGTCACGCCGGGACCGACCTGGTTGAATGGCGATTGGATTGTTTTTCTGAAAGGTTTGCCAAAGAGTCGCCGCAATTATTTTTCGATGCCCTTTCGGCTGATTCGAGGCATCCTCTGATCGCAACCAACCGGCCGTTGCGCGAAATGGGGACATTTAACGGCCCCGAGGAGGCGCGTTTAAGAATTCTCGAAAAGGCCGCGACTTCCGGTGCCGAGTGGATTGACCTCGAGTTTGATGGAGCACGGAGCAGTGTTGCCCGATTCCATGAGCTGGGGGTGAAGGTCCTGGTTTCCAGCCATCATCCCGAGGGAACGCCCTCCTCCAGGCATCTACGGGAGCTGCTCGAAAATATGGCGGGTACAGGGGCGGATGCTCTGAAAATTGCCGCTTTTGCCCGGACGATGGAAGACAACCTGAGGATTCTCGAATTGATATCCGTGGCCAGGAAAGAATTCGAGACCGATCTTATTGCTTTTTGCATGGGTCATGCCGGAAAGTGGAGCAGGATAGCGTGCCTGCTTTTTGGAAGCCCCTGGACTTACGCGCGGTTGGAAGGCCAGCCGGCGGCGGCCCCCGGTCAGTTGAGCGCTGATGAGATCCGGACGTTGCTGGAAATCCTGGAGCATGAATAGCAATTTTGATAATGTGCCGAGATGATTAGACCCGAACCTAAAAAGCTTTTTGCAGTAGTTGGCAATCCAGTTCGCCACACCCTCAGCCCGGCCATGATGACCGCGGCTTTTCAGGCGATGGAAATCCCCGCCGTCTATACGGCCCTGTTTATCGATGACCCGGCAAAAGACCTTCAAACGATCCACGAAGTGGGTTTCAGCGGTCTGAGCATCACTATTCCATACAAGGAAATGGCCTGCCGTCTCTCATCATCAGTGGATCAAACCGCCCAGGAAATAGGCGCGGTAAACTGCCTTCGCAGGACCGAATCCGGTTGGGAAGGCCGAAATACAGATTGGGTAGGAGCTTTGCAGGCCTTGTCCAGGGCGGGCGATCTCTCGGGAAAGAGCGCACTGATAATCGGCGCGGGGGGAGCGGCGCGCGCAGTTGCCTACGGGCTGCAAAGGGCCGGGGCGGCAATTTCGATTGCGAACCGCTGCGCCGAGCGTGGACGCACCCTTTCAAAACACCTGGGCAGCACCTTCATCCCTCTTAAAACTCTGGAAAATGGTTCCACGGATTTCGATGTCGTTGTCCAGTGCACCTCTGTCGGACTGGGTGGAGGTACCGAGTCTCTGGTCTCACCTTCGTTCTTCCGCCCCGGAATGATTGTCATGGATATAGTTTATCGCCCCCGGTGGACGACATTTTCTTCGGCCGCAAGGGAAGCCGGGTGCACTGTCGTCTCCGGCCTGGATATGCTTCTCTACCAGGGAGTCACCCAGATCGAGTGGTGGCTTGGCCGCTCTGTCGCCGAACCGGTCGTAGCGGTAATGCGAGAGGCACTGCAAAAGGCCGCTTACGATGAAAAACATCACTAGGAAAATCAAACTCGCCAAGAGCATCGACGCCAGGATCAGCCTGCCCGGTTCCAAATCCATCACGCACCGCGCCATTATGATGGCATCGCTGGCCTCGGACACCAGCCAAATCCGCAATCCGCTCGATGCGGAAGATACACGGATAACCGTTCGCGCCCTGGAACAGCTTGGAGCGGGAATCGAATGGCGGGGTGATCTGATATCGGTTATCCCGGCCAAACGGCGCTGGCTCTCCCCCGATGAAGCCATACTTCTCGGAAACAGCGGTACGAGTGCCAGGCTTTTGCTGCCACTTGCGTCCGCCGGAATCGGCAAATTCATGCTTGACGGTACGGCTCGCCTCAGAGAACGGCCGTTAGGCCCGGTTGCGCAAGCCCTGGAAACCCTTGGGACAAGGTTCGCCTGGCTTGGAAAGCCTGGATTTCCCCCGGTGGAAGTTTACGGGACCGGATTTTCGGGTGGAGAGGTATCGGTTGACGCATCCGAAAGCGGCCAATTCCTCTCCGGACTTCTCATGGCTGCTCCTGCCGCGCGAAGCGACATGCAGGTAACATGGCGCGAACCGGTTGCCTCTTTTCCTTACGTCGCCATGACGCTTGTAATGATGGAGCGGGCCGGAATCCGGCTCGAGCGCCCCGTGTCGAATTCTGTTTTTATCCCGGCGCCGCAGGAATACCGGCCTGTTGACACAACCGTCGAAGGCGACTGCTCATCCGCATCCTACTTCTGGGGCGCCGCTGCCGTCACCGGCGGGACGGTATTCACCTCGCCCGTTTCATCCAACAGCCTTCAGGGCGATTGTCGATTTCTAGACGTTCTCGAACGTATGGGATGCCGAATCGAGTGGGAGTGCGATGGAGTGCGCGTGACCGGCCCGGAGCGGCTCTCCCCGATAGATATCGACATGAACAGCATGCCGGATATGGTCCCCACCCTTGCCGTCGTTGCGGCCTTTGCGCAAGGGAGCACCCGAATCGGAAACGTCGCCCATCTTAGAATCAAGGAATCCGACAGGATCGAGTCGGTTGCCGCAGGCCTGGAAGCACTGGGCATCAGGGCCGATCAGTTGCCGGACGGCCTCAAAATCCACGGAGGTAATCCTCGCCCCCCGACAAGGCCCATATCCTCTTTTGACGATCACCGCATCGCAATGGCCTTTGCCATCGCCGGCCTTCGCCTGACAGGCGTGGAAATCGAGGGCGCCGATTCGGTAGCAAAGTCTTTCCCGGAATTCTGGGACTACTTCGACAGGATCTCCGCGGAAGCGTGATCCTGCCAACAAAAGAAGACAGCGGGTTAGAGGCGGCAGGATTTTCCGATTAAGTTCGAAACCGGCATCACGGATGAGCATTCGCCCAATTTTCGCCCCAGCCGATTTCTATCTTCAACGGGACCGCTATATTGGGCCATACATTTTCCATTTTGTTGCGGATAAGCTCCTGAACCCTGACCTTCTCGGCCAAAGGGACTTCGAAAAGGAGTTCGTCATGGACCTGGAGGAGCATCTGGGTTCGAAAGCCCTCCTTTTTAAGAGCCAGGTAGATGTCGATCATAGCCTTCTTTATGAGGTCGGCTGAGGTGCCCTGGATCGGCGTGTTTATTGCCAAACGCTCGCCAAGTTGGCGGATTGTAAAATTCCTGCTGCTCAGTTCGGCAATGGCGCGCCTTCTCCCGAGGAGGGTTTCAGCATAACCAAGCTCCCGCGCCCTTCGCACCGCATCATCGATAAAGAGCCTCACCCCGCTGTAGCGTTCGAAGTAGCGATCGATTGCCGCCCTTGCGGTCTTCGTGCTGATCCGAAGGCGCTGGGAAAGCCCGAAAGGACTCATCCCGTAGATGATCCCGAAATTTATCATCTTGGCCTGGCGACGCATCTCGGGGGTGACATCGGCGGGAGTTATACCGAAAATATCGGCGGCAGTGTGCCTGTGGACATCGCGGCCGTCCCGGAATGCGTCGCGGAGGCTCTGATCGCCGCTGTAGTGGGCAAGCACCCGAAGCTCGATTTGCGAGTAGTCGGCGGAGAGCAGCATGTGGCCGGGGGCTGCTATGAAGGCCTCGCGTATCCTCATGCCCTCCTCGGTGCGAATGGGGATATTCTGCAGGTTGGGGTTCGAACTGCTGAGGCGCCCCGTCGCCGTTACAGTCTGGTTAAACGATGTGTGAATCCGACCGGTGGCAGGCCGGACGAGCTTTGGAAGGGCATCTGCGTAGGTGCCCTTTAGCTTTGAGAGGGTGCGGTGGCTCAGGACCTGTTCCGCAATCGGGTGCTCGGCCGCGAGTTCTTCCAGGACCGCCATATCGGTCGAAGCGCCGCTTTTGGTTTTTTTGATGATTGAGAGCCCGAGCTTATCGAAAAGGATATATCCGAGCTGCTTGGGCGACTGGATATTGAACTCCTCGCCGGCCATCTGGTAAATCATGTCAGCCTTCTGGTCGAGCGCCTTCTGGAATTCAATGGATAAATTTTCCAGCTTCTCGGAATCGACCAGAATCCCCCGGTGTTCCATCCGGGCGAGAACCTCGGTCAGCGGCAGTTCGATAAGTTCATAGAGTTCCTTTAGATTATTTTCTTCGAGAGCTTTCCGAAGCGGCGAAACCAGCCTCCATGTCGTTTCGACGTCGCAGCAGCCAAAATCGACCGCCCTTTCCATCTCGAGTTCGGCAAAGTTTATCCGGGCCTTCCCGCGTCCAGTCAGATCCTGGCGCGAGGAAATATTTTCACCCAGGTACTCGGCGGCGACACGGTCGAGTGCATGAGTCTCCTTGCCCGGATCGAGCAGGTAGCTTGCGATCATGGTATCGAAAACCATCGCATTCAGCTCGATACCCTGGCACTTAAAAACGACCCACTGGAATTTAAGGTCTTGTCCTGCCTTAGCCGGCGAGGCCGCATTCAGCAGCGGCTGGATTTCATGCAGTACCTCGGCGGCTGTAAGCTGGCACTCCGAGCCGGGTCCGCAGTGGCCGACAGGGACATACCAAGCGACGTTCTCAGCCGCGGAGAATGCAATCGCCACGATTTCGGTATCCATAGCCTCCCGCGAGGTTGTCTCTACCTCGATTGAGATAAGGGATTTGCTCGAAAGCAGTTCAACGAGGTCTTTTAGCTCGTCTTTAGTGCGGATCACGCGATCAGTTCGGGTGCTGGGCGTTTTCAGGGCTGGACGTGCCTCTTCGAGGTCTGCCCACTCGCGTCTGAGGGTCTCTATCAGCGTCTTGAATTCAAGCTCTTCGCAAAGCGCAAGCATTTCCTTACGCATGGGAGGCGCGGGCGCGAATTCCTCGATTCCTTTTTCAATGGCAACATCCGGCCTCAGAGTAACCAGATCGCGGGAAAGGTATGCCGAAGCACGCCCCTCGATAAGTTTTTTCTTCAGGGATTCAGGCGAGATCCGATCGAGATTCTCGTATAAGGCATCGAGCGAACCCCAGGTCTGGATAAGCAGCCGAGCGGTCTTCTCACCGACCCCTTTTACCCCCGGAACATTGTCGGAGACATCCCCCACCAGGGCCATATAATCTATCATCTGCCCCGGTGTAACGCCGAAGCGTTCCAGGACCACCTGTTCGGTGAACAGACGATCGCTTTGCGGGTCCCACTGCCGGATGGCGGGATCTGCAATGAGCTGGTGCAGGTCCTTGTCCCCGGATACTATGACCGTATCCATTCCGCGTTCGGCAACCAACTGGGCGAGGGCCGCGATAAGATCGTCGGCCTCGTAGCCCTCCAGCTCCATCTGCGGGATTCCGAAATATTGCACCACCCGTTTGATGTAGGGCACCTGTGGCACCAATTCCTCGGGCATTACCTGGCGTGTGGCCTTGTACGCCTCCGACATCTCGTGCCGGAAGCCACGTCCGGGAGCGTCGAATACCACGCATATATAGTCGGGCTTTCTCTCCCGTATGACTTTTAAGAGCATCGTGAAAAAACCGTAGACCGCCTGGGTCGCCATACCCTTCGAATTACTGAGGCGCCGGATAGCATAAAATGCCCGGTAGATATAGGAACTGCCATCAATCAGGAAAAAGGTTTTTCGGTTGCTCATAGTTTGCTGATTCATCAGGCCCTTTCCAAATTCAATCCCCAGTTTGGTCGCCCTCTTCGGGTTTGCGCAATCCCCTCTTGCCTCTCACCGGAAGCCCGGGGGGCAGGTACTCTAAATTTATGTTGCTCATGGCGTGGAAAGTATTTCCTCTCACCTTTGGGTTCTTCCTGTAGAGCTCATCGAGCATCCGGCGCAGCTCGGCCCTTTGGCTTTTATCGGCTGAAGGGCAGTTGGATGGCAAAATCGGAAGTCCAATACTCTTGCACATCCGGATTACGCTCGGAGTAGACATCAGCGCCAAAGGCCGAATAATGGTAACCTCGCCCCCGAAGAACTCCTGTCTGGGAACAACTGCCGCAACCTGCGCCCCGTAGCAGATGTTTATCCAGAAAGTCTCGATTATATCGTCCTGGGTGTGCCCCAGGGCGATCTTTGGGCAGCCAAGCTCCCTCGCCTTTTTGAATAGAGCGGCGCGACGAAGCCTTGCACACAGGAAACAGGGACTTTCGGTATTATCAGGCCTGTGCGCCCTCGGCCCGAAATCTGTCCGGATTATCTCATACCTGAAACCCTCCCGGACAAAGAATGATTCAAGCCTGTCCGCCGAATCGCCATCGAAGCCGGGATCTACGTGCACGGCTACAAGCTCGTATTTTATGGGAATACGCCTCAGCCTCTCCCGCAGGAGCCAAAGCAGCAGCATGCTGTCCTTTCCGCCGGATACCCCAACCACGATCCTGTCTCCGTCAGCAATAAGCCCATAGTGGTTTATCGCCTTCCCGAACAGCCTTCGTATTTCTCTGTCGATATATGCCATTGTTTCCCGATCGATGAACTGGCGCCAAAGCTCTAATTCTAACTCATTTGTACGATTTTTTAGAGCACTTAATGGCTGGACTTGCAAGACAGTGTACGTACTGAGGTCCGGATTTGACAGCGTGGCCCGGAACTTTGGGGAGAGCTCCTGCCCAGTCATTCCCGGCGAAGGCGCATGGCCCTCAACTTAAGGGCGGAATCAGGTTGTAGCACGGTCTCCCGACCGTGCTACCCGCACCGACCGAAGGTCTCCACGGGTACACAAATAGTTGGACCTTCGGTGGAGGACGTGAAGCGGCCAGGAGGGGCTGTTGCCCAAGTAGTTTTTCGAAAAATGCTAAGCAAAATTGGATGGCGCGAACCTGATGAACGTCATTCCCGCATGCTTCTGGCGGGAATGACGTTGTTGAGTCCATTCCACCTTTAGGTACAATATCCAGGTACGCGTTTCCCGGAAGACCAAAAAAGGGGAGGAAATAAATCCCTCCCCTTCAGACTGCGATGATTTTAGACCAGGACTACTTTAGTCGCTGGAACAATCGCCTCTTTCGGGCATAACAGTAACCGTGACGTAGGCGGAAGCCTTGCCGCTGGCGTTGGTTACCGTCAACTTGAATACAAGGTTGACCTGCTTTCTGACTTCCGGAGCAAAAAAGGAGGCCTTCATTCTGTTGGATTTGTGCAGAGACACGAGCGGTCCGGCAGTCTGGTTCCACTGGTAGGTGGCGCCGGCTGTGGAAAGGGAGCCGTCAAGATATACGGGCGAATCCGAGTTGACCACCTGGTTTCCGCCGGCATCAGCCGTTGGAGCATTGGTGGGAGCCGGAGTCGGGGCCGGGGTCGGCTTGGGAGTAGGTGTAGGGGTTGGAGTAGGTGTAGGAGTCGGTGTAGGAGTCGGTGTAGGAGTAGGTGTCGGAGCCGGTGTGGCAGGCTTGCTGCTGACGTTTCCCGGGAAAGTCCCTGCAGTGATTTCGGCGGCGTTGGTGAATCCATCGCCGTCGCTGTCTTTTGATGCGATAGCCGTTACACTGTGCCCGGCCGCGGCAAAATCAGATCCGTAGGGATTCAATGACGGAGCCGAAGTGTGGCACACGCTACAGTTGCCGTCCAGCGACGACGAGGGGTACGCCGAGTTGAACGATGACATGTAAGAGGAGTTAGCGCTTGCCTGAGTACAAAACCCAAGGACGATCACGGTACCAATTAAAACGATCTTTCTCATAAACTTCCTTTCATGTTGGAGCCTATTCCCTGCCCTTGTAGGGCCGGATCTAAAGGCGGGCCCTTTTTGGCGCCTCAGAGTAAGTGGCTGATCAAGTCAGAAATTTCCAGTGACCCGACCGCCGCTAAAACCGGCTAAAATCGACTGTAAAGTCCGCCGGTTTTCTTTTCCGGGGAACAAACCTGTTCCGCCTAAGTAGTTTTGAGTGTTGAGGGTTTTTCGGTTCCGGTGCACTCCGAACCGAGGTTGTAAAGGTAATCTCTAGAGAACAACTATCGTCAGGGCGGCATTATAGTCGGCGAATGACTCGCGCCCTAATTACAAATAGTTAATATTGCACATCCTTTATGGAATACAATGCTGTTTGGGAAAGTTGGAAGGGCAAGCAATGACATCTTTTTCAGCAGGCGAATTCGCTGTGAGAGTGATCTTCTTCCTTGCCGCCGGGCATCCACAGGCCTATCTTTCCTCTAGGGAGGAGCAGCATGGAGACGGGAGAAAAAAGAACTGCATTACTTATGGCGGACGATGACGAGGACGATTGCCTTTTGATGGAAGATGCAATTCGCCAGGTCTTTCAGTCGGAAAATTTTCACTGTTTGGGTGATGGCCAGGAACTCATGGATTATCTGTTTCATAGAGGCTTCTACGAGGACGTTACTCTATTCCCGTTTCCCGATCTGATTTTTCTGGACTTGAACATGCCCAGGAAAGGCGGCCGCGAAACGCTCGCGGAGATTAGATCTCATCCGGAACTCCGCGGAATTCCCGTAATAATATACACAACGTCTGGAGAACAGCAGGAAATCGAGCAATGCTACAGTCTTGGGGCAAACTCATATATCATTAAACCAAATTCGTTTGAAAAACTGGTTGAAAGCGTCAGATGCCTGAGGAAATACTGGTTCGAAGTGGCAACTTTGCCTTTTTCAGAACAGCTCAAGGCCTGTGGTGTCCCTATTCTGCAAGATGCTGAATCTTGTGAGCGTGTGTCCCTGGAATGACAACAAAAAGTAGAAGAGCCCCATCCACCTTCATTTGGGATCAATTCCCCGCGTGTGCCCTGAAGATCTGATCTAAACTACGACCAGGGGATTTATCAGCATTCCAATCCCATTAGAGAGATCCCCCATGTCCAACCCCTTTTCGGGCTGTTGCCCAAACCCGCTTATGATCCATCGGGATCTCAGATCGAACATCGTCATTCCCGCAGCGCTTCTGGGCGGGAATGACGTTCATCAGGTTAGTGCCATCCTATTTTACTTAGCATTTTTCGAAAAATTATTTAGACAACAGCCCTTTTTGAGCTGATCATTGAGCTGGTTATAATTAATGTATGTTGCATCATTGACTCAGAAGGATTTCAATTATGACAGACAAAGCTTTCCGAGTTCGAAGGTATATCTTTGCAGTATTTGCCGTATTGATCGCTGCGATCCTGCGAGCCGCGATTGGACATTTCGGTGTGCGCATTCCTTTCGTGACATTTTATCCCGCTGTGATGATAGCAGCCATTTATGGGGGAATGCGGGTTGGACTGTTAGCAACCGGTCTCTCCGCGTTAATGGTCGCCACTTTTTGGCTCGAACCGGCAGGACCGTGGGTTTCCGACCCTGCTGACTTGATTATCCTGACCATTTTTATCACTACCTGCATAATGCTTTCCTATACCTCGGAGTTGATGTACCGCGCGCTGACACGAGCCAAGGAAGCGGAAGCACAGGTAAAATTGGCCGCCGAACGTGAGAGGGCGGCCATTGTCATCCAGGAAAACGAAGAGCGGCTACGGCTTGCAATTGAATCTGGAAATTTGGGAACCTGGGACTTTAATCCGCAAACCGGCGAGATCAACTGGTCGGATCGATGTAAGGAAATGTTTGGGCTGCCTCCTGTGGCCAATATTGATTACCAAATTTTTATGGACCATGTTCATCCCGAAGACCGGCAGCAAGTCCAAGATGCCGAAAAAGCAGCGATGGACCATTTCGGCAATGGACGACTAAATATCGAGTTCCGCTCCAAGTGGCCTGACGGTACCGAGCGATGGCTCGCCTCGACAGCCAAGGTTTTCTTCTCCGATGCCAATGGGCGGCCAAAAGCCGTGCGAATGATCGGTACCCTGGCTGACATAACCGGGCGCAGGGAAATCGAGGATGCTCTTCGTGAAAGTGAACAGCGGTTTCGTGTCATGGCGAACACTATCCCTCAGCTCGCCTGGATCGCAAAGGCCGACGGACACATTTACTGGTACAACCAACGCTGGTACGAGTACACGGGAACCACGCCCGAGCAAATGGAAGGCTGGGGCTGGACGAGCGTCCATGATCCCCATGCTTTGCCTGGAGTTCTTGAGCGCTGGAAAGAATCCATCGTTACCGGCAAACCTTTCGACATGACCTTCCCATTGCGGGGGGCTGACGGAAAGTTCCGCCAGTTTCTAACCCGCGTGCAGCCGGTCAAAAATGCCGATGGTGAAGTAATCCAATGGTGCGGAACCAATACCGATGTTACCGAGCGCATGCGGCTTGAACAGGAGCTGCATGAGAATCAATCGAGGCTTGACCTTGCGCTGCGATCCGCTCAAATGGGAGTATGGCATTTCGATATAGTTGAAAACAGACGTGTTTTTGATGATCAGGTTTGTCATCTGCTCGGAATCGACAGCGAGAAGTTTACTGGCACCGCCGAAGAATTCTTTAATGTCATTCATCGTGACGACCATCAAAAGATCCGTGATGCTCTGGCACGGGCAATCCACCATCACGCGCAATATGAAACGGAGTATAGGGCGATATGGCCGGATGAAAGTATCCATTATATCAATGCCAGGGGTAGTGTGGTCTTTGATGATAAGGGACATCCGGTGAGGCTAAATGGAATTATTTGGGACATCAGCGACCGTAAACAGATGGAAGAGGACCTGCGCAAATCACGTGATGAGCTTGAGTTGCATGTTCGGGAGCGCACGGCGGAGTTGCAGGAAGCCAACAAGATACTGAGGGGTCAGGCTGCCCTGCTTGAGATGGCCCACGATGCAATTTTGGTCCGGGATAAAGAGGGTAAAATCACTTTCTGGAATTCGGGCGCCACTCGAACATATGGGTTTTCCAAAGATGAGTCCATCGGCAGAGTCACCCATGAGCTATTGCGGACACGATTTCCTGAGCCGCTTACTCAAATAGAGGAGCAAATAGCGAAGTATGGGGCGTGGGAAGGAGAACTTTCGCACACTACCTCCAGAGGGGATGAGATCATTGTCGAAAGCCGATGGGCTTTGCAGTCAGATATCGATGGCAAACCAATAGGGATTCTTGAGATCAACCGGGATGTTACGGAACGAAAGAGGGCTGAGGAAGCCCTGAGATCCAATATGGAAAGATTGGAAATAATAAACTCAGAGCTTCAGGAGTTCGCTTTCGTGGCTTCCCACGACCTCCAGGAGCCTTTGCGAAAGATACAGACTTTCTGCGATCTGACGAAGCAAAGATGCGCTACGTCGCTGGACCTTGCCGGGCAGGATTACATTGAGCGAATCATCAATTCCGCGGCGAGGATGCGCCAGCTTTTAGACGATTTGCTGCAATACTCACGAATCGCAGCCAGCCCGCAGCCTTTCAGGCGGGTGGATCTCGGAAAGGTCTTGCGGGAAGCAGTTGAAGTTTTCGAGCAGAAGATCAAGGAGACCGGAGCAGTATTCGAAATTAAAGATATGCCGAAAATAGAGATGGACGAGAGTCAGATGGTTCGTCTTTTCCAGAACTTGATTGGAAACGCTCTGAAGTTCAGAGGGGAAGCAAGACCACATATCCTGGTATCCGCTGCATGCAGTGGAAATAACCTTTGCGACATAATTGTGAAAGACAACGGGATCGGTTTTGATCAGATCTATGCCGAGCGTATTTTTAAGCCTTTTCAGCGCCTCCACGGTCGCAACCAATATGAGGGAACCGGAATAGGCCTGGCAATCTGCCGCAAAATAGCAGAGCGGCATGGAGGGACTATCCGTGCGGAGAGTGAGCCGGGAAAGGGCTCGACTTTCATATTGAGTCTGCCTGAGAAACAAATGGAAAAGGAGGTAAAGGCGGCCCGGGGATAGAGGCCTTCGGCCCGCCCTCTTTCATATTTAATGATCAGCGGAATCGGTTTCAAAGCCTTCTCGGATCGCATGATCGTTGGGAATGGACGTTGTACATCGGAATCATTTCGCGACCTTTATCTTTCGATTACCGGTTTGTTTCCCTGTTGACTTGGCCTGCTGTTTTGGTATGATGGTGGTTCTGCCTGGAGCGCCCGTAGCTCAGTTGGATAGAGCGTCGGACTTCGAATCCGCAGGTCGCAGGTTCGATTCCTGCCGGGCGTACCAAGTACGTTCTAAATTCCCAATCCGGGCCGCTAGCTCAACGGTAGAGCAGCTGACTCTTAATCAGGAGGTTCGGGGTTCGAGACCCTGGCGGCCCATTAATTAAGCCCTCGGTAACACGAGGGTTTTTTTATTTATGCACGCAATTTCATCTAGCATGACGCTAAAACGGCATCCTAGGCGATGATTGGTTTAATATGTCGTAGATATTGGGAAATTTCGATTTGATCCCGGGATGACACCCCAATGAACGGGAAACGCGAGTCAGACTTTTTCATCGAAGATGTCATTACTGGCAGGTGGCACGGATACCCCTACATCAAAGATCCTGCGCTCCATTGCTTTCCTAAACCGAGGTTCGGCTGCAAGCCTCTTGCCGCTGCGCGCCCGGATAATCACATGTCCGGGCCATGATCCAGGGGTTATCTGTGCCACCCCCGGCCCGCCGTTTCAATACACTCTTTTTAGGTTGAGGTCGGATAACCTAAGAAGAAACCAGCCTATAGCCCTGAGATTTCTATTCACCTCATGGCTGGCATCTTTATCGATGCAACAAGGCCAACCTTCCTTCTCCCTGTACCTGTCGTACCAGCGGGCATCCTCAGGTGAAGGCCAAGGCAATTCTCCGGGCGAAAGTCGCCTGATAAAGTGATATCTTCCGTTCTCCACTGCCTCCAGTATCCATGCAGAGCCATCAAGCATGTCACGTTCAATTTCCACCGCGCCGACAGCAGGCAGCTCCCAAAAATCAAGTGCATTGAACAGATTCACAAAACCGTCCCATTGCTCATTTGTCAAATTCTTCTTTTGGTCCACTTCCAATTTAGAAAGCCGCGCCGAGTCACCTTGTTTAATCGACAGGACATACCCCGCTTTGGTGCTGTCCAGCCTCAAGACAACAGGTTCGTCTCTTGAACGTATGTAAGTGAATCGGTAAGAGACCGCGTTGACATCTTCGGACATTGTCCATAAGGCCCGCTCGCCCATGGATTCAAGTGTTTTAGAGTAGAAGCCCAGTTCATGCTCCTTCACCTGAACAGGAACTTGTAGGTTATCGGGCAAAATCCCAGCCAGAAGTGAGCTGTTGGAAACGAGTGTTACAAAAAAAATCAAAGTCGGTATCATCCGGCACCCCATGGTCATCGTTTCTCCTTAGCATACGGGTGGATATAGATTGCACAATAATGTCAGCAGGGTCATTGTTCTCTGGGTGCTTTTCGGTGCCTCCTGCGCTACGCGCCCGGAAATAATTCCGGGCTACCCGCTTTGTGGGTGACCTGCCCCTGATCTCAATCAGTTTTGATCATAAATTTTATAGCGTTGGACTTAACCCTGCCAACCCATAGCGGAATATCTTCAAATTGACCCAACTTGTTTATGAATTCCAAATTTAAAAAATAGTATCCATTTTCTCTGGGCATGTGATAGATGGGTTCCATCACCAAAAAGCTTCTTGTATAAAACTCTCCAGGTTCTATTCTAATGAGTTGATCTCTCCCAACTGTCTTATATGAAATAATAGCATTGAGTCGAAAATCGGTCGCCTTACCATCTTTTCTAACCAAATATGGATTTATCTCCATCACTGGATATAAATAGATCGGTGTCCCTGAATTGTTTTTAAATTGACACTCAACCTTAATTGACTCGCCTGGCAGATAAGAATACGAATCAAGGATTATGGAAAATGAAAGCGTATCTATAAGGCCTTGATTTTTATTAGAAGGGAGTGCAGGATCTTTCAGCATTAATAACGCTACTCCGATTGAGAAGAAGCAAACTTTCCACTTATAATTTGTCATTTTAGAAAACATATGTTTTACCATTCTCCCCAAGCAGGGTATCCGTTTGGGACTGCATAACTGTTATAATTCTGAACGAATCCACGGGTTATCCGTGCCACCTACCTGTCCCTTCTAATTTCGTCAGCCACACAGGCATTCGTAGAAAAACCGGGGCAAATTCTGGGGAAAAGGCTAATCGTTGCTCTGGCGAACAGGCGGGCGCGTAGACTCCTCCCGGCCACTTGCTCCAGATAAATCTATTCAGGGCGCTCCATCCCGAGGACTCCTACAGCGGGGGGCTTTCACTACATCACCGCGGTCAGTGCCAATGGTACGGTTCAGGGAGGCAATCCTGGATGCGGCACAGGCATAGCAGTGACCGGCATCTTCATCCAGACATATCTTGTTGGGATAGAGTTCATATAGCTGCCGCACCCTGGCGGGAGTAATATTGGGCATCATCACGTTTGCCCCCGCTTGCAGGGCTTTTTCCCTGCCGGAGGGGTCCAGACTGCCCATTGCGGTGGTTGCGGGGATGTGGGCAAATGGAAAAACCAGCCTCAAGACGGCAACAAGCCGCAGGGCCTGACTCAGCGTGCCGCCTCTCTCATGCTTTAAGGGAGTCTCGGGATGAGGTATGAAAGGTCCTATTCCAATCATCTCCACACCCAGTTTATGCATCCAGACCACATCTCCGGCCAGGCTCCATGCATCCTGTCCCGGAAGTCCCACCAGGATACCGCTTCCAAGCTGGTACCCGAGTTCCTTCAGTACAAGCAGGCATTGCTTTCTTTGATGGAGTTCGTCATCGGGGTGCACATTTCTAAAGATTTTTTCATCGGTAGTCTCGATTCTGAGAAGATACCGGTCCGCACCCGCTTCCTTCCACCTTGAGTATGTAATCTCGTCACGCTCTCCAAGGCTCAAGGTTATGGCAAGTTCTGTCCTTGATTTTATCTCCCGGATGATATCAGCCATGGAATCCGCACTGTAGTACAAATCCTCGCCAGACTGGAGAACGACGGTCTTATATCCGATCTGTTCGGCCCAGACAGCGGCTTCCACTATTTCCTGGCGCGTCAGCCGGTATCTTGAGAGTTTTAAATTTTCCCTTCTCAAACCACAGTACCGGCAATTTTTCCGGCAATGGTTCGAAAATTCAACAAGGCCCCTTAGATGAACAGCCTGTCCCATCTGCTCTGATCTCAAGCTGTCAGCCGCGCAAAAAAGACGGTGCTCTTCCTCCCCTTGGGCTTCGAGAAGCGGGACAAGCCATTCGGCGGAGGGTCTTTGGCGGTTTAGGGCGGCTTCAAGGGCCTCGGTGAAGTTCATGTCAATCCAAGCAGATTTTTCCAAATACTTAGTTATACAAACCTCTTATGAGTTTCTTTCAGGTATTTCTCTTCCAGAAGGACTGCGATTTTCTTGATTATGTTTCTTCGAATATCCAGTTCCACCGGCAGGTTGGGATCCTGATGGGCCTCGTTTACCCGGGTTCCAACCAGAAAGTAGATTACGTCGCTGTCCAGCAGAATCGAGGCCAACTGCACGGCGCCGTTTGGGTTGGAAGCATCGGGATTATTACCGTGTTCGAGCATTTCCGCAACTTTGTTCAGAGTAAGTGTGCCTTCGGTAACCAGGTCGATACCGTGCATTTTGGAGATGGGAGGAATTTCCGGATCGAGATTGCGCACATTCAGGTCCATCTCAATGTCCAGGCATAACTCGCGGCTAAGGATTAGGGCGGTGGTGCCTCCGCATATCACCTTGCGTCCACGGAAAGATTCCACGAGGTCCGCCATCTCGGCGTCCCTGGATTCCGAGAAAGGAGGGCCTGTAACCACCAGCAGAAGCCGGGGACTTCGCAGGTATGCAACCCCGCACGTGATATCGTCCTTTGGTTCACCCGATTCGACCCGGCGCGCCGCCAGCGCGATCAGTTTGGAGAGCTGGCTGGATGATATTCCACCTCGCCAGTCTATAAAATGTTGAATCTGGTCGATCAGTCTCCGCATTCCCCAGCCAAGCGGATAATCCCGAAGTCCCATACCCGCCTGTGTTATACCATCCGAGAAGTAGATGATCCTGTCGCCTATATGAAAATCAAACTCGGAAATCTTAACCTCCCTGTCACTCCATCTCTTTAACTGGATCGGCAATCTCGGGACCTTTACCGGCCGGTTTCCGCGCATAAGCACGTACTCTGGATTACCGTGCTCTATAACCCGCACACGACCGTAACTATTCACGTCTATTATGGTGAAAGTGGAATAGCTGATCTTGCGGACTTTGCACACAGGCAGGGTTTCCATTATCACTTCGGCGGTATCGGTAACATCGGCATAGTTCGCCAGGTATTTAAGAGCCATGGTTGCCGTGAGCGTCGCCAGCACGCTTGCCTTGATGCCGCTGCCGAGGCCGTCGGAGAGGCATGAGATAACGCGGTTTTCCTCCTTGATCTTGTGGGTAATGACCACGTCGCCCGATACATACTGGCCCTGCTTGTTGAATTGGAAATAATCAATGTCGAGGAAGAAATCTCTCGTGGTCTTTATCATTCCAGCTCCGGCGTTGTGATTGAGTGGATAATCGAGTTTAGAAGCACTTCGGACTCGGCAGCATTTTCACCAAGGAGGTACGCTATCTGCTGAACCGTGGAGAGGTTCTTTTTAATGACCTCCTGTGCTTTCTGGATCATTGCCTCCTTGTGAATAGTGGGCTTCGTTATGTCCTGGAATATGCCGCAGGCTACCCGCTGTTTCTCGATTGAAAAGATGTCCACGTGAAGAACTGATTTTTTGTACCGCAGATCGCGGTTTAGCAGGTCCTCATCTTTTTCGAGCACTGTTTTGAACAGCGAGTGAAACGGAGCTATTTCTCTCAGGAACACGCCTTCGAGGCCCGGCTTGGAAAGGAATGCCTTTTCCACATCGGGGCCTAGTATCCTGGCGAAATTGAGGTTGCACTCGATTATCTTTATGTCTTCATCGACCAGGACGATTGCGCTGGGGACTTTCTCCATTAACGCATTGGTCTTCTTCTGGGCCAGCTTTCGCATATAGGCCACACACATAACTTTTTCGGCCTTGCCGTCAATGAGGGCCTTCGCAAATTCCCTGCAGTTGTCATAGCCGCACCCGCCGCAGTTAAGTTCATCATCAGGGGTGTATTTGCCAATTGTTTGAAGCATCTGGCTCAGGATCTTATCGCTGTACTCCCTGACCGGGACGGGGTCCGGAGCGAGTTGGCGCATTGTGGGAGCATCGACGGGGCGCGGGATTTCAGTTCGAGGATATCTGGCATAGCCGATGATCTGGCATCGCTTCAAAGCGGTTGACTGGCGCTGGCTCGCTTTGGGACCGTTTACGCACCCCCCGTCGCATGCCATGAGTTCGAGGAAAACGGGGTACGAGAGGCGAGTTTCATTAAGTCCCGCCAGGGCATTCCGAATGTTTCTAATCCCTGAAAAGGACATGCAGTCGGCTTCGATAACGCCGCAGTTCGCTCTTATTCCGGCCATCATACCGCCGTCAACCGGATAAAGGGCGCCTTCCTGAGCGGAGTGCGGTACGAAACTTTCGGAATCGCCCACGCCGGCTTCGAATGAATGTCCTGCCTCTATCATCCACCGGCGCATATCCTCGAAAGTTAGCGCCATATCCAGCAATTCGGGATTCTGGTCCGCCTCCCCTTTTTTCCCAATGCAGGGGCTGAAAAAAACTATGCTGATTGAATCGCCGTATGTATCACGGAGCAGTTTACAATGGGCAAGCACGGGAGAAACATGCGGCATTAGGCAGTTTGTGAACTGCGGGTTGTATTTCCTGATGTAGTTGACTACTACCGGGCAGGCCGTCGAAATAATGATTCGTGGAGTCCTGTCCTGAAGCAGCTTTGCCACACTCCCGGAAACAAGTTCCGCTCCAAGCGCGGTTTCCGAGACCCCCTGGAACCCAAGTCTTTTCAGGGCACGAATAACGGCGGTGGTGGATATTTCCGGAAATTCACTGACAAAAGAGGGCGCAAGGGAAGCGTAGACCTGCCTGCCTGACGATAGCAATTCGCGCGCACGCGTTAGGTCGTCGCGGACGTGTTTTGCACCGTTTGGACATATCTCCACGCAGTGGCCGCACATTATGCACAGCTCGGGTATTACAGCCGCGCAGGCGTTTTCAACTTTTATCGCCTTAACCGGGCATTCCCGTATGCACTTGAAGCAGTCCTGGCACTCGGTCCTTTCGGTGTAAATCGGGGTTCTGCTGTTCATTTTTGGCCCCCTATTCCGGCACCTTGATGTGATCGTCCAGGAAGAACATCAAAGAATCAGGCTCCATAGAGCTATAGACCTCGCCGTCAACTGTTATGTTCGGTCCTTTTTTGCACAGCCCCTCGCAAAGATGCCCTTTTAGAACAATTTTGCCGCACAGCCCGTGCATGTCGATGTATTCCTGGATGACCTTGATATTTCGCTTATTGCCTCGCGAAAAACAGGAGCTGCCCATGCAGATTGCCAGCTCGGTCGGTTCATTCGTTTCACTACTCATGCTGCTCTCCCGCGATGTGGTTGGTTGTGAATGCTGGTCTCCACGTGAACTGGGATTGGATGTGGGCTCTTAAAATTTTACTTTGATACCTGGTATGTCTTCCGGCCCTTGCAAGCTTCAGGAATGCAAAACCTTTGATCATGTGGTGGGCACAGTAATGTTGTGCCCAGCCTACATCGTTCATAGGCACTTCCTTACCTGCAGCACCACCTCCTGCCGTGCATCCCCTTTAACGCGAACTGCGGTAAAGCTCCAGCGCGGCGGGAAATGGCTGGAGCGCCCTTTCCAGTATGCCCAGGCTGTAGGCGATCACGAGGCCGTAATTGGTTATCGGCACACCCGCCTGGCGACAGCAGAGGATACGGCCAAGCATCTCTCTGCGGTTCCACATGCAGGCCCCGCAGTGGATTATGAGTTTATATGGCGAAAGGTCATGAGGAAAATCATGGCCCTGTACATGCTCGATCAGGAGTTTTCCTCCAACGTATTGTGTGAGCCACCGCGGGATCTTCACCCTTCCTATGTCTTCGGCAATGGGATGGTGGCTGCATGCCTCGGCGATAAGCACCCGGTCGCCGGCCCGCAGATTATCGACCGCCATGGCACCCTCGACCTGGGTAAGCAGATCGCCTTTAAACCTGGAGAAAAGTATCGAAAAGCTGGTCATCGGCACATTCGGCGGCGTATCGGCAGCAACTTTCAGGAAAACCTGAGAGTCGGTTACAACCAGCCTGGGAGGACCGTTTAGCATCTCAAAGCTGCGACGCAGTTCGCGTTCCTTTACTATGACGCAAATGGAATCGCTGTCCAGCAGATCGCGAATTGTCTGCACCTGGGGCAGGATGAGGCGGCCCTTGGGGGCTTCCTTATCGATCGGCACAACCATGATCGCCAATTCACCCGGCCCGACGAGATCTCCCGCGATGGTAGGGTTATCGATCAGCTCCGCGGGAGCGCTGTCAAGGAGCGACCGGCGAAGATCGGCAATGCCCTCCCCCTTAAGCGCGCTCACGCGCAGGGTTTTTATCTTCCGCTCCGAAAGATTTCCTACAATAAGCGGATCCGGTGAGCCGAGGTCGCATTTATTGAATACCGCAACCACCGGGATCTCACGGCTTAGAAGCTCTCCGGCGATTGCTTCCTCGAAGATGCCCCAGGTCGAATAGTCGGTTACAAGAACACCGATATCGGTCCTGTCGAGGACCTGGCGCGTCTTTTCGACCCTAAGGCGTCCGAGTGCCCCCTCATCGTCTATTCCCGCTGTATCTATGAAAAGCACCGGGCCAAGAGGGAGCAGTTCCATCGGCTTTTCAACCGGATCGGTTGTCGTACCCGCAAATTCCGAAACAATTGCCGTGTTTTGCCGGGTGATTGCGTTCAAAATGCTGGATTTGCCGACGTTTCGCCTGCCGAAAATTCCAATATGGATGCGCAAGCTCTTTGGTGTTTTCAACATCGGCGCCCTCCGGGTTTGCCGGCGCTTGTGCCGAGGCCGCAGACTGCTTCAGGGCTGATGAGGCGTTCGAACTCCTCGGGTGTTAGCAGCTTTTCATCCAGCACTATATCCCGCACGCTCCGGTTTTCATCCCGTGCGCGGCGGGCCACCCGGCACACGCAATCATACCCGAGTGCCGGCAGCAATGCGGTAGCAGTTGCGGTCGCGCTTTGCACGTTTTTCCCACACCGCTCTTCATCGGCTTCCATTCCCGAGACACAGAACCGCTCAAGAATCGAGCAGGAGTTGGCGAGAAGGTCCATGCTATCAAGAAGGCACGCGGATACGAGCGGCAGGAAAGGATTTAATTCCAGGCTGCCCGAGGCGCATGCGAAGGTGAGGGCGGCATCGAGGCCGAAAACCATCATCGCCGCCTGGCTCACCGCTTCCGGGATAACCGGATTTACCTTGCCGGGCATAATTGATGATCCCGGCTGGCGCTCTGGCAGCCTGATCTCGCCAAAACCAGCTTCCGGCCCGCTGGAAAGCAGCCGCAAATCGCCGCAGATCTTTAACAGAGTGGCGGCGCAAGCCTTCAGGATGCCGGAAACTTCGACGAATACATCCGTATTCTGGGTATTGTCGATCATGTTTTCGGCCCGCGCAAAGCCAATCCGCGTATTTTGGCGCAAAGTATCCGTTGCACGGAAAATAAATTCACGTGGGGCGGAAAGCCCGGTCCCTATGGCGGTTCCGCCGAGGTTTATCACCCGAAGCCGCTCCTCGCACTTGTATATGCGCCACCTGTCGCGGCTGAGTGCTTCCGCGTAAGCCCCCATCCCTCTTCCCAGGGTGGTCAGGACTGCATCCTGGAGTTGGGTGCGGCCGACTTTGACAATATGCGCAAAACGCTTTTCAAGCCCCTGAAAACTCTCCTGGAGGGATACAATTTGCTGCTCCAGTAATCTCAGAAGACGTATCGCCGAAAGCTTCAGGGCAGTCGGGTAGGTATCGTTTGTTGACTGGTGGAGGTTTATGTCGTCTGTAGGGGAGACGCGACCGTAGCTGCCTGGCTCTTCGCCCAGAATTTCGAGAGCACGGTTTGCGAGCACCTCGTTGACATTCATGTTGGTGCTGGTCCCCGCCCCTCCCTGGAGCATGTCCACCAGTACGTGCCGGGTCAAAACCCCTTCTGCCATTTCTTTACAGGCGCGTTCGATCGCTTCGGCCTTTGCCTGATCGTCGCCCCATGCTCCGAGCCTGCGGTTGGTCTGGGCGCACGCGAGTTTTACTTGCCCAAACGAGCGGATAAGCTCGGGATGCGGAGGCCTGCCGGAGAGCGCAAAGTTCTCGATTGCCCGCGCCGTATGGATTCCGTACAGACTGCCGCCAGGAATTTCCAGTTTCCCCAGAAAATCCTGCTCCGTTCGATTATCGCGTCTCATAGGTACACATCCCGCCCTCCGGTCCGCACCCGGTCGAGCATCTTCGTCGCCGTTGCCCTCCCCTTCCCCATTTGCTCGAGATGCTCCGATATGAGCCTTTCACCGGCAGCCCGCGTTTCCGGCGATGCATAATCGAGCAGGTATTCAAGAAATGTGGACAGGGCGTTCGGGTCGCAGCGGAATTTGATGTCGCCCGGCTTTGCCACTTCCATAAAATCCCGCCCCGTTCTCCCCAACCTGTAGCATGCTGTGCAAAAGGATGGGATATACCCCATATCGGTGAGGTCGCGGACAACTTCATCAAGCTCCCGGTGGTCGCCAAGCAGGAACTGAGCGGCCTGGTTTTGAATTCCCTCCGAATACCCGCCGGGGTTTGTCCGGCTTCCCGCTGAAATCTGCGAAACCCCCAGGGCCAAAGTTGCCCTCCGGACCTCCGAATTCTCGCGGGTTGACATAATTATTCCGGTATACGGCACGGCCATTCGTAAAATGGCCACCAGTTTCAAAAAATCGCTGTCATTAACAGGATATCGCGGATCTATGGAAATTTCCGAGCCAACAGCAGGTTCGAGGCGTGGAACGCTTATTGTGTGAGGCCCTACCCCAAATTTAGCTTCCAGGTGTCTGACATGCTGCAAAAGGGCCAAAACTTCGAACCGCCAGTCGTACAGGCCGAGAAGGAATCCCATCCCAACATCGTCGATCCGGGCTTGCATGGCGCGATCAAATGCACTGACGCGCCAATCGTAGTCTCTCTTTGGCCCCGAGGGATGCATCAAAGCGTATGTATCCCTGTGATAAGTCTCCTGAAATAGCTGGTAGGTACCAATCCCCGAGGCCTTGAGCCTCCGGAAGTCCTCGAGTGTGAGGGGGGCCAGATTGACATTGACGCGGCGGATTTCACCATTGCCGCTGCGCGTGCTGTAGACGGCCGCTATGGAATCAAGAATATATGAAAAACCTATGTCGGGATAGCTTTCCCCGGCAACCAGCAAAATGCGCTTGTGCCCCTGTTCGACCAGGATTTTCACCTCTTCCGAGATTTCGCCGCCGGTAAGTGCCCGGCGTTTCACAGATTTGTTTCCTGAGCGAAAACCGCAATAGAGGCAATCGTTTTTACAAAGATTTGAAATATACAGGGGAGCGAAAAGGACGATCCGTGGGCCGTAAATCGCTTCTTTTATAAACTTTGCGGTGGAAAAAAGCTCGGCAATAAGTTCGGGATCACTTACATGTATTAATGAGGCGACTTCGCTAAGATTGAGGCCATCAAGTTCCCGCGCTCTGGCGAGAATTTCCCGGACCTGAACAGCATCCGTTTTTCGCACCATTTTTTCGATCAGGTGAAAAACAGAAGGTTCATCGATAATGCTGCCGGTTCTCTCTGGCTGACCCATCCGCTCGAACTCTCACTTCCGGGAAGAAGATCATTAACAGCCAAACTCAGAGTCCCCTCACCCCCATTTATTTACCTTTAATGGGCTTTTATTTCAATCACGCAATTATAGTTGAACGAAAATTGGTCTTAGGATTTGAAATGAGGAATCCCGTATAGGTCGGAAAATCCGCAATTTGCGGAAATTTCGACACGGGGTGCTGTGTACTGCTGGAAGAATCCTGCCTGAGGCGAGAATATCGAAGGGCTATGGCCTCAGAGCCATAGCCCTTCGCACCGGGCTTATGAATATCTCCGCGTCACTAGTAAGGATAGGGTGGCGGTGGCGGAGGATATCCATAATAATAGGGTCTTGGTGGCGGTGGCGGAGGTGGAGGATACCCATAATAGACCGGCCCCGGCGAATAATAGTAGGGATCGTTTCTCTCCGCTGAATCCTTGATCGCTCCGCCTACCACTCCGACCGCGCCTCCAATGGCAGCCCCCGTTGCCGGGTCATGGCCGGTTGCGGCACTGACCGCGGCTCCCAGCCCGGCACCGAGTGCGCCTCCACCTAGTACGTTCTGTTCCGTTCGGGACATTCCGGCACAGCCGGACAATACAATCATTAGTCCTACCAAAATCAAAGAGCAGCCAATGATGGATTTTTTCATTTGTTTTTCCTCCTTCTGCCGTTATTTCGAAGTAGCTATAAAGAAAATCGGCATTGTTGTCAACGAAGTGAACAGGAGCAATTTTCGTGCTCAAAACCTCAATTTTCGCGATAGAGTAGCATTCTCTCCTGGTCTATAATCAGTGGGCCTATAATTGATGGATGCGCAATGACCGATTCAGAAAAAACCAAAGAGCAACTGATACTTGAACTGGTGGAGCTTCGCGAGAGTCTAACGAGGCTCGAGGCTCTGCGCGATGAGCATAAAAAGGTGGAAGAGGCTCTCAGGGAAAGCGAAGAGCGCTTCCGCTTCATGGCGGAAACCACCGGGGAAGCTCTATACCGGCTAAAGTATTCTTCCATGAAATACGACTACATGAGTCCCTCTATCGAGAAGTTGACGGGTTACTCGCCGCGGGAAATCGAGTCAGCCGGGTTGTCGAGCCTCATAATCAGTATTGAGGACATTGGTAAGAAAAAGCTCTCGCCCGAGGCCATCCAGAAAATCCGCCAGGAGGGAAAAACCGGCGAGTACCGCGCGGACTACCTGATCCGGGCCAAAGCCGGCGATATGGTCTGGCTCGGAGATCATTCGTTTCCCTGGATAGATAAATCCGGGTCGCTGGTCGGCTCGGTAGGTATCCTCAGCGACATAACTGAACGCAAACAAATGGAGGCAAAGCTCCAGGAAATGAACCTGGAATTGCAGCGCATTGCAACTCTGGACGGTTTGACGAAGGTGGCAAATCGCAGAAGGTTCGACGAGTTCCTCGAATTGGAGTGGAAGCGGGCGATGCGTGAGGGATCTCCAATTTCATTGATTCTGATCGATATCGATCATTTCAAGCTGTTTAACGATACCTATGGGCATCAGGCAGGAGATGACTGCCTAAAAGCTGTTGCCCAGGCGATAAGAGGCTGCGTCAAACGGCCCATGGACCTGGTAGCCCGCTATGGCGGAGAGGAATTCACGGTGGTTTTGCCGAATACCGATGAAAAGGGTGCCTTCTTGATTGCACAGCTCGCGGGAAGAGAGGTTAGAAACCTTGGAATTCCACATGCGAAAGCGTCCAAGATCGGCTGCGTTTCCATAAGCTGCGGGGTTTCCACCATTTATCCCAGCCGTGGGAGTACCTCTGAAGAGCTTGTTTCACGTGCTGACGAGGCCCTTTATGCAGCCAAAGACCGGGGGCGAAATCAGGCCGTCTTCAATGCCTGGAGTAACTTTGAAATTAAATCTCCAGAATAGGTAGGAGTATCCCAGAATACTTCGTATTGAAACTTCTGCCGGTCGGCAGCGGTTCGTGAAGGAAGGTTGTCAAACAGCATGCCCCCTGCGGCATTGACTCGCGCGGGCAGCCATGTTAAGCAATTTAGCGGAATAGAACCGGGTTCTCAGGAGATGTGAATGGAGCAATTTCCCGGCAACAGCATCGTCATAACAGGTTTTGCTCAGTTACCGCAGGGAACTACGCTCTATGAGGCATACAAGATAATTGGCGTGGTCTGGGTAGTCGATATGGACAACTCCCGGATTGTCGATGTCTCATTTACATTCGTATCGGAGCTGACGAACAGGTTTTTATCCCACCTGGTCAAGGATTATGATTTGGGCCAGGGACTGGAACCACTGCTTGCAACCATTCGCAAACGCTGCAAAATGACTTCGGCGGGTGCGGTCATCCAGGCCATTCGGTCCTGTTATGACAGATACCTGGATGCAATGCAGTAGTAGTAGTCGGGTTTTCCCCAGAGCTGGTTATCCATGGCTCGAGCCCTAAAAGGCCCGGGTGGTCTAGTGGATAGTGCCCAGCGGGAGGTGCCGATAGAGATGCGCCTTCTGCCGGGCTTTTTTTTTCAAAATGGAAACGGCTTGTTTGCTAAATGGAGAAGGTGAATGAAAAAGATTCTGGTGGGCTATAACGGGACCGCGGAGGCAAGGGAGGCTCTTGCGCAGGCAAATGTACTGGCATTGGCTTTCGGTGCCGAAGTCCATGTTGTCTCATCGCTTATGAGCAACTCGCAATCTGCTGAGGAGATTGATGAGTACAGAGACGAGCTGGAATTTGCAAAGAATTTTCTGGAAAAGAACGGTATCAACGTCAAAACACACCTGCTGGTCAGGGGAAAGACGCCCGGGGATGATCTCATCGAGTTTGCCGAGGCAAATCAGATAGACGGGATCGTAATTGGCATTCGGAAAAAATCCGCCGTAGGCAAGCTGATTTTCGGATCTACTGCCAGGCACGTTATAATCAACGCCCCCTGCCCCGTGATCAGCGTCAAATGATTCATGAATTTGTGGAAGAGTAGAAGATTGAGATTTGATTTGAGTGATTGACCGATCTCGTGGATTGTGGTACAAAATTTTACGCTGTGCATGGGACCTCGAACTGGATCGTGCCGCGTGCAAAATGCCAGGACTGAGCGCAACCAGATATTCTCCGACTCCGGATCCTCTTCTTCTTTCCGGCTCACAACAATTCCCTGGCCCGTTCCTGCTGTGTAATTGAATTGGTAATTTCGTAAATTCGGGGCAGCCGCTAATTTGCTTTCCACTGCCCCTGTTCGTGAGTGCTGGTTATCTATGGGTCGGGCCCCAAAGGTCCGGTCGATTAATAGATAAGGCCCAGCGAAGGTGCGAATCTGCATCCTTTGTTGGGCCTTATCTGTTTAGGCCCTCGATTCCAGGGTGACCGGCAAATCAGCTCAGCCGGAAGCCTGTTTAAGGTGGAGGCCAATAGATGAACAAGCTGGCGTACATGATCAGCCGGGCAGCACGTGTTTTTTCCTCGGACACGGCAGTCGTTGCCGGCAGCAGGCGTATGAGTTTTTCGCAAATAGATTCCCATGCCAATCAGATCGCAAGACACCTGACGGGTCATGGGGTCCTCAAGGGTGATCGGGTCGCCGTACTGCTCCCCAACTGTCCCGAATATATCGAGACCGATTTCGCATTGATAAAAGCAGGACTGGTGCGGCTGCCGCTCAATCCAAGGCTGTCCGCCCCGGAATGCCTCTACATGATGGGTAACTCCGAGGCAAGAGCGCTTGTTTTCGCACCCGAGTTCCTGGAAATTGTCCTCAAAATCCGTGAAAAAGTCTCGAGCGTAGAGCATTTTGTCTGCGTCGGCGAAACAAGCGGCGCTGAATTTGCCCACTCCTATGAGAAGATCCTTACCCAGCAAAGTGACGATGAATTCAGCATCGATGTCGAGGACAGCGATCCCTACCAGATACTGTATACATCCGGCACAACGGGCCGCCCCAAGGGAGCGGTGACTTCATTCGGCTCCCGAATCGCAACGGTTGCAACGGTACTGATCGATGAAATGAAGGTCGAGCGCGACGACGTGCTTTTGACTGTTGCCCCAATGGCCCACGGCGGCGGGACAAAGATCTTCCCGCATTTCATCAGAGGTGCCAGGAATGTCGTTTTGTCCAAGTACTCCCCCGAACTCCTCTGCCGGGCGATCCAGGAAGAGAAGGCTACCACGGTCTGGATGGTTCCAACGATGATAACAATGCTGCTGGAGTACCCCGACATAGACAAATTCGATCTGAGCAGTCTCAAGACCATAGTTTATGCCGCATCCCCAATGCCTTACGCCACACTAAAACGCGCGCTCGAAAAATTCGGCAATATATTCATACAGGTATACGGTTTGAGCGAAGCCCCCAATCCCGACCTGCTCCTGCCCAAGGAAGATCATAGGCTCGGTGCGACCGAACAGGAAAATCAGCGCCTCAAATCCGCGGGACGTGAAGTTTACGGGGTCATGGTTCGGGTCGTCAATGATGAGGGGCAGGAGGTCAAGCCCGGAGAAATCGGAGAGATAATAATCTCCGGTGACAACCTGATGAGCGGATATTGGAAAATGCCGGAAGCGACCGAAGAGGCGATCCGCGACGGATGGTTCTATACCGGAGATATGGCTACCGTGGACGAGGACAATTACGTCTACATAGTTGACCGCCGCAAGGACATGATCATCAGCGGCGGTTTCAACGTTTATCCCCGCGAGGTCGAAGAGGTAATCTACCGCCATCCCGCTGTATTGGAGGCAAGTGTTGTCGGCGTGCCCGACGAGCGCTGGGGCGAGTCCCTGAAAGCAGTGGTAGTTTGCAGAAACGGCTGCAATGTCAGCGAATCGGAACTGATCGATTTCTGCAAATCGAGTCTTGCCGATTACAAGAAGCCCAGATCGGTGGACTTCGTTGCCGAGTTGCCCAAAAACCCCTTCGGCAAGATCTTAAGGCGCGAGATAAAAAGAAAATATTGGGAAGGCCGCGAGAGAATGGTCAACTAGGAGTTTGCTCCACACAGGTCAATGATTGCTTAGCAGGGAGTTTGTAATGGGTGGTGAAGTAAAAAGAGCAAAGGAATCCTGGGAATCGACCGTGCTGGCCGGCTGGCTGGAAGAGAACCCCGAGAGCCGGTCTTCTTTTGAGACGAAATCCGGAATGAGTTTGGACCGCCTCTACACGCCGGCTGCGGATGAGCCTGATTATCTCTCCAGGCTGAACTTCCCGGGCCAATTTCCTTTCACGCGAGGAGTGACGCCAAACGGCTACCGCAGCAAACCCTGGGTCATGGGCCAGTATTCGGGCTACGGTTCGGCCGAGGAGGCAAACGAGCGTTTCCGATATCTCATCGAGCAGGGACAGACGGGATTTTCAATCGCGCTGGATCTGCCCACGCAAATAGGTCTTGATTCTGACGACCCGGCAGCGTGCGGAGAAGTGGGGCGGGTCGGCGTGGCCATCGATTCGCTGGAAGATGTCGAGTCCCTTTTGCGCGGCATACCCTGGCACAAGGTGCGGCAGATAAGGACCACGGCAAACGCCATTTCCCCAATAGTTGCGGCCCTCTTTATAGCCAGCGCCCAAAAGAACGGGATCGATCCCAACTCCATCAGCGTACTTATCCAGAACGATGTTCTTAAAGAATACATAGGTAGAGGAACATTCATATTTCCTCCCCAGCCTTCGGTTAAGCTCGCCGTGGATGTAATCGAGTACTGTGCCGCTCACCTTCCAAACTGGACCCCAATGGCGATTTGCGGATATCATATCCGCGACAGCGGCAGCACCGCCGTCCAGGAAGTGGCGTTCACATTCGCCAATGCAATCGCCTATATCGAGGAGGCGCTGAGCCGGGGTGTTTCAATCGATGCTTTCGCACCGAAACTCTATGCGTTCCTCGGCTCGGATATCGATCTTCTTGAGGAGGTGGCAAAATTCAGGGCCGCCCGCCGGATTTGGGCCCACCTTCTTAAAGAAAGATTCGGCGCGAAAGACCCACAATCCAGCCGTCTCAACATCTTTGGATATACTCTCGGCAGTGCGCTTACCGCGCAGCAACCCGTGAACAACCTCATGCGCGTCACAATAGCAGCCCTGGCAGCGGTGCTCGGAGGGGTCCAGACGCTTGCGACTTCTTCCTACGATGAAGCCGTTTGCCTCCCAACCCAGGAGTCGGTCACGCTCTCGCTGCGAACTCAGCAGATAATTGCGGCCGAGAGCGGCATCCTTGGCACAGTGGATCCTCTCGGCGGCTCGTACGCAATAGAATCTCTCACCGATGAGATCGAGGCGCAGGTGCTCCAAGTGCTCAAGCGCATCGACCAACAGGGCGGTGCGGTTAACTGCATCGAGAGCGGCATTATCCAGAATGAGGTTAGCGAGGCCGCCTACGCTCTCCAGAAAAGGATCGAGACGGGTGACCGAAAGCTCATCGGCGTAAATGTCTACGCCACAACCGAAAAGAGCAGGATCCCGATCTTCTCGATTAATGATGATATGGAAGAGCGGCAGATCAGCCGGCTGCGTGCGCTTAAGAGCAGGCGAAACGATCGTGCGCTGAATTCCTGCCTGCTCTCTATCCAAAGGGCTGCCAGAAACAACGAGAATCTAATTCCAAGCATGATCGAAGCCGTAAAGGAGTATGCCACCATCGGGGAAATCTGTGGCGTGCTCCGGGATGTTTACGGTAGCCACATCGATTCGACGGAGTTCTAGCTGGATGAGTACAACACAGAAAACGGCCAAGCCCTTTGCACACGGACTGCTGGACATGGGAGGGCCAGGCGCCGAACCGCGTCTTCTGGGCAACAGGTGCCGCGGGTGCGGCGAGGTATTCTTTCCCAGGAAAACGGGAGGAGTCTGTACCCACTGCCAGAGCGAGATCCTGGAAGACATCGAACTCAGTGGGCACGGAACAATCTCCACTTTCACCATCGTATATCAGCCCCCCGCAGGTGGATTTTACAAAGGGGCGGTTCCGTATGCCTACGGAACGGTGGATTTGCCGGAAGGGGTAAGGGTGCTCACTCAGTTTGCTGAACCATTCGACCGGCTGGCGCTGGGCGGAATGGCCGAAATGGTTATCGAAAAACTCTCGGTTGATTCCGAGGGAAACGACTTACTCACCTACAGGTTCCGGCCGGCGGAAGAGCGGGAGGGAGCCCGATGAGGGAAGCCTTTATCAGCGGAGCGGCCGTTACCAGGTGGGATTACTATGAAAACGCCTCCTGCCATCAATTCGGGAGCCAGGCCGTCCTTCAGGCCCTGAGAGATGCCGAATTGCGCTGGCAGGATGTCCAGGCAGTATTTTGCGGAAGCGTTTATCAGGGCACTGGGTCGGGGCATCAGGCAATCCGGGAGGTAGGCCTCACCGGCATACCGATCGTAAACGTGGAAAATGCATGCTCGAGCGCCGCATCCGCCTTCATGCTTGCCTACCAGATGGTGGCCGCTGGAGTTTATGACGTGGCCCTTGCCCTGGGAATGGAAAAAATGCCGCGGGGGCCGATACCCAGCACTGCTTTTCGCGATTGGGAACTAAGTCTGGGATTCAATCTTCAACCGGGCAATTACGCGCTTTTGACAAGAAAATATATGGAAAAGACCGGTGCAACGGAGCGGGATTTTGCTCTGGTATCGGTAAAGAACAGGGCCAACGGAGTATTGAATCCCAATGCCAGGTTCCGCAAGCCGGTGAATGTTGAAGAAGTGATGAATTCGCGCATCATTGCCGAACCGCTGCGCCTTCTCCATTGCTGCCCTCTTGCGGATGGGGCCGCGGCTTTCATCATATGCAACAGGGAAAAAGTAAAAAACGCAAGCAGGGCGGTCAGAATAGCGTCCGCCGTGCTTACCTCCGCCTGTTATGGTGATGAATATCCACCGGGCGATCTGATAGGAAGCGTGCGCTTTCCATCGACAGAGAACCTTGTCCAACTCTCCGCGAGAAAAGCTTACGAAGCCGCCGGAGTGGGTCCGGGGGAAATCGATACCATCCAGGTCTATGATACCGTCTCTCCAGGCGAGCTGTGGGATATCGAAGAGCTGGGCTTTTGCAGAGAAGGCGAGGCGCCGGGATTATTGCGCGACGGGGCCTTTAATTTAAGCGGGAAATTGCCGGTTAATACAGACGGCGGGCTGCTCTCGCGGGGACATCCTCTCGGGGCCTCGGCTGGAGGACAGATTTTTGAGCTTGCCGTTCAGCTTAGGGGCGAAGCAGGTCCGAGACAGGTCCCCAATGCACGTGTGGGCCTGGCGCATTCAATGGGAGCAGGACCAAACAGTGCCGTTACAATTCTCGTCAAATAACCGAACGGTTTTAAAAAAACATAAAGCGGAGCAGTTTCGTGACAAATAGAAAAATGCGCATACTGATCGGGAAGCCCGGCCTCGACGGACACAACCGGGGCGCAAAGATAATAGCCAAGGAATTATGCGGCCAGGGCTACGAGGTAATATACACCGGTCTTCGCAACAGTCCCGAGCAGATAGTTTCGGCGGCAATTCAGGAAGCCGTGGATTTGATCGGCCTCAGCATTCTTTCCGGCGCTCACCTTCGGATTTGCAGAAAGATAATGGATCTGCTCGATCAGAACGGCGCCACCGACATCCCGGTGATTGTCGGCGGGATCATCCCCGACGACGATGTTACAAAGCTCAAGGAAATGGGCATTTCAGAGGTTTTTGGGCCGGGAACCAGCCTGTCAACGATTGTTGAAGCCATCGGGAACACTTTGGCTGCGGAAAATGCCGGGAGGGCTCCGCTTAAGCGATGAAACCCGATATGGATGAGCCACGATTGAAAGATAAAGTTGCACTCGTCACGGGCGCCGCGGGAGGCCTGGGCCGCTCGATCTGTGAGTTACTGGCAAAGGACGGGGCGGCGGTCGTACTGGCCGATATCGACCCCATAGCCCTGCGGAACAGGACATCCGAATTCGATAGAGAGGGCATCCGGACTGCCCTCCAGGTAGAATGCGATGTATCCAGCCCGGATTCGGTCAGGTCAATGATGGATGAGGTGAGTAAAACCTGCGGAAGGCTTGACATACTGGTTAATAATGCAGGTGGAAGCCTCCATATCCCCCGGGACCTCGAACAAATAGGCGAATCGGACTGGGACAAAGTCATAGGGGTGAACCTCAAGGGCACCTTCCTTTGCTGCCAGGCCGCGGTGCCTCTTCTCAAGCAGACGGGAGCCGGCAGCATCGTGAACATGGCTTCGATTGCCGGAAGAACGGGCTCTCCTGTTTCGAGTGTAGCCTATGCCGCAGCAAAGGGCGGTATTATTGCCTTAACCAGAAGAATTGCAGTCGAGGTCGCAAAAGACAACATACGGGCCAATGCAGTTGCCCCTGGATTCATCTTTTCAGGCCCGCGCCTTGAAAAATTGTGGGAGTCCCAAACCGAAGAACAGAAGCGCATGGTTCTGAACTCGATTCCCCTGGGCCGTCATGGGACCCCTGATGATGTTGCATCCGCTGTTCTTTTCCTGGCCAGTTCGCGTTCGGCCTGGATGACGGGTGCGATAATTGATGTAAATGGCGGGAGGTTCATTGGTTAGGAACGACAATTGATCCTGATCACCTCGAACCGGCAAGGAGGTACAAGTGCTTAGGGGACAACAGGTTTGTAAACGTTTCGGCGGCATAATGGCTTCAAACAACATTGATTTTCAGATCGGCAGGAAGGAAATCGTTGCGCTGATTGGCCCCAATGGTGCCGGGAAAACTACGCTTTTTAATCTCGTAAGCGGGATGTTCCCGGTAACCAGCGGCAAGATCCTCTTTAACGATCAGGAAATCACCGGATTAAAACCACACAATATACAGAGGATGGGAATTTCGAGAACTTTCCAGTTGGTGCGCCCTTTTATGGAGATGACCGCCCTCGAAAATGTGATGGTCGGCCTGATGTTCGGAAGGGCGAGAGGTATCGGGGTGGCCGAGGCGAGACTTAAGGCTCCGAAGTTTCTCGAAATGGTTGGAATGTCCGACAGAATGGACAAAAAAGCAAAGGAACTCACGTTCGCCGAGCGAAAGACAGTCGAACTGGCCCTTGCCATTGCAACTGAACCATCACTGATACTGCTTGACGAGTTCATCGCCGGAATGAATCCCACAGAGGCCTTATGGGCCACTAATCTGATGAAAATGATTCGAGACGATCTAGGTATAAGCCTGTTCTGGGTGGAACATGTCATGACGGCTGTTATGGATATCTCGGACAGGATAGTCGTGCTCAATTACGGTCAGAAAATTGCCGAAGGCACTCCATCAGAGATCGCCCACAATCAGAGTGTAATAGATGCCTATCTCGGCACGGAATCGGGCAGGGAGGTAGTTGATGCTGCTCAAAGTTGACAACCTGCAGGTCATGTATGCAGACCTGAGTGTTATAAAAGGAATCTCGTTTGAAGTTTCGGAAGGCGAAGTGGTAGTCATTCTGGGCGCGAATGCAGCCGGCAAGAGCACCCTTTTAAGGGCGCTATCGGGCTTGGTCCGTCCATCATCGGGGACCTGTCGCTACGGCGGTGTACATACCGAGAAGCTCATGGCCCACAAGATAGTCGAATTGGGAATGGCGCATGTTCCGGAGGGCGGCCAACTTTTTCCGGAAATGGCGGTTTTCGACAACCTCCTTATGGGGTGCTTTACCGAAAGGGCAAGGAAGCAAAAGGAAAGCTCACTGGAGATGGTCTTCGACTATTTCCCGATTCTCAAAGAGCGGTTGAAGCAAATCGCCGGAACACTCAGCGGGGGCGAGAGGCAAATGTTGGCGATAGCTCGAGGTCTGATGTCCAGGCCGAAGATGATCATCTTCGATGAGCCTTCCCTTGGACTCGCGCCCAAGTTCATCGAGACCATCTTCCAGATAATAAAGCGCATTAACAAGGATGGAGTTACTGTGCTTCTTGTCGAGCAGAACGCACGTCAAGCGCTGCAGATTGCCGACAGAGGCTATGTACTGGAACGCGGCAAGATAAATTTGTCCGATAGCGCGCAAAAGCTCGCAAATAACGACTACGTCAAGAAAGCCTATCTCGGCTATTAAGGGGAGCCAATGCTTGACTTGCTCTATACCCTGGTTCAAGGCCTTCTGCTGGGGGGAATTTACGCCCTGGTAGCACTCGGGCTGAACCTGATATTCGGCGTTATGGGGATCATCAATATAGCACACGGCACCTTCCTGATGCTCGGTGCTTATACGAGTTTCTGGGCCTTCACCCTCAGCTCGCAATTCATTAATCCCATTTTGTCCATACCCTTTTCACTGGTGATCGGATTCTTCGTCGGGATAATCGTATATCAGCTGCTCGTAAAATATATCGTCAAGGCCAGCGAACTGATGTCACTGCTCATGATGTACGGGGTCTCCATACTCATTGTCAATATGGCTCAGGCGGTATGGACTCCGAAGTACAGGGGCATAAGCTACAGTCTACGCCCGGTCCATATAGGCGCTTTTACCATTCCGGCCACCTACCTCATTGCCGGTCTTTTCGCACTGGCACTCGTAAGCTGCCTCTACATATTCCTGGGCAGAACCTATCTGGGCAGAGCGGTCAGGGCAATCTCCCAGAACAGGGATGCAGCGAGCCTTATGGGGGTAAATGTAAACCTCACCTCAATGATCGTTTTCGGGCTGGGAGTTTCGATTGCTTTCGTATCGGGTTCGATAATTACCCTGGTTTCACCGGCGATTTATCCGCACATGGGGGGTTTCTGGACCCTGCTTTCTTTTTGCGTGGCCGTTCTGGGAGGTCTGGGCAACGAAAGGGGAGCACTTTTCGGGGGCATAATCATGGGGATCATAACCACCTTTGCCACCAGGTACATACTGAGTGCCACACTGGCTCCCATGCTCGCATTTCTCGTACTGATATTCATTCTGCTCTACAAACCCACGGGTCTTTTCGGACTCCGGAGAAGTTAACAAGGGGTATAAATAAATGCCGGACGGTTTCAAATCAGGGGAAAAACTCAAGTTAATCTATCCAGCCATATTTGCCGCCGTTGTCCTCGCACTGGCACTGACGCCCTATATGCCATGGAAAGAGAGCCTTTCGTTTCTTTTCTACCTCCTCATGTGGACCACCATGGCCATGGGCCTGAATATAGTCATGGGCTTCACGGGATACGTCAACTTCGGATACGTCGTCTTCTTCGGTACCGGCGCAATGGCCGGAGGGCTCGCGATCGAGAAGCTCTCCGTATCACCCTACCTTGCACCTTTTGTCGGAGCTTTCGCCGCTTTGGCTTTAGCGGTTCTGATAGGTGTTCCAACTCTGCGGGGGCTTCGCGGGGCTTATTTCGCAATCGCTACCCTGGGCGTTCTGGAAGTCGTAAAGATCTTTTTAATGGACTTGCTGCCTTTCGGTGTGACCATACCACCTACATTCTATGACCCAATTCATTGCTATTACTACATGCTGGGAGTTGCGGTCTGCACCTTTGCAGCCTGTTATCTCGTCCTCCACTCCCGCCTCAGGTTCGCTTTTGTTGCAATCCGCGAAGATGAAGACGCCGCTCAGGCCCGAGGCATAAATACTTTCTTCTACAAGATGATTGCAAACATGCTCAGTGCAATACCCGCGGGGTGTGTAGGCGCAATAGAGATATGGCACAGCACCTACGCAACCCCTCAGGATGTGTTCGTTGCTGAAAAGACGATCGCCGTAATTGCAATGGTGCTCCTTGGAGGCATAGGCACTCTGATGGGCCCCATTGTTGGCGCGGTATGCCTCTACGGCCTGGAGAACGCGCTCTGGGTTACATTGCCCTTCGTACACCTTATTGCCTATGGCATCATCATAATAGGCATCGTGCTTTTTGCCCGCGAGGGCCTGCTGGGGCTTTTCCGCCCCAGGACCAAGCCGGCCGATCCCGGCGCTTTAGCGCTTCAAAGCGCCCAGGATGCCGATACATGACAGGAATTTTGAAGCGAGCGAGGTATTACATAAACGAACTGTAGGAGGGCAGGATGAACAAAGTGATTAGAGCGGGAAAAATATTGTTTATTTGCTGTGTTCTGGCCTTGTTTGCCGCGCAGGGACTTTATGCGCAGGAGGGGGGCAAGAATTCGATCAAGATTGGAGCTGCCGTGTCGCTTTCCGGCAAGTACGCGCGTGAAGGTGAGTATACACTCAAGGGCTACCAGGCATGGCAGCAATGGATAAACGACCAGGGCGGAGTCTTCGTAAAAGACCTCAATAAGAAGCTCAAGATAGAACTTGTCTGGTACGACGATCAGGGCGACAAAGAGACTGGAATGAAGCTCTATGAGAAGCTGGCCACCGGCGACAAGGTTGACCTTGCTTTCGGCCCGTATTCAAGTTCTATCACATACGCAATCACCCCGGTGCTCGATAAGCACAAGATATTCAATCTCGACACGGAAGGCATGTCGGAGCACATCTTCAAAAGGAATCTCAAATACGTCGTCTCAACCGTACCCAGCACGAAAGTTTACTGCGATTCGGTCCTTGATGCCGCTAAAACATTGGGCATAAAGAAGATCGCATTCCTGTACGCCAAGCAGGAATGGCCGATGGATAATACTTCCGCGGCAAAAGAGAAGGCAAAAGCTCTTGGCATGGAAATAGTCTACGATCAGGCCTTCCCCCTCGATGCAGTCGATTATACAAGTATGCTCGCCGACATCAAAAACGCCGCCCCCGATGCCTTGATAGGAGGCGCCTACTTCCCACAGGCCGTAGCCATCAGGAAGCAGATGAAGGAAATCGGCCTCAATGTCAAACTTCTCGCCCTCTACTCGGGACCGCTGATGGCTGACTGGGTCGAAGCTCTGGGACCGGATGCGAACGGAGTGATGGCACCCTCTACATGGACCAGCGGCTACGCGCGTCAGCTCCAGAAAAAGGGAGTCATAAGCTACGGTCCATCCTATGACGAATTCCTGAGCGTCATAGACAAAGCCTTTAAACTCAAGGAGGAGAACCTGGACCCGCGGGTACCTTGCGGATTTAATGCCGGGCTCGTTCTCCAGAAGATCATAGAGGAAGCCGGTACCCTTAACAGCGAAAAGCTTCGCGAGGCGGCAAACGTGGTGAACGGCAAAATAATGACCTTCTATGGTGAGTATAAAATCGTGCCGGAAACGGGTGAGAGCCTTTCCCGTTGTGTAGCCCTGCAGTGGCAGAACGGGGTTACCGAAACCATTGAACCGGAGGAATACAGCACCGCAAAACCGGTTGTCATGCAGGATGCAAAATAATCCGGGGCCAGGAGGGGACCCGGATTGGCCTGCCCATCCAGGTTGGATCGGATAGGGCTCTATAGCCGGTGCGCTGCCGACCTCTGCTCGGGAGGTTGGAGAATATTGGCGGGGGCGGCGCGCCGGAATAGTTAGAGAGGACTCGGTGAGTCAGGCCCGAGTCCTCTTTTTTTTGATTCATCAAACAAACGAGCCCCCATGCCCCCGATCTCGGCCTCAGGTTGTAGCACGGTCTCCCTGGGCTGTTGCCCAAATAATTTTTCGAAAAAGCTTAGCAAAATTGGATGGCACGAACCTAATGAACGTCCTTCCCGCAGCGCTTCTGGGCGGGAATCCAGAGTCTTTGCTTCCTGAGACCAATGATTTCGGGATTCAAAGCCGCTGGATTCCCGCCAGAAGCATGCGGGAATGACGATGTTCGAAGCTGAGATCCCGATAAATCATGCAGCGGTTTTGGGCAACAGCCCGTCCCGACCGTCCTCACCGCGCCGACCGAAGGTCTCCATGGTTTCGAAATAATTGGAGAACTTCGGTCAAGGGCATGACGCAGTCAGGAGACCACGTCATAACAAGGAATAAACAATTGTTCCGCTAAGATGCGTTTTGTTGAAATTAATTATCAAAAACCACCCTAAAGTTTTTTGTAGATATTTAGTGAGAAAAAACTTAAGATAACTTTCGTTTCCGCCGATTTCAAACTATCCCCCCAAAGAAACAGGTTTCAGAGCACGGACATGAAGAGATGGACCATAAATTGGTCCAGGCTTTGACCTGCACAGCTACATCTAAATTTTGAAAGCAGATAAGTAAATAAAAACGGGGGAGGAGGGAAGGATTAAGTAACCTATTCTTAGATCAAGAAATCGAAAACCAAAAAAGTATCAAGACTAAAGAACTAGTTTCATTGCATTAGATCGCCCTAAATCCGGTGGTTCTGAACTCAAATGTGATCGTTCTCTTAGAAAGGGCCAAGATGAAAAGCATGAAACTCAGTACCAAAATTATCGGCGGGTTCCTTATTGGATCTTTGATATCTATCGTGATCGGCTATATCGGAGTTTCTAAAATCAATTTGATCGAGAAAGCCGATTCTGAAATGTACGAACTATGTACAATGCCCATGGGCGAAATGTCGGACGGATTAATTTCTTTCCAGTTAAGCCGGAACCGCATAAAGGATATATTCATCGCCAGGTTCATGATGGAAAAAGACCCGAAAGAGCATGTAGAGGCAATAAAGGAGCTGGACAAGAAATTCAATGAAGCCCTGAACCTCTACGAGCCCACGATGAGGGCTGCCGAGGTAAAGAAGAAATTCGCGGATGCAAAAGCCACCCTGGAAAAATATTATCCCGTTCGTGACCAAATAATCAGACTTGCCGTGGAAGGTAAAAAACAGGAAGCCATGGATCTGCTTTATGTCCAGGGGGCACCTTTGGCAAAACAGGTTGAAGCCAGTCTGAACGAACTGATGGATGTAAAGGTCGAACAGGCAAAGATCAGGGCGGTGAATAACCTAGCCACGGCATCAAGCGCGGTCATCTTCACCTGGATAGGCGCCGCAATTGGAACAATACTTTCGATTGTCCTTGGCATTTACCTGGCACTTTCGATTACCCGGCCGATAAATCGCGTTGTTCAGGGCCTCAGCGAAGCCTCGGAGCAAGTGGCGGTCGCATCCACACAAGTCTCGGGCGCAAGCCAGCACCTTGCTTCAGGAGCATCGCAACAGGCTGCTTCGATTGAGGAGACTTCCTCGTCGCTCGAAGAGATGGCTTCCATGACTAAACAGAACGCGGAGCATGCCAACCAGGCAAATCAACTGATGATCGAAACGACCCAGGTGGTATCGAATGCAAACAATTCAATGGGGCAGCTTACCGCCTCGATGATTGAAATATCCAAAGCCAGCGAAGAAACGTCGAAAATCATCAAAACGATTGATGAAATAGCATTCCAGACAAATCTCCTGGCCCTCAATGCCGCCGTGGAAGCGGCACGGGCGGGTGAGGCCGGAGCGGGATTCGCCGTGGTGGCCGACGAGGTGAGAAATCTTGCTATGCGTGCGGCGGAGGCCGCCAAAAATACCGCCGACCTTATCGAGGGCACGGTAAAGAGGATCAAGGAAGGCTCCGAGATTGTCAATCAAACGAGCGCTGAATTCTATAAGGTAGCCGATAGCGCGCAGAAAATGGGTGGGTTGGTCGGCGAGATAACGGCAGCTTCCGTCGAGCAGGCACAGGGCATAGAGCAAATCAACAAAGCCGTTGGTGAGATGGACAAGGTCGTCCAGGAAAACGCCGCGAATGCGGAAGAATCAGCTTCGGCATCGGAAGAGATGAATGCTCAAGCCGAACAAATGAAGATCTTTGTCGGCGAACTGATAACAATAATCGGGGGTTCCTCGGATTTGAGCGACGGGGGCAGCATCCCGAAACGGCGCACAAATGCTAATATACATACCGGAAAAGAGCTTGTTGCCGCAAGCCAGGTGAAAGCCCCAAATATTCCTCTGCGCGATGAGGAGATAAACATTTTCTGAAAAAGCCATCCAGGTAATGATCCGGTTTAAAACCACTCGACTGGTTTTGAAAAGCCGGAGACCTGCGGTCTAGGATAATGGCGCAGTCGGGGAGTGGCTGTTACCTAAACAAGTTGCGATGCAAATTCCCCTCGCTCATTGGTGAGGAGCTAGATGCGGGATGCCCCTCCCTTTGATGGGAGGGGCCAGGGGAGGGTGACAAAAAGATTTAAGAATTTCAACCCATCTCGCTAGTGGAGGGGAGCTGTCGGTGGGCACGATAAAACCTGTGCCCACCCTACATTGATGAGCAATTTCTGCTGTATTCCATGCACCTGGGTTCGGCTTTCGCCGAGATGACTTCCTTGCTTAACAGCTATTTTGGGTGTTTCATTTAGGCAACAGCCACGGGGAAACCACACCATAACGATACGCATCCAAAAAAAAGGACCTCCCCTTATCTCTAAGAGGAGGTCCTGAAAGTGTGAGTCAATTTATTTAAAACGGCGTGCTATTTCAGTTTTCTCGCGAGAAAATAGCCGTCCGGGTCGCACTCTTCCCTGAGGAGTTTAAGGTCCTTGTCGGCCGGCTCCGTCATCTCCTTGAGGTCCGGCGAAATAAGGAGTTCGAAGCTAACCTTCTTTTGAATGTCTTCCGCCGTTCTGCCCTTAGCTACTTCGAGCAGCACCATGCGGCGGGTTTCTTTGTCAAACCCGAACAATGCTTCATTTGTAATGACGCGGTATGGACCGGAGCCCATCACACCCGATTTTTCGCGGTAATCCGGAGAGCCGTCCCCATATCCGATGCTGGTCAGGAAGTCCAGCTTCGGGGTAAACCGCCGCGGCTCTAAGGCCATGATAATAATTGATTTTTCGCAGTTTGCCGCCATTGCGCCGGCGCCGCCGCTGCCCGGAAACCTCGTTTTGGCTGCCTTGTAGGTGCCACCCTCGAAAGTTGAGTTGACGTTTCCGTACATATCGATCTGGGCCCCGCCAATGAAAGCGAAGTCGGCATGGCCTCTTTGTGTCAGCTCGAACACGGACGCAAGCCCCTTCAGATAGCATGCTTTGCGGCAGGCGCGCGTATCGCCAACCGAGAGCGGCATTCCCATCTCGAGCACGGGCGTCAGCGGACCGGACTCGAAGATAAGCCCAAGTCCTGGAGCATGGGTAAGCTGGGCATGAATCGATGCGATGATCGGAAGACCCGTTCCAACGAACACGATGGTATTATCTTCAAGGACTCTCGATCCGGTATAAGCTATCATTTCAAATGGTGTATACTCGGCCATTTTCTATTCCTCCATTATTGAACTGCTTGTAAATCCGCAAAGTCATCAGGACAGGATCATGGGCTGACCGCCGTCCATGTCCCTGATCTTCTTGAGCGTCCTGTAAGGAATCTTGGACAGGAAGTCATCGTAGGTCTCACATCCGAAGATATACTCGTCGTAATACTTCTTAAGATGGTCCTTATTGCCGGTCTTCCTGAATTCCTCCGATGCGCTGCGGAACATCAGAATGTGTTCCATGTCGAACCAGTAGTTTCCGTAGCATGCGCCAGGGTAGCTCGCAAAGCGCTGTTCGATGACAGCATCCACCGCCGTGTATGGGATCTCGGTCAGGTTTGGATAGGTGCGGATGTTCTCAAGCGGTATCAACTGCTCGGTCGTCACCACCGTGTGGGAAGCCGCCATGGCAATCTCGGGGCAGGTGCAGTGAGCGCCAAACAGGCGGCAGTTGCCATGCATGTCGGCTGCCGTGACATTCAAGATACCGAGGTCAGGATAGCATGCCGGGACCAGGTAGGTATTCTTGCCCGAAAAAGGACTTTGGATCATTTTGCCCCGGTTTACCAGCTCCATGTCCGCTCCGCCGTGGTCGCGCACCGGCAGGAACTCCAGTCCCATGGCGGCGGCCTTGAACCTGGCCGACATTCCATAGTTGGTGTAGTCATCGAGTTCGACGAGGCTATTCTGACAAAGATGCCTAAAAAGAGGGGCAATTCCGATTACTTCGTAGCCCCACCAGGCAAGCTCCACCCTCTTGATCGAGAGGTGGGAGGGGTCGACCAGCATGGCCCCGGCCAGCAGTTCGGGACAAATCGAATTTGACTGGAAGGAGAGGGTCAGGTCTTTTGCGCCCTTGCGGATGATTTCATGGACCAATGCAACCGGCGGACGTGTATTTACGAAACCGCCGATGGCAATGTTGATGCCGTCCTTGACATACTTCGCAATCGCGTCCTTGATGTTGGTCCTTTTGTCAATTAGCCCCTTGGGCTTTTGGACCATGGTCTTCCTGGCCTGTTCGGGAGAAGGCCCCCACCAGGTAAACCCACCGTTGCAATCTCTGATTTGCTTGTCATCCAGATTGGATACCCGACAGATTGGCGATTGAACTTTTTCCTTCATTCTTTGCCTCCACAGCAGTTGAACGTTGACTCGTCAGCTTTGCGCCGGAACAAAATCCAACGGGGAATGGGAATGTGAGTTTAGAATAAGAAAACTTTCACGACCTCTCGATTACGACAACTTCGCCTCAACGTCAAGTAAAAGCCTTATGGGACAATGCATTTAACGCCTTAAATTCCGGATTGAATGCTTTGGTGAAATTTTGGGAACGATGCAGCAAATGCGCCTGGTAAGATGTTTCAGAAGGAATGGTGAGCTTGTGCATTGTTTCACATCAGCAGAAGTGATGCGCTAATGATTTCAGCTTTAATATTCCAGTTGACGCGCTCTATTCCAAAACTGTGTCAATGGGAACGAGCAGGTGGGGCAGGCTTTCCAGCCTGCCCTTTCATGAAAGCTCCGAGATTAAGACCGCTGAAGGGTGGCCCGGTCCCTGGGCGGGATTCCGGGCGCGTAGCGCAAGAGGAGAGATATGTTTCATCATTTTTTCGGCTGGACCGTGCATATCTTGTTCTCTTGTCCTTACGGACACGGATAGGCAAGCTATCCGTGCCACCCGCGTGGAAGCAAGCGATCATAATAAACAGTGCAACGATAGTAGTCTTGAAGGCAATTCTGGAAGCGCCTCCCCCACAGTTGAATCTCTTTTCCCGTTGGCGAAAAACAAGAAGGGCGGCAACCTTCCGGTGCCGCCCTTCTCGAAAGCGCTTGGCGCCTTCTCCATATGCCTCGAAACTATCCTCTCAATCTAGAAAGTATAGCCAACCTCTCCGTGAAGTTCCTTATCCAGGCCGTTGATTTCCTCATCGCCTTCAACCCTGAGCCCCATTGTTTTCTCAAGAACGAGTCCGAGCAATAAGGTTACAACCAGGCTATAGACCCCGACGGCAGCGACCCCGATCAACTGTGCCCAGAACTGGTCAAAGCTCCCGGTGATAAGGCCCTTGGCACCAACTGTAGCAAAAATTCCCGTTGCAAGTGGACCGATGACACCCCCGATTCCGTGGACGCCAACAACGTCCAGCGAATCATCGTATCCGAATTTGAATTTGAGCCTGACCCCGTAAAAGCAGATCAACCCCGCGGCAAAACCGATCACTATGCCCCACTCAGGCTTGACATAACCGGCGGCCGGGGTAATGGTTGCGAGTCCGGCGATGATGCCGGTAGCCATGCCCAGTGCGCTCGGCCGTTCGAGGAGCAACCACTCCATAATCATCCAGGCGCAAGCCGCCGCAGCCGCCGCAGTCATGGTGGTTATAAATGCAAGGGCCGCACTTGAATTGGCGGCCAGGGCGCTCCCGGCATTGAATCCGAACCACCCGAACCAGAGAAGTCCCGCCCCGAGGATCGTGATCGTTAGGTTATGAGGAATGAACATCTCGCTCGGAAACCCGATCCGCCTCCCAAGCATGTACGCCAGGACGAATGCCGAAATACCCGATGAAAGGTGCACCACCAGCCCCCCGGCAAAATCGATTACACCGAGTTTGGCAAGCCATCCCCCTCCCCAGATCCAGTGGCAAACGGGGTCATAGACCAGAAACGACCAGAGGATGATAAATACGACGTACGTGCTGAATTTGATGCGCTCGGCAATCGCACCGCTTATGAGCGCGGGCGTTATTATCGCAAACATTCCCTGAAACATTATGAATGCGTAAGAGGGCACCGATCCGCTAAGCGTCTCGGGTTCTATACCCTTTAAAAAAAGCTGGCTAAGATCGCCAATCCAGGCATTTCCCGGACCGAATGAGAGAGAATATCCGATTATTATCCACTGGACCCCGATTACTCCCAATGCAACAAAAGAGTGCATAATGGAGTTGAGAACATTTTTCTTCTGAACCATTCCGCCGTTAAATAAGGCAAGTCCCGGCAGCATCAGCATGACGAGCGCGGACGATATCAGGAGCCAGGAAGTATCGCCCGTGTTAAGGCATTGCGCATCGGCGGCAAGCGCCCCGGCGGGAAAGAGGAGGAGCCCAAAAATTATCCCGAGAGCCCCTCGGCATGGTACAATAGTTTGAAAGTCCGGGAACTTCCGTCTAAATGCCTGGTGCATGTATTCTCCTTGGCCTGATCTGTGAGGTAAATTGTTTAAGGGAGCAGTGGACGGAGAAGAGCAACATGTGTACCATTCGGACAAAGAATCGCCTCAAGACTGTTTGCAAAGGCGTGCCTGCGGAGAGCGCGGGTTTCCATGGGTTTCGAAAACCCGATGCGCTAAATTATTGATGCTACATTTTCGTTAGATTAAGAGTTGAATGAGGAAATAAACTACAATTTTGTGCCGGTTTTTTTCACTCGATTCCATCTACACCAACGGGTGGCAATCAAATTCGTCTAACCAGGATTGGTTGCAGGATAAAAAATAACATTTTTGGATTCTTGATTTGCATGTCCCGAGTCTTTTGGGTACAAATTCGTGCGCACTCAAAATCAAAGCCCGCATAACATAAGTGGAAGTGTCTCATACCATTTTGCGTTCAAGTTCCTTCTCATGAGAGTTGGATTGTAGGGTGGACAGAAGCGGAGCGCTGCCCACCGGCAGCGGTGGGCACAAAGTGCCAACCCTACACCCTACCGGTTTTGATCAAATCTTGAGTGCAACTTCGTATCATTGGGACCGAAATATATTTATAAAACAAACGCTCCTTGGCATGACACTTGGTATCTCGAAGAGGGTGAAAAGCACGCTCCCCTGTCAGCTTTTTAAAATAGATCCGGAAAGGAATCGATAATGGTAAAGATTGAAGCGATTATTAAACCATTTCGCGTCACCGAAGTTCAGGAGGCTCTTTCGGCAATCGGGATCCAGGGCATGACCATCGTCGAAGTAAAGGGATTTGGTCGCCAGAAAGGGCACGTGGAAATTTATCGAGGGGCGGAATACCAGGTCAATTTTGTTCCAAAGGTGCTGGTCATGGTCGTAGTACCGGACACAATCGCTGAAAGTGCGATCGAAGCCATTCAAAAGGCGGCCTATACGGGAAAAATCGGAGACGGGAAGATTTTCCTGTCGCGAATCGACGACGCCATGCGAATTCGCACAAAAGAGATGGGAACGGAAGCTCTTTAATCAGCACGGGATTTTAAATGAAGTGTCGGGAGACCGTGCTAAAACCAGTTAGCACTTATGGGACTCGTTTTCATAAGCGCTCAAATAAGCAAGAAAGTTATTTAACTTTTTGCCGATGGGCCCTTCTCGTCACCCCCGCGAAGGCGGGGGTCCAGTGTCTTTCTGTTTGAAATTACATCAGAAAAAGAGACGCTGGATTCCCGCCTGCGCGGGAATGACGGCTTTCGCAGTCACAACATCCCGCTTATTTAAGCACTTATTGGACTCGTTCTCCCGCTCTTTTACATGCTATGGCGCGCCGCAGATGTCCCGGTAAGGGCAATACTCATCGCAAGACTCGTCCTTTTCAAGCCATCGTGGAGGGACCTCTCCCGATGCAATCCGATTCAAGAGGCCGGCAAGCAGTTCCTGCCAATTGTCAAGGAAAGCATCCTCGCCCTCCCGTGGATTGAAGACAAGCATGTGTTTTACTTTTCCGGGTGAGCCGAGATCGATATACCCTGCCCCGCTGGAGCCTCCTCCCACACCCTTGATCAGCCCGCTCTTTACCGCCAGAAGATAGGCCGGAAGCTGCGGCGCCGTGCCTTCGCGGACTTCTCTTTGAGACGGCACCCTGCCCGTCTTGTAATCCCAGCAGATTGTTCCCACCCCCGGATGATAGTCTACCCGGTCAAGCCTTCCTTTAATCCGCGCGGAAGACCCCGCCAGTTCCAGGCCCGAAAAGCCGCATTCAGCGCTAACCCAGGTCCAGCCTTCTTCAATTCTTTTCCATTCCTCTTCCAGCCACATTAAAAGAAGGCCAGGAAAATCTTCCCTACCGGTAAGGCGCTCCAACTCAACCTGCCACACCGCCCCCGAAAGGTCCGGCGCAAGTTTTTCGACCACGGTTTCTTCCAAAATCCTTCTTAAACACTCGAAGGTGATTTCTCCGGACTGCATGGCAGCAGAGGCCCTGGAGACGAACGCCGCAAGGATTTCGTGGACTTTTTGCCCTTTTTCGGGAGGTGCTATCCCGGCTTCGATTGCCGGCAGCTCCTCAATTCGGAGAAAGTGCCTGAGGAAAAACCGTGCCGGGCAGTTGAGTGCGCTTTCCAGAGCGCTGACCGAGACCGGTTCGTCAAAATTGATTGGAGACATGCGGAAATCTTTTTCATCGATGCTTACGGCCTGTTCGGGTTTTTCCCGAATCCCGGATATACTCCGGCGTACCCACTCTGCCCTTTGCATCGCCGGCAGTGCGTCTTTCCAGGCAATTACCGGACTGATCTTCCTTTCGAACTCGACCGGCCAGAAGGGTGATGGAAGGCAAATATCGCCCTCGCGGCTCATTGCCGGGCGGCTCAAGGTAATTTCGGGGGCGGAAGCACAAAGATTTCCAAAAACATATCGTCCGAAATCAAGCTGACTTTCAGGCGATCCTCCAAGCACTTTCTTTAGCTCTCCCTGCCCGAGTAGCGGAAGGGCGCGGGCCGGCTGAGGCAGGCTGCCCGAGACCAGGCCGGGGATGAAAACTTTGGCGAAATCGAGCCCCCTTGCGTCAAGCCTTCCAAGCACCTGGATTCCGGCATCCTCAAGGCCGGTCTTTTGAACCCTGATGCGTGATGCCGCCGATGCCAGCAGCTCGGAAAACTCCGATACGCCAAGCATGGCAGGGCCGAATTCCCTGGCGAATCTTGCGAGCAGTTCGTCCAGGCTGCTCCACGAGATCCGGTCCAGTTCATTTGCGATTACCGGAAACTCAAACCGTTGCCAGATCCGGCGTAAATCTTCAGACCACAAGGTTGCTGATTTCTCTGTCCCTGAAATAAATGGAGATAGGAGAGCACCTATTTCATCCCCTTTTTCCGGAAAAATCTCCGCTGCCGATTGCCGTATGGCCCGAAGCATTTCATCAAGTCCGGTGTCGATTTGCTCGTTTCTCCACTGCAGGTCCCAAGACGCCAGTTTGCGGCTCCAGCGCGAAAAAGTCCCATAATAGGCCGAGCGAATAAGAGTGAAAAAGTCGTGCCGCTTCTGACCATTCACCGCAAGGCGCACCGGGAGGAGCGCCGCGCAGAAAAGAGGCCTGTCGGCGAGGCTGGTTTCCGGGGCCAGATTGTATGCGGCCAGATCACCCGTTACCGGCTCGCCCAGCAGGTCTTCGAGATGCGCTGCAAGTGCCTGAGTCCCAAAATCCCTGTCGAGCGAGACAACCGCTATTTCATGCGGAGCAAGGTGAGCGGCCGATTCCAGCATTTTTTCCACAAGGCCGGTGAGTTCCTGATCGGGGTCCGAAAATGAGAGTGCTTCCGGTTGGGCACGGCCCATGGGGAGCGGCAAGAATTCCGTCCTGGAAACGTGTTCCAGTGTGCCAAGCAGTTCTCTTTCCAGATGTCCGGCAAACTCAAACCCCACAAATGCCATTTTTCCCGGAGTAGCAGGGCCGCGGCCGAGAGTCTGGAGTATTTTCCCCGGCAGCTGAGCGGGGTGGAACAAGGAAGCATCTTCCAGGCCCCGCCGGAAGTGGACCCACAACTCGCGGCGCCACTCAATCAGGCGGTTTGCTGTTTCACCTCTGCCTGGGTCCATTCCGTAGCGCAGGAGACTATCGAAACTTTCATCGAGCAGGTGAATAAGACCTACGTCAGCCAGGATCGGCTCCGGGGGAGGACTAAATTCGAGGCACTCTTTTAAAATTCGCCAGCGTTCGAACGCCGAAGCCGGGCGATCTTCCGGCCAGGTTTGAGACCAAAATGAGTCCATCCACCGATTTAGCGTAAAGATCCGGGGAGACTCCCACGCAATGTTTCCAGCAGCAAGCCGCCTTTGGCGAAATTTGCGCTGGATCTGGTGGACAAACCTCTCCGTTTCGGCCAGTACGGTGAAGCCGCTCTCCAGAAGGTCGAGAATGCGATCCTGCAGATTCCTGTTTGTCATAAACTCAATTATGCACCGGGGAGGAAGGAATTTCAAATAAGTACGGAATTTCAAACCAGGGTAAGCGTCGGTGTGACGGCCGGCCGAGCTACGGCAACAGGTCGGAGAGAAAAATTAATGTCAGATACTTAGGAAGTGGGCAGCCTAAAGTCCCGGACTACGGGCAGCAATCGCCTTTAACTTGAACTCGGCCGGCTTTCGGACGCACCGGAAAACAAGCCTAACTGCTTCTCGTATGCTGTCGGTACTTCAATTATCTGTATGGGCGTAAGCCGCCCAAAGATTTCCACCGGCCGGATGAATTGGCGCAGAAGACCACCGAGCACTTCCATTTGGGTCGGGTAGGAATTGAGTGCTTGTTGTTTTTTCGAAAGCTCTTCGGTACTCATCGAGAAATCAAGCCATTGAGAGCCGGAAAGCTCTTTTACAGCTATTTTCGAGCCGCCGATCCCGGTGGCGGCAATCCATTTTTTCCACATTCCGGCATCGGGATAATCCCTGTAATGAACCAGGTATGTAAAAACCGAGATCTTTTGCAGGGATATACGTTCATCGCTGTCAAATCTTCTTAGCGAATCGAGCACGAACACCCCCGTTGCGGCATGATCGGGATGCAAATCCCTTGGGTCGGGTATTATCACCCAATCCGGTTTAAAATCCTGCAGTATGCGCTCGATCTCCGTTTCCAGGTCTCGGCCATCGTATTTCAGGCGCATGTACGAGCTTCTATAGCGGCTGTGATTGAGATGAGTATAAGGAGAGGTATAAGGTTTGAGGCTGGTCCAGTACTGCCAGAGATGGTCGAGCCCCTGGTCCGGAAATCCCAGGAATATTGCCTGTTTTTGCTTTAGGCCGAGATGAGAGATCGCCTTCAGCGCTTCCTCATGCCTCTTTATGCCGTAGTTTACAAAATCGGACGCCAGCACCTTCGCTTCGCCCGATTCTTTCCGTACACCCTCGAGATAGCCGTCCCCGTTAGTCATAAAGACCACACGGACCTTCCCGCCCTTTTCGAGAACTCGCTGGATGAGACCGCCGGCGGCCAGAGTTTCGTCATCGGGATGGGGGCTGAACACAACTACCCGTACACCCGAGGGAACATCAAACCCGTTCGCTTCCGCCGCCGGTGCTCCAGCGGGCACACTATCCTGATCTTTTGGCGCCGACTCTGCTGCCGATCCACGCAGGGGCAAAGACACCAAAAAAATGGCAGATAAGATAATCGTCAGTACAGTTCTAATTGATCTCAATCAGCTATCCTCTTGATTAACTATGAATTCTCAAATTTACACTCTCAATAATAATATGATTTCAGTCGCAAGCGCATGCTTTTGCGTGAGGACCTCTATACCTTTACAAACCAGCGCCTCTTCCACATTATCCATGCAATTGTAAGCATTAGCAGTACGAAACCAATGGCAAACATGAGAGAGGCAACTTCAGGGCGCGCGAGGGGGGCGAAAAAGTTCCTGAACAGATACGATCTGATGCTCGGATTGGCACCGTCTGGTCGATGAAGACGAATAATTCTAGAAGATTCGAACAGGAGTTCGGACAAGAAGTAGATGGCCAGAGGGTTTACTCCGAAGATAACAAATGGGCGTGCCCACCTGCTGTAGTTTTTAACATCGATGACCCAGTAGAAAACCGCCAGGCCAACAAGTGCCAGGCCGGCCATGAAGACGGTGAAAGTACTGGTCCATATGCTCTTGTTAATTGGAAACCATTTGTCGAGAATCTGCCCGGCAGCGACAAGCGCCAGCCCGGCACCTGCCATGACGAGTGCTTTTTTCGGACGTGGCGCTCCCGAGCGCAGCCAGTATCCGGTGAGTACCCCGAAAAGGGTGCTCGCAACGGCAGGAATCGTGCTGGCGAAGCCCTCCGGATCCCACGTTTCATAGTGGTCCCACATGTGTCCCCGCAGGAACAACTCGTCAAAATAGGCGGCAAAATTCCTGCCAGGTTCAAGAATACCAGCCCCGACCCCCGGTACCGGGAAAAATCGCATCATCAGCCAGTAAACCCCGAGAAGGCCTACGATCCATAAGGCAATCCCCCTGGGATTAAATTTGAGAAATATCAGGGCCGCGAAAAACCAGCACAATGCAATCCTTTGCAGGACGCCCGGTATACGGATGGTAGCAAGGTGGAAAAAGGGAAAGCTGCTAAGAAACACACCCAGAGCAAAAAGGATCAAAGTTCGTTTGAAAATTTTGAATTCGATAGCTGAATTCCTGATTTGTCCGCTTTCGCGGTCCGCGAAAGAGAAAGTAATCGAGACGCCCATAATGAACAGGAAAAAAGGGAATATGGTATCGGCAAAGGTCCATCCATGCCACTCGGCGTGCTGTAACTGAGAATATACTGCCCTGTAACTTCCCTGTGTGTTTACCAGAATCATTGCGGCGATTGTAAATCCGCGAAATGCGTCCAGTGAAACGAGCCGGTTGCTTTGGGGTGGTTTGGTCAAATAATTAAACCTCTGAGATTCAGATAAGGGATCATGTAATCTAATTTTAATCGGTAATCAGAACTAAAACCACTCGGCGGGGGAACGAGTCCGGAACGAGTCCCCCGTGCCTACCTGATCTCGCATCACGCGAAAGCGCGTTAGTCCCGCAAGAGCGCATAGCCGTCGGAGCAACGCGCGTGTAGGGTGGGCACAGCGCTTTATCGTGCCTACCGGCAGCTTTGCGTACTGGCGATGACGGTGGACATGGTTAAAGCTTTATGCCCACCCGTGTTCCAAAAAACGCTGGATTCCCGCCGGAAGCACGCAGGAATGACGCGTTGGGATAATCCGGATTTGCTGGAGTTCCTTCAAATCTCTTAAATGGTTTCATGCGGTTTCTGTCGGGGAGGTTACGGGAGCCGTTCCGATTGACGTCTATGCGCAAGATCGGGATCTGCGCGAGCGCCACATGAGCCGCACAGCGGCGAGGGGTGTAAGGAGTGCGCTCCCCACGTTTAAAGTATCATCTCTTATGAAACCCCCCAGTGGGAGAATGAGTATCGGATTGACAAACTGAAGTTTCATCCTCTATTAAAACCGCATCCGAGGATGCAGCGGCGGAGCTTGAACGCAAATGGAATTTAGAACATCACTTCTCGATTACCACAAATGCAGCGCCGTAGTCGCCGTCGTCGGTGAGGCTAAGGTGCCAGGATGTTATGCCAAGACCTGTACAGTATTGCATGGCGCGGTCGGATAGAAAAATCTGGGGTTTTCCGAGTTCATCGCCTCGAATTTCCATGTCGTGCCACAGGACCGGTGCTCTAAGTCCGAGCCCGAGCGCTTTTACGAATGCCTCTTTTGCGGCAAAGCGAAGGGCAAGGCACGGAATCTTGGTCTTTCTTTTCGAACAGAAGGCGATTTCGGCCGGGGTAAAGACCCGGATCTCGAAGCGCTCGCCCCACCGTTCGATAAGGGCTTTTAATCGATCTATGCGCACCAGATCGGTGCCGACTCCAAAAATTGACATGGTCGATCAGCTCACCAACTGGACCATTTCGCGAACGGCCCGTTCCATGCCGACCAGGATAGCCCTGGCCATTATCGAATGGCCGATACTGAATTCCTCGATTTCCGTAATGCCCCGTAGCCAGTGCACATTTTGATAGTCCACTCCATGGCCCGCATGCACGCCAATCCCGAGTTTTTGGGCAAGGCGCGCGGCGGTAACTATCCGCTCGTACTCTTCCTGGCGGCGTGCAAACGAGCGCGCTTCGGCAAAGGTGCCGGTATGGATTTCTATATAATCGGACTCCAAACGGTGGGCCGATTTTATGTGCTTCGGGTCCGGATCGATGAAGAGGCTAACCGCAATTCCGGCACCGTGCAGGGTACCGACAACTTCTACCAGGGATTTTTCATAATGAACGACATCAAGACCACCTTCGGTAGTAAGTTCCTGGCGTTTTTCAGGGACCAGGGTAACCACATCGGGCTTAATTTTCCGAGCAATCTCAACCATCTCTTTAGTAGCAGCCATCTCCAGGTTGAGTTTTGTCTTGACGGTCTCGCGCAGTACGGCGACATCCCTGTCCTGAATATGGCGGCGGTCCTCACGCAGGTGCACTACTATCCCGTGAGCCCCTCCAAATTCGGCGAGCGCCGCGGCGATAACAGGGTCGGGCTCTTTAGCCAGGCGCGCCTGGCGAACCGTTGCGACATGATCGACATTTACCGCTAGCCTTGCCAATGCCATCTCCCTTTCTAGAGTTCCAGTTTATCACCGAAAAACCATGCGAATTCACCGCCGGAGTGCCCGAGCAGGGATAGCAATTCCTCTGTTTTGCGCTTCATTTCAAGGGCTTGGCGCTCACCGGCTTCATGGTTGAAGCCAACCAGGTGCAGAATACCATGAATGAGAAGAAGGTCGAGAACGGATTCGAGGGAAGCGCCGGTCTCATCGCTGATCGACCTGGCAGTGTCGGCGGATATTACGACGTCTCCAAGCATTTGGTTGCAGACATCGGGGAATTCGCCTTCAAGCATCGGAAAGGATAGCACGTCGGTAGGACGGTCAACCCGGCGGTATTCGAAATTGATCTCCGCCATTTCGGCATCATCGACAATTACAACGCTAAGCTCCGCCTTAGTGTATCCCAAGGCGTTTAAGATCTGTTTTGCCGCGCTCCCTGTTCGTCCCCGTTTTATCTTTATCCTGCTTTGTTTCACGCTGAGTTGGATCAGCGGCATCCGGTTTTCCTTTGCCGTTGGCCATCGGGTATTCGATTCTCTTATGATGAATCGTGGCCAATATCTGGTTGAAATGCTTGGCTATCTGGTGAAGATCTTTTAAGGTGAGTTCACAATCATCAAGTTGGCCGTCGCTGAATATACTGTTTATAAGTCTGTTGACCTGCCCCTTTATTCTTGCGGGAGTGGGCTCGGTCAAGGACCTGCAGGCGGCTTCGACCACGTCGGCAAGCATTACCAGCCCCGCCTCCTTGGTCTGGGGTTTGGGCCCGGGATAGCGATAATCGTCCATTTCTATGGGGGGCAGCAGTATAGCCCTGGGATTGTGGGCCTTTGTTTTTTCGCGGGACTCGACAGCCTTGTTGTAGAAATAGGAAATAAAGCTCTGGCCGTGGTGCTGGCTGATTATGTTAATGATCTCTTTTCCCAGGTGGTGCTGTTTCGCCAACTCTACTCCATCCTTTACGTGAGAGATCAATATCAGGCTGCTCATCGAGGGCGCCAATTTTTCATGGCGATTTTCCCGGTCCACCTGGTTTTCAATAAAGTAGAGCGGCTTTCTGATCTTTCCGATATCGTGATAGTAGGCTGCGACCTTTGCAAGTAGCGAGTTGGCTCCGATGGATTTCGCGGCGGCTTCGACCATGTTGCCGACGATTATGCTGTGATGATAGGTCCCGGGAGCCTCGACCATGAGGCCCTGCAAAAGTGGCTGGTCCATTGTGGCAAGTTCCAGCAGCTTAATATCGGTTGTGTAGCCGAACAGCATTTCAGCCAGAGGAGAGAAGCCGGTGACAAGAACTCCGGCGAAAATGCCACCGGAGAGCCCGAAGAAGGCGTTCGTTAAAACCCGCAAAAATACCCACTGGTCCTGCAAAAATGCGCTCAGCACAATCAGGATCACGTTTGCAAGCCCCACCAGGAGACCCGCCTTAATTGGCACCATGCGGTTCCTGCATGGCGACACCCCATGAGCGGCAACAAAGGAGCCGATCATGAAATAGAAAAAGAGCCCGAAGTCTTTGCCGAAGATCATTCCGGCGAAAAGGGTAAACACGAGCGAAAAAATGAGCGACACCGTGACACCAAAAAAGATGCAGGCCATCATGGCCCCGGCGCTCAACGGGACGGCATATATGAATGTCTTTGCCGAGAAAGGGCCGTAGTTGTCGCCGATAAGGTCACCGACCAGCAATCCGGTCCGGCAAAGCATGAGCAGGAACACCAGCATTATGCCCAAAAAGAGCATGTCGTAGAAGTCCATGCGAATTAAAGGCAGATGGCGTTTGATGACCTGTACCACCACGCCGATGCACACGGCGTTGAACGCAAAGAGGGTAAAAAATACAAACAGGAAGTGCTTATCGGCTCCGCCGGTCTGGTGGAATTTCAGCTTGAGCATTTCTTCGGGGCCAATTCTCTGGCCCTCGCGCACCAGCATCTCATTTCGCGAAATTTTGATAAATACGGGCTTTACGGATAAGTAGGCTTCTTCGCGTCTTCGGTCGGTCTCATCAAGGTTGAATGTCAGGTTCGGCTGAAGAAGCTGCGAAACCAGGGAGGTGATCGCCATCATCTCTTTCACATCCCGCCCGGCCTCGATTGCCTGCATAACGACCAGCTTGCGCGCTTCTTGGAGGTCGGGATAGGAAAATGGCGGCGGCACCATAAATTCTTCGCCGTACCCGACTTTGCGGATCAACAGGCTATCGCCCCTGTTTTGCCGCACCCAGGCCTTTGTCGAAACAATTCCGTGGTCGAGGGAGTTCTTTATGAGCTGTGCGACCCGAAGCTGGACTTCAAGGTTGAATTGTTTCTCAAGCAGGCTCGTGAATATCTCCCCCGAGATCTGGCAACCAATCGCTTCCTCCATGTCCTTCTTTTTACGAAGTATGTGCTGGCCGGCACTCGAGAGCACCAGGGAAGAGAGGTTTTCGGGGGCTATTCGGGTCCCTGTCATCATCTTCCCGTCGGAAATCCCGGGAAGAGCCTGCGTATCGAGGCTCGTAAGGTAGTCGCGCATCATGTTGAAGGCGTTTTCGAGCCTTTCGACAATCTGGCCCGAAAGACCTTCATCCAGGTCGTAGACAATCACAGACTGCCGGACAGCCTCTTCGCGCTTCTTTGCAGTGGCTTCTTCGTCCTCGATCAGGAAGTCTCTTTTTGCCTTGATATTTTGGTCGCATACGTCCCCAAGTCGCAGGCATGGGCTCTCAACGGTAAAGGAGGGCGTCATCAGCACCGCAAGCACGAGGCTTACAACTGTGAGCAAGAGGGCCTTGCGGCAGTAGATTTGCTCGAAACGGCAGGAAAGGATCTTTGACAGAAAGACAGGCTTGGGCTTTTTCCTGATGGCGCTTTTCTCGGAATCCCGCTTTTCCCGCTCCATGCTCAATTAGCCTCTCTCGGAGTTTTTATCGGGCTGGGTTCGCCGTTTTTCCGCTTTTTCATACGCATCGATTATGTCCTGCACCAGGCGGTGCCGCACAACGTCGCGTTTACTGAAATATACCATGCTTATGCCCGGGACGCCTTCAAGCAGGTCAATGGCCTCGATGAGCCCCGAAGGCTTGTTCTCGGGCAGATCTATCTGCGTTATGTCTCCTGTAATAACAGCCTTGGACCCCATACCAAGCCGGGTAAGAAACATCTTCATCTGCTCGGCCGTCGTATTCTGCGCTTCGTCGAGAATTACGAAAGCATCGTTTAAGGTGCGCCCGCGCATGAAAGCAAGCGGCGCGACCTCGATCGCTCCCCTCTGAATGAGGTTGCTCGCCCTCTCGAAGTCCATCATGTCATGCAGGGCATCATAGAGCGGGCGTAAATAGGGGTTCACTTTCTCAGCCAGGTCACCGGGAAGAAAACCGAGTTTCTCCCCTGCCTCGACGGCCGGGCGCACCAGCACGATACGGCGAACATATTCCTTTGCCATCGCCGCAACGGCCATCGCCATAGCAAGATAAGTCTTTCCGGTTCCCGCCGGACCAACCCCGAACACTATATCGTTGTGGCGAATAGCCTCAAGATATTCTTTCTGCCTTATGCTTTTCGGAGTGATTATTCTTTTACTTGAAGCAATAAATACCTGGTCCAGGAAAATATCCTTAAGGCGCCGGTTGATATTGTCTCTAAGCACCTGAGTGGCAAACACTATGTCGCTGACAAAGATCGGATAGCCCCCACCAATCAGATCGGCAAGTTCGTTAATGAGCCGCTCGGCAAACTCGGCATCTTCTTGCGCGCCAACTACTGTAAACTGGTTCCCCCGCAGGTGAACCCGCACGTTGAGCTGTTTTTCAATTGCCTTTAAATTATTATTCTGCTCTCCTGCAAGCTGCTGGGCCAGCTTGTTGTCCTGGAAAGAGATCTGGACGGATATTTCGCAGCCGTTTTTAGTTTTGCATTGAACAGCCAATATACCTTCACCTCGCAACGGGCCGGCATCGGCCCGGATTTTTGGGATCGATATTATTATCACGCAATTATATCACTTACAACAATCTCTTTTACAGGTGCTGGCACCCGCCCGAAAGACCGATAACCTATTGCATCCATCCCTGAAGTTACTGGTTTCACTTATTATTCGAAGACACTGGACACCGGAGGGCCCAAGATCTAAACTAATAGGCTGTAAAAAATGTGCCTTGCTGTGAAAATGATCGATCCAGGTTCCTTAAAACCTTGGTCTTGACCGGAGATTATCTCTCACATGAACATACTTGACTGGGTTCTTGCCGGCGCGGCTGCCTTCTCGGTGCTCCGCGGAATTATTCGCGGGGCGATATCTCAAATTTTCGGTGTCCTCGGAATACTTGCGGGCTTTTTTGTTGCAGCGCACAAGTATGAACAGGTCGGAGCCGAAATCCGGAATAACTTTCCCTCTCTTGCCGGCGCGGGCACCACAATCGCGTTTATTCTGCTCTTCCTACTGACCTGGCTGTGCATAGCGCTCGCAGGATCATGGATAGCAAAGCTGATGAGAAGCGCGGGCCTCGGTTTTGTCGACAGGATTTGGGGAGGTATGATTGGCTTTGGGAAGGCCCTGCTCTTTGCGGTTGTTGCCGTATCCATTCTTACGCTTTTTGGGGCCAAGGAAAGCCCCCTTCTCGCCGGGTCCTTGCTAGTGCCTTACATTAATGAGGCCACCGTTTTTCTACTGAAAATTGCCCCTGATAAGGTTCAGGACGAGTTCTCCCGAAAGCGGGAAAGTTTGAAACAAATCCTGGAGAGGACAGCGCTTCCGCTGGGCCCGGCCACCGACAACTCAAAAGACAACAAGGGCAAAAAATGACAGAAGAACCGAATAGCCGCTGGGATAAAATGGCGGCGTTGTGGAATATAGTCGAGCGCCTTCGCGGGGAATCGGGCTGTCCCTGGGACCGCAAACAGACCCCCGAGACAATCCAGACATACCTCGTCGAGGAGGCCCACGAAGCCGCCGCCGCGGTAAGATCGGGGAAAGCCGCGGATGTTTCCGAGGAACTGGGCGACGTTCTATTCATGGTTTTGTTCCTGACATACCTTTATCAGGAAAAAGGCGATTTTACTCTCGATGAAGTCATCGAGCGCAGCAGTACGAAAATGATTCGCCGGCACCCGCATGTCTTCGGTGAAATCAGCGCCCATACGGCCGAGGAGGTAAAAGATAACTGGGAGAAGATCAAGGAGGAAGAGAAAAAAGAAAGCGGCAAGGCTCCTGAACCCATCCCCGAGTCCCTGCCCGCGCTGATCCGGGCTTACAGGATCGTCTCGCGCCTCGCACAGAAGAATAATGGAAGCTGGAACGATGTTGGACCGCGCATTCGGGATTTCTCGCGAAAAAGTCGCGAAATGGTCGATGCGGTTAGTTCCGGCGAGACGGTTTCCCCCGAACTCATTGGAGATATCCTGCTGGAATTGGTGATTATCGCCAGAAAACAGGGCTATCGCGCCGAGGATGTCCTTCATCGAAAACTTTTAAAACTTGAGAGGAACTGATCTATTCAAAAATAATGTATCCCCTCCATGTTACAGGAAATATTTGCTAATCAAATTTCGCGATATTGCCGATTTATAAGATTGATTTCTGCTTGACCAATTCCCTTTTCGAGCCAGACGCGCGGTAAATGGATCCGAAAGAGCAGCAGGATTTTTACCTTCCATGGACAAGGCCACCTTCAACACCGTAAATCCCTACTACCTCGACAACGTCATGAGGGCAGCCGACAAGCATGAAGTAGTTGCAAGCGAGGACATACATAACGCCGCCGGAATAAAGCTGGTGGCGAAGGGGCAGCGAATTGACGAACAAATGCGTGAGCGGCTCATCCGCTTCAAGCTTCGCCAGCCGCTAGAATGCAATCTGAGTGTAAATGCCGGCGTCGGACCATCGGATATCCTTGAGCAGGTTGAGGCGACCCTTGACAGGTTTAAGCCTCTTTCGGTCCTTTTTAAGTCAAAAGGCTCCCTGAAAAAAGCCCTCGCCATATTTAAGGGCCTCCACTTCGATCAGATGGGTTCACTTCTGCTATCGATGCAAAGCGGCATCGATACTCTGCCTCATAGCGCCCTGGTATCATTGCTGGGGGTTGGGCTCTCCATGGCTTGCAGCCAAGGGACAGATATGCTTGTAGAGCTGGCGATGGCCGGCCTTCTCCACGATGTTGGGGAACTCTACATAAACCCGGTCTATCTAAAGCCGGACCGTAAACTCCTGCCTGATGAATGGAAGCACATTGCGGTGCATCCTCATATCGGGCAAATGGTTATAGGCGAGATTGCCGAATGGCATCAGGCGATAGCAGTCGCAATCGGTGAGCATCACGAGCGGGTAAACGGATTCGGGTATCCTCGCAAATTGCCGGGCGAGAACATAAGCGAACTTGGAAAAGTGCTCTTGACCAGTGAGGCTTTGAGCGGAATGCTCACTAAGGATAAGCACCCCGTCAAGCGGGCTTTTCTCGGCGCGAAGCTCATTCCGGGCGAGTATCCTTTTGAATTGGTTTCTTTGATCGCCTGCATTGCATCGGATGGATGCATGTGTGAGCAGGAGCCTTGCACCATACCGAAAATGGCGGAACTTTTCGAGACAAGCACAGCCCTTGCCCAGGCAATAGACACCGCTTTGGAAAACTTAAACCAGGCTCGGCTGACGATAAAATGCAGATCTTCTTCGTTGTCTTTTCTCGACTATATTGACAAGTACCTGCAAACGCTCAGGGCGACAATGGACCAGACGGGTCTTTCGCCCTACTACCATATAAACGAGTTGAAGGACCAGGACTCGGAACCGGATATCTGCCGGGAAATCGAAGTCATGATTTTCGAAATCGAGTGGAGGCTCGACGAAATACTTCGCCAAATAGCACTCCATAACTGCGATCTGGAAGAGGATTTAACAAACTACCTCAATGATAATGTTGCTCCCACCCTTACTCTGATCTGACAGGGCGCGCCAGTTCGAAAGCATCCAGCACTCCATGGCAGCGGCAGCTTGTGGCCAACAGGTGCCTTCCAGGCTGCTCACCAATTGCAGACAAAAGATCATTAAGGCTTTTCACAGGGTATCCCCCTACTCCTGGGGCCAGTTGCCAACTTCTCAGGACCTCGGCCTTGTAGTCGGGAATCGACAGTTCCCCAAATACTTCGAAAAGGTTGCCCTTCCTGGGTTCTCCGGTAGTAGTACAAATCTCATCAGGCTCACTGCAGTAGTCCGGGCACAGGAATGTAGCAAAGCTGGCATAGACGGTACCCGAGGGGGTGCGTATCGGGTTTGGAAGAAGGAGGTCGGCGCTATCTGGGACCGGCAGCCTCAGGGCGGACCCGTTACGATTGATTCGACCGAGAAGCCATTCGAATCCGACGTGAACGGGTACGGCCGGAATGATCCAGATATCTTCCGGGAGTTTGGCTTCGATAATCGATTCGACTGAATCCCTGACCTCGGCGAGAACTCCAAACTCCTGCCGGATTCTTTCCACCCTCGCGGCGTCCTTGTCGATGACCGTTATCCTTGCCTCGGGAAATCGGCTCACGAGCCTTTGCGCCGCAAGTCTCCCAAACCGTCCGGCCCCGAGGATCAGGATTTCACGCGGAGGAAAGATATCCGGAAAAGTCTCACGGGACAAACTGGTCTTAGACATATTGTTTTTCCTGCTGCCATTCCGTGCTAAAATAAAAGGAAATTTTATCCATAGCGGCAAACGCATGGAAAACCGCTGCTTATTGATTCAATTGTATCAGTTGCCCCGAGTCGCGGGCACCTGATTTTATTGTGTTCGGAATAAATGATGGGCAATATCTTCGAAATTTTTGAAAAGATCGCCGACGAGAAGATCCGTGAAGCAATGAGGCAGGGAGAGTTTGACGATCTGCCCGGCAAAGGCAAACCTCTGAGGCTCGAAGATGACAGTCATCTCCCCCAGGACATCCGGCTTGCTCACAAGATTTTGAAGAACGCCAACTGCATTCCTCCTGAACTTGAACTGCGAAAAGAAATCCTGTGTGTCGAAGAGCTGCTTGAGGGGATAAAGGATACCAAGGAAAAGTACAGGCAGATCAAAAAACTGAACTACCTCATAATGAAACTCAACGCGACCCGCCGCTCATCACTTACAATGGAAAAGAACCAGGTATATTTCGATAAGATCGTGGACAAAATGGATTCAAAAAAGAAGGCGGAGTAAATTCCAGTCTGTTTATGCGAAGCATATCTCACCCAATTTAAACAAATCTAGTCTTCTCGGAGACGGAGATACTTTGGATTTTTTAGCATCGATTTCATATCGGATTTCGTCGGCGTAAATTGCAGCATTAGGGAAGGATAAACATAGTCCGATAATAATGAGAATGATAGTCTTCACACCGCATCCATTTTGAAAACCCCTATCCCGGCAACTCGCAACCCGCAACCAGCAACCTACTTAGTCTCTATGGCCTGCTCCCTAGGTTTTCCGAAATAGCTTATGGTGAAATCGAAATGGGGGAACTTCCTGGGCAGCTTCATCAGGTTGAAGACCATTACTCCTATTGCCAACCGATCTATCCAGGACGACATCGGCCATCCGAAATGGACTTTGATCCTCTTGTCGGACAACTCATAATCTATAACACGCAGCAGCAGCAATATCCTCTGGTAGAGGCTTCCGCGAACTATTGGAAAGCGGAAATGGTTGGGAGCCATTTTGGGAGGAATTCCCTGGCGGGGCGAATAAAATGTAATGTAGGCCTCGTTCTGATTCACCTCACCCAGTGACTCTTCTCTCGGGCGGCGAAAAATTATTTCGACGCTCTCATCGGTGCATTCCGAGAGGAAGAGGATCATTTCCATTTCGCTGTCGGCCTGTCCGATATGGACTATTTCGGGAGCCCGTTTTTTCGTCATGATTCCGCCGGCAACAAGAACGAACACGGTAACGCCGGCCCAAAGCATTGTCCCATGGGGCTTGTCGTAGGCGAGGAAAAAGAAGCAGCTTATCAGGATAATCCAGAGGACCAGGGTGCCCACCCTGCTGGTATAGTAGGGGATTACCTCTTTGGTGCCGGAAAAATAGCGGTAGATCAGAAGAGACCCCATGTTTATACAAAAGCTGGCAACAAGGCCTATGGCATACATATCCGCCAGAATCTGCTGGCTTCCGCTGGTAAGAAGAATTACGCCCGAGAAGAAGACGGCGTTTATGATATGTATACGGTAAAGGGAATGGCGGCGATTAGTTGCTATCAGCCAGTGGAAGCCATAGCGATGGGCCACTCTTTCTGTAAGCTCGCTCGACGCGACGAATGCGGTATTTACCGCCATAGTCAGCGTAAAACTTGCGAGGGCGGCCACAAGAATACCGAAAAAGGTCCCGTTTAACATGGTGGCATAGAAGGTGACCAGGTCGCCTTCATGTTCGTGAAAGTTGATCGGGGCTGAAAGAACCAGTGCTGTAACCAGCGGTGTCGCAATTCCGACGGTTACTGCAAGGAAAAGATATGCCCGGTGGATCTCGCGCCAGTTTCTAACCAGTCCGGCTGTCTGTATGACCGACTCTATTCCGGAATAGGCCAGGATACAAAAAGCTATGTGCGATATGAAATTGCCATAATTGTGAATGAACGAGCCAGTTTCAAGCGGCTCAGCAGCTTTGTCCGCAGCCAATTTGAGTCGCTCTAAAGCCGCCGCATCCAAATCGAGTATTCCGGAGACTATCAGGTTCAGCAGGACGAATGCCGCAAAAATGAAAATCAGGAATGTAAAGCGCGCATTCTCCCTTATTCCCAGGATATTCAGCCCGGCAACTCCCCACAGGATGCCCAAAACGAAGAATATGACGATATTTGGGTATGCGGCAAATAAGGGGAAAAAGGACCCGGCGTTCAACACGGCACTCACCGCCGATATGCAGGCGGTCAGGGTGTAATCCACCATTATCGAGGAGACTGCAACGAAAGACATCATCGGGCCGAGCACCAGGTATGAGAATGAGTAAACACCTCCCCCGATAAGCCCATGGTATTCCAGGATTTCAGCTATTTCGGTGAACCTGGTGCTCATGAAACGGATCAACAAGCTGGTAAGCGCGATGAAGATGATCGAACTTGGACCGATGAACCTGTAGGCTTCCGCCGGAGCATAGAAAATGGACGTAAACTCGTCCATTAATGTGATAATCGCGATTGCCAACCAGGTAAGCCAGAAGCGGCCAGACTGGAAATAAGACAGAAGGTTCGGCCGGCGCATCAGGAAAAGAAAAAGGCCGGTAAGAAAAAGATTTAAGAAAACCAGCGCAATTATTTTCATTTCGTTGCTGGAGTGCCTCGCGTTGCTTTTTGTACCGCCGGTTTTCTATCTGGCGGCGAAGAGAAACGGATAGTTTCGGCGAATAGCAGCCGAAGCATTGCGAGGAGGGAACGCGGAGCCAAAATAACGAATGGATAGGAAAAACCATTGCGGCTCGAGCCGCACCGGAAGCTCCAGGTGAAGCACCATATTGGTCCCCCTCGACGCCTGCGAGGTTAGCTGACGGGCTCGGGCCAGAGGGTTTTGCCCTACGCCGGACTGTCCGGCGATTCGCCCCATTCTGTTTGGTTCCCCCGCTCCTATACCGGATTAGGCGATCACGGCGCAGCAAAAGTAATTGATTACCCACTAAGTGTCAACAAATTGAGGCTTCAAAATATTCCGGGACTGTCGACTGTCGTCCAAATGAGTTAATGCAGTGTCATGATAAAATAGAGAAAACCTCTTGCCCTCATGCCCCAAGGGCATTTAGAGTATTCTAAAGTGGAGGAGAATATGACAAAATCACTTTGGAGCTTTCTTGTCATCGCACTGATCCTGGCGGGCATAGCCGGATGTGCGTACGATCCCTATGCAGGGTACTATTACCCGGGCTATTATGGCTACTATTCGGCCTATCCGCCCGCCCCCCCGGTGGTGGATCGCCGTTATTATTCCGCCCAACCCGGTGAGCGCTGGATCCCTGGCCACTGGAACAGAGAAGGCGACTGGGTAGAAGCGCACTGGACCCGATGGTTTCCCGGCCACTACAATTCTGAAGGCACGTGGATACCGGGACACTGGAGTTAATAAATGTTTGGATTCGGGGAGGAACTTTGGGTTGCGATGAGTATCCTAAATTCCCGGAGAAAATATCAGTTCGCAACCGAGAGGGTAAATGAGCATCACCGCAACGAGTTTGATGAAAAAAGCGGCAGTTCCCGTATTTTTGCTTTTAATTTTGCTGATTGCAGCCCCGCTTGCACGCGGCGATTCTTCCCTCCCTCCGCCTCCTTCGAGCAAGCCCCCGGTTAGGCCGGACGCCTCGGAAGTGCGGAAGGCATGGGAACTCTACATTCTGGCAAGAAAAGAAAACAGGCGCCTGGAATGGGATCAGTGCTTATCGCGCAAGGCTTTTATAAAAGCAAAACACCTTGTGATAAATAACTATTTCGATCACGTAGATCCCATAACCGGCAGGAACGCTGTATGGGAACTAGTAGGGCGGTGTTACCAGCCTCTTTTTGTCGGAGAAAACCTGATAAAGGGTATGGGTGATACGGAAGATATGCACAGGTCGCTCATGGGCAGTCCACGGCATCGGGAAAACATAGTGAATCCGAATTATTCCCGTTTAGGGATTGGGTGCTATGACTACATCTGCGTGCAGGTATTCGCCGGCTTTTAATCCCATTTGTACTAAGATCTGTTGCCGCAAAGTTTCCTCCTCGGCTGATTCAACCATAGGGCTGAGACCTACTGCGGCGGCTCTTCCTCGGGGAGAATCCCCTGGTCCACCGCCATTTCGGGCTCCTGACCCAGGTTTGATGTTACCTGGGGTGGCTGCTGCTCACCACCCGGATTTTGCATCATCTGCCCGGGCTCACCGGGTTGTGGCCGCTGCATCCTCTGCTGTTCGGCTGCTTGCTGCTGGTTCTGCTGCACTGGTACACCTACCGGTCCCTGGGGACCTTGAGGCTGGGCCGATGCCGGAATAACTACCTTGCCTTCTGCAAAGAGGCCAAGGGTTATATTCTGCCCATCTTTTTCAAGAGTAACGCTTTTGCGTTCTATTCTTAAAACCTTGTAATCCCCGACCTGCTCATTTTCCCTTGCGGTGACGTAAGGTATCTGTCCCTTTTTTTTGTCAGTCATCCCCACCTGACTCTTCAACCGGATCATTGCCCTTTTTTCGCCGCCCCTGATCATCACCCCGTCGAGTTGAAGATTTGATATCGGCATTCCAGGCTTTGTGGGCTGAGCTGGGGCGACTTCGCTTTCGGGTGCGGGAGGTTTCCTGTCCTGGGAAAAAATATTCTTTTCGACCAAAGTCGGGGCCGCATGGCAAGGCGAATATATAAGAGCGATTCCGGCAAGGACCAGGCAAAATGCAAAAACTCTTTTCATGGCCACCTACATCTCTCCGATTAGTAATTCCCTCCAAATTCCCCGGTCCGGGATTGGAGGGGACTTAAAATTGTAAATCGTGCCGCAATCCGAATTACTTTATATTTTACCAAATAATTACGAGTTATTCCACAACAAGCACCCCCCTAATGATAGATTAACATCTGCTATAAGAATCCGCCCCTTTCGAAGCAACTCCTTTGAGGTATTTCCATCCTGAAGCTGTTTCGAAAGGATCTTTCTTCTTGAACAAATCTTAACAGAGAGTCAATATCTACCAGAGTTGGCCAAATTCGACGATTACTCTGTTAACCAAGGATCTAAAATGGACTTCACTCTGATTTTATTACTGGTCGGCGGCATAGCTGCCTGGTATGTGCTAAACAGATGGATCCTGCCGAGGTTTGGAATCCAGACCTGAATCTCGAAATCCTGCGGAATCGGTGATTCCTCGGAAAATAAAAAGAAGTAGGAGAGAGCAGAGATTCCAAACTTGCCCGGCATAATCCGGGTAGCTGAAATCGCCTTCATTAAAAGCCCGGAGTGCCTGAGTGCCCCTCCGGGTTTTTGATTTTCCCGACAGCTCATATCATTAGGCTTCAAGCCATTCCGATCTTGTTGTCACTGCCTCCCGTGATGATTAATTTGCAGCCATTGTTGGCCGGATTTTCCGGTCCGCCTTTCTTAAACCTGAGAAGAATCGCCGCATGCTGTTGCCATGCGCAAACGAGCGGCAAGCCCATCCCTTGCCAGACCTTCAGCATAAGCAGCAACTATTAATCCGTCGTACTGAGACACTGAGCGCAAGGCCCTGCAAAGAAACCGGAGTGATGGAAATACGACAAAAATCATTCTGAGCTTTGCCATGGTCTGACTGATGATCGAGGTCGTTGGAGTGGCGGAGTCTATCGTGGGGAAGTGTGCACGAGAGGGCATTTCATACTAATCGCGTTCAAGATCATACCAGGAACCGCTATAGAAATGTAGCATACCCCTTGTGGGCGTTGGAGAAATTGGACGGGCACAAGGCCCAGCTACATCAACTTGAAGCGAATTGGTATCAAATGTCCAAAGAGACATTTCCTGATAAGCCGTTGACAATACCAGTCTTACTGCGCGCCGGCTTTATTCATGAGGAAGGAAAGTTATGATAGAGGCCGAGGGGTTAAAGATTCTTTTAATTGAAGACGATGAAGACGATTTTCTCCTGGTTCGCGACTATTTGTCTCAAATTCCACATTCGAGCTATGACCTGGAATGGATTTCCGAGTGCGGAGCCGCCAGAGAGGAAATGTATCGCAGCCGTCATGATCTTTACCTGGTGGACTACCGGCTCGGAGAACTCAATGGACTGGATCTCTTGCGGGAGGCAATCGATCACGGGTGTACAGTTCCCATCGTAGTACTTACTGGCCAGGGAAACTTCGGAATTGATCTCGAGGCCATGAAGCTCGGAGCGGCAGATTACCTCTCCAAGGATCAAGTCAACGCCAATCTGCTGGATCGCTCGATCCGGTACGCCATCGAGCGCAGTCGCTCTGAACGCAGCCTGCAGTTATCCGAGAAGAAATACCGAAGCATCTACGATAATTCATCGGAGGGCATTTTTCAGATCAGCCCCGGTGGATGCCTGATAGATGTCAACCCGGCATTTGCGCGGATATTCGGCTACGACTCTCCCGATCAGATGCTCAGCTCCGTAGGCGATTTCAGGAAATCCTGTGTTGTCCCCCGTGATCTCAGACTTTTAGGGAATGCTATACAGGAGGCTGGCGGTGCCCAAGGGTTCGAGACTCAAATGTTTACGCGGAGTGGAAGCAAGATCCACATTTCGATCAAGGCCAGGGCCGTTCGAAACGCCGACGGAGAAACAGTCTACTATGAGGGGTCGATAGATGACATTACCGAGCGGAAACAGGCCGAGCAGGCAATACAGGCCCTTTTCGAAAGCACGGTTGGAATTATCGGGGAGGATTTTTTCGACAGGATAGCCGCCAGGCTTTGCTCATGGCTTGGATGCGACTGCGTGATTGTCGGAGAGATTGTTGATTCAAAAATATCGGTCCTCTCGATGATCGTCGACGGGGTTATCAATCGCGACTACTCCTATGATCTTGAAGCATTGCCGTGTTGCATTGTCGTAAAGGAAGGCTATCGTGTTTATCCCGACCGCGTCTGCGAACTGTTTCCCGAAGGTAAGTTCATTCAGGAGCTTAGGGCCGTCGGTTTTGTCGGAATTCCACTTAAAAATCGATCCGGTGAGCCAATCGGTGTTCTTTGTGCTTTCTCTCGCCAAAAGCTGGACATCCCTCGAAGTACAGAGCAATTCATGAGCATCATAGCCGCCAGGGCCTCGGCGGAAGTCGAACGCTCCAGACTGGAAAAGGAACAGAAGAAGATGGAGGCCCAGTTGCGCCAGGCACAAAAGATGGAAGCAATCGGAACACTTGCCGGGGGGATAGCACACGATTTCAATAACATACTTGGAATAATTCTTGGTTATACGGAGGTCACACTGCGTGGACTCCCGGAGAATAGCATCCATCAAGAAAACCTCAGGGGGGTGCGTAATGCCGGTTTGCGCGCCAAGGACCTGATCCGGCAGATACTCTCGTTCAGCCGGATGAGCGAAAAGTATCAACAGCCCATCAATCTTTCTCCTATAATCAAGGAGGGCCTTAAGCTGCTCAAAGCAGCCCTGCCGACAACCATAACCATCAATGAATTCTATCAGGCCGATGACAATTCCGCAGACGTGGTTTTGGGCGATCCCACCCAGATTCACCAGATTCTTATGAACCTTTGCACCAATGCTTTTCATGCCATGAAGGATAAGGGTGGAACATTGGATGTAATATTGTCAGATGTTTACTTCTCATCCTATGACATCGGACGACCCACCGACCTTGCTCCCGGGGCATATGTGAGATTGACGGTGAGCGACACTGGCCATGGAATGAGCGCCGATGTTGTCGAGCGCATTTTCGAACCTTATTTCACCACCAAGGGAGGGGAAGGGAGCGGACTGGGCCTTGCGGTTGTGCATGGAATCGTCAAAAGCCACGAGGGTACGATCACCGTCTATAGCGAACCAGGCCAGGGGACAACCTTCAAAGTCTATTTGCCAAAGCTTGAGAGTGTGATTGCTTCAGAAACGGAATCTGTTGTTCCGCTTCCGAAAGGAACCGAGTGTGTGCTGCTGGTTGATGATGAGGAGGGACTTATCAAGTCGGGGACCTATTTGCTGGAGTTCCTTGGCTACAAGGTCGTCTCAAGCAGAAGCAGTGCGCATGCCCTCGAACTGTTTCGCCTGCAGCCCGACAATTTCAATGTTGTCATAACCGACATGACCATGCCGGAAATGACGGGAATCGATCTTGCCGGCAGAATTTTGCATATCCGGCCCGATATGCCCATCGTCCTGTGTACTGGTTTCAGTGAAAAAATAGCCTCGGAATTGGCAAGTAGCACGGGAATAAAGGAATACTTGACCAAGCCGCTCGAGATTCACAGCCTGGCCCAGACCGTACGAAAAGTACTGGATCAGAGATCAAGCTTGAAGTGAGAAAATGAATAACAGAAACATAGTGAAAGTACTAATAGCAGAAGATGACGCAGTTACGAGCCGTCTGCTCAAAGGCATGCTCCAGGATTGGGGATATGAACCTGTCATAGCCTTTGATGGGAATGAGGCATGGGAGGTGCTCCAGGCTGAAGATGCTCCCCCACTGGCAATCCTCGACTGGATGATGCCCGGGATGGATGGCATCGAAATATGCCGCAGGATTCGTGAAAATCCCGCGCCGGCATCCACTTTCATTATTCTCCTTACGGGCAAGGTGAACAAGGAGGATATAATTTTCGGCCTTGAGGCCGGGGCAAACGACTGCATCACCAAGCCATTCAATCCTGAGGAGTTGCGCGTCCGCGTACAGGCAGGCAGGCGAATAATCGACCTGCAATCGGAACTTTCAGCCAGGGTGAGAGAACTTGAACGCGTGATGGAACACATCAAGATCCTCCAGGGCATTCTGCCCATTTGCTCCTATTGCAAGAAGGTCCGAAATGACCAAAATTATTGGCAGCGGTTGGAAAGCTACCTCGTTGCGCACTCCGATGTCCAGTTCAGCCATGGAGTATGCCCCGAATGCTATCAAAAGCACGTGATAACCCAGATCTTGTCACTGCCCAACAGATTATGAAAGCAAGGATCCGTTGGACTGGGACTATTTTTTCATCCTTAATTCCGCAAACTCCCATATCCTTAAATCCCTAAAATTCCTTAAATCCTGCCCAACTTGCATTGACATTACCCCTGCCTTTCCGATAGCATCACGGTGTTGAAAAGCCGCGGACGACTTAATTTTACGGCACGTTTATTTCGAACGTTTGTCTCTTTGGGGGATGTGGATGATAATTGGGCTGGATGTGGGCGGGACCCATACCGATGCGGTGTTGATCGGGGACGGCTCGATCATGCGCCAGGTTAAGGTCCCGACCGAGCATGCCAATTTGTTTGAATGCGTTTGGTCGGCACTGGAACAGGTCACCCGAGATGTCCGTCCAGAGAAAATCCGCCGGGCGGTATTAAGCACGACTCTTACGACCAATGCCATTGCCGAGCAGAAAATGGCTCCGACAGGCATGATCGTTTCCGCCGGGCCCGGCGTTAATCCCGAATTGTTCAGGACCGGGCCGCACTATTTCTGTGTTTCGGGGTCTATCGACCACCGTGGGCGCGAGGTTCAGGGACTTGATAAAACCGAGATCAGGCGCGTTGCAGCCCGCCTCAATTCAGAGGGCGTCCGCCACGTAGGGGTGGTTTCAAAATTTTCGGTCCGAAACCCCAAACATGAGACCTGGATAGCCGAGATACTGGGAGATAGTTTCGATAAAATCGTCCTGGGGCACCGGCTCTCCGGAAACCTCAATTTCCCGCGCAGAATCGCTACGGCTTACCTTAATGCAGCCATATTCGGTATTCACAAGCAATTTTTCGAAGCGGTACGAGAATCGCTCGACAGAAGAGGCCTGCGTATACCCATCTTCATCCTCAAGGCCGACGGCGGCACCATCAGTTTCGAGTCCTCTATCGATTTCCCCGGGCAGACCATCCTTTCGGGTCCAGCGGCAAGCGTTATGGGAGCCCTTCCCTTCGCCGCACTGGACAGGGACACCCTTGTACTCGACATCGGCGGAACGACAACCGATATGGCAGTCCTTGTCCGCCGCTCACCGCTGCTCGAACCTCTGGGCGGCGAGATAGGCGGCTTTAAAACATTGATAAGATCGCTTCGCACCAAATCCATTGGGCTAGGCGGGGACAGCGTCGTTAGGGCTGTGGAAGGTGAGTTGCAAATAGGTCCGGACCGTCTTGGGAAGGCGATGGCCTACGGCGGGCCTGCACCCACGCCGACCGATGCGCTCTACGTGCTGGGCATGGGCAGGGGCGGCGATGCCGAGGCATCCAGGCGGGGGCTAACCCCTATTGCAACCCAGATCGGAACCTCGCTGGAAGAGGCAGCGAACCGGATCTTCGATCTCACCTGCCAAAAAATTCTGGCGGCATCCGCCGAGATGATAGAAACAATCAACAGCAAGCCGGTCTATACCGTTAAGGAAATACTCTCGGGCTATAAGGTCGAGCCTCGCGAAATATTGGTCCTGGGTGGACCAGCCCCGCATTTCGCCCGTCATCTCGCGCGTATTACTAGGCTTTGCGTTCAGGCAGTCCCCCAGTGGCACGTGGCAAATGCAATCGGGGCCGCTCTTGCTAAAACTACGAGCGAGGTGGCGCTTTTCGCCGATACCGAGATCGGGTACGCTTATGCGCCCGAAGACGACTTCATTAAGCAGATCGGAAGTGATTTTACCATGCGCGGCGCCGTGGAACTCGCCTTCGACCTCCTGCGCAAAAAACATATCAAAGCCGGTGCGGCCGAATCTGAAATGGACATTGAGATTATCGAACAAGCCGAGTTCAATATGGTCAGGGGTTTTTCGAAAGCAGGGAAGAACATCCGGGTAAAAGTCCAGGTAAAACCGGGCCTGATTCCCAGCTACCACGAGGTTCTGGGGGGTATTGGCGATTATTGTGCCCTGCCGGGATCGATTTGAGCGGGGTGAGGGCTGGCAAGTCCTGATAAGAGGTAAATTATGGTTTCCGCGAATACGAAAATGGGGCTGGTTTTCTTTCCCGCATTCGACTGGGCTATTAGCCCAACCCATCCCGAGCGGGAAGAAAGGCTTCTCTTTACCCAGGACCAGGTTTTCGAGGAAGGCCTGCTCGATTTCGACGGAATCATCGAATACAAGCCGGAATTGGCAACCATCCAGGACATCCAGCGGGTCCATTTTTGCGTACCCGACGAATTGAGCGTGATCACCGAGTCTCATCTTGTTAGCGCTGGCGGTGCCATAACCGTCGGGACGAGGGTGGTCGAAAAGAAAGTCGAGCGCGGTTTTGCCCTGGTACGCCCGCCGGGACATCATGCGATGAGGGTTGTCCACGGAGGACGTGGTTTTTGCAATATTAACATCGAAGCGATGATGATCGAGTACCTGCGAAAGACCTTCGGTATTGGCAGGGTTGCCATAGTGGATACCGACTGCCACCACGGCGATGGAACTCAGGACATCTACTGGCACGACCCGGATACCCTCTTCATTTCCGTGCACCAGGATGGCCGAACGCTTTATCCCGGGAGCGGGTTCCTGCACGAAATGGGAGGCCCGACAGCCGCCGGTACAACCATTAACCTGCCCTTGCCGCCAAGAACATCCGAGGAAGGGTTTCTATACGTCCTGGAAAACGCTATTTTGCCGATGCTTGATGATTTCAAACCGGACCTGGTGGTAAATTCGGCTGGACAGGACAACCATTACACCGATCCTATAACGAATATGTCATTTTCGGCCCATGGATACGCGGAGCTTACACGCCGCCTCAAAGCCGACGTAGCCGTTCTCGAAGGTGGATACTCGATCGAAGGGGCGCTTCCATACGTAAATGTCGGCATTATCATGGCAATGGCCGGCCTGGATTACAGCGCCGTGCGCGAACCCGATTACCAGCCGGACAAGATTCGACAGGGTTCGCAAGTCACCAGCGCAATAGAAGAAATGGTGGCAGAGGCTCTCGAAGTCTGGAGACAGGGCCCTGAAATCAGGGCAAGAAACCTCAAAAAGAATCACTACGCCGAACGAGATAGGCATATATTCTACGACACCGACCATATAATGGAAAACCAGCGTGAACTGCTCCATCTTTGCCCGGATTGTGCCGGAACCCTGGTAATCGACTCAAGTGCCGATACGGGCCACCGAATCTACGCGGTTCACATTCCGCGCAAGGCATGCGGCGATTGCGTTAAAGCAGGTTACGATTTTTATGAAAGAGCCGAAACCAGGCTGTATAATTCAGTAATTATGCAGGATCGAACTACAGACAAATACTTGGTTAGAAAATAGCCCCATTCGGTATGAAGCCCGTTCTGATAAAAAATTTTTCGCCGCCCGAATTAGAAGCATGGGTCCAGACGCTAGGCGAGCGGCCATTCCGGGCACGCCAGCTCTATAGGCACCTCTACGTCCGCAACATCTCATCGTGGGACGAATGCACCGATCTTAGCCGATCTTTTCGAAACCAGCTCGAATACGGCACAGTCCTAAACGCATTATCAATTAACAAGATAGACGAGGCCGGTGACGGCACCCGCAAATACCTGTTCCGTCTCCATGACGGAAACTTCATCGAATCGGTGCTGATTCCGGACGAATCCAGGTGCACTCTGTGTGTATCGAGCCAGGTGGGGTGCGCTTTGGGGTGCAGGTTCTGCATGACCGGGGCGCTCGGGTTCAAGCGAAATCTCGATACCGCCGAGATCGTCGACCAGATATGCCAGGTTCAGAAAGAGGCAGGGCAGCGCTATCGGATAACCAGCCTCGTTCTGATGGGAATGGGAGAGCCGCTGGCAAATTACGATCAGGTCATTCGCGCCCTCGGGATAATGATGGACCAGAACGGCCTTGCCTTCTCGCACCGGCGAGTCACCCTTTCCACGGTCGGAATGGTCCCGGGACTTTACCGGCTGGGGCAGGACAGTCCGGTGAACCTGGCGATAAGCCTCCACGCCACCGACGATGCACTCAGAAATAAATTGATGCCCGTAAACAGGACCTATCCGCTTACAGAGCTTATGCGCGCCTGCCGGGAGTATCCACTTGCGCCGAGGAAGCGGATAACCTTCGAATACATCCTGCTGGATGGCGTAAACGACAGCCCGAAGCAGGCCCGCGAACTGGTCAGGCTCCTAAACGGAGTCCGCGCCAAGATAAATCTCTTGCCATTCAATCCTCATCCTGGGTCTGATTTCCGCACTCCATCGGAAGAAAAAGTGCTGGCATTTCAAGAAGTCTTGCAGAAAGCGCAACTTACTGCCATAATCCGTAAAAGTCGCGGAAATGAGATCGGCGCCGCCTGTGGCCAGCTTGCCGCAAGGGCTGCGGCTGTCGATCCGCCTCCGGATTCATTGGATACCGATGCACAGGAAGATTGACATTGAAACCCGATTTTACTAAACAAAATGGCTTGCTTCCGGTAATAGCCCAGGATTCGGCCGACGGCAAAGTGTTGATGCTTGCCTACATGAACCAAACGGCTTTCGATAAAACCGTCGAGACCGGCAAAGCCCACTACTGGAGCCGGTCCCGCCAGAAACTCTGGTTCAAGGGCGAAGAATCCGGAAACGTTCAAATAGTTCGCGATATTTACATAGACTGCGACTCCGATACAATCCTGCTAAAGGTTGAGCAGATCGGCGGCGCTGCCTGCCATACCGGCTTCGCATCCTGTTTTTACCGCCGATACAATGGCGGGGAATTTGAAATAGAAGGGAAACCGGTATTCGATCCACGGGAGGTCTACAAGAAGTGAAACAACTCATGCTCGGAATCCCCAAGGGGAGCCTTCAGGATTCCACCATCAGGCTTTTTCAGCAATCCGGGTGGCGGATCTCGCTCTCCGACAGAAACTACTTTCCCGAAATCAACGATCCCTGCATAAGCTGTTCGATATGCCGCGCGCAGGAGATGTCACGCTATGTCGAAAGCGGCACCTTCGACGCCGGCCTCACGGGTCTTGACTGGATATTGGAAAACGACTCGAAAATCCAGGTCGTGACCGATCTCGTCTACTCGAAAGTAAGCCAGCGCCCGGCGCGTTGGGTTCTGGCAGTCCCGATGGACTCGCCGGTCCAGACTGAAGAAGACCTTGAGGGCAAAAAGATAGCAACCGAGCTGGTCAATTTCACCAAGCGCTATTTTGGGTCAAAAGGAATTAGCGTAGACGTCGAATTTTCCTGGGGAGCTACTGAGGCGAAGGTAATCTCGGGGCTTTGCGACGCGATAGTCGAAGTAACGGAAACGGGATCTACCATGCGCGCAAACGGTCTGCGAATAGTCAAAGAACTCATGCAGACGAATACGCAGCTTATCGCCAACAAGACTGCATGGGAAGACCCCTGGAAGCGCGAAAAAATAGAACATATCGCGCTTTTGCTCAAGGGAGCGCTCAAGGCGGAGGGAATGGTCGCACTGAAGATGAACGTACCGAAAGATAAGGTTGAGGAGGTCATGTCGGTGCTCCCAAGCTTGAATGCCCCCACCGTTGCCCATCTCTACCACTCCGACTGGCTCTCGGTGGAAACCGTTATTTCCAAAGACCAGGTTCGCGAACTCATTCCCAAGTTGATGAACAAGGGTGCGGAAGGAATAATCGAATATTCCCTAAACAAGGTGATCTAATCCGATGAAACCGGCTGGAATTTTCCTGGTCATTGCAGCGCTTGCCCTCACCGGATGTGCTTCGCTTGGCACCGGATCGGGACTGACTACAAACCAGCTCCAGCAGGTGGGCGAAAAGCTCTTGGCCGCCGAAGATACCGCGGGCGCCCTCAAGTTCCTGACAGAGGCCGAAGCCAAGCAGCCCGGCAATGCGGCAGTACAGTACTATCTCGGGCTTGCTTATAAACAGCGGGGAATGAGTTCGGATGCCATCTTGCATTTGCAAAAAGCGCTGCAGTTAAAGCCGAATTACCCCGAAGCGCTCAATGCAATCGGCACCCTTTATGCCGAGGGAGGACTGACCGAACTCGCCAGGGAGTCTTTCCAAAAAGCCCTTGCCGACCCCTTTTACTCGACCCCCCATATGGCCGCATACAACCTCGGCAGCCTTTATGAAAAAAGCGGCGACCTGGAGCATGCCCTGTCGGAATACGAGCGGGCGCTTCAGTTTAATCCCGTCTACGGGCAGGCATGGTACCGCAAGGCGCAGATTCTCGAATTGTTGCATCGAGTCAATGAAGCCCGAGACGCATATGGGAGGGCTGTAACCGTGGCTCCCGATCTGGCTGACGCCCACCTGCGATACGGAATAACCAGCTTTAATGCCGGAGATATGGAAGCGGCCGTCTTCTCGCTTACCCGCGTGACCAAACTCGCGCCCAACACCAATATGGCCACTGAAGCCAAATTCTACCTCTCGCGCATTAAAGGCGCAACACCGCTTTCACAGACCGGAGCCTCCTCACGCGATGTTTTCCCTCCCGGCTTCGAGGTCATTACGCCACGGACTACCCCCGCCGCGGAGACGCGACCCTCGGCAGGACTACCGATCGAACCGGCACCGCCCCAGAGCCGGCAATCTTCCCCGCCCACGCAAGGACTTTCCGCAACCGTGCCCGGGCAGATGATGTACGTGGTTCAGCTTGGTTCCTTCGTTGACAGGGAAAAAGCGGAGGAGATGAAGAAAGTTCTCGAGGACAAGGGCTACAGTTCCCCGGTTATAAAGCCCTTCAACGACAATGTCATGGGGAAGGTTTTCGTAATTCAGCTAAAAGCCGAACAAAGCTTCTCGAGGGCCACGACTCTTGTGACGCAACTAAAGGGCGATGTACCCGGAGAACCTGAAATATTGAAGATACCGATTAACTCAAAATCGGTCGCGGCCTCGAAATCCGCGGAGGGCTCCAACCCCGTGCAAAGTCCAAAGCCTCCCGTGGCCCAAAAGCCGGCCAAGCTGCACAAGCCCGAAAAGGTGAAAGAACCGGCGGAAGAGTCCAAAACGACCGATTTGAAGGAGGTTGCTCCGGAGCAGGAGTATTCAGGAGAGCAAACGCCAAAAAGCCCATGAAAATGTCCCACCCCCACGGACCAGGGCAGGCTTGCCCCACGGACGAGTTTCCATTCCATTTTGATTCGAGGAGAAACCAGTTGATTTGCAGAAGACTACAGGAAATGACCTCCTTCATCGTAATGGACGTTCTCGAACGGGCTCAGGAAATGGAGCGGGCGGGGGAGTCGGTAATACACCTTGAAGTCGGCGAGCCGGATTTCAATACCCCCGTCGCCGTCAAGAACTCCGCCGTTGAAGCGCTTAAGCGCGGCGAGACCCATTACACCCACAGTCTCGGCACCGCGAAGTTGCGGGAGGCAATTTGCCGCTTTTACAGTGAAACCTACGGCGTGAACAATTTCGAACCCGATCAGGTGATCGTTACTTCGGGCACCTCGCCGGCCTTTCTTATAGCAATGAGTGTAATACTTGAGTGCGGAGATGAGGTTATCATGTCCAACCCGCACTACGCATGCCATCCAAACTTCGCCCGCTTTCTTGAAGCCGAGCCGAAGATGGTGCCCGTATACGAGGAGGACGCTTTTCAATACCGGCCCGAGGCAATCCGCGCTGCTATCACTCCGAAAACAAAGGCAATTCTCATAAATTCCCCGGCGAATCCAACCGGGAACCTTCTGGAACCGGGCAGGATGGCTGAAATTGCCGATACGGGCAAGCTGATCTTGAGTGATGAGATCTATCACGGCTTGGTGTATGAAGGCAGGGCCAGATCGATCCTTGAGTTTACCGATAATTGCATCGTCTTCAACGGCTTCTCGAAACTCTTCGCAATGACCGGCTGGCGGCTCGGGTATCTTATCGTCCCCAAGTACATGGTGCGCCCGATCCAAAAAATGGTTCAAAACTTTTTCATTTCGGCAAATTCGGTAGCCCAGGCCGCCGGGTACACCGCGCTGACGGATCCGAGCGTCAAATCAGACATCCACCAGATGCTGGAAAAATATAACCGCCGCCGTCGATACATAATACCGAGGCTTCGCGAGATCGGGTTCGGAATAACCGTCGAGCCCACCGGAGCGTTTTACGTGCTGGCTAACGCTCGCAAGTTCACCAGCGATTCCTACAAATTCGCATTCGAGGTACTCGAAAATGCCAAGGTGGGTATCACCCCGGGAATTGATTTCGGATCCAATGCCGAGGGGTATGTCCGCTTCAGCTATGCAAATTCGATGGAAAACATCAAAGAGGGCCTGGACAGGATAGAAAAATATCTGCTGACCCGTCCGCGGGCTTAACACAGCGAATATTGCTGTTTTTCATGCTCTCCAATAGGAAGAGATAAGGGTGACCGAATCCCTCAATACCGAACCCCTCGTTATTAAGTCAGCCGAATTCATTACCTCGGCCGTCCGCCCTGAACAATATCCGGGCCAGGATCTTCCCGAGATGGCCTTTGCCGGACGCTCCAATGTTGGCAAATCATCTCTTATAAACTGTCTCCTGCAGCGGAGAAAATTGGTCCGGACGAGCCGCACCCCCGGCAGGACCCAGCTCATAAATTTCTTCGTGATAAACGGTTCTTTTCGCTTCGTTGACCTTCCGGGCTACGGCTACGCCAAAGTGGCCCAGAAGGTTCGCGCATCCTGGGGACCAATGATCGAAACTTACCTGGAAAACCGCAAGAACCTGAAGGGTGTGGTTCAGATCCTCGATCTTCGCCACCCCCCAACTGCTGACGACCTGGGACTCTGGGGCTGGCTAAGCCTTAGAAAAATCCCTGCAATCGCTGTTCTAACCAAGGCCGACAAGCTCCCACGAGGCAAATGGGATGGCCTGCTGAAATCAGCCACCCAAAGCCTTGGTATCCAGCCCAAAGATGCGATCCTTTTTTCCGCCGAATCACAACTCGGCAGGACTGAATTGCTGGAAAAAACCGCTGCAATGCTTGAGATCTCATGAGGATCATGCCCGGAGCCCCTTCTCTGGGAACTCTAATCCAGAGGCTATAGTCGCCTTGTAATTTCCCACCATTCCGGCTATGATCCAGTCGAGTGAGCAATGGCAGACCCTGTAAGATTACTTTCCTCATACTGAAATCTTGCCGACTCTCTTCGCTGCCCTCGGTGTAGTGATCACCTTTTTAAAAGTCTCAGTTTTTTCAAAACATGCCACCTCAATGAAAGGATGGCGCCATGAACGGAACAGAACCAAATCTGTCCAAAGGCGATTGGGTGTACCACCCCCGAATGCCGGCCTGGGGATATGGGAAGATCCTGGAGATGCTAAGCGGAAACAAAGGGCGAGTCTTCTTCCTTTTAGCCGGCGAGAAAAAAATCTCACTGGAACACGCCGGTTTAAGCAGGGTCGAAAGTGACACGGTCTCTCAAGCAGCACTGAACGACCAGATCACTGAATTCAAGATAAAGCTAGCGCGGGACCTGCTCACATCCGAAGAGCTTAGCCGTGAAGTAACATCAGTTCTGTGTGAATCTTTCAGTTCGACATGCGAATTATGCGGTTGCAAGTCAGAGACCCTGCGGATCTACAGCATAATCCAAAAAGGAAAGATGTGCCTGTGCGACACATGCAGGGACAATATAATGCTGGAGACGAAAAACAGGGCTGAAATCAACAAGAGCATCTCCGAGATGGAAAAAAGAAGTAAAAAGAAAGAGGCATCCGCCAATAAAGAGAAAAAGAAGGCAAAGGCACTCAAGAAATAGGAATCCGTGAAGGTATGAAATCGGGAGAATCGCCGAGGACCTTCGCATTTTGAACTGAGCGTTGAACTTGCTCAGCGCGGCCAACCCGGCAATAAGAAAGCCAAACCCGACCATCCCTGCATCGGCATGGCTGCGTTTCGCTTCGTAAGAGTCATACACCGCCAAATCTTAACAGACTGTATGAACGTCATTCCCGCAGCGCTTCTGGGCGGGAA
>DBMI01000109.1 GCA_002298165.1 Desulfarculales bacterium UBA702
CGGGAGGGGCTGGGGGAGGGGGCTGAAATTCCTAGACTTTTTTGTCAATTCCCCGAACCGAAAAATCTCCATCTAACGCTTTACTGAGTGCTCATCCACCATTTCGAAGCTTCCGTCTTCTTTCTTAACGATGAGCATGTCCCTGCCGTCACGGCTGGTAACCCTGATGGCTCCAAAATAGCTTTCCGGAATTTTCTTCCTGTTGTCTTTTACCCGAAGCCTGCTTATGAAGAGCGTGATCACGAGCGCCACTGCTACAAAGGTACCCAGGATCACGTACAAGGAAACATCCATTTTGATTTCTCCTGATATAATATTGATTTGCACCCGGAGGCTGGCCAATCTTCTAATTTCATCGTAAACACGTGAGTAGAATTCCACAACTCAGGCCGCCCAACAAGAAAAAACTAATTCACTCCCCGCCTTTTCCCGCGGAAGGTGGGGACTCTCCCAGAAGTACCCCGGCAACGGCTGCGCGGCGGCGAAATTTCATTGAGCAAAGCAGGGTTATGCGCTACTTTCACAAGGCCCTCTTCACTGGGGTAGACATTAAAAAGATGATTCATGCCGCATCAAAGGAGCAATTCATGACAAAAATGCTCTGGGTGACTCTGGCCTTTGTCTTTATGGCCTTTACAGCTTTTGCCGCAGACTTGCCTTGCCCCACCGATACGATAAATACAGCCGAAGGACGGCTAACGGTTGGTTTTCTCGGCCATGCGTCACTGCTCATGGTATATGGCGGGAAGAACATCTACATCGACCCTTGCGGCCAATTCTTCGATTACTCCAAAATGCCCAAAGCCGACCTCATCCTGATAACTCACGAACACAAGGACCATTTCGACCTTGCCACGATAGAGGCGATCCTTACCGACAAAACACTGGTCGTTCTGACGGAAAGCTGCGCCCTTCAATACAAGGAGGGACTCGTGATGCGCAACGATGAAGTAAAAACAATAATGGGGCTTAAAGTCGAAGCCGTACCGGCTTACAATATCGTTCATAAGCGCCCCTCGGGTTTTCCCTTCCACCTCAAGGGGATCGGGAACGGCTACATAATTACCTTCGCGGAAAAAAGGGTCTACGTCGCCGGTGACACCGAGAATATCCCGGAGATGAGTGAAATGGGCGAAATAGATGTTGCCTTTCTGCCGGTAAACCTTCCCTTTACAATGACCGTTGATATGGCGGCCGACGCGGTAAAAGCGATAAAGCCCCGGATCTTATATCCATACCATCTGGGGGAGACAAATACCGCCGAACTGATGAATGCGTTGAAACCTTCGACCGGAACGGAAGTACGTTTAAGGGACATGAAATGAGGCATTCCCATTTCGGACGTAGAAGGGCCCTCGGGGGCTTGCCTATTAAGATCGAACCGTGAGATGTTTTTAAGACTGGTCATCAGAAACACATTCAGGCAAAGGCTCCGCACTATATTGACCATATCGGGAATGGCGGTCGCCATACTTGCCTTTTCACTTCTGAATACGGTAATCGATGCCTGGCACGCGGGGGTTGACGCAGCTTCACCAAACCGGCTGGTTACCCGTAATGCAGTCTCTTTGATGTTTCCTCTCCCGCTCAGCTACAGAAGCAGAATTCTCCAGATACCGGGCGTACAGCAGGCCGTCTATGCAAACTGGTTCGGGGGAGTCTACATCGACGAGCGCCATTTTTTTCCAAGGCTAGCAGCCGGGCCGGAGAGTTATTTCGATCTTTTTCCGGAGTTCATCATTCCACCCGACCAGTTGAAGGCCTTCTGGAGCCAGAGAAACGCCTGTCTGGTCGGCCGCAAGCTGATCGATCAGTTCGGATGGAAAATCGGAGACACTATAACAATCACCGGGAACATCTTCCCCGGCGAATGGCGGTTCGTCCTCAGAGGAATTTATCGGGGAGCAAACAAGACTACCGACGAGACGGCTTTCTTTTTTAACTGGAACTACCTGGACGAAACACTTAAAAAGACGACCTCCACCCGTGCGGGTCAGGTCGGCTGGTACGTCATCCAGATTCAAAATCCGGCTGATGCGGCCACGATTTCACAGGCAGTGGACGACCTTTTCAAGAACTCCTGGGCGGAGACGTTGACAGAGACGGAGAAAGCGTTCCAGGCGGGGTTCGTGGCGATGACCCAGGCGATAGTCGTTGCAATCGAGGTGGTATCCTATGTGGTTATCGGCGTCATACTGGTGATCCTCGTCAATACGATGGCGATGACTTCCCGCGAGCGCATGCCGGAATACGCCACCCTTAAGACGATGGGGTTCGGAAACCGCCATCTGTGGCTGCTCATAGCAGGCGAATCAGTTTTCATTTCCGTGCTGGGCGGAGTACTTGGAATAATTTTATCCTTTCCGGCAGCAAACGTATTCGAGAGCAAGTTGTCAAATTTCCTGCCGATTTTCAAAATTCACACAAAAACCCTCGTAATGTGCACTGTGGTAAGTTTCGCGATCGGAATAATTTCGGCCGTGCTGCCGATCTTTCGCGCCGGCCGAGTACGTATAGCGGAGGCGCTGAGGCATGTTGGATAGAGTTTCTTTGGTGCAGACACTCTCAATAGAGCAAATGGACCGCTACCGGAATGAGAGGAAGATAATTGGGTACTATTGATCCCGGAATCCACCTCTTCGTCGGCTTCAGAGGCCTGGGGTTGGATGGAGAGCTTGAGAGCATAATTCGGGAATTTCGTCCCGGAGGCATTGTACTTTTCAGAAGGAATATCGAAAACCACTCACAGATAAAAAGGCTGGTTAAGGATGCGCGAGAATTTGCCAGGGAAGAAACCGGACGGCCTCTTCTGGTGGCAATAGATCAGGAAGGGGGGCCGGTTCAGAGGTTGACGCCCCACTTCACGGACCTTCCATCGGCAAAAGAGCTTTCCGCGGAAGGTCCGGAAGCAATAAAAAAATGGGCTCGAACGGCTGCGCTCGATCTGGTCGAGATTGGGATCCAGATAAATTTCGCGCCGGTGCTCGACGTTGTTCCCGAGGGTAACCACTTTCTGCATCCCAGGTCCCTGGGTTCTTCGCCGCAAAAGGTTGCCGAACTTGGGCTGGCGTGGATAGAAGCCCTCCAGGAAAACGGGGTTTCCTCAACTGCAAAACACTTCCCGGGGCTTGGGCGGGCCGCATTGGACCCGCACCACTTCTCCCCCGTAATCCAGGATAAGAACCCTGCCGGGTTCATGGACGACCTTTTACCATTCCGGGCTGCGATAGATGCCGGAGTCCATTGCGTAATGAGCTCTCACGCCGTCTATCCGGCAATCGATCCCGCGCGCCCGGCGACCCTTTCCTCCAGGATCAACAACCAGATCCTGCGACAAGATCTCGGGTTCGGCGGAGTGCTGTTCAGCGACGATCTCGATATGGAAGCTATCGGCACAAACTACTCGCCCGAACAGGTCCTCGGGTTGGCACTTGCCTGCAGCACCGATTTTATGCTCCTGTGCCAAAAAATCGACAATATCAGACTCTTTTATCGGGCCATCGCCGAACTAATCGAACGCGACGAACAACTGCGCGAGGCTCACTCGCAATCACGGGCCAGAATCGCCCGCCTGGTTCAACTTCATTTTCCGCAGTGAGGACAAAGCTTCGACACCTATTTGGCAATCACTACCTTGCCGCTCTCCAATTCATACTTTGCACCGACTATCTTGAGCTTGTTCTTGCTCACGAGTTCCTTAATGATCGGGGAATTTGCCGTGAGTTCCTTCATTGTAATCTCTACATTATTGTTAACAGCCGCATCGATGAGCGCTGCATTGTCCTCGCCCTTAGATTCCTTCTTTGCCTTTTCCACCGCGGGCTGGATAGCTTTCAGTATCGAACCGATGTTGCCGTGTGTCTCTCCATGAGCTTCAACAGCGGCGCCAACAGCACCGCACTTCTGATGTCCCAGCACCATCACCAGCGGTGATCCGAGATGCTCGGCCGCATACTCGATGCTGCCAAGGATAACCGGGTCTGCGATATTGCCGGCAACCCTCACAACGAAAATTTCTCCAAGAGACTTATCGAATATTATTTCGGGGGGTACCCTGGAATCCGAACAGCAAAGGATGATTGCAAAGGGTTTTTGCCCGGAAACGAGAGCCTGCCTGACGCTTGGCTCGCCGGATTTTCCAATGGTGTTCATTTGGTTAGCGACATATCGTGCGTTCCCGTCCATGAGCTTTTTAAGGGCTTCATCGGCCGGGGCTACAGATGACGACTTCGAAGAGCAACCCATTACGCCGAACGTGACAAATGCAGCTGTGAACAGCAATACCATAATCTGCAACTTCATTTTTCCCCCTCACTTTTCATTTGGATTCTGAAATCGAGCAATGCGGCACAATGCCGCTCCCGGAAAGCAACTCAACCTGGGTTAAAACCACACGCACATACAGGGGCTTTATACAACTAAAACTCGTTTTCAGTCATTTTCTTAATAGCATTTAACTTTGGATAAATTTGCGAAAGGTGAACAATGTGCAGGAAACAATCCAGCCCACCCCGTTTATTCCTCGGTTACGGCACGGTCTCCCGGGGCTGTTGCCCAAACCCGCTGCGGTGCAAATTCCCCTCACTAATTGGGAGGAGCTAGATGCGAATTCCCCTCCCTTTGATGGGAGGGGCCAGGGGAGGGTGACAAAAACTCTAAGAATTTCAACCCCCTCCCCCAACCCCTCCCACCAGTAGAGGGGAGTCTTCCTTCAATTTCGGTCCATTATTCGCCATTCGAGATTTGTGAAACAGCCTGTCCCGACCTTTCCGGTCGGCATCGATCCAAAATCTTCGATACTATTAAAAAAGCACCTGGAGCACACTATCGATCTTTCGAAGGCGCTTTTCGATCGCCGCCGAGTATTTAGGACTTATTCCGCCCGACGCATGAATGCCGTGCAGACGCGAAATAGTTTTGGCAACACCCCCCAGGGCTTTTCGGGTATCGAGGTCGTCATCCATCGCGGACTCAAATCCAGATGTGATTTCCTCAATCAATTTTTCCGCCACCGACGAATCTTTGCCCTTATTTGCTGATGCATGCCCTTTTACGGAAATTATTTCATTTATCCGCGACCGGATCTCGTCGAGCTTTCCCCTTCCCTCGCACAGCGACTTTTCGGTAAGGTTTATGCGCTTGCGGTAATGGGTAGAGAGAAGATAGTAGCGTATATGCTCCCAGGAGCAACCACGCGAGAGCAGGTCCTCGGGGTAGATAATATTGTGGAGACTTTTTGACATTTTCTTGCCGCCGACCAGCACATGCTGCCCATGCAGCCAGTATCGGGCAAGTTCCTTTCCGGAAACCGATTCCATTACGGCGATGTTATAGTCGTGATGCCGCCAGAGATTGTCTATACCGCCGCAAAAGATGTCGAGGGTGTATCCCAGGGTCTGGGAGATCATCGCAGGGTCCTGAATGTTCCAGGAGGGCCTCCCCTTGCCTATTCTGGTTTCCCAGAAGACCGGATCGCCTTCCCTGTAGCCGTGCCAGAGGACGAAATCGCCGAGGTTCCAGCGCTGGCCCGTATAGGTATCCTGCCTGAAGAGCCTTTTCTTCTTCGGCCATTTGCTAAGGTCCAGCCTGAAGAGTTTTCCGAAACCCTTGAATTTGAGTGCGTCGAAAAAGACGTCGCATTGGTCCCAGTACGCGTACCCCTTATCGAGGAGTTTTCTTATGAGCAGCACGGCCTGATCCACGCTGGTCGAGGAGCGCGGAATTTTTTCGGGCAGTTTGATCCTGAACCCCCGCGCTTCTTCAAAAAATCGATCGGCAACAGCATTGGTGAGGTCCCATACCGTTTTGCCTTCGGCTTGCGCCTCGTCTATCGCCTTGTCTTCGACGTCGGTGAAATTCAGCACTCTGCGGACGTCGTATCCCAGGTATTCGAGGTATCGCTGAAGCGAGTCCTCCCAAAGAAAGGTGCGGTAGTTACCAATGTGGGGCCGCCTGTAAATCGACGGACCGCAGCTAAACATCTTGACCGTACGGCCTTTCATGGGTTCGAAAGCGTCCCTGGCTCGGGTCATGGTGTTTTGAAGCTGGAGCATGAATTTCAGTTCCTTCCATCGGCGCGAATATCGGGCCGGTGTTGATCGACGGCGCTTCGGCTCTCGAAGATCGCCGAATTTTAGGATGGCCGATTCCAGAGCGCGCCAATCAGAAGTGACCGGCGGCCTCTGCGTCCCGAACTCAGGGTCCTTGCCCGGGATACCGGAATGTCACCCCGTTCGTCCTGTGGGGTCAACGTCCTCGGTAGGGTCACGATGCGGTAGCTCATTGTAGGGGCAAATAATCATTTGCCCTTACAGGCAATCATTTGCCCCTACAATATTTGTCTCCCAGGCAAAAGATTATTTGCCCCTACATGCTGTTTTGCGGAGATGGTCATCTCAATTTATGGCGGCTCCCTCAGAATTTAGAACGAGGGGCGGATTTTGTAAAGTGAAGCTCTTATCCGCCGCACCCCGTCAACCCTTTGCGCTCGAATTTCCCTCTTCGGGCGGGACTTCGGATTCCTCCGGGATTGTCTGGACCAGCACCTTGTCAACCCTCAGCCCGTCCATATCCACTACCTCGAACCTGTAGCCGCAGCACTCGTAGTGGTCGCCCGTGGATGGAATTCGCTTTAGAGCGGTCATGATGAAGCCGCCAACAGACCTGAAGCCGGCCTCCTTTTCGTCCGGGAGGCTTCTTATATGCAAGTAGGCTTTAAGTTCGTCAATGGGAAGCATGCCGTCAATCAGCCATGACCCGTCCTCACGCTGGGATATCCTGGGCCCTTCAATGTCTTCGGCCGACATTATATCGCCTACGATTGCCTCCATTATATCGGCAAGTGATACAATCCCTTCGACTGTGCCATATTCATCGACGACGATGGCCATTTCCCTGCCCGACCCCCTGAAAAGTTCGAGCACCTTTATCGCATGCATGGCCTCGTGCACTATAATGGGCTTCTTCACCGCAGCCCGCAAGTTGAATGGCTGGCCGGCGAGGCACCTCCCGACAATGTCCCGCACGTTAAGCACTCCGACAAGATTTCCCAGCCGTCCGGCCGCCACGGGAAACCGTGAAAAGCCGCTCTTGGCGATCTTGCGCCGAGTTTTCTCGGGCGAATCGTTGAGATCGAGCCAGACTATTTTGTTTCGCGGAGTCATCATTGCGCCCACACGGCGGTCTCCAAGCCTGAAGACCCTTTCCACCATTTCCTGCTCGGCTTCGAGGAAGACACCCGCAAGGGTGGCCTGTCCAATAAGCGCCCGGATCTCATCTTCGGTGACCACCTGATCCTTTGCCGGCCGGAACCGGATCAGGCGGAGAACAAATTCCGTGGTGAGACTAAGCAGGTGTATTATCGGCGAGGATATCCTGGAGAGTGTCTGCATGGGGCCGGCCACAGCCCGTGCAATCGCCTCGGGCCGCGCAATAGCCAACCTCTTTGGTATAAGTTCGGCAAGGAGCGAAAAATATGTAATGAGGCCGACTACAACTGCCAGGGCAATGGTTTCGCTGTAGTCTGCGAGATAGGGTATCTTTTCGATATACAGGGCGAGAATTTTTGCAAGCGACGCCCCTCCGAATGCACCGCTCAAGACGCCAACCAGGGTGATGCCTATTTGGACCGTGGAGAGAAAGCGCTGCGGGTTTTCGGCCAAATCGAGAGCCACCCCCGACTTGACGTCACCTTCTTCAGCCCTTTGCTGAAGCCGGACCTTCCTCGATGAGATCACGGCCAGTTCCGACATTGCAAACAGCCCGTTCATCATTATGAGCAGGCACACGATTACGAGATCCAGAATGCCGTAGAACATTTCCCCAGCCCCCCGGGCCTTGCCAGGTTATCGATTTACATCATTTTGCGTTCAAGTTCCTTCTCATGAGAGTTGGATTTGTAGGGGGGGCAGAAGTGGAGCGCTGCCCACCTGCAGCGGTGGGCACAAGGTGCCCACCCTACCACCCTACCGGTTTTGGTCAAATCTTGAACGCACTTCGTATTAAAAAAGGCGGGCTCCAGGACCCGCCTTTTTCGAATTTGCATGCAAAAACATGACGGGCCGCCAGGCCCATCAGGCAATCGAGACTGAACTGGCCTGTGCCCCCTCATCACCCGTATTCTCGATATAGGTTACAGGGGTACCGACCTGGAGTTCCTTGAATTTGCCGTCAAGGACCGAGTTCTCATGGAAATATACTTCCCTGCCATCGGGATCGAGCAAAAATCCGTAGCCCTCGTCCTGGAAGAGCTTGGTCACGCGCGCGACGGGTTTTTCCATGTGAGTCTTTACCTCGCCACGCTGTTTGTCCGAATACTCCTTGATGCGCCTTTTCGCCGTTTCGAACGAATTCACGATTGCCACGTGAAGGTCCTCGTCCGGCTCCCGCTTTATCACCAGTTCACCGCCCGGTACGGTTATGTCTATCCTGACGTTGTACGCCATCCCGCTTCGCTGGCTGCGGTGCGGCATATCGACTTTCACCCGGCATCCGATAATCTGGGGGTATAACTTGTCCAGTTTAGCCGCTTTTTCCTTGATCAGATCCTCTATTTCCCCATTCAGCCGAACATCGCGCGCGCTGATTTCCAAAGGTAATTTCATAAAATTACTCCCTCCCGTTTCTCATCGAGCACCCCGATGCGCTGGTACCCGCCGCGATAGCCGAGGCCCGCAAAGGTCTGCTAGCATATCACAAGAATCAGCGCTTCAGGGTAAAGGCCCCTAGTGTATATAGATTAATTCCCCTGAGGAGAAACGTCCATTTACCAGCGGGGCCAACCCGATGCAACCTTTTTTATTCTTTTAGCCGGCTCTCGATTTTGGTCGGAGCCTCCAGGGTCCTGTGAACGGGACAGTGATTCGCAACTTCTAACAGTCTTTTTCGAACAGACTCCTCGAGATCGCCCTGCAATTCGATTTCACGTTCGATAAAATCGATTTTCCTACTCGCCGCCTCACACCCGATGCAATCCTGCGCATGGATCTTTTGATGCCGCAGCCTGACGACAATTGCTTCGAGCGGCAGTCCTTTACGTTCCGCATACATTCTGAGAGTCATACCCGTACAAGCGCCAAGAGCCGCGACAAGCAGGTCGTAGGGCGTCGGACCAGTATCAGCCCCTCCCACGGCTATCGGCTCATCGGCAATCAGGCTGTGACCGTTCGCAACGATCTCGGTCTGGTAACCCTTTCTTCCCGTTCGCGTAACTACGCGGTTGTCGGAAAGATCACGCTTCATTGCAGGTTTTTCGAGAACCTGCAGGTACTTTTTCGACCAGGCGGCAAGTACAGATCCCACATAGAGCGAATCCTGGCGGTTACTGAGAAGATGGTCGGCCTTGTCGAGCGAGATGAAACTTTTGGGATGGCGGGCTGCCATGAAAATTTTTGCGGCATTTTCGATAGGTACAACCTGGTCCGCCGGGGAATGGAAGATTAGGAGCGGTTTGCGAAGGCTCTTTATAGTGCTTTCCATCGTGTTTTGCTGGAGGTCTTCGAGAAATTGCTTCCGGACCTTGAATGCCCTGCCTGAGATGTTTATCTCTGTTTCGCCCCTGGTTTCCAGGTCTCGACGGAATTGTTCGCCAAGGAAACGAATCAGGTTGGAGGGATCGGCCGGGGCGGCAATGGTTGCAACTGCTTTAGTGGATTCAATTTTATGCGCTGCCTGGATGACCGCCGCTCCACCGAGCGAGTGTCCGATCAAAAGCTTAGGGGCCTCAAAGTTTTCGCGCAGGAAATCAGCGGCGGCAACCAGATCGGAAACATTGGTGGAAAAATCAGTCTCGGAGAAATCCCCTTCGCTTTCGCCTAGCCCGGTAAAATCGAAGCGAAGGACGGCTATTCCTTCCATCGCAAGAGCCCTGTCGATGTTTACGACGGCATTGTAGTTCTTGTTGCAGGTAAAGCAGTGGGCGAAAACCGCATAGGCCGAGGGCTTTTCATCAATTGGAAGATCCAGCCGCGCGGCTAGTGTCTTCCCATCCGGATTTTTAAAGGACAGTATCTGAAACTGCATGGCGACCTCGGGAAGTTTGCGGAAACAGGATTAGCTGGAAGAACAGAATCTCAACGAAAACATTAATCACTCCGAAGGGAGCCGCAATCGGCTTAACTCCCCCGCTCACCCTTTTTGGAGTGCAGAGGCACTGGTTGAGGGCAAACGGAGGGGGAAAATCCTTGCTAAAAGCGAAAAACCTCAATAGAATGGCGCGCAATTTTTGAAAGGCACAATGAAGCTGCAACAAAGGTCAGGTGGAGAAATTCTTTCAAGAATCAAAGGAGGAGAGTCTAAGATGAGAAAATTGGTTTCGTGCATTATTGCGGCAGTTTTCATGGTTTCGACGGCCGGACTGGCCCTTTCCCAGCAGGCCCCGGACGAAATTACAGTCAAGGCCGGAATCTTTACTGCCCCTACTAAAGCACCGGTGAAATTCACCCACAAGCTGCACAATGTTGATTACAAGATCGCCTGCGACCAGTGCCATCATAAGTTCGTGGACGGCAAAAATGTATGGAAGCAGGGAGAACCGGTAGCAAAGTGCGAAACTTGCCATACCGAAGCAACCATCAAGGAGGAGAAGAAGCTGCCGCCCGATCAGCAGAAACTCAACCTGAAGCTCGCATTTCACAACCAGTGCGTTGGTTGCCATCAGAAAGCCAAGAAGGAAAAGCCTGATTCAAAAGCCCCGGTCAGCTGCAACCAGTGCCATCCCGGCGGCGGGCAATAGATTTATCGGTATGACTAATTGAGAGGTTAGAAAAAGCCCGCCAATCTGGCGGGCTTTTTTTATTTAAATCATGCAGGTTTTAGTCATTCGGTTAGCCTGGGGCTACCTGACTCAACGCTGCTTCCGCGAGGGGCAGGCTTACCAGCCTGCGAAGGAGCACGGAGCCTTCGCGGCGCCGACCCCGGTGTGGCAAGGCTGCATGGTTTATTGCCTAAACAAGTTGCGATGCAAATTCCCCTCCCTTCGACGGGAGGGGCTAGGGGAGGGTGACAAAAAGATCNNCAACCCCCTCCCCCAACCCCTCCCACCGGTGGAGGGGAGTTTTCCTTCAATCCCGGTGCATTGAACCTCTATCCAGGTTTTAGGAAACAGCCCCTCCCGAGCTTGCCAGCCGCACAGACCAAACCTCTCTGAATTTTCTATAATATTTAATGCAAAAAGCCGCTGGTCCCGGAATGGGCCAAGCGGCTTTTTTTTCATAAAATTCTAACGAGATGAGGCGGCTAGACTTCTTCTACCGTGATGGCGCCATGTTCGCAAACTTCCACACAGCTTTCGCAACCCAGGCACTCATCTTCGTTCACCGGTTCCGCCTTGCCGTCAACCAGTTCATATACATCGACGGGGCAAACATCTACGCATTCGGCATCGCCAGTGCATTTGTCCTTATCAACCGTTACCTTAAAGCTCATTTTGTCCTCCGTGGTCTCACTAGGTTTAATTCGGGCAGTCATGCGCCGCCAGACTCATTTCCATGCACCTTAACTATCCTGGGCAGTGTTTCGTACCCCCTTCCAAAATTATTGTCAAGCTGAATATTTAGCTCGGCAAGAGTGAGATTGGATATAGCACGGGGAGTGAAACCCGGCCGATTCGGAAAGTTTTTGCACACGATTTTGAGATCTTAGCGTGAAACATGTTTCAAGTCCGGCACTGCCGGCACCCCGCACCGCCGGAATACAGCTCAAAAAAAAAACCGTGGTTTCACAATATCATTATTATCCAGTTCCGGCATTAAATCGACCGATCCCGGAACCGCTGCTCCGGGACCGCTTCTTTAGTCGGGATTTAAACACATCCCGTAGGCTTTGGCAACCCGGCCATTTTACATGCTCCCTTTCCTGGCCCGGATGGGAAAAGCTCATAAATGTACTTCAGCTTGTAGCCCGTAACCTTGGTCAGGATTCGCACCATCGGGGCAATGCCGTGCTTTTTGTAATACTCCTGAAGTACGCTTATGACCTTCCAGTGATCATCGGTCAGCTCGGTAATGCCTTCAAAATTCTTTACATAATCGACCCATTCGGGGCACCACTCCTCAAAGTTGATGATGAATCCGTCATCGTCAACTTCAAAAGTCTTGCCCTTAAATTCTACCTGGCCCATGAAAACCCTCCTTCGACAGACCACATCCCGCCTATGATGTTCGGCAGCCATTCCGGGGGAAGCCCCGGGCCGGCAGGCATACCAATGAGCCGAATCTATCACACAAAAGGCCCGGATAACAGGTATCCGATGATTTCTCCAAATAAATCGCTGCTTTACGATCTCGCTTGCGCCGGTTAGGGGGGCACCGGCACGCGCTCATTCCCAGAAAAGCTTCAGCCGTACTTTCTTAAACTCCCTTGTGCTGAAAAGGATGCGAAAATCATCCATGCCGATAGCTCCGGCGAGTTTTTTGGCGGTCGTTTCGCACTCTTCGGGACTGCGGCCGTGGATCATCGCATAGAGGTTGAACGGCCAATCGGGGTAGGCAGGCCGATAGTAGCAGTGGCTCACCTCGGGGTGCGAGGCCAGAATTTCTCCCAGCCTGTCGATCCTCTCCTCTGGGCAGTTCCAGACGACCATGCCGTTAGCCCGAAATCCGACCTGTCTGTGATTCAGAATGGCAGCGAATCGTCGTATGGTGCCATTTGAAGTCCAATCGGAAATTGTCCCAAGCAACTCCGCCTCATTCATTCCGAGTTTTTGGGCCCAGAGGGCGAAAGGCTGTTGAACGAGCGGCAGGTCCTCCTGAATGCACTTAACGATTCGGATATTTTCGGGGGTCGGGCTGAAACGGCTGGTCGATTCGGTGGGAGGCAGCCCGGGTCTTTCCTCGGCGATTTCAGAATCGCCATCTTCCAGAACGTCGAGCACTACGGCGAGTTTATATTTTTTCAGGGCCGGGAGGATCCGCGCGGGCCATCCGCCCGCTTCAGCGGAAATTTTGGCAACCACCTCGTCGAGTTCCTTGCCCGGAGGGACCGCTATCGTAAACCACATATTGAAGTGACCCGGGCGAAGATAATTGTGGCTGACTCCGGGGTAGCGGTTTACCACCTCGGCCGCGCGCTCCAATTCACTCTCCGGCACCGCCATAGCCACCAGGCTGCTCCGGTATCCCAGCGCGCCTGTATTAAAAATCGCACTTATCTGGCGGAGGGCTTTCTCTTCCTTTAACGACCCAATGAGGGTCCGCACTTCCTTTTCCCCGATCTCAAGCCCTTCGGATAATGCCCGGAAAGGCTCCGATACAAGAGGGAATGAACGCTGGACCCGGTCGAGTAATATCCGGCTCGTTGAATCCAAGACAATGCTCCCTTAAAATGATATGGATAAAGCTCAACGGGATTTTGTAAGAATGGGCAGACCGGCACCTGAAATACCAATAATATGTCAGCACCAGACCCAAAAGCAAAATACGCCACTCCGGAATATAAACCGATGGTTCTTTTCTGACAAGCAAAGGCTTGGCAGTTATTTGGCTTTGCGGTAAACAGTGCGATTCACCGGCACGGAATCAGGGGTGTGAAAATGACAAGCAGCAGCGCCCATAAGTAGAAGGAGTTGACAATGGCCGATCTGCCCATAGACTACTCGGTTTTGGACAGACCAGAGATCCTGAACTACATCTTTCATCCCAGGAAAGAATGGAGCAGCGCCGAATCCGGCCGTGCGAGCGACCTCTCAATCCCGGTTGAAGAAGGCATATCGATCGGGGCCAAATTCCACATGACTGACAGACAAGGCCCGAATATCCTCTTTTTCCATGGAAACGGCGAGATAGTTTCGGATTACGACGATCTTGGCCCACTCTACAACCGCATGGGTATAAACTTCCTCGCCTTCGATTACCGTGGCTATGGACGCTCGGGTGGTACGCCTACCGTCAGTGCAATGATGCGGGACTGTGTAACAGCTTTCGACTTTACGCTGAAGTGGCTTAACCAGGGCGGGTTCAACGGTCCGGTAATCGTAATGGGCAGGTCGCTCGGCAGCGCATCGGCCCTCGAAATCGCCTCGATCCGGCAGGAAGGCGTGGACGGGCTTATAATCGAAAGCGGGTTCGCCTTTGCCGAGCCTTTGCTGAGGGTCCTGGGACTGGATCTTCGAGGATCCGGCTTCAGCGAGGCCAAAGGCTTCAGAAACGTCGATAAGATCAGAAACTTCACCAAACCGGTATTGATAATTCACGCCGAATTCGACCACATCATTCCATTTTCGGACGGCCAGGCATTTTTCGACGCCTCAACATCGGCGGACAAGATGCTCTTGAAGATCCCCGGAGCAAACCACAACGATATATTCTCCAGGGCACTGACCGAGTACATGGCGGCCATAAAATCCTTTGCCGAGCGAGTGAAGGTTGCTAAATCCGCAAAGTGACCGGATGCGGTTTTCGAGGGTAGTCCCCGGATCAATAAAATGATGGAAGCGGTCTGGAATCCGTGTAAGATAACCCTCAAAATTCAACAAGAACCAGGGTGGCCAAAGTTATGGGTAAGGGCGAGCAAGGCGGAGTTTTTTCTTTCCCGAAGATCTTTCAATATTTTTCCTCCCAGTCAAAACCCATTGGAAGTGAATCAAACCACTGGACGAAAATACAACAACGGCTTGCCGGCCCGACCACGCTTGTTATCCTGATAGTAGCCAATTTGGCAGCCTTCCTGCCGCATTACCTCGGGAAATTCACCTTCCCCTGGGATTTTATCGGTGGTTATCACACCGTCTCCTTTGGCTGGTATGCTTATGGGGAGCTTTTCTCGCCGCCGAAGTGGTTCCCGTGGGCTCACGGCGGATTTCCCGCCGACCTGTCGGTTCAGGCCGGCGGATGGTACCTGCCATTGATGGCATTAAAGCTTCTCGGAATTCCCTATTCCCTGAGAGCGGCAACGATAGTGCAGTCTCTTCATCCAATTCTGGGTGGATTTGGCATCTATATGCTTTTGCGCCGGTTGGAAATCGGCGCTTCGGCCGCGTTGCTCGGAGCCGTATCCTTTCACTTCTCGGCCGGTTTTTTCTCAAACCAGCAGCATGTTGATATCATTCGTGCCATCGCTTTACTGCCATGGCTTTTGTGGGCTCTACATCCGGAGAGTTTGCTGAAGGGCTTCAGGGGGCCGGTTATCGCTGCCGTCCTGCTCTTCCAGTTCCTTGTCGCCTCTTATCCTGGAATAATTGTTGCCGCCGCGTATGCCTGTGCCGCATGGTGCGGATTTTGGGGCCTGTTTGACCGAATAGGCCAGGAACGGAAGCGTTACTCCTTCATCCTGGTTGCGACGGTAGTCTCGGGTGTCTTGCTCTCGATGATCAAGTGGGCACCCGTTTTTGCCAGCAGGTCAGCATTTGATTTGCTCCATGGTCCATTCTATCCTTTTCATCCTCAGTTTTTTCTAACACTGTTGCTGCCCTACGATACCCAGGCTCTCCCAACTTCCGATCCGACCATGCGGTGCCTCTATTTGCCTCTCGCCATGCTCGCCGGAATCTTATTCATCGACTTTCGTGAAAAGCGGGTCCGCGCCGGCCTGTTATTTGTCGCGGTGACGATTTTTATCGGTATTCTCGTAAGGTGGCTTGCAGATACAACTGGTTTTAACTGGCTTCCGGGAATCAGCGCCAGCCGATTTCCAGTATCGGATTGGCGTCCGATTTTTCAGATCGGGCTCATAATTCTGGGCGCGAGCGGTTGGTACCGTCTTTTCGGGCGAGGGACCAATTTCAGGCTGCCTATCGTCATTATCCCATGGTTCTGTATCATCGCGGCTACGATCCTGATGGGGCTGAGCCTGGGCTACAGGACCGAAGAGTTGAGGCATCCCCTGATCATTGCGGCGGTTTCCCTGGCCGTTGTTTCTTTCGCTACCCGATTCGGAAGCATAAACGGCCAAATGGTAATTTTATGCGCGGTGCTGCTGAGCGTGTTCGCCTTTGTTGACGGAATTACTTACCAAAAACTCCAGCGTACGACATGGAGAACCCCGTGGGTGGACCCCAAGGGTGCTCTTCGCTTATTCGGGACTGCCTCCACTGGCGAGCATGTTCCACAGGTACCTGCCCTCGTCCGGCGCCCAATGCGGTTTGCCGCCGGGGAGAGCGCCGCCGATGCGGTTACTCCCGTCAACTACACCAATTCCCTCTACAACCAGTGCTGGTATGACGCCCGCTTTGGCCTTTTTGGCTACAACACCGAAACCTTCAGGTTGTCCGGGCCTCATAAGCAATTCTATAGGAAACTGGTGAATAGTGCAGGTCCTCCGGCAGAGGCCCTTTTCAATTTCATGCGCGCCCCTCACCAGTTGGCACTGATCCCTCCCGAAGCATCCTTCGACCCGGGCCTGCTCCCGCCCGCCGATATGCAGACGCTGCCCTTCTCACGTTCCCTGATTGATGAGGCCGCCGCCGCTCCGGTGTCCTATGCAGCAGATCAAGTTGTATACACGGTTTATGCTCCCCGGGGGATAAAGATCGTGGAAAACGAAATGTGGTGGCCCGGTTGGCAGATGGTATTGTGCTCGAAGGATGCCGGTTGCCTGAGCCCGATAGAATCCACATCTTCGCCGGAAGGCCTTCGCACCTGGGTTGTCCCCGCGGGTGAATGGCTGGCCCAGACGAGGTTTATCCCTCCGGGCCGCCTCGCCGGCTCAATTCTTTCCGCCCTGGGCCTTGTAACTTCCCTGATAACCGGCCTAGCCGCTTACCGGTCAACGCGTAGAAGTTCTGCAACGCGGCTTGAGCCCCAGTCAGGCAGCAGAGGCAATCACCAATGAAAAAGCGGGGATAAGTCCAGCCCGCTGTAATTGCCCGAAATTATCCTGTCGATAACTTTCAGCTTCTCCTCATTCATCTTCGCGGCGGCTTCAACCGTTGGGCTATTTTCTTTGTAGAAGGTATAAAGGGATGATACGTATTCGCTCTGGCTCAACAGAAAACCCATGTAATAAAAACAGCCGCCATCGTCGAACTCTATCCCCAATGCTTCCTTGACGGCGCTGGACACAGGCATTTCATCGTGTAACATGAACTCCCGTTTTGGCACCGGCACTTTTTCACAAATCCCCAATCCGGCCAGCAGCCTGTTGGCAAGATAGGTATAGACAACATTGGACGGGTGCCATCTATTCAGCATGAGCTTCTCACGAACGTATACATTCCTGAATAGATAACTGACGTGGGTATCCATGTAAAACATTCTTTCCGCATTCTCCAGACGCTTGAGCGCCAATCCATAAACCGTCTTGTAAAATTCGGAATGTACGTTGTCACGGCAGAAATCATGGTAGAATTTGGTGGCCTTTGCCCTGTCATAGCCATTAAGGAAACACCATAGAACGATTCCGCATTGTGCATCCGGAGCAAATGCCCTGTCGGTGCGGATAGGTATTCTGGTCGAGAATGGGGAATATCCTATAAAGTCTATGCCCGGGAAGATGATTACCGGTATATTCCTGGTACTTTTATTGAACCTGATAAGTTGGGACGTGCTGGCGAGTCCGTATTTTTCTTCAAAAACCGGTTGGGTAAAAATCACATCTACATCGTTGTATATGCTCTCAAAACTATTGCTCTCCTCTCCGCTCCACTGATGTACCGGCACAATGTCCACAATACTGTAAAGTCGATTAAACTCATCCAGAGACCGCAAAAGGAACTTGAGCGGCCCCTGTTGGCAGTTAGCAATAAATACGCACTTTTTCATTCAAATCCCCCGACCCTGAATCCTTGTATTCCGAGATCGCTCGATCCCTCAATTTCCGGACGGTTTTTCAAATAATTGACATCGCTTTCGGGATTCAAGTGATCTCCCGGTGCGAATTATCCCGGTTATTTGGAGCAATTAATTGACCAAGAGGTGCCAGGCCCCCTCCGCGTATTTGAATGAGCAAGGGCCATGCCAGCAATTCGGAAGGTGATAAAAAGCCGGGGGTGTACAAACGATTCAGGCATGCTTTTCAAACGGCAAGAGCCAGGTAGGAAGGTGCCCTGATGGCCCTACTCCTGGCTCTCTGGGAGAATTCACAATCTGAACTCCCGATATATAAATCGGATTGGCCGGCATTTTTCTAAAGCGATATCTTATTTAAAAAGTTATGTCCGCCAAAAGTTAAACCCATGAGAAGAAAGATGTGCCCCCCACCACCATGCACATTCTTTGAACTTCTTTTTTTTTCATTAACTACTTTTCACTTCAGTCCATTGATACGTCATGCCGATAATGCGTTAGACGATGGAAAATATCACATTGAAGCACGTACCCTGTCCAAATGGAGGCGGAACAATGAAGTGGTTGTCAGGCATCGGGGGAAAGATTTTCGTCAGCTTCATCGTATTGGTCCTCACGGGTTTGGTCGTTGGGGGCATAGGATATGTCAGTTTAAACAGGGTAGTTGAAGTAGGGGGACAAGAGAGGGTTGCAAACCGTGTCGAGTCGCGGCTTTATGAGGCCAGACAGCACGAAAAGGACCTGATAATCCGAAAAGACGATGAATCTTTCAAGAAACTCGACCAGGCCCTGGAACTGCTTTCCAGGCAGGCCGAGGAGTTGAAAGCAATGATAGCTCGCGGGGCAAAGGCGGACGAGATCAAAGAGGCCCAGGTAGTCTATAAGAAGAAAGCGACCGACCTCAAGCAGCTCTTCGAAGACGATGCAAAGGCGCTTGCTACACTCCAGCAGGTGGCCGCCAAGATGATGGCAAACTCCGAAGAGCAAAGCGCTAAAGCTGTCACCGAGGCGAAGGGCCGAATCCTTGAGGAGAGTGCCTCCGCTTTGAAAGAAGGCGCTTTAAGGCGCATCAAAGAAGTCGTCAGTGTCGGACATGACGTAATCAAATTTCACAACGATAATGGTCTTGCCCTGGAAAAAGGCCTCGAGGTCATTCGCGGCATGCATTTCGAGGGCAACAACTACTACTTTGTCGTCAAAGAAGACCTGACACTCATCGCTCACGGTTCCGACCGCAAGCTCGAAGGTATGGATTTTGGGAAGATCCAGGATAAAAAGACCGGCAGGACCTTCATGAAAGACATAGTCTCCGAGGCCCTGAAAAACGGCGAGTCCTACACCGAGTACTTCTGGACAAAGCCGGGAATGGGGGAGGCACTTTTCCCGAAGGTGACTTTCGCCAAGTATTTTAAGCCATCGGGCGTTATTATCTGCGCCGGTGCCTACATTGATGACATCGAGCAGGAGATTGCAAAGACAGGCACCCTCCTCCAGAATGGATTTGACAAACTTCAGCAGGCAAACTCCATCAGGGATCTCACTTCGGCGGCGCGGCTCAATGCCCTCTATTACTTTGCATTCGAGCAGAATGCACCAAAGGTGGGCGAGGCCCTGAGCAAGCTCAAAGCTATTCCGGTCGCAACCGATGAACTCAAGCAGGAGGCAGATACCTACCTCAAGGAATTTGGCCGCCGGGTCAAAAATAATGAAGATCGCATCAAATCGATAGCGGAGATCGAATCAGTTGCCTCAAGGGCCCAGACCGCGGCAAAAGAAGTGAGCAAGGAGGCCGAAGAGGGTGCCATGAAGACCGCCGGCGACGGCAAGACCTACATGGTCTCCTTCGTTATGGCCGGAGCTTTTGCGGGCGTCCTCTTGGCCCTGCTACTCGTCAGAATCATCACCAAACCACTCAGGCGGGTAATCACGGGGCTAAGCGAAAGCTCCGAGCAGGTGTCATCCGCCTCATGTCAGGTGGCTTCATCGAGCCAGCAACTTGCAAACGGTTCTTCCGACCAGGCTGCAGCCATAGAAGAGACATCCTCTTCAATGGAAGAGATGGCCTCGATGACCAGGCAAAACGCCGAGAACGCCTCTCAGGCCAAGCAGGCGATGAAATCGGCGGAGGATGTCGTGAGAGACGTTGACGTGCACCTCAAAGATATGGCTGAAGCAATGACCAATATCAACCAGTCGAGTGAGGAAACTATCAAGATCATCAAGACTATCGATGAGATCGCCTTTCAGACCAACCTTCTTGCCCTGAATGCCGCCGTTGAAGCCGCGCGGGCCGGAGAGGCCGGAGCGGGCTTTGCCGTTGTTGCCGACGAGGTGCGAAACCTCGCCATGAGGGCAGCGGAAGCCGCCAAGAACACCAGCAGTATGATCGAGAATACGCTTAAGGCCGTGCGCCACGGCAATGAGCTTACAGCGCTGACCCAGGAGGCCTTTAAGAGAAATATTGAAATTTCCACCGGTGTTTCCTCTCTCGTGGACGAAATAACGGCGGCCAGCCATGAGCAGGCCCAGGGCGTCGAACAGGNNNGAAGAATCCGCTTCAGCTTCCGAAGAAATGAATAAGCAGGCAGAGATGATGAAAACCTTTGTAAGCGACCTCATGAAACTTGTGGGTGGAAGCCAGGGAGGCAGTTCGAAGCAAATCACTCCTTCCGGTAGAGGGTCATCGAGAAGGCCCCGCACTTTGATGCCCGAACAGACTGGCGCCGATATCCCTCGCCTTCATTTAAAAGTCCCATCCGAGCAACTGATCCCTCTCGATGGGGATGATTTTTAAAGAATACTGACGAGATTCAGATCCCAACTCCCTGAATCCGGTTGTTCCATCCAGAGTGTGGGGCAG
>DBMI01000083.1 GCA_002298165.1 Desulfarculales bacterium UBA702
GGGCTTTCCAGCCTGCCTCGACCAACTCCCCACCTTGGCAGGCTGGAAAGCCTGCCGCACATAAGATTGGCCGCTCGGGTGCTACAAGTGCCCCGAGGTAGCGGCCAATCCTTGTATCGAGCAATCGATCTCTGTATTTCCCAACCCCTGCATTCGAAAACAGTCGGAGCAAAGAATTTTGAAGGATAAAGCATCTGCGTATCCGTTCTGCCGCGAGATTAGTCGCTAATCCGACTTCGGCAAGGAAATTGCCGTAAATCCAGCTGATCCGTCTGAACAGCTCCTCATCCGATGCGAATTTTTTCAGCATTCCGGAATAGTGATTAGAAGCCCCTGCCCGCCCGAGCCAAAACGACTCCATCTCGCTCTCTATAAAGCGGTGGCAATTGATTTCCGATAGACCTTTGCGCAGGCATATATCGAGCGACCCGTCCAGGTCATTTATGGTTGGATGCCACAGCGCATCGGCGAGGAAGTGGGAGGCAAATCCTAACCCCCAGGCCAGGGTAGCTTCCAGCGTGGCCCCACCGGCCTCGATGTTAGGCCTGGAAAGCCAGTAGCGAATCGGCGCAAGACCATCCCTGTTCATTAAATCGTGCAGCCGGTCACCAAGATTTCCGAGGGTGAATGTCGGCAGATCATAGAAGAAGATATCCGGGGAAATGGCGCCGAGAAAAAAGGCGAGCTGCTCGGCAGGCGGAACCCTGTGAGGCTTTCCACCCATTTTGCAGGATTTCAGATACTCATCGGCTATAAACAGGTGGAAGCGTTCTTTAGGCATGGCCGGTCGGCTAAGATTTCCATGTGTCGTTTTCTGTTGCGCAAAAAGCTTGTATGGCCTCGGGTATCATCTTCCTCACGAAACGGCTGCGGTCGCCTTCGAATTGGGCCAGATACAGGGTATATTTGGGATGGGAAGGGGCAAGGGATGGCGACTGGTGTCTCGCCGCCGAAAATTCGGACCTGAAATTCAGGACCAGATCAACAAGCGGGACCGTCAGAAATCGGTAGTTGACGAGCCATCCCAGGCGGTACATTGCTTCGAACCGAAGCAGGTCCAAAAGAAAGAGCGTAACATCGGTCACCCCCATTTTGCTGTTGGTTTCGAGATAGTGAAATCGCGGCCCGGAGCCCAGACCCATTACGCCCATTATGAATTCGTAGAGACCCATGGCGGAATCTTCTCCGCCACGTATGAGATAGCGCACAATCGAGCTGTCCAGGTCGCGAATCGACGTGTCGTCTCCAAAAGCCTTTCCGAAACGTCTGGACCAGGGCTCGAACCCCTTTTTTGCGGTAAGATGGCGCTTGCATTCCAACAGGTCGAGTATCTTTGCCATTTATATTCCTGATAACGGAATGATAGGTACTAAATTATGTCGGCTGAAAAAGAGTAGAGTTCGACGTCGGGCTTCTTCCATGCGTTTTTCGCAAGCCCGGCTTTTCTGCAGGTGCCTTCGAGAAACTGGGTCCTGTCCCATCCCTGTTCCACGGGAACTTGCGGCAAAAGCAGCCCTGAGTGATACCCGCTTCGTACGAGCAGTCCATGCTTGCCGATTTCAACAGTAGAGGGATCGCTTATTCGCTCCAGCGGAGTCAAGACGGAAATTTCTATGTCTATCTCATCCAGTTCGGCGGCGGAGAGCGAACAAAATCTGGGGTCGTTAAAGGCGGCCTCGACTGCCATCCTCTTGATGGTATCGCTTAGCGGCGCGGCAGGCTCGATTACTCCGATGCAACCTCTGAGGTCAGAGCCCTTGTGGATGCAAACAAATGCCCCCCTCTTTTGCTTCAGCTTTTCGGACTCGGCGGGGATGTCCGGCATCGGCTCTCCAAGGCAGCGGCTGCGGATCGCATGATAGGCCAGCTTGCGAAGGGTTTCTTTTTCCCGAGAATCGAATCCCAGGTCAATGCCTCCAGCACGCGAGCCATGCCGGTCTGACTCTTTCGCCTTGTAGACGGCTGCGGCCATATATCCCACCACCCCTCCGGTCACGTCACCCGTAACATCACCAGAGTTTGCATAATGCAGCAATTTAACACTGTCCGCACCCATTTTTCGGGCCGCAAGCATCATAGTCAAAACGGGCCCGGCTCCGCAAGCCTCACACCTTCGAGTGCGAATATCCTCATCAAGGCCTTCCAGGTCAAAGGCTTCGATTCGGTCCAGCAAAACCTTGTCCAGGGCGCGCGCGTCGTCATAAGGATGATAATGCGAAAGGTCCGTGCTTGCTACAATGAGAGCGGGTTTTTTCTCGATTACGGTTGCCAGCACTTCTGCAAGCTCACTGCAATGGTGGTAATCCTGGTCGCCCATGACTATCGGCACTAACTTGAATCGGGGGAGAACCGATTGCAGAAATGGAAGCTGAATTTCGAGCGAGTGCTCCTGCTGGTCGGCCTGGGGTACGTATCTTACCAGGGAAGAATGCTTGAAGAGGTCCTCTATGATCTCAAAATCTAGCGGGGCGATCCCAAGCGGCGTCCGGTACCCTCCAAGATTGTATATGCTCGATCCCGAAAAACGTGTCTGGTGGCTCGGAGCAATTATAACTACCCGCTCGACCGGATTTTCGGCAAGGAGCTTGTAAGCATATGCCGCAACTCCGCCAGAGTACATGTACCCGGCGTGGGGGCTTATTAATCCGGTGAGCCGACCTTTTATCTCGGGAAGTTTCGCCTGATCGAGGTACCCTGATATCTGCTTTTTAAGGCTTGCCGGATCGCCAGGATACCAGGTGCCGGCGATTACGGATTCCCGAATCTTCTCGGCAGACATCAATGCACCTCCGAATTTGCCTTTTCAGAAAGGAAGGCCAGGTCAACCTACTTTTGGCATGAGTGCCCACTTAACGAACCACCACTGGCTCTCGGGATTCTTATCCAGGCAGACGATCCCGCCATTCTGGAACTTGAATACCAGCCGCTCCGGCAATCCGGCAACAAGCAAGCCTGTCAATTTCTCAAGGAAAGGCAGATGCCCGACTATCATCAGATTATCGTCTGTTTTCAACTGCTTTGCAATAATTGTAACATCATCCAGAGGATCGATCCCGGAGATCTGCTCGACCGGTCCGTCGGGCAAGAGCGACTCTGCAATAATTTCCGCACTTTCTCTCGCTCTTTCCTTACCGCTGTGTCTGATGGCTGACGGTCGGACGCCGTAACCCTTCGCAACGAGGCTGATTCGCTCAACGTCGGCTCTCCCCTCTGCAGAGAGTCCCTGTTCGGCATCCTGATCTTTGGGCAGGCTTTTTCCATGCTGAACCAGGTAGAGCGCCATCAATTTCTCCTTACCTCATGTGTGCTGCCTGGAAACGGCCCGATTGCCGCTATCTTTTATAGTGGTTAAATGATTCTAAGGAAGAAAAGCACTTTTTCAAGTCATTATTAACCTGAGGTTGATTCAATGGAAGGTTTAACTGGAAAAGAAAGCTGTGAATATGAGGGCCAGATATATTCACACGGTTCCGAGGCCATTATTTTGAGGCGCCTGATGGTCTGCATGGACGGCAAATGGCATGACAAAAAACTCTACGGAGCTTTTTCATCGGTCTCCTGAGCATCACAGAATCTTTAGCAGGTTGGGGTTGAGTGCTAAAAGGCAGAGGGATCGATCCACAACCTGGATTAACTTTCCCCCTGATTAACCATCAATCCGGGTCTGGCAAGGTTCCCTCGTTCTGGCAAGGTCTTTCGGGGCTGTTGCCCAAACCCGCTGCATGATCTATCGGGATCTCAGCTTCGAATATCCTCATTCCCGCCCAGAAGCGCTGCGGGAATGACGTTCATCAGGTTCGCGCCATACAATTTTGCTTAACATTTTCGAAAAACTATTTGGGCAACAGCCCGTCCCGACCTTGCCACGGCATCAACCGAAGGCCTCCAACGGCAGCAGATGCTAAAGCCGAGGCACCAAAACCAATGCCCTTAATTCAATATCTACACCATTTACATTAACTTTTTCGTAATCAACGCCTGCCAATGACAAACGGAATTCGTCTAATACTGCTGCCGGCTTATTATCTTCGCTACTGTTTGAACATTCTGTACCTTTATGGGTAAAATGTAATAAAATCACTAAATGGAGGTCTTTACCCTCTACCGAAGAGGGACCTCCCTTTTTTATGGGTTTTATACGCTGCATTGTGCGGAAATTAAAGGAGACCGGCATTAACCAGAATATGCAGAAGGTAAGCAAGGGAGCGGAAATAGAGCTTTTTGTGGAAAAGCTCGCTTTTGGCGGCAAGGCGGTCGCGCGCCTCGATGGGTTCGTTGTCTTTTTGGACAGGGCCGTGCCGGGGCAGACAGTCAGAGCAAGGATTGGAAAAAAAAAGAAAAACTATGCCGAAGGAAGGGTAGTCGAGATTCTTTCCCAGTCGGATCACTATACCCCGCCGGAGTGCCCTCATTTCGGTACGTGTGGCGGGTGCCACTGGCAGGACATTTCATACGATCATCAATTATACTGGAAGAGAAATCATGTAATAGAGTGCCTCAGCCACATTGCCGGGGTGAGTGAGGCTGACGTACAGCCTATAGTGGCGTCTCCGGAGCAGTTTCGTTACAGGAATAAGATGGAGTTTACTTTTTCGGCGAAGCGATGGCTTTTGGCCGATGAGTTGGAATGCTCTTTTGACCGTGAAGAACTTTTTGCACTTGGGCTCCACGTTCGGGGCTTTTTCGACAAGGTCTTCAATATCGGGGAATGTCTCCTCGAATCGCCTGCTGCTGCCGGTATATTGAAAAAGGCCCGGGAACTGGCGAAAAAAAGCGGTCTGCCGGCTTACAGCATAAGAAATCATGACGGGTTTTGGCGTTTTCTCGTCGTGAGGGAAACAAAAAGGACCGGGCAAATGCTGGTCCATCTTATAACCTCCGCCGAATCTAATGCCGAGAAAGCCGTCGATTCGTTTTCCAGCCGGCTTATCGCGGATTTCCCTGAGATCACAACCTTCATTCATTCAGTGAGTGACAGCAAGTCGCAGGTGGCTGCCGGAAATTCCAGCCGTGTCCTCTTCGGCCCCCGGTATATCGAGGAGAAGCTGGGAGACCGCACATACCGGATCTCCGCTAATTCCTTTTTCCAGACCAACTCGCTTGCAGCCGAGTTGCTCTACGATACGGTACGAGAGTTTGCCGATTTCAAGGGTACGGAAGACGTCTGGGACCTATACTGCGGAACGGGAAGTATTGGCATCTATGTGGCATCCCTCGTTAAAAAGGTTACCGGAATAGAAATAGTACCCGACGCTATTAGCGATGCATATGAGAACTGCCGTCTCAATAACGTGCGTAACTGCTCTTTTATGGCCGGAGACCTGAAGGAAATGATAAAAATTGCCGCTCAGGCCGGACGCCCCGATGTAATAATAGCAGATCCGCCTCGGGCGGGAATGCACCCAAAAGTTTTGAAAACCCTTCTTGAAGTCGCTCCAAAAAGGATAATAGCCGTCTCGTGCAATCCGGCGAGTTTGGCCAGGGATGCGGCCCTGCTTCTTGATTCATATGAGATAAAGGCGATCCGCCCATTCGATCTCTTCCCGCAAACCCCGCATGTCGAATGCGTAATGAGGCTGGATAAACGGATGACGGATATCGGATGACGGATGACGGATGGCAATTATCGGATAGCGGATGGCAGATATCGGATAGCGGATGGCGGATACCGCAACTCGCAACCCGCAACTCGCAACTCGCAACCGGCACCCGGCAATCCCGCGTCGCACGGGACAACAGGCAACCGGAATGAGGCTCTTTAAGAAAGAAAAATCTCGTTTGCGAAAGCTGATTCTATCGGCCGTCTTCATGGTGATAATTTCCATGACGGCTTTTGGAGCGGCTTTTTTCTACCATATGCACAACGAGGTCAAGGGCCGATTCTCCTCGCGCAGGTGGAGTGTTCCAGCCAGGGTTTTCTCGGGTACGGTCCCGATTTATTCAGGCCAGGAACTGGGTGTTTCCGGGCTGCGACACATGCTGGACCTGCGCAGGTACAAAGAGGCTTCAAAGGAGCCCATTTCGGCTGGAGAATACCGCATATCCGGCGGCAGCCTGATTGTTCACCTGCGAGATTTCCAGTTCCCCGGCCATTTCCTGCCGGCTCAGCGCATTCAATTCGATTTTCACAAAAATAAAATCGCCAAGGTGCGCGGCCCAAGGGGCGAGATCAACTTCGTCGAAATTGAGCCCATGGAGGTTGCGCGACTGTTTGGACCTCAGCGTGAGAGCCGAATGCTCATTAACATCCGTCAGGTTCCCCGCCATCTTATCGACGCGATAGTGAGTATCGAGGACCACCGTTTCTATGAACACAGCGGGATAGACATAATTGGAATTCTGCGGGCCGGCTGGACCGACTTGATAGCGGGCCGGGTCGTCCAGGGCGGATCGACCATAACACAGCAACTTGTAAAGAACTACTTTCTTGAACCTGAGCGCAGCTTTCGCCGAAAAACACTCGAACTCTCAATGGCAATCATTCTCGAGACGCTCTACGAAAAGGACGAGATCCTCGAGATGTACATGAATGAGATTTATATGGGCCAGAGGGGTGGTATCGCAATCCATGGAATGGGGGAGGCGGCCAGGTACTATTTCGGTCGCAACGTCGACGATCTCAGTTTATCCGAGGCGGCGACCCTGGCTGGTATGATCTGCGGACCGAATACCTACTCGCCCATAACACATTCCGAAGATGCTTTCGAGCGAAGAAACATCGTATTGAAGCGCATGCTGGACCTTCGAAAGATTTCGCCGGCCGACTATGAATCGTCGCGCTCCGAACAGATCCGGCTGGCCGATCCGTTAAATACCGCTGGCATAGCGCCCTACTTTATCGATTATGTAAGAAAGCAGGCACAGGAGCTTTATGCGCCGGAGGTGTTGGCTTCGGAGGACCTCACCGTGTATACGACGCTGCACCCCGAAATGGCGGTTGCCGCGGAATCCGCCGTACGCGATGGACTCCGTGAACTCGAGAAGGATTTGCCGCCCACCTCTTGGGTGGGGCAGGGCAACAGTGAACCTCTTCAGGCGGCGCTGATCGCGATTCAACCAAAGACCGGCGCCATTTACGCCCTGGTCGGCGGCAGAAATTACTCCGAGAGCACATTTAACAGAGCACTCAATGCGCACCGGCAGCCAGGATCAGCCCTGAAGCCGTTTATTTTTTTAAGCGCCCTTGACCGTCTCAGTCTCTCGGACAAGTTGTCCGATACCGCAGTTGAATACGAAACGGCTGATGGGCCGTGGACTCCTAAAAATTTTGAAGGCAGATACCACGGCAATGTTTCAGTGCGCGAGGCCATCGAACAGTCCCTTAATGCCGCAACAGTCAGCCTGGCTGTTGAAACCGGCCTGGACAATGTTATCCAGACACTCAGGGACCTGGGATTCGAATCACCTCTGAAGCCTGTGCCCTCACTTGCTCTGGGCTCCTTCGAAGTGACACCGATGGAACTGGCCGCAGTATACGCCGTACTCGATAATGACGGCCAGAAACCATATCTGCTCAGTTTGAAGGAAATTGTGGGCGAAAACGGGGATGTGCAGGAGCGCCGAACCGTGGAATTCTCCTCCGTGATATCACCGGCCAAGGCATTCCTTGTAACCTCGGCACTCGAGGGAGTTATCGAAAGGGGTACAGCCAAGAACCTCAAGAAGCTGGGAATCGATTTCAAGTGCGCTGGGAAAACCGGTACAACCAGCGAGTACCGGGACTCCTGGTTTGCCGGCTATACAACCGACCTGCTGGTCCTTGTCTGGGTCGGCTATGACGACAATCGTCCTACCGGCCTGACCGGCGCACAGGGGGCTGCAAAGATTTGGGCCAGATTCATGAAATCTGTTCGACCGTTTATAAATCCCCAGAATTTCCGCATTCCTCCTGGTATTTGCCAGAGGATAATATGCTCCACTTCAGGCCGGCTGGCCACCATCCACTGCCAAGAGCAAAAACTCGAGTACTTTTTATCCGACACCGTGCTTAATGATCCTTGCACTCTTCACTCATCTGAATAAAATGGGGGACCCCGAAATTAAGGCCAGAGGGGCCAATCGACCAGGGCTTTACTTCGCACAGCCCCGGTCCGTCGGGGAGCTTCATTGACTTTGGATAAAGTGAATTCTAGATGATATCTCTTAAAAGTTCGTTCCAGTGCATAGTGGTCCTTGCAGTTCTTGCGGCTTTTTCTCCGGCATGCACGGTGAGCCGCCCGCCCGTATACATTCCCCCTGAATTCAGCTCTGCCGTGCCTGCATCGCACTATGCGGCGCCTCAACCACCGGCAGTGTCGCAGGCGCCTGCTCAGCAGCAGGGACCGCTTGTCGGCATGAACTCCGGGTTCAAAAAACAGGACCTCCCCACGATAACTCCCGCTCAACCGGTACCTCCGCCTACCACAATTCCACGAGGCGACCAACCGCGGATTTCGCAGCCCGCGTCCGGACCACCAAGGAAGACGGAGCAACAGTCGCCGCAACTCCTCGCCTCGATGCAGCTTGTTGATGAAGCACGCGGACCATTAGATCGCGGCAAACCCGATCTTGCCATCTCGGTCCTCGAGCGAGCCATACAGGTTGACGTTCAGAATCCCGAAGCTTTCATGCTATTGGCTCGCGCGTGGCGGCAGAAAGGTGCCAAGAAAAAGGCGCTGGAATTTGCTAAAAAGGCTGAAATTCTCTACCAGGACGAACCTGCAAGGCTCAAAGAGGTATTCCGACTTGAAGCAGATCTGTACAAGGAGGCGGGAGATAACGCCAAGGCCTCCCAATACCGGCGCAAAGCGACCGAATTGCGATGAACGGGGATAGCCTTGATGATTGATTCCGAAATGCCGTGCCGGGAAGGCGAAAAGCGGGTAAAGGGCTACAGGGCTTTTCTGCTTGTAATACTCTTTATTTCCTTTTACCTGAGCTATCTTATCCTGCTTCCTTTTCTGGATACCTTGATTCTCGCTATAGTCACGGCATCAATCTTTCACCCACTTCGGGTATATCTGACGAATGTGCTCCACGGCAGAAAAAATCTTGCCGCAATTTGCATCGTGTTCATAATAACTTTTGCCATAGCCATTCCGATTTTCCTCTTCACTTCAGCTCTTGTTGCCCAGGGGCTTGAAACCGTTAACAACATTAACGAATGGCTCAAGGCCGGAAACCTCCAGAAACTCACCGAAGATCCGCGCATAAATGAGTACGTCGCATGGGTGCAGCAGCGGGTGCCTTTTCTCGAAATGAACAAGACCGATATAGTAAATAGCCTTTTAAGCCTCAGCCGGGATATCGGGCAGTTTCTTCTGACTAAGGTGGCGTCAATTCTTGGTGATGCTGCTCATATCGTTGCGCAGTTCTTCATAATGATTTTCATTGCGTTTTACCTTGTGCGTGACGGCCTGGAGATGGTTGAACGCGCCCGGTATTTCTCGCCGCTGCGTGCAGACCAGGAAGACAGGATCTTCGACGGCATAAGGGTAGTGGCAAAATCCGTGCTTCTCGGCACCTTTCTTACCTCTGTGTGCCAGGGACTTGCGGCAGGCGTCGGATTCAGGATCGTCGGTGTACCAGGCCTTTTCTGGGGTACCATGGCCGGAATGGCCTCTTTGATCCCGCTTGTCGGGACATATCTGGTATGGGTCCCGATAGCCCTATACTTGCTACTGCTCGGGCAGGTAAAATCGGCAGTTTTCCTTACGGTCTGGTCGGTGGTGCTGGTGGGGTCAATTGACAACTTTGTTCGCCCCATGCTCATGAAGGGCAAATCCAAGATGTCGCCTTTCTATATTTTTCTCGCAATTCTTGGCGGGGTCCAATACTTCGGCTTGAGAGGCATTCTCTACGGCCCCCTTATCCTCAGTTTTGCCATGATAATGCTCTACATCTACGGCGTTGAATACAAGGACGAACT
>DBMI01000002.1 GCA_002298165.1 Desulfarculales bacterium UBA702
GCTGGATGCGGATTCCCCCTCCCTTTGATGGGAGGGGGCCAGGGGGAGGGTGACAAAAAGATCTAAGGATTTCAACCCCCTCCCCCAGCCCCTCCCCGGCCCAGGTGCGCTGCCGGGGCAGGCTCCACCAGTGGAGGGGAGTTTTCCTTCAATTTCGGTCCATTATTTTTCCATTCGGGATTTAGGCAACAGTCCGGGGAGACCACGTCATAACAATGAATAAACAATTGTTCAGTTAGTTGACGGCAATGCGCTCCTGTGGGACTACCAAACAAGTTGTCGACACAAATTCCCCTGGCTCATTGGAATGAAGCTGGATGCGGATTCCCCCTCCCNNCCCTCCCTTTGATGGGAGGGGGCCAGGGGGGAGGGTGACAAAAAGATCTAAGACCTTTCAACCCCTCCCCGCCTCTCCCTGTTTGGGTCGGCTGAACGCCTGATTGACTAATCGGATTCTACCATCCCCGGAATTTTGCTTCGCATTCGCATATTTGCTCCCGGATTCCGGTCCCGGTACATTTATAAATAATGTATCGTCATTACCTTACCCCACATGTTTAACAGAGTAATTGATGCTCAGAGCCAATGGGCCTCCAAACGGTTCGAGACAAATCCGGTGATCCCGGCATAGAGAGTTTGAATGGGAATTGCATCCGATATCGTAATCATAATAGTCGCAGCCCTGGTGGGAGGCTTTGTTGCTCTGAAGTTCAAGCAGCCGTTGATTCTTGGCTACATCCTGGCAGGAGTCATTGTAGGGCCTCACACCGGCGGAATCACCGTTTCAGAGATTCACAATATTGAACTTCTGGCCGAGATCGGGGTGGCTCTTCTGCTCTTTGCACTTGGGCTGGAGTTTTCGCTGAAGAAACTCAGGCCGGTCCGAGTTGTCGCTTTGGCTGGTACTCCCCTGCAAATCGTACTTACAACCGCCCTGGGCTTTGCTATCGGAAAGTCTCTGGGCTGGGGCTGGACTGCTTCGATCTGGTTGGGGGCTTTAGCATCATTATCCAGTACCATGGTCACGCTCAAGACCCTGATGAACCAGGGGTGGATGGGCACCCTTTCGAGCAGAGTAATTATTGGAATGCTGATCGTTCAGGATCTTGCCGTTGTGCCTTTCATGATCATCTTGCCGAAGCTTGACAATCCGGAAACGGGATTGCCCCTGCTTGCGGCGGCAGCTTTAAAAGCGGTGATCTTTATTGTCTTAATCGTGGTTTTGGGTACTCGTCTCCTTCCACGGCTGCTGACCTACATGGCAAAATGGAATTCGCGCGAGTTCTTTCTCCTGTCTGTAACGGCAATAGGCCTGGGTATCGGCTACGCAACGTACCTGTCGGGGCTTTCGTTTGCATTCGGAGCTTTTGTGGCCGGCATCGTTCTAAGCGAATCCGAGTTCAGCCACCAGGCTTTGGGAGAGATCATACCGCTTCGGGACTTATTCGGTTTGCTGTTTTTCACCTCCGTCGGCATGCTGCTCGATCCGCTTTTTATTGCCGGACACTGGGGGAAAATACTTCTGCTTGTAGCCATGGTGAGTCTTGGAAAAGGTGCGATTTTCGCTCTGATAACGCTGCTCTTCGGCTACGGAAATGTGATCCCGCTCGCGGTCGGACTCGGACTTTCCCAGATTGGCGAGTTTTCGTTCGTCCTGGCCAGAATCGGGCTCTCTTCAGGATCTATTTCCGAGGAGGTTTACTCTTTCATTCTTAGTGCCACCGTTGTCAGCATGGTTTTGACTCCCTTCCTTTCGAGTCTGGTGCCGCCGCTATACTCTTTAAAAAAACGCTTTTCCAAACATGACCCCCTTGAGACCATCAACCTCCCGGAATCAGGTCTGAAAAAACACGTGCTCATTGCAGGAGGAGGACGAATCGGCCGTCAGGTCGCCGAGATTTTGCTGGGTATCGGTGTTCCTTTTGTCATAATCGAACTCGATTACTACGCAATTGAGCGGATAAAGAACGCCGGATATGCGGTGATTTATGGCGATGCGAGTCAACCGCCGGTCCTGGATGCAGCTTTTATTGATAGTGCGCGTTTGCTTATAGTGACCATCCCTTCGATCACCGTGGCACAAGCCATTATTGAAAAGGCCAGGGTGGTGAATGAAAAAATCGAGATAATCGCCAGGTCGGCAGGGATCGAGCAGATAAAGGCTCTGCTTGAAAGAGGCGCAACGGAAGTGGTCCAGCCCGAATTGGAGGCAAGTCTTGAAATCGCGCAGCAGGCACTGGTCAGGCTGCAAATTCCTCCAAACCGGATTTTGAAACTTATAGGTGCTGCTCGCCGGGAACTCTATGCTTCAACAACCCCGGGCCGGGAAGAAATTGTTTCACGGCTGAAAAGTGCCGGCACTATTTTACAGCTAAACTGGTTTACTATTGAGCCGGAGACGATGATGGATGGGTGCGCCATTGCCGAGCTTTCAATACGGTCCCGGACAGGTGCTTCCGTGGTTGGAGTAATCCGCGGCCCCGTTTTTCACCCGAACCCGGGCCCGGAATTTCGTTTTGTTGCGGGAGATATAGTCGCGGTTATCGGAACCGCTGAACAATACGGCAATTTCGAAAACTGGGCGGACCTTCCTGCCCGGTCGAATTGTGAAGAAAGATCCTGATTGGCGCATGTTCATGGGTAGTATGAGGGGCTTTTCCGGCCCAAAATAGGCTGTGGTTAACCTGAAAGCTATTAGCAAACAAGTTCTTTGCATGTTGGGGAGGGTCAGTCGAACGATCGTATGGGCTTCAATGGGAAAGGGGCATGAATGGATACAAGACGGGGTTGCACTGGACTATAAAGGCTTTCCCGGTTGCTGAATCATACCACTTTGCGTTCAAGTTGCGCCTAAA
>DBMI01000060.1 GCA_002298165.1 Desulfarculales bacterium UBA702
CCCGCGCCGACCGAAGGTCTCCACCGGTTACAAATAATTGGAGACCTTCGGTCGAGGGCATGGCGCGGTCAGGAGACCACGCCATAACAACGTGCCCAGGCAGAAATAGGGTGGCCAGGATTAAATCCGGGCTCAATGGATGGTATCTATATTGTCGTGTTTTGGAAGCGATGTACACATAGGGCAGGCCTTCCAGCCTGCCGCCAAACCGAGGAAAAAAATTGGAGCTTAAGCTAAAAGTAACTGAAGCACTCGCCAAGGATGTCGGCAGGGCGTTTGCCAGGATGGGTCCAGAGGACATGGATCGGCTCGGGGTTTCGATTGCCGACCTGGTCGAGATTTCGGGCAAACGCAAGACAGTGTGTAAGGTCATGCCCGCATACAAGGAACTGCGCGGCCAGTCCAGGGTACAACTTGATGGCATTACCAGGGAAAATGCCGGGGTCGGCCTTGACGAATTCGTACAGGTGAAAAAAACCGCCTTTTCGCCCGCCCAGCGTGTGGTACTGGCGCCCATTAATATAAAACCTGCGGACCGTGACATGAAATACATCGGAAGCCTTCTCGACGGACTTCCCGCAATTGCGGGCGACCGTATCAGGGCTTCTCTTTTCGGTTCCCGGTCGGCGGATTTCAGGGTCGAGAGCACGCTTCCGCAGGGTCCGGTGTTGATAAACCCGGCAACTGAACTGGTAATCGGCAAGACCGGGGAAGTGGGTACGGCTCAGCGCAGGCTGTCATATGAAGATATAGGTGGGCTGAAACCACAGGTGCGTCGGATTCGAGAGATGATCGAACTTCCGCTGCGCTATCCCGAGGTGTTCGAGCGTCTTGGAATAGATCCACCGACGGGTGTGCTGCTTCACGGTCCTCCGGGGTGCGGAAAGACCCTCATTGCCAGGACAATTGCCCAGGAAACGAGCGCCAACTTCTTTACCGTGAGCGGACCCGAAATAATCCACAAATTCTATGGCGAGAGCGAGGCGCACCTGCGCAAGATTTTCGAGGATGCTACCAAACAGGGGCCGAGCATCGTATTTATTGACGAAATCGATGCGATTGCACCGCGGCGCGAGCGGGTGGTGGGGGACGTCGAAAAGCGGGTGGTCGCGCAGCTTCTTGCGCTGATGGACGGCCTTAACCGACGTCAAAACGTGATTGTCATCGCAGCAACCAACATACCAAATGCGCTCGACCCGGCCCTGCGCCGACCCGGCCGGTTCGACAGGGAAATCTCGATCCCCATTCCCGACCGGAACGGCCGCAGGGAAATTCTCGAAATTCACAGCCGCGGGATGCCGCTGGCGACCGATGTTGATTTCAACCGGCTGGCGGATGTAACCCACGGGTTCGTCGGAGCAGACCTGGAAGCGCTTTGCCGGGAAGCGGCCATGAATTGCCTGAGAGAGATAATCCCTGACATAGATTTCGAGATGGCGCGCATTCCATATGAGCTATTGACCCGACTCGAGGTGCGAATGGAGGATTTCATCTCCGCGCTGCGCGAGGTCGAGGCGTCAGCGGTTCGAGAAGTTTATGTAGAAGTCCCGGACGTTCGCTGGACAGATGTAGGCGGGCTCGAGGATATTAAGCAGAAACTTCGCGAAGCCGTTGAATGGCCGCTCAAATACGCCTCGATGTTTGACAGGGCAAGGGTCCGCCCCGCGAAGGGAATTCTCATATCCGGGCCGCCAGGCTGCGGCAAGACGCTCCTGGCCAAGGCCATTGCAAATGAAAGCGAAGTAAATTTCATTTCGGTAAAAGGCCCATCCGTCCTGTCGATGTATGTAGGTGAATCCGAACGTGGTGTTCGGGACATATTCCGAAAGGCCAAGCAGGCCGCTCCATGCATCATTTTCTTTGATGAAATAGATTCCCTCTTGCCTGCCAGGACCATGGGAGGAGGAGACTCCAATGTTACCGAGCGCGTGCTCAGCCAATTTCTGGCCGAGCTGGACGGCGTAGAGGAACTTAAGGGGGTGCTGGTGCTCGGGGCTACGAATCGCCGGGATATGCTCGACCCTGCCGTCCTGAGACCGGGCAGGTTCGACCAGATTGTCGATATACCGCTTCCGGACCGGGAGAGCCGGGTACGGATTTTCGAGGTACACCTGAGCGGAAAGCCCCTTGCGATTGAACCTGATCTGAAAAAACTAGCTGACAGGAGCAAGGGTTTTAGTGGCGCCGATATAGCGCAGGTCTGCAACATTGCGGCGATGCGGGCGGTTAGAAGGGCGGTCGCCCAGGTACTGACCAATCCGGATGGCGACCCCGAAATATCTATTACGGCCATGGACCTTGAAAGCGCATTGGCCGAAATAGCGCGCGAAAAACAGCTTTGAGTCAAGTTCGCGGAGGTTCTATGGAAAGCGCTGAGACTGCTGTATACCTCTTCTGTTTTGCGAGGGAAACTTCTCTTCCGAAAATCGAAGATCTCGAAGTGGAAACGCTCGGCGCCAAGCCGCCATTGGCGACAACGGCAGCCGGGGGTGTTGTCGCGGTTTACGGGTCCGTTCCCCTGGATGATTTCACCGGCGCGGGGGCGGAGGACAGGTTTCGCGATCTGGACTGGGTCGGGCCAAGGGCCTTATTCCACGAGAAGGTTATAGAGGAAATTGCACGGCATTCACCCGTTTTCCCGGCGCCCTTTGGGACCATTTATGTGACCGAGCAGAGTCTGCAAGACTTCCTGCTCGATCGCCTCGATACGATTTCATCTTTCCTGGACTATGTTTCCGATAAACGCGAATGGGCGGTGAAAGGCTTCGTTCATCCGGAAAGAATTGGTCCAGCGATAGAAAAGCTGATGCTGGGCGCATTGAAAAATCTACCCGACGCGCCTGGCGCCCGTTACCTGCAGGAGCGCAGGATGCGCGAAACCGCGTCCGAGCGCTACCAGAATTGGCTCGGAAATATTCTTGACGATTCCAGGCAAATGCTTTTGACTTCGGTCGCAGAGATGCGCGCGCGAAATCCTCTTCCGGAAAGCGGTTTGGATGAGCCGGGGCAGATGGTTGTTAACTGGGCCTTCCTGGTCCGAAATTCCGATGAACAGCTCCTGCATGCTGCTGTATCCCGCCTTAATGAGCGCCATGAAAATGAGGGCATCTTCTTCCGATACTCGGGCCCATGGCCTCCGTTCAGTTTTACTCCGCCGCTTGAAAGAAGCGCTGAGCTTGAAAAGACCGGCGAAGGGGAAAAATGAACCTTGTCTACGCTATCTTCCGCCCAGGCGGGAAAGATCCACCGCGAATCTCCGGGATAAACGGTGAACCGGTCCGGTATGTGATCGAGGGCGGCATGGGTGCCGCATACGCCGAGATTTTCGAGCGCGCCCGGCCGGAGATATCGGCGGTTCTTGAATTCGAATCGGTCACGGAGGCATTGTGCCGCGAATTCACGCTGATCCCGGTAAGGTTCGGCAATTATTTTGAAAATCCGGACGAGCTCAGAGATTTCCTAAGAGATAATGAAAATCAACTGGCGCGGCTGCTAAACGATCTTTCCGGCACGATGGAAATGGGAGTGCGCGTTCTGGCGCAAAGGCTTCCGTCCCCTGAAAAACGCGCCGGACAAACAAAGGGGCAGCCCGGCGGCAGGGAATATCTGGAACAAAGAAGATCCCATTTCGAGGGAGTAGAAAAATCCTCCGGGCAGCGGGAAAGGCTTGCCTCGATGCTTCGGGAGCATTTCCAGGGCCTTTTTAAAGAAATCAAAGTAGAGACGGTAGAAAAGGCCTCAAGTTTGTCAGCACCGCCCGGAAATTCCTCGGGCAATCCTCGCGGCATCTCATCCGAAGACGTTTTAGGCGGACATTCACTTCTTTCCGCCTACTTTCTCGTACCGGAAAATCGAATCGAGCAATTTCGCCAGAGATACTCGCAGCTTAGCATCGGCGGCGCGAAGTTCCTCCTTAGCGGCCCATGGCCTCCTTATAATTTCGCGGATTTTCTTCCGGCCTCTGAGCAGGTAGTAGACCGTAGGCTGGGTTGAGCGGTGTAGTCTTCGCTGGGCGAGAGCCTGATGGCTGTTGTCCAACGGAACCAATAAGAGGGTAGCCCGGATTTATATCCGGGCGCGAAGCGCAAGAGGGTTGTGGTATAGCGGTAGTTTCAACTCCAAAGGCTTCTTTCAAGCAGATATTTGCCGACCTGCACTTTCATTATTCTTCACTCGATCATCAAGGTCTCTTGTGCTCCGCACCCGGAATAAATCCGGGCTACCCTCTTTTTATGCCTTCTCGCCTTTTATTTTCACTGTAACCCTACAAATTGTTTGGGCAACGGCGCCTTTATCCCCACACCGGCTGAATCCCGGCTCCCGCGCAATACCGAAAAAATACCTGGACCGCCCCCGGCCAATGGTTACTTTCTAATTATACTTCCATTGGTTCCGGTTCGTTGCACTGCTTCCTGGAAGCATTGCGGAAAACCGGCCGATTTTGAACCAGAAACCGAGTATCAGCGGAAAGGATGTTTTTCCATGGCAAGAGTCCAAGGTGCGGGTGGCGGAACCCTGGCAGAAGTACTCGATCTTATCCTGGATAAGGGTATCGTGATTGACGCATGGGTAAGGGTGTCGCTTGTTGGGATCGAAATTCTGACGATTGAGGCGCGTGTTGTAATCGCCTCCGTTGACACATATCTTAAATACGCCGACGCTATAGGGCTCACGGCAACAGCTGCCGCCCCGACGCCGGAAGCGTAAAATTGAGGGACAGGAGTGATGCGGATAAACTGTCTTGGATGTGGACACATGATCGACCTGGGCGCGGACTATAACAGTTTCACGGGCCAGGTTCGATGCAATGTCTGCCGGGCTCTGAATTGCATAAAAAGCGAAAATGGCAGACTCAAGTCGGTGAAGTTGACATCGGCGGGAGAGCCGTGCGGTTAGGAATAAATGGAGCGGAAAAGCAGCCCGGCAGGTCCGGTCAGCATTAGATTTTTACTTCCTTGATAAGGATTAGCTTATATGGCGACGAAAGTATCCGGTGCCGGCCATGTTTACCTGTATGCAATAGTTCCGGCCACCGAAAAAGAAGAAGGGCAAAAGGATCTTGGGATAAAAGGTCTGTATGATTCCAACGTATTTGCGATAACTCATGATGGAGTGGCTGCCGTTGTCAGCGAAGTGCCGGCAACCGACAAGCTGCGCCCCGAGCGGAAGCATCTTGCCGCTCATCAGGCAGTTTTGAGCCACTTAATTGAAAAAGGGGGGGTTGTACTCCCGGTTTCTTTCGGTACGGTCGCGGACAGCCCCAACAGCATTCGCGAAATGCTGAAAAAATATGAGAAAACCTTCAGGGACCAGATCCGGAAGGTCTCCGGGAAAGTCGAGATGGAGCTTCGCGTGATGTATGAAGTTCCGAATGTTTTCGAATACTTCGTTTCGAAATACCCTGAGCTGAAAGCCGAGCGCGACGAGCTCTACAAAGGAAACGGCGAACCCAGCAGGGAGGAAAAGATAGAGCTCGGGCAGCATTTCGAGGCAATCCAAAGCGAGGACCGGGAAAAGCTTACGACCAAAGTCGAGGACAAGCTGGGCTCAGCTTGTTCGGAAATCAAGCGCAATAGGCCTCGAAACGAAAAGGAAGTAATGCGTGTTTCCTGCCTGATCGACAAGGCAGATACGGGTAAGTTTCAATCAGCGCTGGACGAAGCTTCTGACCTTTTCGACGACAATTTCGTGTTTGAGTTCAATGGACCATTGCCGCCGTATAATTTCGTGGACGTAAGGGTTCACGTTTAGTTGAACCGGGTACGAAGATGCTGATAATCGACGATATTCTCCTGGCCCCCCTCAAAGGTGTGATATGGGCCGTAGAGAAGGTGCGCGCCGCGGCTCTCGAGGAGGTCGAGGCGCAGCATGAGCGCATAACATCCCAGTTAAGCGAAATGTATATGATGCTGGAGACGGGCAGAATAACAGAGGAGGAATTCGATAAGAGGGAAAAAGAGTTGCTGGATAGACTGGACAAACTGGATGAGATTCGGAAAGGGTAGTCCGGTTCAGCCAGCCCGGCGCTAATTGACCGTGAAAACGCGATCCACTTCTAAAATCCCCGCTTTTCTGAGAAATTCTTCGCTCCGGCTGCTCCTTTTTGGCGGGAAAGGGGGTACCGGCAAGACAACCTGCGCGGCCGCCGCGGGTCTTTATATTGCCGGAAGGTCCGCTTCCGAAAAGATTCTACTTGTTTCGACCGATCCAGCGCACTCGCTTCTGGACTCGATTGACGGCCTTCATCCACCTTCCAACCTCGAAATCATCGAGTTCGATGCCGCTAAATACCTGGAGGAATTCAGGCGAAAAAACGGCCCCAAGCTCCTCGAAATAGCTAATCGGGGCACACTTCTCGACAAAGAAGATATTTCCCGGTTTCTGGACCTTTCGATGCCCGGCCTGGATGAGCTTTTTGGTTTTTTCGAAATCTCGCGCTGGGTCGAGCAGGGTGAATACGGCCTCATAATTGTGGATACCGCCCCAACCGGCCACACCCTGCGGCTTCTGGAAATGCCGAGGTTTTTTAATAAATGGGTAGGGGCGCTCGACACTCTGCTGGCCAAGCATCGTTACATGAAAGAGGTCTTTCGGGGAATCTACCAGCCGGATGAACTCGACGAATTCGTTATGGATCTTGGCCATTCGGCAAAGAGGATGGAAAAGCTCCTTCGGAATCGCTCCAGCTGCCGATTTGTGCCCGTTGCACTTGCCGAGCCCGTGGTGATAAGCGAAACGGTCAGGCTGATCGATGAGCTTGAAAAGTTTCGCATTGCGGCGGATGAGGTGATTGTAAACCGGATCTATCCGCAAACCGACTGCCCGTTGTGCTCGGCCGGTCGAGCACGCCAGTTCAAGGTACTCGAGCGCCTTCCCCCCGAGTTCTCGAAGCGCAAGCTATGGACTTTGCCCCTTTTTCCCGAAGAGGTCAGGGGGGAAAAGCTCCTGGAAGTGTGGACCGGGGGTTCAGCACTGGACCAAATAAAAGACGATGCTGCCGCCAAACCGGAAATCAGAAGTACCCCATCGCCGCGATTGGTCGAAAATCCCGCTCCCCTTCCCGGTCCCTCCTTGCGCATGCTGCTTTTTGCCGGCAAGGGCGGCGTGGGGAAAACGACTCTTTCCTGCGCAACTGCAATAAGGCTCGCCCGTGAGTACCCCGATCAAAAATTGCTGCTCTTTTCAGTGGATCCGGCCCATTCAGTCTCCGGCGCGCTGGACATAAAGGTCGGTCCCTCGCCAACGCCTGTTTTTCAGGGGCTTTTTGCCATGGAGATAGATGCCCAAGCCGAATTCGAAGCCCTCAAGAAGAGCTACAGGCAGGAACTAAGGGAGTTTCTTGATTCCGTTATGGGAAATTTCGACCTCACCTTCGACCGCGAGGTGATGGAGAAGATTCTCGATTTGTCCCCGCCGGGCCTGGACGAGATAATGGCCCTGGTGCGGGTTATCGATTTTATAAAAACGGGTGAATTCGACTTGCTTGTGCTCGATACCGCACCGACGGGCCACCTTATCCGGCTGCTCGAACTCCCCGAAATATTGGATCAATGGATAAAAGCCTTCTTCGAGCTTTTTCTGAAGTACAAAAACATTTTCCGCCTGCCGAAAATGGCCGACAAGCTGGTCGAAATGTCAAAAGCGCTGAAGCTGTTAAGGTCTGTTCTAAAGGACGGTGCCCAGTCCAGTCTTTTCGCGGTAGCCATTCCCACGCGAATGGCTTTCGAGGAAACTTCCGACCTGCTCGCGGCATGCGGCCGCATCGGCATCGATGCTCCTGTCCTGTTCGTAAACATGGTCACCCCGCCAAACGATTGTCCTTTCTGTGCACGGCTGCGGGAGAGCGAATCAAAGGTCATCGATGACATGGCGAGGAGGTTTGCCGAAAAAATCAGGACAATCGTTTTCAGGCAACCGGAGCTGCAAGGCCTTAACTTATTAGCAGAACTGGGAAATTCACTCTACACGGCCGGCAAAGCGGCGGATAGCTAGTCCCGGCATTTGTGGGGCAGGCTTTCCAGCCTGCCGATACCGGCACTTGGGATAAAAAATGGCTGATGTTTCAATTCTTGAGAACCGCAGCGTCAGCCTTTGCGAAGTCCTGGACAGGGTGCTTCACAAAGGCGCCGTGATCAGCGGCGAAGTTACAATTGCCGTAGCCGATGTGGAACTTATCCGGATCGCGCTCAAACTGGTGCTGGCTTCGGCGGGGACACTGCTCGACGAAGGCGCGGACGTGAAACTGGAGGTCGAAAGCCGTGGAACCCGGTAAAATCTATTCGGAAGACCTGGACGAATTTGCGCGGGCAATGGACCCTGAAACAATGCGGGAACCGTCCCCGGAATCGATTTCAGTCTCGGCGGGCAAGATCAACCTCGACCAGGATAATATCGAGAATGGATTGGCGCGCCTCGTCCTTACCCTGGTCAGACTCCTTCACGAACTGCTCGAAAAACAGGCGATCCGCAGGATGGATTCCGGCACACTCTCCGATGAGCAGATTGAAAGGCTCGGGTTGGCGCTCATGAAGCAATCTGAGGAAATAATACGAATTGCCAGGGAATTTGGTCTCGAAGAGGACGATCTCAACCTCGACCTGGGGCCTCTCGGCAAACTGGTCTGAAAGGAGAAGAACCATAATGGCTGTACAGGCAACCGCGGCCACCCGCTCGGCGGGTACCACCAACCTGGCTGAAATATTGGAGAGGGTCCTGGATAAAGGCATCGTGATAGCGGGTGATATCAAGATAAGCTTGGGTGAAGTAGAGCTTTTGAGCCTTCAGATCCGGCTGGTTATCTGCTCGGTTGACAAGGCCAGGGAAATGGGAATGGACTGGTGGGTAAATAACCCCGCCTTCAGCTCGAAAGCCGCGGAAAAGCAGGTTGGCGAGCCCTGGAAGAGGATCGAAAAGAGGCTGGATAAGATCGAAAAGATTATATCAAGCACGGGCTAGGGTCAGTAGCGTTCACCTTGGGACGGAATCGGTATGGCCAGACTACTACACGCTGTTGGAAGCGTTGCGCTGTTATCCCGACCCGGAAGAAGCGGCGGGAGTAAGTGCTCGGGAAAATGGTCTAAGCACGCTGAGCGATGAAGGATAGAACCTTGGAACAATCGACGAACCGGGAATCGGGCATCTAACTCGGCCAGTTAACCCGAACCGTTGTGCCCGTGCCTACCTCGGAGATTATTGCAAGCTCTCCTCCCGATAGTTCGGCCCTTCTTTTCATGCTTCGAAGGCCGAGCCCGCCCTCGGGGTTCATCAATGAGAGTTTGGCGCCTACATTGAAACCTTTTCCGTCGTCCACTATGGAAAGGTTGAGGGATCCATTGTTGCTTGATAGCCTCAGCCAGACATGTTCGGCAGAGCTATGCTCGGCTACGTTGTCCATGGCATCCTGAACGATCCTGAACATTGTCAGCTTCAGGTTTTCGGGAATTTCCTCCTCCTCGATCTCGAAATCTTTATCCACGAGTATCCGGGAATTAACATCCTCGAATTCCCTGCAGTACCAGGTCAGAGCAGCCTTTACACCAAGGTCGTCGAGGACTGTTGGACGAAGCTGTGTATAAATTCGCCGGACGTGCTCGACTGCCCCTTGAATGAGCGGAATTACCTGTTCGAGGTTGTGGGCGCACTCTTTTTCACCGGGCAGGCGGCTTATCACTGTTTCGATATTGTATTTGATAGCGGTCAGAAGCTGTCCCAGATTATCGTGGAGTTCGGCGGCCACCTTCCTCCGCTCATTTTCCTGGACCGTCAGTAGCTGGGAAGAGAGATATTGGAGCTGCTTTTCAGATTCCCTCAATGCTTTTTCGGATTTTGTTCGCTCAATTGCGTACCGGATGGTGCGCTCCAGCATAGGGTCGCTTAGGTGGTCTTTTACGAGGTAATCGGCGGCGCCGTGTTTCATGGCGGCGATATCCACCCTGTAGTCGCCCTGGCCGGTGAGGATTATTATCGGGGGCTTATCCAGGTAATGGGCGACCTTCTGCAAAACCTCCAGTCCGGTCCTGTTGCCCAGGCGGTAGTCCATGAGGCAGACATCATAGCTGCCCTCCCGAAGGCTACTCAGGGCGTCCTCATATGTCTCGGCCCAGGTGATCTCGTATGAAGCCGATGGAATATCGGAAAGAATACCGCGGATCAGAACACTATCGTCTTCATCATCTTCGATCAGAAGCACTTTAATCGGTTCGTTACCATCAGCCATTTGCTTTTTCCCGTGGTAATTCGACTATCTCGATCCAGTATCGTCCAAGGTGCTCAACAAGGGTCAGCAGTTCCTCGAAACTAGAAGGCTTTGTTATGAACGAATTCGCACCAACTCTATAACTGCGTATTATATCGTCCTGTTCATGAGAAGTAGTGAGGACAATTATGGGTATATGCCTGAAATCCCTACTGGACTTTATTTCTCTCAAAGCCTCGCGTCCATCTTTCCTGGGCATATTGAGGTCAAGCAGGATCAGGTCAGGAAGAGGAGCGGAAGCCGGTTCGGCGAATTTGCCCCGACGATAAAGATAATCCATCAGGTCTTCGCCGTCTGCCACGAACCTGATTTCATCTTCGAAATTATTTTCACTGAACGCCTCTTTTACAAGAAGGCAGTCATCCTGATCGTCATCGGCCATCAGAATGGTTATAGGTTTAGAGCCTTTTTTCATTACAGGAGAACCTCGACCAAATATTATAGGATTGGATTTTTCCGGGGCTCGACCAACACCGCCCCCGTGCTCAGATGAACGGTGGCCATTGCGGGGTTCGAGTGCTGCGGGTAAATACCATTACCCTTGGCTTTCCTATTTTTCAAGGATTGTTTCATCAAAAGAATATCTATAACTATATGCATCAGGCAGAAAAGATAAGGGCAAGCGGAAATTTTGCGAGTGCCCTGGCAACAAAAAGCCGTCCTTTCACGGAAATTGTATCATTTGTTATATGGTTCAGAAAAGAGTAGGGAGCATCATCGGGAAGCTCCAGCCATGTTTCCTTCCAGAACTGCTCGCCCAGAGGGTATTCATTCACGCCGGCCAGACCCGTTATAAACCGGGGCGTTACCACTACGCACCAGGCATTCTCTTCCCTTCTTGCGAAAGCGAGAACGTGCCCGGCCAGATCACCTCCGGCCTTAAGTGGTATGTAGCTGCCGTTTCGGAAAAGATTCCGGTGCGACCTGCGTGCCTCCAGGCAGATGAGTGTTAGAAAAAGTTTTATGCGGCCGTCCCGGGCCGAACTCAAAAGATCGGGAATGAATTCGGGGTTGTCCCTGTCCCTGGTAATGGCTTCGAGCATTGAGACGCGCTTGCGATAATCAACCTGCCTTCGATTGTCCGGGTCGACCAGGTTCAAGTCCCAGAGTTCAGAACCCTGGTAGAAGTCTGGGATTCCCGGACTGCAGACCTTGAGAAGTACTTGAGATAGAGAGTTGATCATCCCGAAATGCGAGAGTTTTTCCTGGAAGGGCAAGAAATCCTTCATGAACTCGTTTTGGGGAGACTTCTCCAGTATCTTACCCACAAACGCCTCAAAAGCCTCTTCGTATTCCGTGTACGGCTTGATCCAGCCCGTGTAGATTTTAGCCTCGCGGGTTGCCTTTATTACATAATCCTTTATTCGCCTGACAAATTCTTCATGGCCGTCTTCATCTTCGAAAGGCCAGGCTCCAATCAGGGTCTGGTAGAGCTGGTATTCGTCATTAGGGGCCGGGACATCGATGTTGTTAACCCTGGCCTTGTGCTTCTCATTGAGGCCGCTCCAGGTCTTTAGCTTCTGCTCCCATTCCAGCGGCAGTTCGGAAATAACGTTTATCCTCGCCCGCACGTCCTCGCCGCGCTTGGTGTCGTGGGTGGACGTCGCGCTCATCGCGTGCGGCCAGTTCTCCCATCTCGATTGGTTATATTTATGGAACTCATCGGCTGTAATACCGAAAACGAAAGGATTTCCGCCCACTTCATTGAGTGAAACAAGGCGGTTGAAGACATAGAGCAGTGTGTCTTCAAAGCCCTTTGCCATAAGGGGGCCGCTGAACTGCTGAAACCGCATGACGAACCTCAGCCAGTTCTCTTTCTCTTCTTCGCTCAGGTAATCTTCGTATTTAAGGAGCAGGAACTTGGCCAGATAGTTAATCTCGTTTACCAGGTGAGGTCTCCGCTTCCGCGCCCTTTCCACCGCTTCGGATATGTACTTTCGATCCGATCCGGTGAAGGAATCCCTGCTAATGTACGTGCGGTAGACCGGGAAAAGCGCAAGAACTTCGAAAATGGCGCGCCTGAGTCCGTGAAGGGTTATATCCCCGCCGCCTCGGTCCTTGCTCGATATCCTCTTCATTAGATGGGCGAGATTGTCCACGTCGCCGGTCATGAAGTGCTCGATGATGATTGATTTCTCTTCATACAGTAGATCTTCGCGCTCGAACCTGACATCGGCAAATGAAGCATAGACTCTGTTGAACTCGGCCTCATTTTCCTTTTGGCAGAAGATGCCGTTCAGGAAATTGAGATAATCGTACCCCGTGGTGCCCTGAACAGGCCAGCTTGATGGCAACTCCTCCTCTAACGAGAGGATCTTTTCCACCACCGAATATACCCCCTCGGTTTCATCGCGCAGCCTTTTCAGGTAGGCGAGCGGGTCGAAGAGCCCGTCTATGTGATCAACGCGAAGCCCCGTAAAGGAGCCCCGCGATACCAGTTTGAATACCTTTTCATGAAAGTGCGCAAAAACCTCCGGATCTTCCATTCTCAGGGATATGAGTTCATTTATACTAAAAAACCGCCGATAATTGATTTCCTCGCTTGCCACCTTCCAGTAGGAGAGCCTGAAAAACTGTCTATAGAGTAGTTGATCGATCAGGCTGAAGTCGTTTGACCCCGTCTCTCCGTTTAAGATCCCCAGATTTCTGTCCAGGAATTCGCGAATGTGAGCACTTTCCCGATACAGCTCCCAGAGCATCCCCTTGATAAAGCGGATCTGGTCCGGACGGTCCTCGCTGAGTTCCTGGCATGGAAATCCCCTGAGGGTGAATATTATGCCGATGAGCTTGATATAGTCCGGGTGGTCCGGGCCGAGATGCTCCTTCAGGGTATTAAGATTAGGGGAAAGAATATCCACATAGCTTTCCATGCGGACGGGATAGTGGATGGAATAATAGTTGGCGAAAAAGCCTTCCTCGTCATAGCTGATCCGGATTTCGCCCGATTCGAGACTCTCCCCGTAGGACTTGCCAAGAAAGGGGGCAAGCAGCCGCCCTTTCATGCTCTCGTAGGCATGGTTCCAGTCGATATCGAAAAAGTTGTAGTACTCGGAGAAGACGCCGTTTTGAAAAACATCGGCAAGCATTCTATTCTGACTGTCGTAGGCCATGTGATTGGGCACGATGTCCTGAACCCAGCCGATATCTTTCTCCCGCAACGATTCGGTCAATCGCTCAAATTCTTCCTCGGACCCGATCTCAGGATTTATACAAAGCGGATCGATCATGTCGTAGCCGTGGATACTGCCCTTACGCGCGCAAAAGATCGGGGAGGCGTACAGGTCGGTAATCCCCAAATCCGAGAGATACCCGACCAGGCCTAATGCATCCTTGAAAGTAAAGCCCGAATTGAACTGAAACCTGTAGGTGGAACCGGGAATTCTCATGCGGGCCTCTCTATCTAATCTTTTTCGAAAACGGCGACACTGCTGCCCATCAGCTCCAGAGGCCCGCCATCGACGATTTTAGCGGGAAGCGTCGAACCGGGGCCGTCCCAGCCATCTTCCGCCGAATCCAGGATCTTGCGATAGCCATATTCCAGGCCTGATTCGTTGAACCCGATCCACTGGTTGCCGGAATCGAAGTTAAAGATCGCTATCAGGCAGTTGCCGCTCTTCTCGCCCTTACAACCCTCGCCCCTTTTCATAACCATCACTTTTCTGTTCTCGAAAACTTCCGCATCCATGTTCTTCCTGTCCCTATCGAGGAGGGCGGGGTTGCTTCGCCTCATTGAAATCAGTTCCTTGTAGAAGCGCAAAAGGGTCGCATGCCTGCCCTGATCTTTTTTTTCCCAGGAGATCTTCGTCTTTATGAAAGTCTCCTCGACCCCCGGATCCGGAGGTTCCTCATGCCAGAGGAACTCCCTGAACTCCTCCTTGCGCCCGAGCCTCACCGCCTCCATAAGTTCCGGGTTGGTATGGCTGACGAAGTAGAGAAAAGGTGCCTCCTCGCCGTATTCCTCGCCCATGAAAAGGAGTGGAATGAAAGGGGAGAGCAGAACCGCGGCTGCGGAGAGCTTGAGGGCCTCGAAAGACACCAGCGAACTCAGGCGCTCGCCCAGCATCCTGTTGCCAACCTGATCATGGTTCTGGGCTGCGACAACGAATTTTTCGGAGGGCAGGTCGGCGGAACGGTTCCCGTGGCTTCTTTTTCTGTATTCCGAATATTGTCCAGAATAGACATAGCCATCCTTCATGGCCTTGGCCAGATCGGCGGTGGACCCGAAATCGCTGTAATACCCCTTCTTTTCGCCTGTCAGGAGCACATGCAGCGAATGGTGTAAATCATCCGACCATTGCGAGTCCAGGCCGTAGCCCCACTCGCCCCTCGAACGAATGAGCCGGCTGTCGTTTAAATCACTCTCGGCAATCAGGTATAGCTGCCTTCCGGTACTGCGGCCGTATTCCCCAACCTTTTCGGCAAGGCGCCTCAAGAACGGAATGGCGCTGAAATCATAGATCGCGTGAACTGCATCCAGCCTCAGAGCGTCCACATTGTAGAGGCCGAACCAGAAAAGGGCGTTCTGGATGAAATAGTGTCTTACCTCATCGCTGTAACCATTATCGAAATTCAGGGCATCGCCCCAGGGCGTTTTATATTTGCCGGTGAAATAGGGACCGAAGTCGCGAAGGTAATTCCCCTCGGGCCCGAAATGGTTGTAGACCACATCCAGGGTAACGCAGAGCCCCTTTTCATGGCAGGCTTCCACCAGGCGCTTTAGACCTTCGGGGCCTCCGTAGGAATTTTGAACGGCGAAAGGACAGGCGCCGTCATAGCCCCAATTCCGGGACCCGGGGAACTGCGCGACGGGCATTATTTCTATGCTGGTTATGCCGAGGTCCTTAAGACTGTCAAGCCTGGAAATGACGGCGTCAAAGGTGCCTTCCGGGGTGAAGGTGCCGACGTGGAGTTCGTAAAATATATAATCCCGCAGAGGGATTCCCGGCCATTTCAGAGTGCTTTTTCCAATGGAGGGATCCAGTACCCGCGATGGGCCATGGACGCCGTCGGGCTGGTCGAACGAGGCGGGGTCCGGCCTGTCCAGGCTGCCGTCGAGTCTGATAAAATAACGCGCGCCAATCTCTACCCCCTCGACTTCAGCAGACCAGTAGCCCCTCTGGTCTCTCTCCATATCGGCGATCCGCTCGACGGGAGAAAGCAGCAGCACCTGCACTTTTTGTCTGAACGGCGCCCACACCCGAAATCGGGTTCGTCCATCCCCCAGATAAACGGCTCCTATATCAGGATTAAAACTCATAGCCTCTTCCTCGGCTGTTTCCGCAAACTGTCTATTTGCTTCAAAGTATTTACGATTTCCGGCATTTCGCGAAACTCTTCGATACCGTAGCGTGCCTTGCGCCTCCAGTTGGATGAGGTGACGGCGCCGGGCAGGTTCTGGGGCAGCTTCTCCAGCCAAAGATCTTCCAGGTTTACCAGCAGAAACTTTGCAGGGCATCCCGCCAGGTACTTCTCGGCCGCTATAATGACTGCCTTCTCGGATCTGTCCCCGGCCAGATAGCCTTTTTCCACGAGAAAGGTTTCGAGTCTCTCCCGCACCCGTTTTCTCTTTGCTAACTCTTCCGGTGCCTTGCTCCTATCCAAAATACCCGCGGTGACCCTGTCGGTAACGTCTGTTCCTTCGAGAAAGCCCGCAAAGGGAGGCATATCGTGGGTATTCAGGCCGGCAACAGAATTGGATGGAGCAGGCTTGAGCACTTTGGGGTCATCCGATTCGAGTTCGTACTGGACGACATACATTTTGAAGACGTTATGGCGGCCCATCGATACGTTTACATATTCAGGCACCGTGCCCAGGTTTTCTCCCAAAACGGTACATCGGTTGCGGTGGGATTCTATGGAAAGAATCGCGTAAAATTCGTCCGCTTCATAGCGGACGAAGACACCGGCCGCGGCATTCATTCCCTCGGGGACCCAAAAAAGCCTGTGCAGCCCAGGCACATGATCTATCCGCAAAACTCCGGCCCGGCTCATCATTTTGCGCAAAAATCCAGTTACATACCGATATCCGTCTTCGCGAATCTTTTCCGGGTGAAGCGGCGGAAAACCCCAGTTCTGCCCAAGAGGAAAGACTATGTCCGGTGGCGCTCCAACCGATACTCCCTCGACGTATAGGTCCTGGTAGCGCCAGGTGTCGTAGGAATTCGGGTTAATCCCGATTGGAAGGTCGAGGTAAAGGCCCGGTCCCAAGCTTTCCGCGAGTTCAGATAGCTTCTCGATCTGCCGTCCGGCCTCCCATTGAACATAGAGGTGATAATCTCTTGCTCTTGGATCGAAATCAGCCGGCTCAATCGTTCCTTCCTTTTGAGGGGGCGACCACTGGGGCCAAGGTTTGCGAACCCTTTCGCCAAACGCTCGAAAGCGGGCATAGTCTTCCATGGCAGGATCTTTTCGAAGGCATTTGTCGAATGATTCCCGCTCGATTGCGGGGCGGTTGAAAAAAGTCTGCGCAAGTTCTTCCAGTACAGCCCGCTTTATAGACATCTGGCGCTTGTAATCGACGAGAGGGGCGGATCCGAGTTCATCGATCTGCCGACGGGCCGAATCGAGCAAAGTACGTGCCCGAGGCGATTTTTCAAACTCCGGGGCCTTCTCCGGATCTATGTAGAACTCATTCCAGAAAAGCCTGCTTGCCGGCGAATAAGGGCTGGGCTCGAAAGGGTTGTCCAGGAAGGCCGAGAGGAAGGGAAGGGTGCCGACGATCTTTCCACCCAGTCCGCCTCCCCACCTGTAAAGATCGGCCAGATCGGTGAAGTCTCCCGCTCCGGGGTTTCTTTTCGAATGAAGGGAATAGAGTGGAAAAAACAGGCCCCAGATCCTTTCGGTATCCGCAAAGGCCTTGACGGGAGATGAAATTATCCGCGCGCTGAAAGCCTCCCCGCTCGCTTCGATCTTTAATCCGTGGTAGCCGATGGGCAGCACTCCGGGGATCGAAAGCTCTCTTGCAACGAAGGTGGCATTGCCGATGTTCTCATAATGGACGGGCCGGCACTCGGATACATTGCAGCTCCAGCTTCTCACATCCCCCGATTCCAATTCCAGACGGATCCCTATCGTTTTCCCCCGCAGACCATCGGGGATGAACATTTTCAGTCCGGTGACCTTCCCGTCCCACGCAACTGAAACAGGCTCGATCACGCGGTCGATGGTTTTCTTTTTTCTCTCCGCCAGTGCCGTCGCGGCATCGGATATTTCCCGAACCGGAGCGCCCAGGGCTCGCAGCACCCTTAGAAGTACTTCGTCCGAGGCCTTTCGGCGCTTTCCGCTGACATCCGCATAGATTGTCTGGACACCATGAAGCTGTGCCAGGCTTTGGAGGGCCTTCTGATGCTTGCTAAGACGTGCCGTTTGCACCAACTTCGATCCCGTTCTGGCGGTTAGTATCCCGGCGGTTGTTGTCCGGTATTGCCCCTGGATTACCTCTGTGGGGTTCGGCTGCCGCTGAAACGGAAAACCGAAGTTGACCGAGCTTCGAGAAGGTATGTGTCCCCGGGGCGAAGCGGGGGCGCCGCGAGTTTGCCTGATTCGCTGTTGGTGTCGATCACCGGTTCCCAATAACCCTCGAAGACCCCCCACTGACCCTCGAATTTAAAAAGTGGCATGATAAACGGCAGCGGCTCCCAATGGGCATTGAACAGAACAAGCATAGTGTCGTCGTATATTGGATTACCGCGGCTGTCCAACTCGTCAATTGCATCGCCGGCCAGCAGCATTCCCAGGCTTCTCGCAAAAGGCATATTCCAGTCCTCCTGCGTCATCTCCTTGCCGTCGGGACGGAACCATGCGATATCCGGGAGATCGGGGTCCCGCATCGACCGGCCACGAAAAAAGTTTTGCCGCCGGAACACAGGGTGCTCTTTTCTGATTTTGCTGAGAAATCGGACGAAGTCCAGAAGAGCGCGCTGGTCCTTATCGAGATCCCAGTGCAGCCATGAAATCTCGTTATCCTGGCAGTAGGTGTTGTTGTTCCCGTAACGGGTTTGTCCCGTTTCATCGCCATGAAGGATCATCGGAACGCCCTGGGAGAGTAGAAGGGTTGTGAAGAAATTGCGCTGCTGGCGCGCGCGGCAGGCCAGCACTGCGGGATCGTCCGTCGGGCCTTCGGCGCCGCAGTTCCAACTGTAGTTATTGTCGGCCCCGTCCCTGTTATCCTCCAGGTTTGCCTCATTATGTTTTTGGTTATAGCTGACAAGGTCTCTCAGGCAAAAGCCGTCGTGCGCGGTGACAAAATTGATGCTGGCGTAGGGCCGCCTTCCGGTCCGTTCGTAGAGGTCACTGCTGCCGGTGATGCGATATGCAAAATTTCCGAGCTGCGCCTCATCACCCCTCCAGTATTTCCTTACGCCGTCCCGGTATTCGCCGTTCCACTCGGTCCACAAGACAGGGAAGTTACCCACCTGGTACCCTCCCTGCCCCAGGTCCCAGGGCTCCGCTATCAGCTTGACCTGCGAGAGGACGGGGTCCTGGTGGATTATATCGAAGAAGGCAGACAGGCGATCCACATCATGGAGTTCGCGGGCAAGGGCGGCTGCCAGATCGAATCGAAAACCATCCACGTGCATTTCCGTCGTCCAGTAGCGAAGGCTGTCCATAATGAGCTGGAGCGTGCGGGGGTGGATCATATTGAGAGTATTGCCAGTCCCCGTAAAATCGTAGTAGTAGCGCCTGTTGTCCCACACCAGGCGGTAATAGGCGGCATTATCTATTCCACGGAAGCTGATGGTCGGCCCTAAATGGTTCCCTTCGGCCGTGTGGTTGTAGACGACGTCCAGGATCACCTCGATCCCTTCCCGGTGAAGCGTCTTTACCATTGTCTTGAACTCGGAAACCTGATCACCCCTGTATTTTCTGTGGGCATACTCGAAGTGGGGAACGAAGAAATTGATCGAGTTATATCCCCAGTAATTTCTGAGGCCCTTTTCGAGTAAGTGCCGGTCATGCAGAAACTGGTGGACAGGCATTAATTCGATTGCGGTAATGCCCAGAGATAGGAGGTATTCGATTACAGCGGGGCTGGCCAGGCCGGCATAGGTGCCGCGAAGTTCTTCGGGCACCATGGGAAAAAGCTTTGTAAGGCCTTTTACGTGTGCTTCATAGATGATGGTTTTATCCCATGGTACATTGGGGCGTGGATCTTCACCCCATGAAAAGGCCGGATCGATGACCGCGCATTTGGGCGAAAACGGAGCGCTGTCCCTCATATCCATAGACAGGTCCGCATCGGGATGCCCTATCGTGTACCCGAAATGGGCGTCATCCCATGTGATGACGCCATCTACTGCCTTGGCGTATGGGTCCCTGAGGAGCTTTGCGGGATTGAACCGATGCCCTTCCATCGGAGCGTAAGGTCCGTGCATACGGTATCCGTACAGCTGGCCGGGACGGGCCTCTGGAATATAGATATGCCATACCAGGTCGGTTTGTTCCGTAACGGGAATTCTAGCCTCGTTTCCTTCATTGTCGAAAAAGCAAAGCTCGACCCCGGTTGCATTCTCCGAAAAAATAGCGAAATTTACCCCTGATCCATCCCAGGTTGCCCCCAGAGGATAAGGTTTACCAGGCCAGACTTTCATCGGTCCCCCAATGTAAGGTTAACTTAAAGTATGGGTGAGGCAGAATAGAGGATCGGCTCGCCACTGTGGAAAGCGAAGGTTCTTCATGCACTCCAGGTGGAAACTGGAAAAGTTTGCCATCAATGAATTTATGGCCCGGCCAGTTAGAATGAAATGGGGAAAACTATGTAAATGACAGTAGGGACTATGTAGAAATCCTTCAGGGCCCTACCTTAGATTGAAAATCTACTGAAGATCTGCGGTCAATCATGACGGCAAGGTCGTAAACTTTGCCCTAACCGGGGAGCGGATGTGGGGCGGGCACTAACGTTTTGGCGCGATTTCCCGGGGCTCTTGCCCAAATAGCCTGCTGGATCAGATATCTATCGACAGTATTCTGTACGTGCGTGTGCCCGAAGGTGTATGGATAATGACCTCATCACCCTCGGTGTGGCCCAGCACGCCGCTGCCGACCGGCGACTCTACTGATAGCTTTCCTCCGGATATATCAGATTCCCACGGTCCCACCATCTGATAGTGGCAGATCTCACCCGATTCCAGGTTTTCGATGCTGATCACCGTGCCGAATCCCACCCGCTTTGCAAAAAATTTGCGGCCAACCACTATTTCACAACGTGCGAGCTTTTCTTCTATTTCGTCTATCTTCTTCTGTACCCTCAGATGGCGCTCGCGAGCGGCAAGATATTGCTGGTTCTCTACTTTCACGCCGTAGCCCCTCGCCTCACACAGTTCATCGAGCACCTGCGGGCGGATATTCTTGCGCAAATGCGCCAGTTCCCTAAGCAGGCGGCGGTGTCCGCTTCTTGTAATTGGGACTTTGTGCGTTGATTTCATTGGATCTACCTGAAGAAATCCTCAGTGATTTCACCCTTTTCCATCCTTGCTCGGAAAAGTGAGAAGCCCAGTACTGTTTTGCCGTCCCGAATGGCTCCACTCATAATCATATCATTTAAAGCGGCGAATTCGACCACTTCGACGCGGGAGATCTCATCAACATCCTCGCGCTCCGAAACCTTCTGAAGGCCGGATGCAGCGTAGATCCTGATCACTTCGTCCGAGTAACCAATGGCAGGGTAGTAGCTGAAAATTTCAACAAGGTTGCGCGCCCTGTAACCCGTCTCCTCGAAAAGCTCGCGTCCAGCACAGACTCTGACCTCTTCGCCGGGATCGACCTTCCCCGCCGGGATCTCCAGGGTCTCAGCCCCCAAGGCATAACGCCATTGGCGCACCATAAGGATATGTCCCGGATCGAGAAAAGGGAGGATTGCCGCGGCTTCCGGGTGATCCAGCTTTATCCGCTCGGTCAGCTTTCCATTGCGCAGCCTCACGCAATCGAGCCTCGCGCTGAAGTGCCTGGCCTGTAATATGCCGAGAGTCCTTACAGTCTCTTCCACTAGATCTTCCTCTCTCACAAAATTTTGGATTATGCCTGACCGATTGAGGCCAAATATTATACTCCACTGGAACGGAAGACGGTAGAAGGAACACGGTGCTCGGAAAATGGGGAGGTGTGAGATGGAATGCGGACTTGGGATTGGCTAATATGGGCCGGGTTTTTTCCGGCGGAGAACCGCAACGGTGGCGCCCCAGCTTCCGGCATTGGCGTCTGCCTGCCTGAAAGACTCCACCAAGGGGTGTTTTCTGAGAACCGATCGAACGATTTCCGCCAGCACACCTATACCTTTACCGTGAATTATACGGACTTCGGCATAGCCTTTTTCAAAAGCCGCTTCCAGGTAATCGTGCAACAGGCTCTTTACCTCGCCCGGCCTGAATGTATGGAGGTCAATCGAGTCTTCGATTGGAAATTCAATGGGTTCGTCGTCGTTCATCGGTTCGGCTCCGGTGCCATCCCTATCCTAAAGTCCGGCTGCCTGTTCATCGGCATGGTAGGAACTGCGCACGAGTGGTCCCGATTCAACGTGCCGGAAGCCGAGGTTTAAAGCGGCCTTTTTCAGGCTTTCGAACTCTTCCGGTGCATAATACCGCAAGACCGGGATATGAGCACGTGTGGGGGACAAATACTGGCCTATGGTGAGGATGTCGCAACCGGCCCTTCTCAGGTCGGCCATCACCTCGAGTAACTCGTCCACCGACTCACCAAGACCCACCATGACGCCGGACTTGGTGAGTAAGTCATTTTTATCGGCACCGGCAGCAGTAAGCACTCCAAGGGAGCGGTGGTAATCGGCCTCTTTCCTGGCAATCGGGTAGAGTCGCGGCACCGTTTCTATGTTGTGCCCGAAAATGTGTGGACCCGCTTCCAATATTGTCTCAATCGAAGAAACTTTTCCGCCAAAATCCGGGACCAGCACCTCGACTCTGCACCCGGAAACCTTTTCGCGAATGGACCTGATTGTATCGGCAAAAAGGCCCGCACCTCCATCCGGCAGATCGTCCCGTGTTACGGATGTTATGACAGCGTGCCTCAGGCCCATTACCGAGACGGCTTCGGCCACTTCCCTTGCCTCATCACACCTTACTGCCATGGGCTTCCCGGTCTGGACGCCGCAAAACCGGCAATCCCTTGTGCACACGTCCCCGAGAATCATAAATGTCGCCGTACCTCTGCCCCAGCATTCGCCTAAATTGGGACATAAAGCCTCGGCGCATACTGTATGCAGTCGCTTGTCCCTTACGAGCCGGCGTATCCTTTCGAAGCTCTCACCCGACGGGATGCGGACCCTGATCCATGGCGGTTTTGGTATACTTCGGCCACGGCTCGTGCTCTCTTCTTTACTCTCGTTCAATTCCGGACCCTTTGCTCCGCCTACCGCCGTGAACCTAACGTATCAACTCGTCACAAGAAACTTCCACCATCTTTCGATCGAAAGATGCCCCGAAAGCCCCAGCAACCGTTGTGGCAAAGTCATGAAGCGAAACCTCATGCCCGACGATTCGCGACAGGGTTGTTACACCCCGGTCTTTTATTCCGCAAGGGACAATATGGCTGAAATAGTCAAGGTCTGTATTCAGGTTCAGGGCGAAACCATGTTGGGTAATCCCGCTGGCGGTAATTTTTACTCCTATTGCCGCGATCTTTTCATTGCCTACCCAAACCCCTGTGTAGCCGCCGCATCTGCCTGCGGATACATTTAGTTCTGCCAGGGCGCGGACAATCGTGTCTTCGAGCAGCCGCAGGTAGGTCCCGGGGCCGGTTTGCATCCTTTCCAGATTTACAATGGGGTAGCCGACAAGTTGACCGGGGCCGTGAAAGGTAATGTCACCGCCCCTGTCGGTATTGATTACAGCCGCCCCAAGGCTGACGAGGCGATCACGCGGGACGAGCATATTGGACTCGCCCCTGCGGCACCCCAGGGTATAGGTTGGAGGGTGTTCGAGTAGAAGGAGGGTATCCGGTCCGCCGGCTGCAACAAGATCGGCGAGCTTCTTTTGCAGTTCCCACGCCTGCATGTAATCGACGCGGCCCATCCTGCAGTAGATGCAAATCTTTGGTTCCGGACTTACTGCCAGGTCCTGCATCTATATCGTCCCGAGCTAATCTATCTGTTCCACCAGGTAAATCTGGGGGCCCATTTGCTTTATCTGGTCAAGCTGTGCCTCCAGAAAATCTATATGTTCCTCTTCTTCCTTGAGAATGGATTCCAAAAGCTCTCGTGTGCCACTGTCACCCAGTTCCGCGGCCAGTTTGATCCCGTCGTTGTAGTTTGCGTGTCCGCCAATCTCGGAGGCGAGGTCCATCTGGTGCTGTATTTCAACAGTCGACCCGATATTTATCTTCTTCAGATTGCTGACTGTTGGCAGGCCGTCCAGGAACAAAATGCGCCCAATCAGCTTCTCGGCATGTTTCATTTCCTGGATCGCCCTTTTTTCGCTCGACTTGTGCAGTCTTTCATATCCCCAATTTTCGCACATTTCAGAATGCACCATATACTGGTTGATTACGGTCAGTTCGTCAGCAAGCAAATCGTTCAGTTTGGCAATAATTTTCTCGTCGCCCTTCATGACTTTCTCCCGTTTTAAAATTGAGGTTTACTTCTTTAGCGGAAGTATATGGGTTGGGCTCCCAAGAAAGGCTTCCGCCGCTTCCTCTTCGCCTTCGGAAAGGGTTGGGTGTGGATGAATGGAAAGGGCAAGGTCTTCGGCGAGCGCGCCCATCTCGATTGCCAGAACACCTTCGGAGATCATCTCGCCGGCTTCCCGCCCGACAATTCCGACCCCGAGCACCCGCCCGGAATCGGAATCGATTACCATCTTGGTCATTCCCTTCGCTACGCCCATCGAAACCGCCCGTCCCGAAGCACTCCATGGAAAACGGCTGATCTTCACATCGATTCCGCGCTTCCTGGCCTGTTCCTCTCCCAGACCGCAGATAGCAATCTGGGGATCGGTATAGACCACGGAAGGGACTGTCTGGAAATCAAAGGCTGAAGGAAGTCCGGCAATTACCTCGGCAGCGACCTTTCCTTCATGCATCGCCTTGTGGGCGAGCATGGCGCCGCCGACCACGTCGCCTATGGCAAAAATCTTCTGATCGGTAGTCCGCCTCTGTTCGTCCACTTCTATGAACCCGCGTTCGTTTACCTTTACCTTCGTTTTCTCGATCCCTATACCTCCGGAGTTCGGAACACGGCCGATTGCGACGAGCACCCTGTCGAATCGTTGGATCTTTGGTTCTATGTCCCCGTCAAAGTGGACCTCAACACCTTCCGGCTCTTCTTTTAAAGAGCTTACCTTGGTGCAGTAATGAATCGATTCCAGCAGGTGCTGGAGCCTGTCCAGGAGCGGTTTTGCAAGATCGACGTCGATTCCTTTCATCAGGCGCGTATCATATTCGACAAGTGTTACGCGACTCCCAAGAGAGGCATAGACCGAGCCGATTTCGAGTCCAACGTAGCCTCCGCCGATCACCAGCAGCCGGTGCGGGATATCCGCGAATTCCAGGGCGCCGGTGGAATCCATTATGCGCCCGCCTGGTTTGAATTCAGTCCCCGCGATAGTGCGGGTGGACGAGCCGGTGGCGATGATTGCATGTTTAAACCTGATATGTCCGGTGCCGGTATCCTGAAGTCTTACATGGTTTGAATCTTCGAAGGTGGCCCTGCCCTGGATGAAAAGAACTCCGCGTCTTTTCGTCAGTTCGACAAGGCCGTTGGCGAGCTTGTCTATCACCTTATTTTTCCAATCCCGCAGTTTCTCGATCTCGATTTTTGGTTTCCCGTAGGTGATGCCCATTTCGGCAGAGCGTGCGGCATCGTGCATAAGCTCCGTTACATAGAGCAGTGTCTTCGAGGGAATGCATCCTCTGAAAAGGCACACTCCACCAGGTCTGGGGTCCAATTCAACCATCGTGACGTCAAGCCCCAGGTCCGCAGCGCGGAATGCGGCCGCATATCCGCCCGGCCCTCCTCCAATGACCAGAAGGTCGGTGTCTTGACTGAATTCACCCATTACCATTTCGATTTCTCCCCGGATGCCGTCAGACTACATTATCATCATCAGATCCTCTGGGCTTTGAAGAGCCTCTATCACCGAATTCAGGAACCTGGCGGCATCGGCGCCGTCAAGCAGGCGGTGGTCGAATGTGATAAGGAGCGGTAACGTAAGGCGTGGAACGATTTTAGCGTTCTTTTCATCACCAATGACTACCGGCTGCAGGCGTGCTCGTGCCATTCCGAGAATCGCCGCCTGCGGATAATTGATTATGGGGTTAAACCACGTGCCGCCAAGCGATCCTATATTGGTGATGGTAAAAGTTCCACCCTGGAGGTCTTCGACGCTGGTTTTACCTTCACGTGCCTTCTCCGCCGTCTGCTTGAGTTCGACGGCAATTTCCACGATGCTTTTCCGGTCCACATCCCGGATTACCGGAACAATCAGCCCCCGGTCCGTGTCAACCGCAATCCCGATGCTGTAATAATGCTTGAGGATTATTTCCTCGGCTTGCATGTCAAGGCTTGCATTGAATCGCGGGAACTTTTTGAGAGCCGATACGACAGCTTTTACGGCAAAGACGGTGAGGCTGAGCGCGCCCCCCTGCTCTTCGACCTGCTTTTTGTGCTTTCGCCGGAATTCTTCGAGTTCCGTTATGTCCGCCGTATCCATGTGGGTGACGTGCGGTATCTGTGACCAGGAAAGGGCCATGTGCTTGGCCGTTGCACGTCGTACGGATTTTAGGGGCATCTTTTCTATCGGGCCGACCTTGTCAAACTGCGGCAATGGAGGGTCCTCGGGAGGGGCGGGGGCTTTCCCTTCCTCTTTCCCCTGCGCTGCTTCTTCAATCACTGGAGCCTCTTTGGGCTCCGGCGCTTTCTTCGCCCCTTCGGCAGCCGCGCGTACATCCTCGGGGGTAATTCTTCCACCCGGTCCACTTGGCTTTACCTTGTTGATGTCTATTCCGAGTTCTCTCGCAAGACGGCGGGTCGAGGGCGCGGCGGCCACCGGTCCTCCCTCCGGGGGAGGTGATGGAGGCTTTTGCGCCTCGGTCCTGGCCGTTGTCTTTTGGCTTGCTTCGGCAAGACGCTCGGCTTCCTCAGCTTTCTGGGCCGGAGGACGAGTCTCGCGCTCTTCTTCGGGCGTTTTCTCGGGGGGAGGCTTTTTCAGCTCTTCCTCGGATTCGCCCTCCTTTAAAAATACCATCAGCACGTCCCCTACCTTAACGGTCTGCCCCGGTTTCACCAGTACTTGCTTTACGGTGCCCGTCACAGGGGCGGGCACCTCCGCGGTTGCCTTGTCGGTTTCGACTACCAGAACAGGCTGACCGTCCTGGACCGAATCTCCGGGACGCACCAGCACCTCGATAATGTCTCCTTCATGGATGCCTTCCCCGAGGTCGGGGAGTTTGAACTCGACAGGCATGGTTTTCCTCCAAAAGGTAAGCGGCAGAGAAGAAGGGACCTGGTTAGAACTCAAGGGTCTCCCGGATAGCGGAGGCGATCCTGAGGACACCCGGCAGGTAGTCCTGTTCGCGTTGATAATATGGGATAACGAGATCAAAACCGGTAACCCTGCGCACCGGGGCTTCGAGATAGAGGAATGATTTATCAACGATGCGGGCGACGACTTCAGCTCCGACCCCGAAGCTGCGCGGGGCTTCGTGCACAACGACCGCGCGCCCGGTTTTCCTGACCGACTCCGTGAAGAGCTTGTCGTCAAGCGGTGAAATCGTAAGAAGGTCGATTACTTCGCACTCGATTCCGTCCTGGTCCTTCAGCTCGGAGGCGGCTTCAAGCGTTGGCCTCAGCATGGCTCCGTAAGAAATTACCGTGATGTCTTTTCCTTCCAGTGCGATTCTCGATTTCCCTATAGGAAAGGTCTCCTCCTCCTCGGGCACTTCTTCCCGGAAAGCGCGGTAGATGGCCTTGGGTTCATAGAATACCACGGGGTCGGGATCTCGAATCGCGCTTACCAGAAGAGCGCGCGCAGTTCGCGGTGTCGAGGGAATGACCATTTTCAGACCCGGAGTGTGCGCCCAGTAAACTTCACGGCTTTCCGAATGATGCTCCAACGCTCTCACCCCACCACCATAAGGCGCCCTCAAGACCATCGGCACGCCGAGCCGGCCGAGTGTGCGCTGGCGCATCCTCGATGCATGCGACTCCATCTGATGGAATGCAAAATAGCTGAACCCGGAAAACTGCATTTCGCAAACCGGCCGCAACCCGGCGATTGCCATTCCTATGGAAAATCCGGCTATTGCCGATTCCGCCAGGGGCGTATCAACCACGCGTTCAGGTCCGAACACGGCCAGAAGCCCGTCGGTTACCCGAAAGACTCCTCCGTCCTTCCCAATGTCCTCTCCGAGAAGTATGACACTTTCGTCTTTTTCCATCTCCTGGCGCAATGCCATATTGATGGCCTGAACCATATTCATCTTAGGCATCTGTGATGCTCCCTTGGTCGTGCGTTTGGTCCTGCGTGGGGCAGGCTTTCCAGCCTGCCATTCTTTTCATCCACATGCGATGCTTGTTTTGCCGGCAGGCTGGAAAGCCTGCCCCACATATATCCATCCAAACCGCCGGGATTCACCCGGCGGAAATATCAGTCCCGAACGACTGCGTCCTTTTCGACTTTTCCCCGCTTCGCTTCGATCTCCCGCCGAAGCTCTTCCTTCTGTTCAACAAGGTTCGGCGGCATTTGCGCATAGGCCCAGTCGAACATTTCTAGAGGATCGACACCCTTTTCCACAATTGCCGACCAGCGCCCTTCGGCTTCACTTATCTCTCTTTGAACCTCCGAGGCTATCGACTGGATCTTTTCATCCGAGAGCAGATTTTTGCCCCGCAGGTATTTTTCGAAGCGGGTGATCGGGTCACGCTTTACCCACTCTTCCACTTCTTCTTCGGATCTGTACTTCTTTGGATCGTCGGCGGTTGTGTGGAGGGACATTCTGTAGGTGATAAGCTCAAGGAAACTGGGCCCGCCTCCATCTCTCGCCCGGCTTATTGCATCCTTTGAGGCCTGGTAGACCGCAAGCACGTCGTTTCCGTCCACTTGGAGGCCCGGCATGTCGTAGGCGAGAGCCTTCTGTGCAATAGTTTTCGAATGGGTTTGCCTGGACCGCGGCACCGATATCGCCCAGTGGTTGTTCTGGCACACGAAAACGGCTGGCACCTGGAAGACCGAGGCAAAGTTCATGGCCTCGTGAAAATCCCCCTCCGAAGTCGCACCGTCTCCGAAAAAAGTCACTGCGACACTCTTCTCGCCTCTATACTTGATGGCGTAACCAATACCGGCGCCGTGCAGGGTCTGCGAGCCGACCGGGACCGACACGGGAAGGGTCCTGATACCCTCGGGGGCCTGGCCCCCTTCATTGTAGCCGCTATAGAGCAGCAGGACGCTCTCCATAGGCCTTCCGCGCCAGATTTCAGCGGGCGTTTCGCGAAATGATGGGACAAGCCAGTCAGTTGCTTCCATCGCCGCCGCAACTCCGACCTGCGCCTCCTGACCCTTGACGGGTGCAAATGTGCCAATCTTTCCCTGGCGCTGCAATATCAGCATTCGTTCGTCGAATTTACGCCCCAGGACCATCCCACGGTAAAGTTTCAAAAGCAGCTCGTCTGGTATCGAAGGCTCCAGCGAGGCGTCCACCTGGCCGTCAGGGTCCAGTATGGAGAGGTATTCTATCCTGTAGGGGAGATCTATCTCCTTTTTTGGCATTAAATCTTCCTTCTCATCTGGTCTATCTATGAGGTGCAAGCACTTTAAAAATCATTAGAACAGAAATTCGGGATTAGCGTTAAAGCCGCTCCCGTGGTGTCTCAATATAAGTACAAGCCTTTTGCCCCGCCAGATGTCAGGTCTAATATTGCACCGTTGCTATCGGCCAAATGTTGGTTGATGGTCTGGAATTCGGAATGTGAATAACTATTTTAGTACCACTGAGCGCCGGATCGGATGCTGTTTTACTGAAGAAAGAATCAGTACCTCTTAATCTCACGAGATAAACATGAAACTGCCTGTCATCAGCACCCCTCTTCCGGGGCCGAAGGCTTCGGAGTTCATTCGTATGGACACGGATTTCGTCTCTCCTTCTTATACGAGAATTTATCCACTCGTTGTCGAATCCGGGGAGGGACTGTGGGTACGTGATGTCGATGGAAATGAATTTCTGGATCTCACTGCCGGCATAGCGGTAAACGCCACCGGCCATTGCCATCCTAAAGTTGTAGAATCGATTCGTGATCAGGCCGGCAAACTCATCCATATGTCTGGGACCGATTTTTACTACGCCCCACAGATCATCCTTGCGAAAAAACTCGCCCAGCTCACTGAAATGAGCGGAGGTGCTAAAGTTTTTTTTGCAAACTCCGGAGCTGAAGCAATCGAGGCCGCATTCAAGCTGGCCCGTTATCACACAAGGCGCGAACAGAACCTGGCGTTCTTTGGCGCCTTTCATGGCAGGACCATGGGAGCGCTCTCGCTTACCGCCGGAAGGTCTTATCAAAGAAAGCACTATAGCCCTCTGGTCCCCGGCATCACACACGTCCCCTATCCGAACTGCTACCGGTGCCCGCAGGGGGCCTGTTATCCCAATTGCGCAACCGCTTGCGTGGCCTGGATCGAGGACCCGCTCTTTCGCACAACCCTGCCGCCCGAAGAGGTAGCCGCAATTTTTGTCGAACCGATTCAGGGTGAAGGCGGCTATATCGTTCCTCCTCCTGAGTTCCACGTTGCACTGAAAAAGCTCGCCGAAAAATACGGCATCCTGCTTGTTGCCGATGAAATCCAGACCGGAATGGGAAGGACCGGCAAGATGTTCGCCATGAGCCATTTTGGAGTAGAACCGGATATCATGGCACTGGCCAAAGGAATTGCGTCCGGCATGCCACTTGGGGCCATGGTGGCGCGCTCGACCCTGATGGACTGGGAAGCCGGGTCTCACGCCTCGACCTTCGGCGGTAATCCTGTATCCTGCCGCGCTGCCCTCACCACGATTGAATTGCTCGAAGGGGGACTGATCGAAAATGCCCGCATACGTGGTGAACAACTCATTACAGGACTTCGCGAGCTGCAAAAATCTTTCGAGTGCATGGGGGATGTACGCGGACTGGGGCTGATGATCGGTGTTGAAATTGTGGCCGATCGCATCACAAAGGAGCGCGATCTCATCACGCGAAACAGCATTATTTTGAACGCTTTTTCAAGAGGGCTGCTTCTTCTTGGCTGTGGAGAGAATACTATCCGTTTCTGCCCAGCGCTTACAATCAGCGAAGAAGAAGCCGATACTGGTCTTGCAATTTTTGAGGAAGCGGTCAGGGCAGTGGCCGGATAGGTGAAGAATGCGGGGGAATGATTTCCCGCGAACCTGGCATGGAGCGGCTAGAGGGGTGAGGTGGGCGAGGTTCCCACCTATTTTGATTTAGGTGGATCAGGTCGAAAGGACCAATTATGCGCGAGGTTTTATCCAGGCTTGGACTAAAGAATGTAAACCCTGGCGCGGGTACCGGTTCTGCCTGGCTCGATTGTCATGGAGATGTGATCGAATCGGTATCGCCAATCGATGGAAAGGTATTGGGAAAGATCGTCCAGGCATCTGCCTCCGATCTGGACCAAGTCGTCTCCAGGGCCGCTGAGGCTTTCCGTGAGTGGCGGGCCGTCCCCGCGCCCAAACGTGGTGAGGTTGTAAGGCAGATCGGAAATGCCTTTCGCGCTGTCAAAAAAGACCTCGGGGCGCTTATCTCTCTTGAGATGGGAAAGATCCGGGCGGAGGGCGAAGGCGAAGTACAGGAACTCATCGATATCTGCGACTTTGCCGTCGGGCAGTCCAGGATGCTTTATGGATACACGATGCACAGTGAAAGGCCCCGTCACCGTATGTACGAGCAATACCACCCGCTTGGACCGGTTGGGGTGATTACCGCTTTTAATTTCCCTGTGGCCGTCTGGTCGTGGAACGCCATGATAGCGCTTGTCTGCGGAGATACCGTTATCTGGAAGCCGTCGAGCAAGGTCCCGCTCTGCGCTGTTGCCGCAAACTCGATTGCTGCTCGCGTGGTGAGTGAAAACGGCTTTTCCGAAGGCATTTTGAACCTGGTTATCGGAAAAGGGGAGGATGTCGGAGAAAAGCTGGTCTCAGATAAGAGAATCCCTCTTGTTTCCGCCACCGGAAGTGTTCCAATGGGCCGGAAAGTTGAGCAGGCCCTTGCCGCTCGCCTTGGCAAATCAATTCTCGAGCTTGGCGGAAACAACGGTCTTGTAGTCACCCCCAACGCCGATCTCGACCTTGCGGTTCGCGCAGTTCTTTTTGGCGCGGTCGGTACCGCCGGCCAGCGCTGCACGACGATAAGGCGGCTCATTGTTCACGATTCCATATTCGACAGGCTAAAAGATTCTCTCATAGCCGCCTACGCGCAGGTCCGGATCGGCAATCCGCTCGAAGATGGCGTACTTATGGGGCCTCTGATCGATGCGGAGGCGGTTCGCGACATGATGAAGGCGATTGGCGAGATTCAGGATCAGGGCGGGAAAGTGTTGTGCGGGGGCGAGGTGCTCTCGGGCGGAATATACGATTCGGGAACTTATGTTACCCCCTGCATCTGCGAAGTTGAAAACGACTATCCCATAGTTAAGCGGGAAACCTTTGCGCCTATACTATATATGATTCGCTATCATTCCTTCGAACAGGCAATCGAGTTTCACAACTCGGTCCCCCAGGGGCTTACTTCGGCAATATTTACCAACGATTTAGTGGAGGCTGAACGGTTCCTCAGCTTCGAGGGAAGTGATTGCGGCATTGCAAACGTCAACATCAGCACATCGGGGGCCGAGATCGGCGGGGCATTCGGCGGGGAAAAGGAGAGCGGCGGAGGCCGTGAGTCGGGTTCCGATTCCTGGAAGGCCTATATGCGCCGCCAGACGAGTACAATAAACTGGTCGGGTGAAATGCCCCTGGCTCAGGCAATCAAATTCGGCCCCGCATGATAGATTAACCGAAAGGAATTCCCGATGAATTCGCAAGACCGCGAAAGAAAGCGAGACCCTTCAAAGAAGTCGTGGGCGGAACCGTGGAAGGTAAAAGTAGTCGAGCCTACGCGCTGGACCAGTCGCGAGTACCGCCAGGAGCGCATCGAAGAAGCCGGGTACAATACTTTTCTATTGAAATCCGAAGATGTCTACATCGACCTTCTTACCGATTCCGGCACCACGGCAATGAGCGACTATCAGTGGGCTGGACTGATGCTCGGAGACGAGGCTTACGCAGGCAGCCGCAACTTTTATCATCTTGAGGCAAATATTCAAAAATACTATGGATATAAATACATCGTGCCCACCCATCAGGGCAGGGGAGCCGAACACCTCGTCTCGCAAATATACATAAAGCCGGGCGATTTTATTCCGGGAAACATGTACTTCACGACCACGAGGGTCCACCAGGAACTTGCTGGAGGCACCTTCGTGGATGTCATAATCGATGAGGCCCATGATCCTCAAAGCGACCACCCGTTCAAGGGCAACATCGATCCGGAAAAACTCGAAAATTTGATCAAAAAGGTAGGCAGCGAAAACATCCCTTACGTGAGTCTTGCCGCCACGGTAAATATGGCTGGCGGTCAGCCCGTATCAATGAAAAACGTGCGCGAAGTGCACGAAATGTGCGATCGCTACGGAATTGCACTCCTGCTCGATGCCACCCGGACGATCGAAAACGCCTATTTTATCCAGCAAAGAGAAGAAGGCTACAAAGACAAGAAAGTTGCTGAAATTCTGCTGGAGTTTTGTTCCCATACCCAGGGATCCTGGATGAGCGCAAAAAAAGACTCCCTGGTAAATATCGGTGGCTGGCTTGCACTGGACGATCCCGGAAAGTTTGACGAGGCCCGTAATCTGGTTGTCGTATACGAAGGGCTGCACACTTACGGAGGCCTTGCGGGGAGAGATATGGAGGCCATGGCCCGTGGGATTGAGGAATCGGTCGATGACGACCACATCCGTGCAAGGGTTGGCCAGGTGGAATACCTTGGCAAAAAACTTCTGGACTGGGGTGTGCCTGTCGTGGTCCCGATCGGCGGCCATGCTGTTTTTCTCGACGCCCTGAGGTTTTACCCCCATATTCCGCAGAACCAGTTTCCCGCCCAGACACTTGCCGCGGAGATTTACATCGAGGCCGGGGTGCGAACGATGGAAAGGGGCATTCTATCCGCCGGTCGTGACCCCAAAACCGGAGACCACCGCTATCCCAAGCTCGAACTGGTGAGGGTAACCATCCCGCGCCGAGTCTATACTCAGGCCCATATGGACGTAACCGCCGAGGCAATAGAGGAGGTCTACTGGAACCGTGACCGCGCAAGGGGCCTTCGCCTGGTCTATGAGCCGCAATACCTTCGCTTTTTCCAGGCGCGCCTGGATAAAGTGGACTGAATGGATCGATCTATTTTAGGGAGGCGATCATCCCAAAAGCGAAAATCTCTCTCTAGCGAAATGTGGCAGAGACTTTGCTCTTCCCCGGCCTTTGATACGGTAATAAATGGGAATAAGTTGGCCGAATTGCCTTGATATCGGTCAGAAAAAGACTATATTGAAAGTTCTGCCGTGGGTACTCCTCGATTTTCTTCCGAGCTCTTTTCAATCTCTCGCGGATTGTTCGTTTTTGGTGGGAAAGCGAAGTGTCGGGGAAGCAATGTGATAAAAAGCTGGTTTAAAAAGCTGGTTTTAGTTCCATCTTTGGGTTGACGATGGGGATTATTTGAGTATAATTATAAGGTTGCGCTTTGGAAGGCCGAGAGAAAAAACAGGTTGACAAAGGCGACCGAGTTTGAGTAAGCTATGGGTTCCTCGGAAAAACGGGGGGCATGTTCATTGAAAACTAAATAGCGGAAAATATAAGTGTGCTGGGCCTAGTACACAAGGTTAAGAAGGATTTAACTGAAGAGTTTGAT
>DBMI01000027.1 GCA_002298165.1 Desulfarculales bacterium UBA702
CCTCCCATCAAAGGGAGGGGAATCCGCACCTAGCTCCTCCCCAATGAGCTAGGGGAATTGGCATCGCAACTGGTTAAGGCAATAGCCCCAGGAGACCACCCATAACAAGTTCAATTTGTGAAAGAACTTTTCAAAACGTGGGGAGCGATGCCCCTTTCTTGCACACAATTTCGTTGTCTAGTAGCCCTCTCGAACCTCCTCGATTATCGCCTTGAGGTTTTCCAGCGGAGTAGTAAGCGGGACGGCGCATTCCGGGGCGATCATATCAACCCCGGCATCTATTGCATACCGGACCTGCTTGCGAACATCCTCGGGTGTTCCCTGGAAAAGGACCTGGGAATTATTAATGTTCCCGACCAGCGCCAGCCGATGTCCAACTTTTTCGACCGCTGTTTTGGAGTCGACCTGCCACTCGAAATGGTACCCATCGAATCCTGCGTCGGCGAAGAGTTCCAGCCTGTCGAGGCAATTTCCGCAGACGTGCAGGATGAGGGGGCCTTCTATCTCAGCCGTCAGTTCTTTATGAATTGGAAGCAGAAGCTCCTGGTAATGATAGGCACCTACAAGGTTTCCGGTTGCATGGTCCGCCAGGACCACGATATCGGCACCTGCAGCGAATTGAGCCCTGGCGAATGCTATGGTGACCGGCATGAGCTGGCGAAGCATTCGGGTTATGATCTCATTTTCGCCGAGTCCAACCTGGAGGAGAAAGTTCTGAGTTCCCGCCATATGATAAGCGAGGGTCCAGGGTCCCATTACCTTGCCGATTACGGCCGCTTTGCCCCCGACATGGCGTTTAAGTATTGAAAGGGCATCCAGAACGACTCTCATCGAAGGTTTTTCGAGAAGATCGTCAGGTACCGGGATATCGCAGAAATTTTCAAAGGGAAAATTCCGGCTGTCCGGCATCCTGTCACGGCTGCCCCAGTCCAGTTCACAGCCCAGGGCCGCTGCTTCCTGATGCACGCTGTATTCGGGCATGACCGAGTCGAACCCTATGATTTCATGGCCCGCCAGCGCAAGCTCGGCCATGGCATTTGCGTCGGTGTGAGCGTGCGGAAAGGAGATCCCGGTCAGGTCCATGAGATCCTGGCAAACAATCGAGGTAGGGTTTGCGGCCGGGGGGCGTTTTCCTTTTTTACCTTTATAGAGTGCCGACATTACAAGATTATATGGTGTGGATTTCATCAGCTTTCATCCCATCCAGGCTTTTGGTGAAACACCTTTTGAAAAATTTAGTTCGAAGCCCCGACAATCAGTTGGCCCCAATGAGCATCTTTGCGAGCTGAACGGCGTTGGCCGCATCTTTGCCGTATGCGTCGGCTCCTATTTTTTCGGCAAACCTGGAATCCACTGGCGCACCGCCGACCATGATTTTTACGCTGTCCCTCAATCCCTGCTCCCGTATCATGTCCAGCACCTTCCGCATCTCGGGCATAGTGGTGGTGAGCAGAGCGGAGAGGCCGAGCACATCCGGTTTTATCTCACGTACCTTTTCGACCACTTTGTCGACGCTGAGATCGACGCCGAGGTCTATCACTTTGAAACCGGCGCCCTCCAGCATCATGATGACCAGGTTTTTTCCGATATCGTGCAGGTCGCCTTTGACTGTGCCCATAAGTATGGTCCCTTTGGGCTGGGAAGCATTCCCACTGAGCAGCGGCTTGAGTATTTCGAGGCCCTTCTTCATGGTTGCGGCTGCAACGAGCATCTCGGGGACGTAGATTTCCCCCGAGCCGAATTTCTTCCCTACTATGTCCATGGCCGCTATAAGGCCGTCGTTGATAATTGCGCCTGGATCCAGGTTCTCGTCAAGTCCGGCTTTGACCATCTGTTCGATCTCTTTGTGCTTTCCGGCAACAACTACATCTTTGATCTTTTCTATCATTTCGCTCATTTGATTCTCCCAGCTTGGCGTATAAAACAGCTCGAGTCAGTTCGCAGTCTCGACTGGTTTTCCCCTATTTCTTTACCGTTTCGGCATACGAATCTTCCTCCGGGTGCTTCTTGCCGGCCATGAAATAGAAGGTCGTTCCCAACTCTCTGCCGGTGCTCTTCTCGATGTTTTTCACAACATCGGTAAGGTGATCGATCAGCCTGCGCTCGGCGGCATCGGCATCTCTTGCGCGGATGTGTCTGAGAATATCCCTGTGGAAAGAGAGCGCATTGCGTGTGGCGAGAGGAAGGAGGCAGACTTCTTTGATGAACCTGCTCATAAGATCGGTGACGGCACCCAGGAACTGCACGAGAACTTTGTTCCCGCTTGCCCGTGCAAGGGAGAAGTGAAATTCGACGTCGTGCTTTATGAATGCTTCTACATTCCCGGTCCGGATAGCTTCTTTCTGTTTTTCCACATTTTCTTCAAGCTCGGCGAGGGCCGCCTCATCCGCCCTCATCACAGCGAGTCGAACCGTGGACACTTCCACGATAACTCTGGCCTCCATGAATTCGCGTACCGTGGAAGGCTGCAGGAGCAGGTGGTCGGAGAGTGAAGCTATATAGCCGGAAGGACTGCTGATATTTATAATCGTCCCGACCCCCTGCCGGGCACTCAGGAGTCCCATCATGGTCAATCTGTTTATCGCCTCGCGAATCGTGTTCCTGCTGAGTCCAAACTGTTCGGCAAGTCTGTCCTGCGAGGGCAGCTTGTCGCCCTGTTTGAGCTTGCCCGAAGTGATCATGTCGTGAAGTGCCTTAAAAGCCTCATCGGCGGCGCTCATTCGTTTGATGCTGGGCACTTCCGTTAATTCCACTTTGTTATTGATATCGATCATATCTTCGTTCCTGATTCATATGGCCCGAAATTCTGGGTTCATCCGGCAGACGAGCCTCCAATACTTTTCGCGCGAATAGCGACCAATGCCTCATAACGTCATTCCCGCGAAGGCGGGAATCCAGTCTAAACACAGATCGTACTGTAAAGATCTATCCACTCGGGATTGCTTTGCTCTATCAAGCTTATCTTCCAGGCTCTTTCCCATTT
>DBMI01000018.1:0-49032 GCA_002298165.1 Desulfarculales bacterium UBA702
GGGAGGGGCTAGGGGAGGGTGTCGAATATATTTAAGAATTCCAACCCCCTCCCCCAACCCCTCCCCCGACGCGCTGCTCAGTCGTCCCGTGAAGGCCAGTGGAGGGGAGTTCTCCTTCAATTTCGGCCCATTATTTTTCCGTGATTAGGGCATCAGCCCGGGGAGACCGGGCCACAACCAGAGCTCGCTCGCAAATTTAGGAGCTTTCAGATTTCCGCCATTTTTCCCGCCGAACAAAAACCTTTCAATCAAATCCTGGAAAAAGACGACTTTATCTTTGATGCGGGGAACATTGCATTTAGCCAAAATTCCCTTGATTTGCCATTTGAGAGGCAATTGCGGACCCCCGGCAGGCGTGGCATGGAGGTTGCAACCTTTGTTTTGGCCTATTCAACTCCCGCGATGGATGGAAGGGGAAAGCTGTGATGTGTCTTAAACCGAGGAATTACCGATTGGGTGGCCAGAGAGGTTTTACGCTTGTCGAGGCAATGGTGGTCGTCAGTATTTTGGCTGTTTTATCAGCCGTGGCCATACCCTCCTACCAGAATTACATAAACAGGTCGAAGCAAACCGATGCGGCCGCCAGTTTGATGACGGCCCGGCTCGAGATGGAGGAATTCTTTGCAGATAATGGCCATTATGCCGCAACCATCCAGTGTCTGCCCTCTTTTGCCTCGTCAGCCAATGCAAGCTGTATTTCGAATTGCGGGGCTTGTACCGCCGCCACAGCCAAGCCAAGGTATTACACGCTCTCCATTGCTTCGACCGGGGCAAACTATCAAATCTCGGCTACCAGAAAAATCTACACATGGGCCCAGACTGACGTAGTAACAATTACCGGAAATTCTGAAAATCCAACGGTTCAGAATACCGACGCGCTGAAGTTTTCCGTCTTTCAGTATCTTTTCAACTAGACAAGGGAAAGCCCTAGAGGAAAATACAAATGATTGGAATTTGTCTGCGCATATTCATTTTGCATCTGGCGCTTGTTTTCTGCTTTTCAGGGCCGGTATTCGCAGTCATGGCCGAAAATTCCCACTCTGCCCCCCCGGAGCCAGGCCAGAAACAAACCACAACGGTGTTTCATTCTGACAGAGAAGTCGTCAACATTGTCATTGACAGGATTGAAGATGGCTACATCTACTCCAAGACTGGCGAGGCCTACCAGATTGGCAGCGCAAAGGTGATTAACAATTCGAGTTCGCAAAGCAAAATTAAGATAGCCGAGCTTACTTTCCAGAAGGGCACACTGGTTGTGGTAGTACTCAAATGAGAAATAAACATCCAGGTGCATCAGATTTAGTATAGGGAGAGCACATGATGCGAGTAACAGCAATTTTTATTTTAATCGCGCTTCTTCATGCGGCTATCCCGCCGATGGGAGATTCGGCCGATTCCTGCGGTAGTTCTCTCAACCCGCCATTTGTTTCGAGTGCGGTAAAGCCCAATATTCTCATAATCCTCGACAATTCAAACAGCATGGACGAAGATTTTCATGGAAATGCAGTAGGATCCTACTCATCGGCCAGCAAATCAGTTATAGCCAAAAAAGCTCTACGGGATCTTGCCGACGACCTCAAAAGCAAGGCAAATATCGGGTTGATGACTTTCAACCTGCCCACCGGGAATGACCTAAGCGGTGTCACTCTCTACAACGCAACCTATTTTACATCTTATACGAACAGCTCTTTTTGTGGGGATACAAGCGTGGTTTCACCCAATCCGCTGGACCTGGGAACTCCGGCGGACGCCCCCGCATCATGCATTGATTACTGCGAAAACGGAACCCTGGCCTCTAAGACCAGTTGCGAAACCGACTGCAAGGCACGCAACTCAGGCTTCAGTTCAGATTTTACCGATACAATACTCTCCAGTTCCACAGCAGGCAGTGCTATAAGAAAGCAATATTGCTCTCTTATCTATCCCAAGACTCAGCGGCTTGTGAACCCCAGTGATACCAGTTATTACATTAATTTCAAGAATGCTTACCCGGGCTACATGAGCAATGATGGAGCATATTACTATATGTACGCTGGCAGCGATATGTCGAATACATCATATAGCCCGACTAACGGCGCCACGAATACTTATAAGTACTTTGCAGTCAAGACGAAAGATAACGATGATAAATCTAATTACTCGTCCAATTTTAAGAGCAGCTCACTTACAGCTACTGATAGCGACAAAGCTCTGGGGTATGACAACTTTGGACAGAGGTTATATTTGTACAGAATAGGCGATACATGGTTTAGCAATAAAGCCGCTCCGGTGGGCCAAATGGGTTATCTCAAGATAGGAGTAAATGCATTATCCGATACGGATCAATACGATAATCTTCATAATATGCTGGACCCAAGGGAAAACAACAGTTCCAACACAAAATACTGTTACAACTCTCTCGGAGTGACCAACGGGACGACCTGTACCCAGACTTCTAACTGCAGCTCCCCTTACAACAATAACTGTTCCATCCCTTACATGGGGTGTTCGGCATCGGATAAAAACACCTGTTCCTATGTAGTCAATGCCGGCCTTACACCGACTGCCGGCACTCTTCAGACGGCAGCCAACTACCTGAAGGGGTCGTATTCCACTAACAAGTATTGCTTTAACACTAATGGAATATCAAATGGCCAAACCTGCGGCAACACCAACGCCTGCACATCTCCTTATAATTCCAGTTGCGCCGCCATGCCGAGCCCTATTACCGCATCATGTCAGAAAAATTACATAATTTACGTTACGGACGGCCTGCCGAGCACAAAACTCAATGGCAGCTCATCAACAACGATTTCGACGGTTCTGCCCGAAGTAATAACCCAACTGCAAACCTTGAAGACGGGGCTGTCGGTAAAACTATCCGACAACAAGACTTATAATTTTCCGATTAAGACCTACATTCTGGGGATGGGCCTTTCAGCCCAGGCAAAGACCAACCTCAATCAGATGGCTGTCGCCGCGGGGACGCAGACCGCGTCAAATACTGCCTATTATGCAGACAGCGCATCTGCTCTCACCGATGCCCTGCAGGCCATAGTCACCGATTTGCTAAGCCGTGTGGCGGCAGGCAGTTCGATATCGATCCTTTCCGAGGGGCAGACTCAAGCGGGCGCCAACATTCTTCAGGGGGTCTTCTACCCCAGCAAGTTCTTCGGGAAGACCGCAATCGCCTGGCCGGGATATCTTTACGATTACTGGTTCTATAACGGGTCGGTCAATCACGGGGCCTCAACCAGCAACATTCGCGAAGATTCTGTAATCAGCGGTCAGCACGACTACATACTCGATCTCGACGAGGATTATGTTTTGGATTTCAAGTTCGATGAACAAAACGGCGTATCAATCGACCGCTATTGGGACCAGACCGGAAGCGGCTCTCCAGGCGGCAGCCCCGTGGACAATGTGGACCTGGATCATGTTAACCCAATCTGGGAAGCCGGCAAACAGCTCTTCAAGGCAACGGCATCGTCACGGACCATCTACACCAACGGCGGCAACGGGATTCATGGAGATGCCAACGAATTCGCGATGGTACCTTTCGACTCGACGTTCGCTTCGAGTACAATCGCACCATTGATGGGCAATACGGCAAATTTTGATCCATGCCTGACAGGTACGACGGCTACCGCGAAATACTCAAAACTTGTTGATTACGTCCGCGGAGTCGATACCGACACAACCCTCAACTATTGTTTAAACGGCAGCGGGGTAACAAACGGCCAGACTTGCACCACGACTACCGGCTGCCCTTCCCCTTATAATGTCAGTTGCGCCGCCGTGACGGGTTGCAGAAACAGGACTGTAGGCCTTTGCACTAATGGGACTGACTTCAGCAATATCCCATGCGACTCCAACAGCGACTGCAACGGTACGACCTGTGTAAAAAACGTATGGAAGTTCGGGGATATCGTATATTCGACGCCCAAGGTACAGATGGACTATATGTACTGCTCGGATGGGACCAATTTCATCACTCCCGCTGTTTTTTGCACGTCAGATGCCAATTGCGCCACGGGCAATGTCTGCAAGAAAAAGGAGAGCGTCGCGTTCGTTGGCTCCAATGACGGTATGCTGCACGCAATCAAGACCGGAATATTGACCAACCAGGGGGTGGACACAGCATCCCATGAGGTGGAGAAACTTATCGGAATAGATACATCGGAAATGGGCAAGGAGCTGTGGGGTTTCATTCCGAAGAACAGCCTTCCCTATCTCAGGTGCCTTGCAAAACCCAGTACATGCCATCTCTATTTCACCGACCTCACCCCTTACATCGCGTATATGAATGCGGGACCATCGGGCACGGACACCAGGACCGTCCTGATCGGCGGCATGAGAATGGGAGGGGCGGCTGCAATCACCAGCCGGCAATGCCTCGATTCAACGGGCAAAACGAACGGAGATACCTGCACCCAGAACTCGGACTGTAAAACATCTCCCTATTCGACCTGCTCTGCTACCAATCTCATTAATCTGGGCGCGCCTGCCGATACCTGCTCTCCAGTTTCATGCGCCAATACTTCCACCTGCTACAATCCCCCATCCTGTGTAGGGCTTTCCTCGTATTTCGCCCTTGACATAACGGATGTCGAGAACCCGCAGCTTCTTTGGGAGTTTAGTCATCCTATGCTGGGCTTCTCCTACTCGGGACCCGCGGTCATTCGCAAATGGGCGACAACCAGTCCGAAATCCGGCAGCAAGTACTACGTGATGTTCGCATCCGGTCCAACTGACCCTGAGGATGGGACATCGACCCAGTCAGTCAGGGCGATGGTGTTGAGCCTGGATTCCGACCTGAAAATCAGCAGCGTCCATGTTGACGACTTCGGCAATTCAGCCCAGCAGGGATTCGGTGGCAGGCTGTTTACCAATGGGGTCGATGTGAATGCTGACGGCTATACGGATTTCGTACTTTTTGGCTACGGTTATTCCCCAAGCGGAAAGACGGGTGCATGGAAAGGCGGAATAGCGAAGATAAACACCAACAATCTCGATGCATCGCTTGCTCAACAGCCGGCTTACTGGGGCTATGATGTCAGCAATTTCAACAACATCGCCCAATTGCCGATAACCGCCAAAATAGAGGCAATGAAATGTTTCAACACCTGGTACATGTATGGTGGAACAGGCAGGTATTTTTTTCCGCTGGATAACTACGGTCCTTCCGGGGCGGGTTCAGCCGGAAAGAACTTCATTTTCGGGACTCCCTTCCTCTGCGATGAGTACGATCTGGATACAACCGCCCCCGGCTATCCAAACACCACCAAACATTGCGGCGGCATGAACTTTATGAACCAGAACAGTATTACCAAGGTATGCGGGAACCTGAGCGACGTCGCCCAGATAGGCAAGGCCGCCTGGCAAATTTACCTGGACGATGCGGAAGAGAGCTATCTAAAGGAGAGAATAATAACCGACCCAACGATGACCAGCTTGAATGAAGTATTCTTTACTTCGGCCGAACCGACATCGCAGGCCTGCGGGTTCGGGGGCAGGTCACGGATGTGGGGACTTAACTGCGCCACCGGCGGTACTCTTGTAGATACCTCCTGTACCGGATTTGAAATCACGGACCATTCCGGGACACTTTACCTCCAGACTTCGACCGGAGCTATTTTTCAGTTCAGTCCGTCAAGCGCATTCACCGGTCCGAGCACGGGCGCGGACATCGGGGATACCAGGACGACCGACTGGAGGGCCGGTATGCCGCCTGAGAGTCCGGTTCCCTTTGTTGCGCCCTCGAGCACGGCAAAAGCCGGCGCCGTCATTCACTGGATGGAGAAATGAAAAGCAAGAACGGATTCACTCTGGTCGAAGTCATGGTCGTTGTATCGCTGATTGTACTTTTGCTGGCGTGGGGGGCCCCTTCATATTCGAACTGGAAAAAGAAACATGACACCGAAGGCCAGATGCTGAGCCTGTATAATACTCTTCAGGTTGCCCGGATGACCGCGTACGGAAGAAAGATTGTAACGGGGATAGTATGGACGGGTTCCGTCACAAGCATGGACTCTTACCAGTTGGTAATAGACTCAAGCAGCCCTCTCGATGATGATATTGTCGGTGATGTGAACGTCCCCGCACAACCGGTTGTGACTGTGAGTCCCTCCCTCACCGTATCTTCCGCCGCACTGGATTCCACCAGGATCAGTTTCGATGGCAGGGGATTTGAAAACCATCCGGCATCCACGGTCACTTTCAGCATCGCGAACAATAGTGGTGCCGCGACCGACTGCGTAATTGTTTCAAGCACGAGAATAGTTACGGGGAAAATGAATGGCGCTACCTGCACACCACAGTGAAAAAGGCTTTACGCTGGTCGAGGTGATGATCTCGATGGTTATTCTGGCTGTCGGGCTGCTGGGGTCTCTTGTCGGCGTCAAGGCGGCCCTCGACAGCAATTATGGAAGTTCCCTGCGCACGGAAGCTGTTAAAATCGCACAGGAACAAACCGAAATGGCGAGGAACATGCCATATGCCGATCTGGCTGGAATTGCCGGTACCCAAACTGTCCAAAGGCAGATCAGGAAGACCAATGCTTCGTTTACCGTAAATACGAGCAGGATCGCGACAACCTCTTCCATGACCAACCAGAATATGACCCAACTCACCATAGATGTTCATTGGACCCTGAAGGGCAGCGACCATCGCTACAGGATTCAGACTATTGTAAGGGAAGCGGGAAAATGAGAAGGCAGGAAGGCATGACGCTTGTTGAGCTGATGGTCAGCCTTTCGATCATCTTGATCGTTACGGCCGTGGCTACAGGGGCCTATTTGAAGATGTTGAAGAGCTACAAGACCCAGAGCAAAATATCCGAGAGCTATATCTCTGATATTACCGGGCTCGATCTTCTGCGATATGACATCCAGATGGCCGGGTACGGGATACCCTCTACCATAAACGCGAACGCGTTATATACGGAAGCGGTCGATCCCGCCTCGGGAGTACTTCCCACCGGCTACCTGCCGACACAACTGAACGACTGCGGCCCGACAGGAGGACCTTCGGTTGCGCCGCGGCCGCTCGCGATCCTTAACAATGGGGGGCGCAACAACTCGGATGTGCTATCCATCAAGTCGATGCTGGCCAGCATTAATGGCACTGCAAGAAAGTGGTCGATGGTAAGCAGGGTAGCCGGCGTTCCCAAAGTGAAGCAGTGGGGTACAAACGATTTTGTGGCGGGAGACAGATTCATAGTGCTCGATCGTTTAGGCGCCCTCTTTCCCGATTTGAGCGGAACGTTTACCTGCTATTCTTTTAATCCCTCGGGCAAGGATTACTATACAGATGCCACTGATATTGTACCCGGAGGAATGCTCGACTCTGATATCTATTTCGTCTACGGCCTGGATTCCAGCGCTGTCGCCCACAGGATGCCTTTTAACCGCGTGGACTATTATCTCGACACCGTTACAAATGCCAATGTTTGCGCTCCAAATACCTATACGCTTTACCGAAGTGTTGTAAGTAATGTTAATGGGCTTCAAACCGCGACGCCGCTTGTCGACTGCGTGATGGATTTCCAGGTGGCCTTCGGTTTGGATAACGATGGTGACCAGGCAGTGGACGACCGGGGCTGGGTGCAAACCACTCCGGCTAACGCAAAGGACGTCCGGACCAAGGTGCGCGAGGTCAGGATCTTCATCCTGTACCATGAAGGGGTTAGAGATTCGGGCAGGACCCCTGATTTCAGGTTCTCCGGCTTATTGAACCTCGGGGACCAGGAAATCGCCGCAAGCCTTGATAACAGCTATAGCTGGCCAACGAATAATTTCACAACCTTGAGCACCTCCGCGCTCACCGGAACCCCCGCGCTCAAGACCTTTGACCCGAGCGTCAATTCTGATTACGCGCGCTACCGGTGGAAAGTGCTGCAATTAGCGATTAAACCCATGAATCTGAAGAAGTGGGAGGGCCCGTGAACCAGGGCGGCAAGAAGATGCGTGCGCTTCGCAATGAAAAAGGTCTGGCCCTGCTCAGCACACTGATGCTCCTTGTGCTGGGATTCGGGGTGGTGGCGATGCTCCTCAGGCTGGTAACGGCAGAGACGAAACTTGCCGCGCTTGAGCAGGGCTACACGACCGCCCTCGACGCCGGCAAAGCGGGAACCGACATGTTCCTGTTCATGATCCAAAACGGCACTGCAAATCCTCCGAACCAGATTGGCGCATCAAATGCTTCGAATGTCGCCTGCGTCGACCAAAAGATGTATAATCCGAAATCGTCTTGGACGACCGCGGTATGCCCGGATCAATCTCCCAATCCCGACCCGACGAACTGCCCCAGTCCAACGGCAACCTGTGCGGATCCGACCATATCTCCCGATGTAACGATGACGCTTTCCAACTGCACCGTTTACTTGAAAATTGTCGACACCACGGAGACTGCGCCTGTCGCTCCTCCGAATCCCAGCGACCTCTGCCATCCTAATGGCTGCTACTACTATACGGTAAATGTCCGTTCCATTGCGTCGGGGACCAACGAACGCGCGGATATTACTTTCGTTTACCGGTTCCCCAAATAGCCAGGCATTACAACTGGGTCGTGAAGAGCAAGGTTCACGATGCCAACTCCTCTACTCTCGACCGAAGGTCTCCCGGAGACTTCTCCGCATCTGCCGGCCAATCCGGTGATTTTAAAATCCTTCCCCTATATGCTTGTTACGAACCCGAATTATTGCTAAATTCTATTCACCGCTAAATAAATTGGTCGCATGGGTTTCGTGGACAGAACGCACGCTTTCCGTCCGGAGGTTACATGGCCGAGAACGAAAAGACAATCAGCGGCGGCAATAGCCCGCCCGAATCAGGTTCCACTACCCCCGAGATGTTCGAAAACATATACCGCAGGGTCAGGGAAAAGAAGGAGAGCTATAAGCGCTACAATTTCGAGCGCTCGCAGGAGGAGGCCTTTGCGACCTTTTTCGACCTGGCGCAGGAATTTACCACAATCGAGAGCATGTTCCAGGTCTGTGTGGCTGTTCCGAAGGAATTTTTCGGACTCGATAGCAACCTCTATATAATCAATCCCAAAAGGTCTCGCCTGGAGCTGGTATGTACGAGCAGCGGCGGGATCGTACCACCCGAGCAGCGGGACAAACATGATGTCGGCCTTGTCAACGAACCGGTTAAGGCTGATGGCTCATGGCTTTTTCCGATCAGGGGAAATGCGGCCCTGGCCGACGCGCTCCCATTTCTCGGCCAGAGCCGGATACTGGGTGTTTTTCAGATATTTTCCGAGACCGATCTGGACGAGCGCAAGCATTTCTTCCTGGAAAAATTCACCAACAGGATCGGATACAATCTCCACCAGAAACTGCTGGTCGAGCAGAATATCGAGCACATCAAATTTATAAACCAACTGGTGGCTGACATTGAGCATAATGTCATATCCCCCAATCTCTATTACAGGCTCTTCCTTATTCGCCTCAAAAAGATGACCCGCAGCTACGAGGAAATAGAAAAGATTATCAGCGAAATTTCGAATACCTCGGGCCTTACCTGCGAGGACGTTTCCGATTCGCTTCGTTCGGCGGCAAAGACGCTCGATGAAATGAATTCGGGCCTGCGAAGCGAATACTACTCATTATCCAAGCACTACGAACACACAAGCCTTTTTCTCGAAACCCTTTTTCGAAAAGATCATTTCCAGAAAGGGACTTACGTCCTTAGAAAGCAGTCGGCCAACTTCCGCACTGAGATAATCGAGCCGCTGCTGGAGCGCTACTCGCAACAGTTTGCAAAGCGGGGAATAAAGGTTGAGTATGGGCTCGAAAATGTACCTGATGAACAGGTTACCCTTTTTGTCGATAAGGGGCTGATTTCGCAGGTTTTCGACAACTTCTTCTCAAATGCCCTGAAATACACAAATGAACCGCCGGAGCGTTGCGGAAACAAGATAAAACTTTTCTCCATCAACCGCCAGATTATCAAGGATTTCTTCGGCGAGGATAAACCGGCCGTCCGATTCAATTTTTTCACGAGCGGCACGCCGCTAAGCACTGAAGAATCAGCCAAGATATTCGAGGAAGGCTACCGGGCCGGCCGGACGGTGGAAAGCGGAACCGGCCATGGCCTTCATTTTGTGAAAAACGTGGTGGAAATTCATGGCGGGACCGTAGGCATCGAGCCCGGGAACTGCGGAAACCAGATCTTTTTTATCTTGCCTTTCAGGGAGTAATCCGTTATTTCAGATCGTTCTAAATAGTACACCGTATTTCATCTAGTTGCATCCAATTCACGATTCATAACGAAAAGAAAATTCATATCGGGTAAGCGGTCAAAAGCCGGTCAGTACTGCATCCGCAGCCGGGATTAGCCGACGACAGGATAAATTCGAGTGCTTCCCGTCCAATAGGAATTCTTTAACAATAAACATTCTCAATACCGGGTTGCCTTTCCTGTCCCTAAACGAACCTACACGCGACCCCATTCTGCACGTCCATGGGGTGTTTACGCAGAGCAAAATATAGTGTTTCACCCATTTTAAATATTCGAGGATAGCATTACATCCATACGCAAGTTTACTGACAATATCACTCCAACAATGGAGCACTCGACAGTTTCGGCAAAATCAAAGCGGCCCCGACACATCGGGCCAAATCCAATGACTCAGGTAGGGCAAAACATTGGATCTGAAGCGCTTGTGATTTGCCCTGTCTGGTAGAATGCATGTTTTTTGGACCGCGAAGGCGGCCCGCGTTCTTCCGGGTTCCGAACCGAGTGCTCCCCGGCAATCACTTATAACAGACTCACAGGCAGCGGCGATTGATCCACTTGAACAAAGTCACAATTCCAAGAGGTCATATTGGAGTAAGCGATTTTGCAGTTTTTAAGGGATACAAATTCAGACCTCTGGGTCTTCACCAATCCCGGAATGGAGGACAACAAATGAACAAGCGAGGATTTTTACTTTTGATCATGGGGCTGGCGCTCCTCTTTGCGGCCATTCCACTTGGAATCGATCCTGCCGACGCAGGGCCCGGCACCGGTGCGACGGCTGCCCTGGCGACTCCGAGCGGAGGCACCTTTTTCGCCAACAGCCCGATTCTCAGGAAGTTCGTGGATTCTCTGCCGGGTTTGGGACCAACAGGGGCCAATAACCTCGGTCAGTTTATCCCGGTGGCCACCCCCGGAGCTATGCTCGGGGGGGACTATTATGAAATTGGACTCTATGAATACAGGGAGCAGATGCACTCCGATCTTCCCCCTGTAGTAGGGGCCAAGAACAGTCCGACTGCAACGGGCGGCACAAAGCTCCGTGGCTACATCCAGGAGAATGGCGGCACCCCCGTTCTTGAGCCGCATTACCTGGGACCGGCGATCGTAGCCAACAGGAACACACCGGTTCGAATCAAGTTCACCAACCGACTGCCCCTCGGTGCCGCTGGAAACCTGATGATTCCGGTGGATCAGAGATTGATGGGAGCCGGCATGGGTCCACTCGACGCAGGGGGCGCTGCCTGCGACCCCATGGCGGTAGGGGCGACCTGCGCGAACTACACCGAAAACCGGTCCACCATCCACCTTCACGGCGGGCGCACACCCTGGATCAGTGACGGAACACCCCATCAGTGGACTGTACCGGCAGGGGAAACCACTCCTTTTCTAAAAGGTGTCAGCGCGCAGGACGTACCGGATATGCCGGCCACCGGCGCGGGGGAACTGACATACTTCTTATCCAACCAGCAAAGCGCAAGGCTCCTGTTCTACCACGACCACGCTTGGGGCATAACACGGCTCAACGTGTATGGCGGTATTGCAGCCCCCTATATCATCCGTGATCCGGCCGAAACTACCCTGATTACGGGCGGCCTCATCCCCTCGGGTGCCGCCGAGGTTCCTCTTGTCATCCAGGACAGGACTTTTGTCCCCAAAGACATTGCGGTGCAGGATGCCAAGTGGGATACCGCCAAGTGGGGTGGATGGGGCAGTCTCTGGCTTCCGCATGTCTATGAAATCAACCAGTGGCCCGGCAACCCCGACGGCAGTGGAACCAACCCCTTTGGCAGGTGGGATTACGGTCCATATACCTGGCCTATTTTCCAGATTCCGGCGGCCAAGATGGGCGTCTACACCGCCAATGACTCGACGGTACCGGAAGCTTTCGGAGATACCCTCATAGTAAACGGCACGGCTTATCCATACCTGAACGTCGACCGCAAGGCTTATCGCTTCAGAATTCTCAATGCCTGCAACGACCGGTTTTTAAACCTCCAAATGTATTACGTCGATCCGAACGACCCGAATGGCACGGAAGTCAGGATGGTCGCGGCCAACTCGTTCATCCAGGCTGATTTGGCCGCCGACATGGGCCAGGGGACCTCGCTCTATAGCGGTTACTGGACCTCGATCGATAACCGGACGGTGCAGAACATGATTTACTCGCACGGGATCTCCACCCTCTACGTCGATTTGGGAGCCGACGGTCTCTGGTCGCACGACGGGGCGGTCTGGACACAGATCTCTTCAACCCCCGTCACCAAGATGACTGCGACCAGTTCCAAGCTTTACGTACTGTTCGGCGCCTGGGGAGTATGGGAATGGGACGGCAAGACATTCAAGCAAATCGATACCAACACGCCCGATGATATTGTCGCAACTACCACAGGCGTTTATGCCCAGTATGCAGGCTGGGGCATATATAAATATGACGGAGTTTCCTGGACAAACGTGTCGCCCAATCCGGCGACTAAAATGCTGGGCGCCGGCGCCAATCTCTATGCCACCTTCCCCGGGTACGGGGTGTGGAAACATGACGGCACCACATTTACCCAGATTGATTCAAACACTCCTCTGAACATGGTTGGATCCAGTACAGCTCTTTACGCGGACCATGGTAATTGGGGCTTGTACAAATATGACGGCACGACCTGGACGAACATTTCTGCTAATCCCGTCGGCAGTATGACCGCATCCGATAGCAGCGACGAGCTCTATGCGACATTTGGCAAGTGGGGCCTCTGGCACTACGATGGCACGAACTGGACCCAGATCGATCCGACGAATACGCCTACCAGCATGGCGGCTTCGAGCACGGGCCTCTACTGCGCCTACGACAATCTGGGCACCTGGAAATACACCACCACAGGCATTTGGTCACAAATCTCTTCCTCACAGCCTTTGAAGCTGCAGCCCGTAAACTTCGTTGCGCATGCCGGCTGGCCTATAGATGGAAGGGCCGGAGGCGTACCCGATCCCAATACGGCGGGACCAGATTTGATACTTATCGGCAATGAAAGCGGATTCGTGCCTAATCCGGTAAACTTGACAAACCGGCCCATCGACTATGATTACAACCGCAGAAGCGCAACCGTTCTCAACGTCATCAGCCATACGATTTTTCTCGGTCCGGCCGAGCGAGCCGATGTGATCGTTGATTTTTCGCAGGTTCCGGCCGGCTCCAAGCTGATTTTGTATAATGATTCTCCTGCGCCGGTTCCGGGCTTCGACACGCGTCTGGATTACTATACGGGCAATCCCGATCAGACAGCCTCCGGAGGTGCGCCTTCGACCCTTGCCGGCTACGGTCCGAATACCCGGACAATCATGCAGTTCCGGGTTTCCAACACCGCCGCTGCCCCGAAGTTCAACCTGACTGCTCTCCAAACCGCCTGGCCGACCGCTTATTCGACTTCTCAGGCACAGCCGATCGTTGGACAATCGGTTTACAACAAAGCATTCAAGACTACCTACCTCGACCAGTTTGCACCACTGAATGCTGGTTCGTCAGTGAATCCAAACTTTACATTCGCTGCCGGCAAGGCTTTCCAGTATGCGCCTGACAGGCTGGCGCCCGCAACCCTTGTAGCTGCCGCGGCGGGCAGCACCGTAAGCATTCCTGTCATAAGCAAGGCCATAGTCGAAGATTTTGACGATTACGGGCGCATGAATGCGCAGCTCGGGGTCGAAATGCCTTTTACCAGCGTTTTGGTCCAGACAACCGTTCCCTTCAAGTACATAGACCCGGCGACGGAGACTTTCGCTCCCGACGAGGTCCAGATATGGAAGATCGTTCATAATGGAGTCGATACTCACGCCATCCATTTCCACCTCTTCGACGTACAGTTGATCGACAGGGTCGGCTGGGACGGGACCATCAAACCGCCCGGACCCCACGAAGAGGGCTGGAAAGAAACAGTGAAGATCAACCCGCTGGAAGACACCATTGTTGCGGTGCATGCGCCAAGCCTTCTCGAGTTTACTGTGCCGTTCGCGGTGCCGGCCAGCTCTCGTCTTCTGGACCCGTCGAATCTGGTGAATACGACTGCGCAGTTCAGCCAACTCGATCCAGCGACAGGCCAGGCGCCGGCGGTTCCCGTGTCGAACGTTATGACCAACTTCGCATGGGAATATGTGTGGCACTGCCATCTGTTGGGGCATGAAGAAAACGATATGATGCGCCCGATGATTTACAACCGGTAGGCACCGCGCCGGGGGCCACCGCCTTCCTGGAAGGGATGCGGTGAACCCCGGTCCTCACCCCCAAAGGAGATATTCAAGTTCTCTTTAGCAGCAAAACTCAAGGAGACAAGTCATGAATAAGCGAAGATTCTTCATCCTCATAATGGGGTTGGCACTGGCGGTTGCTTCGATTCCGCCGGCACTCGATCTCGCCTGGGCGGGGCCGGGGACTACTGCGGCAGGTGCGGCCGCAACTCCAAGCGGAGGGACTTTTTATGCTAACAGCCCGATAATCCAGAAATTCGTGGATTCGCTTCCGGGTGTTGGATCGGCAAATGCAAACAACCTCGGGCAGTACATCCCGGTCGCAGTTCCCGACACCACCACCTATCCCGGGTGCGACTACTATGAAATAGCCCTGGTGCAGTACAGAGAGCAGATGCACTCGAGTTTTCCGGCGGTGCGAGGGTACCCAACCAGTACGAGTGCATGGGGCGGTACCCTGCTTCGCGGATATATGCAGTCGAATACCGGCAATTCCGACCTGTCCACGCCTCATTATCTCGGACCAATGATCCAGGCTCAAAAGGACCGGCCGGTACGCATTACATTTACGAACAAGCTTCCCGGCGGCAGCCATATCCTGCCGGTTGACACAACGCTCCTCGGGGCTGGAATGGGGCCTCTGGACAACGCCGGGCTTCCTTGCGATCCGCTGGCGATTGGAGCGACATGCGCAAGTTATCCCGAGAATCGCGCGGGACTCACCCTTCATGGGGGGTTTACCCCGTGGTTCAGCGCAGGACTGCCACATCAGTGGACTGCCTCGCTTTGGGAAGGCCCGACACAGTTTCCAAAGGGGGCCGCGGTTAAAAACGTTCCCGATATGTGGTTTGACGCGACAACCCACCAGGTAATCCCCGGCGCTTCTTTGTTTCCGCCGAATGCAAATGCGACCAACGATCCCGGTCCGGGGGCAATGACGTTCTATTTTCCCAATGCCCAGACCGCCAGAATGCTTTTCTATCACGATCAGACGATCGGGATTAGCCGACTCAATGTTTATGCCGGCGAGCTTGCACCTTATGTGGTTTCGGACTCGGTCGAGAAGGGGCTTGTCGATTCCGGTGTTATACCCTCTACCCAAATCCCCCTCATTATCCAAGACAAAACCTTTGTCCCACAGGATATCAGTATCCAGGATGCCAGGTGGGATCTTACAAAGTGGGGTAATATAAACGATCTGTGGTTCCCCCATGTCTATGAAACCAACCAGTGGCCGGCGAACCCGAACCTCACCGGGGCTAATGATTTCGGAAGATGGGACTACGGCCCCTGGTTCTGGCCCATTTTCCCGGTGGCCGCGGACAAGGCCGGCATATATCAATCCTGGACCTCCGTTGTGCCGGAATCTTTCATGGATACACCCCTGGTCAACGGCACAGCCTACCCTTATCTCAATGTAGACCGGAAAGCATACAGGTTCCGGATTCTCAACGCCTCAAACGACCGGTTTCTAAATCTCAGCCTCTTCTATGCCGACCCAGATGTCGGTAAAGATGGTACGGAAGTGAAAATGACCGCAGCTAACCCCCGGAACGCCAACGAGTTAGCCGCCGACCTGGGCAGTGGAATTCAGCTCTACAATGGAAGCTGGTCAGCACTCGACAGCCGCAGCCCCACGGACATGGTATATTCGGCCGGCCTCGCGAGCCTTTTTGTTGATATGGGGGCCAATGGCGTCTGGCAGGATGACGGCGTTACCTGGACCAAGATATCGAGCACCAAACCATCCAGGATGGTTGCTTCTGACAGTCTCTTGTTTGTGGATTTTGGTGCTTGGGGACTCTGGAAATGGGACGGGATGAGTTTTACCCAGATCAACGCCAACCTGCCCTCGGATATGGTCGCATCGAGTTCAGCGCTCTACGCCTACTACCCCGGCTACGGGATCTACAGCTACGATGGCACCAGCTGGAGCCTGATCTCCTCCAATTCTCCGACGAAGATGATGGCCTCCGGCACAAATCTCTATGTGGATTTCGGCGCTTGGGGACTCTGGAAATACGACGGGACCACTTTCAGCCAGATCAACGCCAACTCACCGCAGGATATGGTCGCATCGAGTGCGGCCTTTTATGCAAGTTTTGGCGGCTCCGGGATTCATAAATATGACGGAACTTCGTGGACAAACATTTCCACCAACCCCGCCGGCAAGATGGCCGCTTCGAGCTGGGGAACGGATCTATACGTCCAGTTCGGGGGAGCGGGGCTCTGGCGGTACGACAACACCAGTTGGACCCAGATTGATACCAAGCTGCCAGACAACATGGTCGCGGGATCGGGCCTGTACTGCGACTACGGCAGCACTGGACTCTGGAAGTACGCCTCCGGAAAATTTGTGAAGATCTCATCGAGTAAACCTAACAAGATGCTGGCTGTGAATTTCACCTCAAATGCGAACTGGCCTATTGACGGAAGAGCCGGCGGTGTACCCGATCCGAGTACAGCCGGCCCCAATATGATCCAGATCGGCAATGACGGCGGCATCATGCCCGTGGCGCAGGTGATCCCGAATCAGCCCGTAGGGTATGAATATTTCCGCAGAATCCTGACGACCCTGAATGTCCTCACCCATGCACTTTACCTGGGACCTGGCGAGCGGGCCGATGTCGTCGTCGATTTTTCCCAGGTACCCGCAGGTTCCAGGCTGATTCTCTATAACGATGCTCCTTCTCCTGATGCAGGCTTCGACACGCGCTACGATTATTATACGGGCAATCCGGACCAGACCTCCACCGGTGGCGCGCCGACCACCACGCCGGGATATGGACCGAATACAAGAACCATTATGCAATTCCGCGTTTCCAACTCAACTCCCGCAACGGCATTCGACCTGCCGTCGCTGCAGAGGGCGATCCCTGTAGCTTATGCCAACTCACAGGAGAAACCCATAGTTGCACATTCGGCCTACAATGCTGCTTACAATACCAGTTGGACCGATAATTACCCCAATCTCCATGTTGGTACGAACTTGCTCCCCACCTTTGATTTCACGGCCGGATCGAGCTTCTTGTACTTACCCTACAACGGTTCGGTGCTGGTTACCGCCTCTCCCGGCGAAGCAGTCAGTCTCCCAACCTATGAGAAGGCCATAGTCGAGGAAATGGATCTATACGGGCGAGCTTCATTCCAGATCGGAACGGAGATCCCGTTCACCTCGCTCATGGTTCAAACGACTATCCCGTTCAACTACAATGATCCGGCATCCGAGACGATCTATCCCGGTGAAGTACAGATCTGGAAGATCGCACACAACGGTATCGAGACACATCCAATTCATATCGAGGGTCTGGAAATGCAGTTGATAGACAGGGCTGTATGGGACAATACCATATTTGGACCCGACCTCAATGAGCATGGGTGGAAGGACACCATAAAGATGAATATGCTCGAGACCACCTTCGTTGCGGTAAGGGCGAAAATTCCCCCGACTCCGGACACCATGGGCGGGGTATGGCATAGCACTCGCCTGCTCGACCCTACTCAGCCTTTTGCCACCACCGCCGAGTTCCAGAATTTGGATCCGCTTACCGGCCAGGCACCGGCGACCACGGTCATGAACCTGTTTACCGACTTCGGCCAAGAGTTGGTATGGGGAACGATGGCTTTTGGCCACAGGGATAATAATATGCAGCGCGCGGTTATCCTGAACGCCTGGTAAGAACCTCGACGCCGCTTCGCCGTAAGCGGGGCGGCGTCGGCAGCCGCTTTCTCCGGGTTTGAACGTCCCCGGAGCCTGACAAGGAACCCGAGCATGGCCGGGGATGAATCTCCGGCCATGTCCATGATCAATCAGAGGTTTCGAAAGGAGAAACAATGAAGTTGAAGTTATCGGTCCTGCTTGGCGTTTTGCTCATTGCGCTGCCCGTGAACGCCGCTGAAAAATCCGAACTGAAAACGCCCAAGGAAAAGCTGGACTATGCCATCGGAGTAGATATAGCTAGAAATATGAAAAAACTGGGAGTACAGGTCAGTGTTGATACAATGGCAAAGGGTCTGAAGGACGGTTTCTCAGAGCGTAAGGCACTCATGAGCGATGAAGAAATCCGCCAGGTCATCGCCGATTATCAGACTGAGATTAAGCTAAAACTTGCCGAAAAGACAAAATTGGCGGCACAGGGCAACAAGAAGCAGGGGGATGCCTTCCGGGACGAAAACCAGAAGAAAGAAGGAGTAGTTACCCTGCCCAGCGGACTGCAGTACAAAATACTCAAGGCCGGTGAAGGAAATAAACCGACCGAAGCTGATACAGTGGTATGTAACTATACAGGTAAATTCATCGACGGGAATGAATTTGACAGCTCCTATAAACGTGGAGAACCGAACAAGTTCAAGATGGACGGAGGAATCATTCGAGGCCTGAGGGAAGCTTTGCTGCTCATGCCGATCGGGTCCAAGTGGGAGGTGGTGGTTCCTCCCGAGCTGGCCTATGGTGAAAGGGGAGGACCGGCCAAAGTCGGCCCAAACGCTACATTGATATTCGACCTGGAATTAGTCTCGATCCATCAGCCCGGAACATTGGAGCCGGAGAAAAGCCAATAGCCAGGTTGCCTTGGATGGAGAATACTGGATTATTCATGTCGCGCTTTGCATTAGAAAAATCCGGGAATGCAACAAGCCGGAAGGTGATTTTAGGGGAGGTGCGGGCCGGAATCAAGGTCCGCACCGGCCTTGTTGCACTGGCCGGCCTTCTTGCTGCCGGCATTTTCCTTTCACCTGCCCGCGGTTACGCGGGCCGGGCAGGTGGCGGCAATGCCACGGTCCTGACAAATTCGCCATCGGCTTCCGAGGTCCAGGATGAATGGGCAAAGGCGGCCTTTGATTCAGCGATTGCGTCCATGCCTGGCGGCCCGCGTTCTCGGTCGGCAATCCGGCGATACAACCCAAACCTTATTAAAGATGCAAAGATCAAGATGCAAATGGAGGCAAATTCCGAGCCTGCCCGTCCCACCTTGAAAAAAGGCGCTGTTGCCTCGGGTCCGGCGGCTCCGGGCCTAACCCCGGCCATTCATGCCCCGGGAGCCCCACCTGCCACCGGGGAGCTTCTGAGCTATAGCCAGCTGCCCGTTCAAATCAGGGAATCAATTCCAATTGCGATGACGATGCTCGTTTATTCGAAAATTGCTGAAAAAAGATCGATTACTGTAAATAGCTGGAAGCTTGCTGAGGGCCAGGAAGTTTCTCCGGGTCTCAAGGTGGAGGAAATCACCTCGGATGGGGCCTTGTTCAGCTATCAGGGGTATCGTTTCCATAAGAAGGTTGTGGGCGATTAGGCTCATAGACTCGAATTGAACTATGTGGCGGCAGGCCTCCCTGTCTGCCGCCCTAACAAGAAGCCTCCATCCTCCTTCGCAGGCATGCTGAAAACGCCACGTTATCCAGGATTCCCAACGATCTGGAGATCCTGCCAGGACTGCGGGAGAGACCCTGGTGCGATGGGCAATTCCAGTTCCGCGGGTAAATAAGTAAGATCCCCACCGAAAAATCCTCCCTAAGTGAACAATGCCAGGGCATCCGTGACTCTTATTGGGGCTACTGTAAGTCCTGATTAGCTCGGGTTTTTACCGTCGTTATGTTGGCGGTCTCCTGTGGCTGTTGCCCAAACCCGCTGCATGATCTATCGGATCTCAGCTTCGACGTTCATCAGGTTCATGCCATCTAATTTTGCCTAGCATTTTTCGAAAAACTATTTAGGCAACAAACCCTCCTGAGCGAGGCATGATCGACCAAAGGTCTCCAGTTCTTCGGGAACAGGCCGATTGGTAGCTACCCTTCATGGGTAGGTAAAGTTTTGTTAATCGGCATTACATCGCAATGCAACGGGATATAATTAGAATATAGAGAGATCACAAGATGTTAGGAAGTGCTGGATGTGAAATATGGAATGCCAGATAATATCCGATGAGATAATTTCCTGTTTTGCGTCAACAATTTCCGCGCTCTGATCGTCTCTCGTAAAGAGCAGTCGTTATGCCCTGGAATATGGGGAATATTGGATATACCGGAGGTAAGCAAATGAGGCTAACTCGAAAGATCAAATTTTTATTTTTCATGATTTCGGCCATTGCCGTTCTCATGACCGCGGCGCCGTCCTTTGCGTGGACGGGGCATCGCCGTTATTATCGGCCCTATGTCAGACCCTACTACTACGGCTACTACAACCCTTATTACAGCCCATATTACAGCCCCTATGGTTATTACAGGCCATATGATCCCTATTATGCTCCCGGGCCGTCGGTCGGGTTCGGATTCCCGGGTTTTTCCTTCTATGTGGGGCCGTAGCGAACGCAGGCGCCCCTGCGGGCATCTGAATTAAACCTGAGTATTATCATCGTTGGGACGAACGGTGGGGTCGATAATTGCTCGGGGACAAATATTGTGGGGGCAAATGATATTCGTAAGGGCAAATGATCATTTGCCCCTACAATGGGTTTTTCGCATCGCCGTAATATGAATCGGGGCTCCCCAAGCTCATTTGCCTGCCTGGGAAAATATTTGGTGGGGGCAAATGGTGTTTGTAGGGGCAAATGATTATTTGCCCCTACAATGGATTTTCGCATCGCCTGGATATAAATTCGGGCTATCCTCATGCTCTCGCCCGAAGGTTTCCCACCATTCTAATACCAAATCACGTTGAAAACGCAGATATTGTAGGGGCAACGGTCTTTGTGGGGGACTAATGGGCAAATGATTATTTGCCCCTGCAATGGATTTTCGCATCGCGGGTATTAATCCGGGCTACCCTTTTCCTTCTTACGCCCTCTCTCCCGAGGATGGACCTCGGCGGGAAAGCGCGGCTAGCTTGAAGGCTGTCCTTCTTGGGCGGGCTTGGCGCCGCCGATTTTGGTCTTTCCCGACTGGCGTGTCCAGATCTGGGTTTGTCCGAAAAGGACCACTCCGAGGTAACCCCTGACCTTCAACTCAGCGCCGTTTTTGGCAACCGAAAGCTTGCACTTGTACGTTTTTCCGTCATCGGGATTGTACACGGTGCCCCACCAGGTATTTTCACCTTGGTAATGGACGTTGATTATGGGAAGGCCGAGCAGTGGGCGGTTCCTTAAGGCAGGCTCCGGGTTTTTGCGATCCATGCGAGGCCGGCCGGCAAGACCACCTTTGGCCGTCAGCGGATATTCAGGATCTTCCAGTCCCGCAATCTTTCCGCAGTATTCCTTACCACAGTTGTAGATTTCGAAAATGGCGTCGTGGTCCTGAGTTAGCCAGAAGCCGATTATTGCATCGCCTTGGGCCGCCCCCCATGCGAGAGGAGCCCAAAGCAAAACGTAAGCTAGAAGCAGGAATGCAACGGGAAATCTGATCCTTCCAGGCACTTTTTCTCCTGTTTTTTTAGCGGACTGGGCCGGCATGTACCTTTTAGCATCACAGTAAAGATTTAATCATCAATGCCTCATCAGCCAATAAGTCGGCAAAACGGATAAAAACCTCAAAAATAGAGCTTCCTGGAAGAGTTTCAGGGCGCGGGGGTGATTATCGGTGCCTTGCCTTCATTTTTTCGCAGCAGGACGTAAAAGGCGCCCCATCCACCGTCGTAGGACCGGGCTGAGGCAAACGCCAGTACTACTTTTTTGAGAGGAGCGCGCATCAGCCATGTTATTAGATTATTCTTGAGAATTGGTTCTTTATCCTTTGAGTTGAGTCCCCGCCCGGGGATGATCAATACGCACCGCCGGCGGGCCGCGAAACTGCTCATGATGAAGTTTATAGTCTCATGCCTGGCCTGCTGCCGGTTCAGGCCGTGAAGGTCGAGATGGTCCTGGTAGCTGAAGTAGCCGCTTCGAAGCTTCTTCAGCACCTCGGGCGAGATGCCGATGACGGAGCCGTCGATATATTCATCCGAGCAGGAAAGCTCGAATGGCCCCTCACCCGCAACCAGGTCAACAAGGCGGGTATAGGCCTCCAACTCTTCTGCTGCCACAAAGCGCGGGGGAGTTTTTTCAGGAGGCCGCCCCGGAATTTTATTTTGCGGCCTCGCGGGCAGAGGATCTACGCCGGCCATTGCCCGCTCGAACAGGATGTCATCGTTTGCGGCCCCTTTGGCGATCTTGTTTATCTTTGCCGGTTCAGAAATTGGTTTAGTGTAATTATCAGAATCATTGGAAAAAGTTGTGCCAAGGTGTTGATCTAAATCCTTAAAGGGGGTATAGAATCCGGGAGGTGGGCTTTGGCGGGACGAATGGCGTCTGGGATTGTCGCTCGTTTTCTCTTTGCGTCTGCCCATTTTGGCCCCACTTTTCCAGAACTTACTCCGTTGGGAGCTGATACAGGAAAGGCATGAGTCTGAAGCCCGTGATCGTAGTCGAAAATGAAACAGAACTTTTGTCGCTCGTAGAGAGACTTGAAGATACGGCTCACATTTCGGTAGATACCGAATCAAACAGCTTTCATGCGTATTATAACCGAATTTGCCTTATACAGGTATCCACCGAGGAAGAAGACTACGTAATAGATCCTCTTGCCATTGAAAGTATAGCCGCACTCGGCGAAATCTTCTCAAATCCGGCAATAGAGAAGATCTTTCACGCCGCGCCGAATGACATCGCGGGGTTAAAACGCGATTTCAAATTCCAGGTCCGCAATATTTTCGACACGGCAATCGCAGCCAAGATACTCGGTTTCAAACAGCTTGGCCTGGCCAAGATTTTGTATGAAAATTTCGGAGTAAGCCTCAACAAGAAATGGCAGCGTCACGATTGGGGAATGCGCCCGCTTAGGCGCGAACAGCTCGAATACGCGCGCTACGACACGCATTTTCTCATACCCCTGAGACATCTTTTGGCGGCCGAACTCCAGGAAAAAGATCTCCTGAACTCGGCGACTGAAGCTTTCATGAAGGCCTGCCAACAGGAATTCCAGGAAAAACCTTTCCGGCCCGGGGGGTTTCTGCACCTTTGCGGGGCAAAGTCTCTGGACCAGTCCGGCAAGCGCGTGTTGGAGGCGCTCTACCTTTTCCGCGAAAATGAAGCCCGCCGCCGCGACCGCGCCCCGTTCAGGATTCTGACAAATGAGACGCTCGTGCGCCTGGCCCTCCAGCGTCCAAAGAATATTCGTGAATTCTCGAAAATCAAAGGCGTCCCCCGCACCTACAGCAACTCGAAGGCAGCAAGCCCTCTGATCGAGCTGATCCGCAAATCCGAAAACCACGCTCAAATGCACGAATCCGGCAACCACGCCGAATAATCCGGGAAGACCCGCCTGCCCCGATTCTTCCGCCTAAGCACTTGAAAACCTGCCCTGCAGCAAGCATATTGATCTGGATGCAATGTAGATATGCTCCCGGCGAAAAACTTCCCCTCATGGCTATTAATCTATATCGACGAGGAAAAAGATCTTATGAACGGTCCGCGTGTGTGCCTGATTGTAATTGACGGGGTTGGGATAGGTCCCGCGCCGGATGCCGCCGATTACGGCGACTCGGGAGCAAATACGCTCGGCCATATATGGGAAAGGATTCACGGCCTTGATATTCCGAACCTCCTCAGTATGGGAATGGGAGCGCTTCTGCCCGGATTCATCCCAAACCCTCCCGCGGCGACAGGCTCCTATGGAAAAATGATAGAAACATCGGCGGGAAAAGATACCACTACCGGCCATTGGGAACTTGCCGGGCTCATAACCGAGGTTCCCTCTCCAACTTTTCCCTGCGGATTTCCCATGGAGCTTATCAAAAAATTCGAGCGGCTCACCGGCAGGCGATGCATCGGCAACAAAGCTGCATCTGGCACCCAGATTATCGAAGAACTCGGACCGCTGCACCGGGCAACAGGGCGGCCGATTGTCTACACCAGCGCGGACAGCGTGTTCCAGATCGCCGCGCACATCGAAACGATCCCGGTTGAGGAACTCTACCGTATGTGCCTTTCGGCAAGAGAGGTACTTACCGGCCCCTGGTCGGTATCGAGGGTTATTGCCAGGCCATTCGCGGGTGAGCCGGGAAGCTACGTCCGCACTGACCAGAGGCGAGATTTTACAATTCCGCCCCATGGAAAAACGATTTTAGACTCGGTAGCCGATTCTGGCCTCGAGGTGGTAGGGATAGGGAAAATTGAGGATATTTTCGCCGGCCGAGGCCTTACGCGCTCGATTCACACTCACGACAACGCTGATGGAATCAGGGTTGTGATAGAGGAATTTAAGGAAAACTTCTCCGGGCTGATGTTTGTAAACCTTGTCGACTTCGATATGAAATATGGCCATAGGCGTGATGTTGCGGGATTTGCGGGGGCACTGGAAGAATTCGACCGTGCCCTGCCATCAATAACGGCCGCCATGGGTGAGCGCGACAGTCTCCTGGTAACCTCGGATCATGGAAACGATCCAACTCATCACGGGACTGACCACACGCGCGAAGTAGTACCGGTTCTCGGCCTGGGGCGTGGATTCTCTCCCGGCCGCCCCCTTGGGACCCGCACCTCTTTTGCCGATGCGGCGGCAACAATTGCGGGGCTGTTATCCGTCCCGCTGGTTGGGCCCGGCAAGCCTTTTCTCATCTGACCGTACTCTCTGCCCACCAGAAGAAATAGTGTATTTTCTAAATACAATACCACTTCTTACCCATTTACCCGAACCAGACAAATGCCGATAAGATAACTGATGCATCTTATTTCAGAAACGGAGGTTTTTATGCAGTTTCTGCTCGGATTATTCGTCGGCACATTCATGGGAATGGTGATAATCGGGCTTTGCCGGTCAATGGCCATGGGCCCTATTGAAGTGGAATGTTCGGAGAGCTTCGTAATTGAAAGCCCATGCATCAATAACAGCCAGGTTGAAGTATCACTTCCTCTCAACTGAGCAGCGGATTTAACCTGCCAGCCGCAAACCGCGGACATCGGCCGCCTGTACGCCGCCCCTTCCTGGACAGTGCTGTCTTCCAAAATTATTCCCCAGATCCAAAAATACATTATCCATGGTATTTATCGGCTACTTCACCGTACTTATCCTCTGAGCATCGTTATACAAGTCTCTAAAAGAAAAATTCGGATCAATAGAGTAACAGATACTTCTTTTTCATTTCAGATCCTACCAAAATTCGGAAACTCTAATGAAGATAGTTATCTTCGGCTTGACGGTGAGTTCATCGTGGGGAAACGGACATGCCACAATATGGCGTGGTCTGTGTCGAGCGCTGGACGAGCTTGGCCACAGGATTATTTTTTTTGAAAAAGACGTGCCTTATTATGCAAAACACCGGGACATGATTCTGCCTCCGGGGATAAACCTGAAACTCTACAGCAATTGGGAATCCAACCTCGCCGAGGCACAAAAACAACTTCAGGACGCCGATGCCGGGATAATAACTTCCTATTGCCCGGACGGCATAGCCGCCACTGAACTGGTGCTCTCCTCCGCCGTCAAACTCAGTGTCTTCTATGACCTGGATACGCCGGTCACGATGGAAAACCTCGAATCAGGACGAAAGCTGGATTACGTGGGTGAGCGCGAATTCCGGGATTTTGACCTGGTCCTCAGCTACACCGGAGGACGCGCGCTCGAAGCGCTGCGAAATAAACTGGGCGCCAGGCGAGTTGCCCCGCTCTATGGAAGCGTCGATCCCATGGTGCACCGGCCCTCTCCCGTTTCAGCCGGCTACGAGTCAACCCTGTCATATCTCGGTACTTATGCCGAGGACCGGCAGGAAAGGCTGCGGGAACTTTTGATAGAACCCGCTCGAAGACTTCCTCATTACCGGTTCATGATAGGCGGCTCGATGTATCCGGAAGATTTCCCCTGGACAAAGAACATCTATTTCCGGCGCCACGTGCCTCCCCACGATCACCCCTCTTTCTATTGTTCCTCGGTCATGACCCTCAACGTTACCCGGAGGGCCATGGCCGATATGGGCTATTGCCCCTCGGGCCGCCTTTTCGAAGCGGCTGCCTGCGGAACACCGATTTTGAGCGACAACTGGGAGGGACTGGACGAGTTCTTTTCGCCCGGGTCCGAGATACTGATCGCAAATAGCTCGGAGGAGGCGGTCGAATCGATAAGGATGCCAAGGAAAAGGCTTGCCCAAATAGCAATGGCAGCCCGAGACCGGGTCATCGCAGAGCATACGGCAAAGAGGAGGGCCGTCGAAATGGTGGGGTTGCTCGAAAAAGCCCTTTCGGTCCCGGCCATGTAGATGCCGGCATAACCAGCGCCAAGGTCGGGAGGGGCTGTTGGCTAAATCCCGAATGGAAAATAATTGGCCGAAATTGAAGGAGAACTCCCCTCCACTGGTGGGAGGGGCTGGGGGAGGGGGTTGAAATTCTTAGATCTTTTTGTCACCCTCCCCTAACCCCTCCCGTCAAAGGGAGGGGAATTTGCATCGCAACCTGTTTGGGCAACAGCCTGAGGAGTTGTTTGGGCAACAGCCCGTTTTTGTTGTGCCCCGCCTTTGAGCCGGTTTAGCAACGGAGTTGCACCGCACAAGAAGGAGAAAACTAATGTGGGGAATCATCCCGGCGGCCGGGGCGGGAAGCAGAATACAGCCTCTGGCTTTCTCGAAAGAACTGCTGCCCGTCGGCAGCAGGATCGAAGGCGGAGTTGAGCGCCCAAGGGCAGTAAGCGAGTATCTGGTCGAACGTATGCTGATTGCCGGAGTGGAGAAGATCTGCTTCGTAATTTCCCCCGCCAAGTCGGACATTTTTGAATATTTCGGGGGCAGGATTGGAGCGGCGAGCATCTGTTATGCGGTGCAGCAGCAGCCGGCGGGACTTTGTGACGCCATATTCCAGGCACTTCCGCTGATTCACCCCGAAGAGCGGGTGATTATCGGCCTTCCCGATACCGTCTGGTACCCCGACGATGCACTTTTGAATTTGGATGAGGGCGTACTCTCATTTCTGTGTTTTCCTGTCGAAAGACCTGAATTTTTCGATTCGGTTGTGTTTGATGCCAAAAAGCGGGTTAAGAGGATAAATGTGAAAAGCCCCCAGGTCGAGTCCAACTGGATTTGGGGCGCGTTCGGCATGCCGGGCAGGGTCTTGCACGAACTTCATGAGATTTGGAGGGAAGAGGGCCGCGGGGACGAATACATCGGCACCCTTGTAAACGAGTGGCTGAACAGGGGCGGACGCGCAACGGCGGCGTGCGCCGGAGAAGCCTATGTCGATGTCGGCACGCTGAACGGATATCGCGAAGCGATTAAGATTCTTTCCGCAAAACAGCTCAAAAGATATCCCCTACTATCGGGAGCGGTGGTATGAGCACCCTGCGGGATTGCGGGAAATGAACCCGCTCGACCATCTATGCCGGCTGGCGGAAATTCCCGGCTGTCCGCCGCCCTTCCTCGTATTTGCCGCCCATCCCGATGACGAGGTCCTTGGCCTCGGTGCACAATTGCCCCATCTCCGGGAGGTTTTCGTAATGCACGCAACCGATGGGGCGCCACTCAATATGATTGATGCCGAGGCAAACGGTTTCGACACCCGAAATGAATACGCGCAGGCGCGCCGCCGAGAGTTGGAAGCGGCGCTGGATCTGTGCGGAATTCCCACCGAGCGCCTGTTCGAGGCGGGGTTTATCGATCAGGAAGCTGCCTGCAACCTGGTTCCGCTGACTGCCAGATTCTTTGACGCAATCGAAAAGATCAAGCCGGGGACGGTTTTTTGCCATGCCTATGAGGGAGGGCACCCCGATCATGATGCGACCGCCTTTGCAGCACATGCCGCCGTGCACATGGTGAAAAGGTCAACGGGCGATGCCCCTGTCCTTATAGAATACGCCATCTACCGAGCCGCGAGCGATGGAACCATGGCCGTCTTCCAGCCCATTCCGGGAGGTGTATCCCCCTGGGTGCTCCTGCCAATCCAGCCCGAACAGCGCGAACTCAAAGCGCGCATGGTCGATTGTTTCAGGACTCAGGCAAAAATTCTAAGCGTTTTTCCGCTCAAAGCTGAAGTGCTCAGGATAGCCCCGGAGTGTGATTTCACAGCGCCTCCGCACCCCGGAAAGCTCTACTATGAGAATTTCGGCTGGGGAATGGACGCAAAAACCTGGTCGGAGCTGGCATCTAAAGCCCTATCGATCCTGAACATCCAGGGTCCGGTATGACATTTACCGTCCTGAGCGTAGCCTACTCACTTGCTCCGGTACACCCGGCAACCGCCGGAGGCGCGGAACAGGTATTGGCGAGGATCGATTCAGCGCTTACGAAGGCCGGCCACAGGTCAATAGTAGTTGCCTGTGAAGGTTCGTCTGTTTCCGGGACCCTGGTTTGCAGCGGTCCCCTGCCGGGGAAAATAGACGAAAATGCCCGTGTGCGGGCCATTGAGCGGCACCGGGCAGCCCTCTTGCTGGCGCTCGATGGTCGGGACGTTGATGTTGTCCATATGCACGGCCTGGATTTCGAAAGCTGCCTTCCCTCCCCGGGACCGCCGGTTCTGGCGACCCTTCATCTCCCCCCAGGATGGTACTCGCCGGATGTCTTCCGGCTGGAGCGGGAGGGTACCTACATCCATTGCGTATCGCGTACTCAGGAGGCGGCCTGTCCGGTCGGGACCGCACTTCTTCCCCACGTGGGAAACGGGGTTTGTCTCGATGCGCTTCCTTTTCAAAGAAAAAAGGAGGATTTCGCGCTATGTCTGGGCAGAATCTGCCCAGAAAAAGGATTTCACCTGGGCCTCGACGCGGCGCAACAAGCCGGAGTTCCGGTAATTCTGGCGGGAGCGGTCTTTGGCTACGAATCACATGAGCGATATTTCCGGGAAGAAATCGAGCCGAGACTGGACGGGTTTTCGCGTATCTTCCTCGGCCATGTTGGGCCGGTCGAAAAATCGCGGCTGCTCGGAAGCGCCCGCTGCCTGTTGGTCCCAAGCCTGGTTGCCGAGACTAGCTCGCTTGTAGCCATGGAAGCGCTTGCCTGTGGCACGCCGGTTGTGGCTTTTCCCTCTGGCGCGCTTGCCGAGATTGTCGAGGAAGGCAAAACCGGCTTTCTCGTCCACAATGCCAAGGAGATGAGCAGGGCGCTGCGCGAGGCCGGCCGGATCGACCCTGCGAATTGTCGGAAGGCGGCGGAAGAGCGCTTCAGTGAGGGGGTCATGTTGAAAAAATATTTCGAGCTATATGCCCTTGCAAAGGAGGGGAAGCTGGGCTCACTCCTCAGGGTGCGGCGGGATTGAGTGTTCGATGACAGCTATCGAAATTCAGGAAATAACCCGCACCGAAGATCTCGAAGCACTGCGCTTTCCTCGAAGGTGAAATCCCGCGCATCGGCGGCAATGAAAATACACGGCAAAATGTGGTTGTAGCACGGTCTCCGACCGTGTTACCCCGCCGACCGAAGGTCTCCGCTTTGTTTCGAAATAATCGGAGACCTTCGGTCGAGGGCATGACGCGGTCAGGAGACCACGTCATAACAACGGTTTCGCGATACTTTCTTGCTGGATGCGGTTGCGGCTCAATATGCAAGGCAAAATCGGCAAAAGGCGCACCTTCTTCCTGGCAAGCCTCTAAATCCGTGCTACCCGCCTCCTTTGAGCGGTGAATAAGTTCAACTTGGCCAGACACGTAAGAAAACGAAACCCAACACTCTAGAATCGAGCATTGGGTTCCGTGCAAGTGTAAGCCATCCTCGACGAAATTCCATTAACCCCGGATCCGGCCTAAGTCAAAATGACACGGGGATCACATGGTGTAGAAATGTTGGCACGCAATGCCCGATGGATTTCCCCGGGGGCCATGTTAGGTAAATTTTTGGTAATGCCAAACAATTTGCACGGAATTATCATCGTTGGGACGAACCGGTAGGGGCAAAAAATCTTTTGCCCCTACAATGGGTTCTCGCATCAATGCCCCTACCGACCCATAGTATGAATGGAATGACATTCAATCCTGACATACACCCAATTCCATTCGTCTGCGGGGATATGATTACTCCCCGGGCCGGTATGTATTTCATCACCACCTGCACCCCTATCATAGGCCTTATTCGGAGAAACCGTTGATAGGGAGATGATGCACCGAATAACGAAAAGTCAGGAGCCGCTTTACCTGAGGAAATCCTGAAGGCTGAGCGGCTTGCCGTTTACTATAAGCTGGCCGGGCTGGTAAGCGGCGCTTGCCTTGATGTTCTGGTTTTCCCGCACGATCAGGTTGTTGGCGAGAAGGTCCTGGAGTAAGCTCTTCGTTCTTTCGGCCGCTATTCCTTCCACCATGGCCGGGTCGTTTATGCCTTCTTTCTGGAGATCGCTCTTTATTCCGCTCTGCATGATGATATTCAAGAGCCGCTCGGATACGGAGGCGTTAAGGCTTGCGCTGACGCTCGTGAGCGCCGCCAGGGGATTTTCGACGATCAGACCACCTGCTTCGGATACGGATACGAAAAAGCGAGCATCGAAATCCCCCCAGGGAGTTGTCGCCTTGAACTGTTTTATTTCCATTTCAGGTGATTTTGCCAGGAGTTCGGTCAGGAATTGCTTATAGAGTATGGACAGTTGCTCGACGGTTTCCTCGCCGGGCTTCCCGAAAAGCTGGGCTTGCAAGCCCTGCATTTTTTGCTGAAATCGCGCCAGGGTACCCGAGTCGAGCTTTCGGAGTTCCAACTCGAACGCGAAAGGTCCGAAATTCATCTGCTCGGCTGTGAGCTTCTCGAATCCGGTAGTTATGGAAACGTTTACCGCATCGCCGCTAAACCAGGACGACTCGCGCAACATGGCCGATTTCATGTTGAAAGGGGCTGCGCCGTTGCCTCCCCTGAATTCCATGTTCTCGCACGCTATTTTCACCTCGCCGGTTGCAAATGATTTTTCACCCTGCTGCATATCAAAATCACCGGTCAGCGATTTGAGCACGAGCTGCTGGTCAGGGTCGCTGACGGCAAACGTCGGTATGCTAAAAAACCCGGATGCCTTATTGCTCAAGATATCGAATCGCCATTGGCCCTTCAGTCCGCCCCAGTCAACCGTCAGATCCTGCCCCTTATTGTTGGGACTTGTTTTTTTGAAGGCCGGAATGTTCGCGTAGGACTCGCCGCTTCCGTCGAATTTAAGGATGGTCTGGATCTCGGAGGACTTTAGCTCAGGAATTTTTTCAAGCAACCCCTTAATTGCATCACCTGCTTCGCCCTCACCGGCCCAGGTCGTGGAAATTACGGCCATTGCCGGTTGGATGGAGCGACCCGTGTCGTGGGCCTGACTGAATGCAATGGGGCCGTGCTGGATTGAATTTATCACCAGGAATCTTAGAGGCTGCCCATCCGGTATATTCAGCACTACTGAGGTCACGGCCGTCGAATGGAAGATTCCACGCTCGTAGCTCCTGATCGATAGCTGTATGTAGGGATTCTCTTTGGGAAGTCGAAGATAGAGCGGGATTTTTTGATCGACCGCGATTTCGTATTGCTTCTGCGCCTGGGCTCCGAGCCACCAGCCCGCGCCGCAGTACGCCGCACCCAATAAAACAAAGACAAGAACGACAACGACAGCTATTTTTTTCATCTTTAATCCCTCATTGTTCCAGCGCCAAATTACTCCTGAATCCTTGAGTTTCCTGATAGCTCAAGTTCATAGTCCATTTACTCGAAGGAATCAAATGGTCCGGGTATCCAATGCGGCAGACCGGCCGGGTCGCTCTAAAGGATGCAATCCTCATTCCGGCAATGAATCGCGTTTTGCGCTGGTTCATTGCCATTCGGGAGCGGTTAATCTATTTTAAAATATGTGATAATATAACTGATTACTTTGTTACGCCCGGGCAAACTTCAACAAGCGGAGAAAAATAAAATAGATGTCCAGTATCGATTACTACGAAGTGCTTAGCGTCTCTTCGGATGCTACGCCGGAGACCATAAAAAAAGCATACAGAAAGCTGGCGTTGGAGACCCACCCCGACAAGAACCCTGGGGATAGGCTCGCCGAGGAGCGGTTCAAGAAAATCAACGAAGCCTACGGCGTACTCTCCGACTCGAAAAAACGGGCGCAATACGACCAATACAGGCGCCTCGGTGGCGGTCCAATGCCGGGCGGTGCTTACGGGAGCGGCTTTGGTTATTCCCAGGACGAAATCTTCAGGGATTTTTTCACCAGCGGGCAGGCCCAGGACGTGTTCTCGGAGATGCAAAAAGAATTCGAACGCATGGGGATGAGGTTCGATCCCGGTTTCATTAATAATCTATTCTTCGGTGGCAGGAATATTTTCTTTGAGGGAGTAATTTTCGGCCCATCGAGAATTCGGGTCGTAAAGTTCGGGGCTCGGCCGCAGCCCAAGGGTTATGAAGCAAGCAACCGAGAGCCCCAATCGGGCAACTCGAAGCCTAGAAGCCTGCTCGATTCGGGCCTGTCGCTCCTGGCGCGGGCGGGCAAAAAAGCCGGGGAATTCATTATCAAAAAGGCCCTCGGCATTCAGGAAATCCCCTCAAACCGCAAGGAGGCGGAAATCAGGGGCTCTATCCCGGATATTGATTTGACCTACAAGGTTAACATATCTGAGCTTCAAGCCCGTAATGGCGCCGTCGTGCAACTCGCCCTGCCTCATATCGATGAAGCGAGGGTCGTCTCGGTGCGCATCCCGCCAGGGGTAAAGACCGGGACAAAACTTCGGCTGAAAGAAATGGGAAATGAACTCCCTCACAACCCCAACCGGCGTGGTGATGTTTATATTGAGCTGCTGGTGGCGTAAGTATGCGAAAATTGGAAGAGTCGCAGTTATTGCGCAGTTTCCCGACCGCACACAATAGAATGTCCCCTGCTTCAACTGGGAGACCTTGGATCGAAGACCCGGCATGGTCAGGAGAGCTTGCGGTAACCTGATCTTGGGCACACAGTCCTCCTATTGTGGCCCACCCTGTGATCTCCCAATCCCGGATTATGCCGATGCCCCGCCGTTGTACCCTGCCGGTTGAATTCAAAATAGGACTTACAAGGAGGAAAACTTTATGAAAACGATCAAAATCAAAGGGATGTCCTGCAATCATTGCGTGCAGGCTGTGAAGAAGGCGCTCGAAGGAATCGAGGGAGTGAGCGGAGTCAGTGTCGATCTCGAAAAGGGAATGGCTTCATTTGACGAGAAAGCCCCCGTGGACGAGCGGGTCATAAGAGAAAAGATAGAGAAGGCGGGATTCGAAATTGGCTAAGACCAATGTTGCCGTCGAGGGAATAAGCTGCGCGGCATGCGTGCGCCGCATCGAGGAAGGTCTGAAATCCCTGGAAGGGGTTAAGGATGCATCGGTTAACTTCGCAACTTCCAGGGCGATTGTGGACTACGATCCCGAAGTGTTGGACGAGGGCTCGATCCGCAAAAAGATCGAAGAAATAGGTTACAGCGCCCAAATCGAACCGCAGCGCAGTGACGGCCTGAAAAAGACCACCATTCTCGTCGGCGGAATGACTTGTGCGGCATGCGTCCGAAGGGTCGAAAACGCCCTTAAGCCGGTCCCGGGAGTCGAAAGCGCATCGGTCAACCTGGCCACATCGAGGGCAACAATCCTCTATTCCCCCAGGCTTGCGGACTGGTCCGCCATCAGGCGGGCCGTCGAAGATGCGGGTTATGAATACCTCGGCATTTACGGCGAAGAGGCCGCGGACCCCATGGAAGCGGCCCGAGTTCGTGAACTCCGTGAGTTGAAAATAAAGATTTCCGTGGGTGCGGTCCTGAATGTGCTGATTATGGCCGGCTCGATGGCGCACTCTATTCCAGTCCTCAGTGCCGTACCGCACCGGCTGATGCAATATATCCTGCTCGTGCTCACCACTCCGGCTGTTTTCTGGGTCGGGGACAGGTTCTTTATCGGCGCAATCAAGGCATTAAAACAAAAAACCGCGGACATGAATACGCTGGTCGCGGTCGGGGCGCTGTCAGCCTACATTTTTTCGGCACTGGCCGTCTTATTCCCCGATTTCTTCTCCCAAGCGGGGGTGGAATTGCACCTCTACTTCGATGGCGCGGCGATGATCGTTACGCTCATCCTGGTCGGGAGGCTGCTTGAGCACAAGGCGAGGGGAAAGACATCGGAAGCCATAAAGAAACTGATGAAACTCACGCCCAAAACGGCTCGTGTCGTTCGGGGCGGCGAGGAAGTAGATATACCGGTTGAGGAAGTCGTGCCGGGCGACAGGGTCCTGGTTCGACCCGGCGGCCGTATACCAACCGACGGGAAGGTCATTTCGGGAAGCTCGACTGTAAACGAATCGATGCTGACCGGCGAGAGCATGCCGGTTGGAAAAGAGTCGGGCGACGAGGTTTTCGCCGGAACCATAAACCTGAGCGGGAGTTTTACATACGAAGCCACAAAGGTGGGCTCCGAAACGGTCCTGGCACAGATCATTCGTCTGGTCGAAGAAGCGCAGGGATCGAAGGCCCCCATCCAGCGTTTCGCCGACAAGGTGGCATCGATTTTTACCCCCACTGTAATCGCCATCGCCATTATAACCTTTATAGTTTGGTACTTCTTTGTTCCCGGCCACATGCTAAGCCGCGCTCTGCTTAACTTCGTCTCGGTGCTGATAATCTCCTGCCCTTGCGCAATGGGTCTTGCTACTCCAACCGCAGTAATGGTCTCGACGGGGCTTGGTGCTGAAAACGGCATCCTCATAAAGAACGGTGAAAGCCTGGAGCGCGCACACAAACTGGACACCGTGGTCTTCGATAAGACCGGCACCATCACGAAGGGAGAGCCGGAAGTTACCGACCTTGTTGCCGGTGAAGGGGTGAGCGAAACGGACCTTTTATGCATTGCGGCATCTTTGGCCTCAGTCTCCGAGCACCCTCTCTCGCGCTCGATAACCAGAACGGCGGAAGGAAAGGGCATTCGCTGCGATAAACTGGAAAATTTCGAATCGCTTGCCGGGTATGGATCGAGGGCCGATATAAAAGGGAAGGAAGCCCTTATTGGGAGCCGCAAGTTTCTGGAGACGAAAAATATCGATATTGGGTATTTAGCCAATGCTGCGGAAATGTTCGAGGCGCAGGGAAAAACCTGTGTTTATGTGGCAATAGGCGGGAAGGCGGCCGGGGTGATCGCTCTGGCCGACACTCTGAGGGCTTCAGCCCGGGAAGCTGTTTCCATGCTCGATCAAATGGGGCTTGAAGTTGCTATGATTACCGGCGACAGGCGACTCAGCGCGGAGGCGGTCGCGCGCCAGGCCGGCATTAAGCGGGTGCTCAGTGAAGTGCTGCCCGGTGAGAAGGCCGTGGAGGTCCGGCGACTTCAGCAGGAAGGGCGTACCGTTGCAATGGTCGGGGATGGCATAAACGATGCTCCGGCGCTCGCTGCGGCGGATATCGGGATCGCCGTCGGTGCCGGGACGGATGTTGCCATCGAGGCCAGCGATATTACCCTTATCCGCGACGACCTGCTCCTGGTACCATCAGCCATCAAACTTTCCTTTCTTACGATGCGCATAATAAAGCAAAATCTCTTCTGGGCCTTTTTCTACAACGTAATAGGCATTCCCGTTGCCGCCGGTGTCCTCTATCCTTTTTTCGGCATTCTCCTAAACCCCATGTATGCCGCCGCAGCAATGGCCTTAAGCTCCGTTTCCGTCGTCACAAACGCCTTGCGCCTTAGAAGGGTCTGGAAAAAAGAAAATTTCGGTATTAAAGCGACCCGGGAGACTTCGTTTGTGCCGCGGCCTCCCGATTGATATCGAAAGAGTAGGAGGCCTTTCGGTCGAGGCGGGCTGTTGCCCGATTGCGGAATGAAATTTCACATTGCGGAAAGGTCTTTCGGGCCTGTTGCCCAAACCCCTGCATGATCTCTCGGATCCCAGCTTCGAACATCGTCATTCCCGCATGCTCCTGGCGGGAATCCAGCGGCTTTAAATCCCGAAATCTACTGGTTTCACGAAGCAAAGCCACTGGATTCCCGCCAGGAGCATGCGGGAATGACGTTCTTAGGCCAATGTCATCCATTTGCTTAGCAACTTTTAGAAATGCTCTATTTGGGCAACAGTCCGTCCCGACATTGCGGACCGCATCATTTATGGATTCGCACATGGGCAGCAGCCCATCTATCAATTTCATCTTCTTATTTCCTTGGTCTAAATCAGTGAATTCCTCAATTCCATTTGCATTAGTGTAGCTCCGTTTCTATATTATGCGCCTGTTAACCCTTTATCCGCAGCTTACAACCACATCGAGGAGGAATGATATGGACAGGTATGTTTGCACGGTTTGCGGGTATGTCTACGACCCAGCCAAGGGCGATCCGGATAATGGAATAGCCCCTGGAACCAGCTTCCAGGACCTGCCCGATGATTGGGTGTGCCCGGTTTGCGGGGCGCCTAAGGAAGATTTCGAAAAGGAATAATTAATCCACAATAGAGACTCGAGAGGGGAGTATTTCAGATGAGCTACGCGTTCAATGCAGCCGAAGTGTACAAAGTCGCCATACAAATCGAAGAAAACGGAAAGCGGTTTTACGAAGAATCCCTGAAGACGATAGAATCCCCCGAGGTAAAGAAGCTCTTTACCGAACTAGCCGGCCAGGAAGTCGATCACAAGCACCGGTTCGAGTCCCTCCTTGCCCAACTCCCAAGTGATGTCAAATTTTCCAATGTATGGGACCCGGAAAATGAATTGGAAAAGTACATCAAGATGATGGCCGAGATGCACGTTTTCATAGCCGATGCGGGCAGGATCGGAAAAGTAAAGGATGCTGAAAGCGCTCTTAAGCTCGCCATGGAGTTCGAGAAGGACTCGGTGATTTTCTTCCTGAGCCTTGAAGAGGCGTGCGCGGGAAAAAAGGACCAGGAACTGGTTAAAGTATTGGTCAAAGAAGAGCAGGAGCATCTGAAACGACTTACATTAGAGCTGTTAAAGCTGAACAAATAAGCTGTGTCAGGAAAGTTTGCGGAGCCATCGCCGCCTCTCCGGCAGGAGTAGCAAAGCTGGATTGCGCACTTGCGGGCGGCTTGGAGGATTCCAAATGAAAACGAATGTCAAAGTGTATTCAACCCCCGATTGTACCAAGTGCAATCAAGCCAAGCAGTTGCTGAAAGAGCATGGGGTTGAATTCGATTCGATTGATATTACCGAAAGCCCGGAGGCGTTCCAGGAGATGAGAACGGTGTCGCGTGGAGCGCGAAGCGTGCCGATAATCTCGGTCTGCGACCGGGTGCTGGTAGGCTACGACAGGGCCGAGCTTCTGCAAGCGATAGGTTGTCTCTCAACGTGAGCCGACTCAAACCGATACCAGTGGGGGGCCATCGAGCCCCCCACATCCTCCAAGATCTTTTAGGCTAATCCCCCGCACGATTCCCCAATCCCTCGCCATGGATCTGTAGTCTAGCCCCTTGTGGGGCATTGTCCGAGTTTCCCAATGCATTGTGGTTATCCGGACAACGCCCACAAGGGGCTAGACTACGGATTTGCTAGATATCTTCATTTTAAGCAATTGGCGTCAGCAACTTGCTCCCCGTGCCATGCCTGAACAGCCAAAATCCCCTTCCAGCGCACAAAAGAAGGTCCGGGCCGTTTACCACAGCCAACAGCATTATTACATTGCCTAGCAACGATTCCACAAAAGGGCTTCATAGCCGAGCCGGTCTGACAATGGACCGGCAGCCGCGGCACGATCGATTAGTGTCAAAAAGAGATGAATGAAGACTTGGGAGGGCCAGTGCAACCAGTTGCTGCTGGAGGAATAATGTCGCCCTGGGAACCAGGGGTTTTCAGCCTGATCCTTTACACGATAATGGTTGTGGCCTTCGTAGCGTCCCAACTGTTTCTGGCCGCCTGGCTCGGTGAAAAGAAACCGAGCGTGGAAAAATCGAGACCCTACGAGTGCGGCGTCATTCCCACCGGCACAGCCCGTTTCAGGTACCCCGTACCATTCTACCTGGTGGCTATTTTCTTCCTCATCTTCGACATCGAGGGTGCGTATATCTTCACCTGGGCGGTTGTTTACGAAGAGGCCGGGATGCCCGCTCTGATTCAAATGTCCTTTTTTATCATTTTGCTGCTGGTGGGGCTTTTCTATATCTGGAAACATGGAGGGCTTGATTGGAAGGCCACGTACAAGGAAGAATGAGCGAGCGGTTTTTGAGCCTGAGCGATTCAGTAATCAACTGGTCGCGAAAGTTCAGCTTGTGGCCGATGTTTTTCGGGCTTTCCTGCTGTTTTGTGGAAGAGGCCGCGGCTTTTACATCCCGCTACGACCTGGCCCGTTTCGGCGCCGAAGTGCTTCGCCCATCTCCCAGGCAATCAGACCTCCTGATCGTATCCGGGACCGTTTTCAAAAAAGTTGCCCCCGTCGTTTTACGTCTATACGAGCAGATGCCCGAACCCAAATGGGTAATTTCGATGGGGTCCTGCGCGAACTCAGGGGGTATGTTCGATGTCTATAGTGTTGTGCAGGGGGTTGACCAAATAATCCCGGTAGACATCTACGTGCCTGGATGCCCTCCTCGGCCCGAAGCGCTGCTTCAGGGGCTTGTGCTGCTGCAGGAAAAAATCGAATCACTTGAAAAACCGGCCCGGAGGGTCTTTCACCTGGGGGGTGGCTCGCAGGGAACCGAGGCCCCGATCCTGGTCGATGGGATAAACAAAACCCGAGATACTCGCGGGACCGGCTATGAAGCGGTCCCCATACGTGGCACGGCCGCAACCCCAAGGCCGTCTAATTTCTGGGGCAACCGAGCCGACGACATGTGGGTCCCGCCGGCGCGCAGGATTGAGCTGAGCGAGCCCGATCGTCTGGTCGCCGAAGCAGTTACCGCTCGGTTTGGAGATGCCGTCAGGGTCGATTCCGGTGCATCGGACATGCTCACTTTTTATGTGGAACAGGGGAGCATCAAAGATGTCCTACTTTTTCTGAAAACCGAATCCCGAACCAAATACAAGCGGCTTGACGACCTTACCGCCATTGACGAGTCGGCGAGAAGGGACAAGGTATGGAGCAGCAGCCTGTCCCAGGGCTTTACGGATATCGGCGGAGGACAGGCCGAAAGAGCGGCGGGAAGGAAATATCCGGACTTTACGATGGTCTATCAGCTGCTCTCGTTCGACACCGCAACCCGCGTGCGCGTCAAAACGGGACTAAACGCCCAAACCCCGGCTACAGCTTCGGTAACGGGCATATGGCCCTCGGCCAACTGGTATGAGCGCGAGGTTTTCGATCTGTTCGGAATCGGGTTTGAAGGCCACCCAAGTCTTCGAAGGATCATAATGCCCGATTACTGGGAAGGGCACCCGCTTAGAAAAGACTATCCCGGCCGAGCGACCAGCATGCCTCCCTATACGATTTCCGATGCCATGCTCGACCAGCCAATTGATGCGCGCGAATTGATGAAGCGGGACCGCGAAGATATTTCTGGAAAACATGAATTTTTCCTCAACATAGGCCCTCATCATGTCAGCACGCACGGTTTGCTCCGCTGCGTGGCCGAACTGGAAGGCGAGGAGATACGGAGACTCGACCTGGAGATCGGCTACCATCACCGGGCAAAGGAAAAACTCGCGGAGCATCAGACCTGGCATCAATTCATCCCCTACTGCGACAGGGTGGACTATCTCGCGGGATCGAACAGCGAGATGTCCTACCTCCTTGCCGTCGAAAAGCTCGCGGACATAAAAGTGCCGGATCGCGCCCAGATGATCCGTATCCTGGTTTGCGAACTTTACAGGCTCAGCAATCATCTTGTCTGGTTTTCCACCTTCGCCCACGACCTCGGGGCCATGACGCCCAATTTTTACACGTTCGTTGAACGCGAGCAGATTCTCGATGTGATTGAACTCATTACGGGAGGTAGGCTGCATCCGGAGTGGTTCCGCATCGGAGGTGTAGCAAACGATCTTCCAAATGGCTGGAAAGAGGCGGTTGATAATCTGGTAAGGATTTTTCCTGGAAGGCTTGATGAGTATGAGAGGTTGATCCGGAAAAATCCCATTTTCATGGCCAGGACCAAGGGAATCGGGCGCATGTCGCTCGATGAGGCAATGGACTGGGGCATAACCGGGCCAAACCTTCGGGCGTGCGGCCTTGAGTGGGACCTTCGCAAAAAGACGCCCTATTCCGGCTACGATCAGCTCGATTTCGAGGTACCTACAGATACCGGAGGGGATTGCTACGCGCGCTATCTCGTTCGAGTCGAAGAAATGCGCCAGAGCATCAGGATCATCAAGCAGGTTGCCGCCAACATGCCGGCCGGCAGCTATATTACCGACCAGTACCGCTACACGGTTCCCAGGCGCGACGAAATGCTGCGGGATATCGAAACGCTCATAAACCACTTCATCAACGTGAGCAGCGGCCCAAAGATGCCTCGGGGCGAAGCCTATGCCGCATCTGAAGTACCCCGCGGCGAGCAGGGTTATTTTCTCGTGAGTGACGGTCTCGGCTACCCCTACAGGCTCCGCATACGCGGGCCGGGATTTGCAAACGTGCAAGCCCTCCCACTGATGGCCCAAGGCGAGAGCATTGCAGATCTGATCTCGATAATAGGTTCGATGGACTACATCCTTCCGGATATCGACAGGTAGGCAGGTAGGGCTTGTTCACCGCAGAGGGCGCGGAGGGCGCGGAGAAAAGGAACTGATGGGGTGGGGTGGAAAAAGAATTGAATGAGGTCACGGAAGAGGTCATTGGGGCGGCGATTGCGGTGCACCGTGAACTCGGACCGGGTCTTCTCGAATCGACATACGAGGCGTGTCTTGCACATGAACTGCATCTCAGAGGGCTCAAATTCGAGAAGCAAAAGGGATTGCCGGTTGAATATCGTGGAATAAAGCTGGATTGCGGATACCGGATCGATCTGTTGGTGGAGGGCAAAGTAGTTGTGGAATTAAAGTCGGTCGAAAGGCTTGAACCGGTGCACAGTGCCCAACTCCTCTCGTATTTGGAATTATCGGGATCTCCCGTCGGTCTTTTATTGAACTTTAACGTAACCGAACTTAGACGGGGCATTCGCCGGCTGGTTAACAACTATAAAGACTCCGCGCTCTCCGCGAACTCTGCGGTGAATGGTTCTGGGTCAAAATGATCTTGGGTGAATGATGCTGACTTGGATGGCCGGATTCCTGTTACTGATCGTTAAACTCGCGGTGGTGCTGTTTTTTCTGCTGTTTGTGGCAGCCTATCTCGTGTGGGTCGAGCGCAAGTTTTTGGCGCGCCTTCAGATCCGATACGGGCCGAACCGTGCGGGGAAATTCGGCTTGCTTCAGCCGATTGCGGACGTAGTGAAGATGGTCACCAAAGAAGATACCGTGCCGGATGGGGCCGATAAGGCATTTTTCCTGATCGCACCGGCCGTGGTTGCAACCACCGCCTTTTTGATGTTCTCGGTTGTGCCGCTCGGGAGTGACCTGACGCTATTCGGGAGAAAGATTCCGCTGGTTGTAACCGACCTCAATATAGGGCTTCTTTTTGTTTTCGCTTTATCGTCACTGGGCGTCTATGGGGTCGCGCTTGGGGGCTGGGCATCCAATTCGAAGTACGGCCTGCTTGGGGGCATTCGCGGGGCCGCTCAGATGATAAGCTATGAACTCCCGCTTGGGCTTTCTCTGATTCCGATTATCATGCTTGCGCGCTCGTTCAGTATTATCGACATCGTCGATGCGCAGGCGCGCTATCCTTTTATTCTGGTGCAGCCGGTTGCATTCGTCATCTTTGTAATCAGCGCAATGGCAGAGAGCAAACGCATCCCCTTCGATCTTCCGGAAGCCGAAAACGAACTGGTGGCGGGATACCATACCGAATACAGCGGAATGCGCTTCGGCCTGTTCTTTCTTGGCGAATACGTCAACATGATGGTCTTTGGCGGCATCGTGTCGGTGCTTTTTCTCGGGGGATGGCACGGACCTCTCCTACCATCTTTCGTGTGGCTTTTCATAAAGATCATGCTTGTTGCCCTTTTTATGATCTGGGTGCGTGGAACCCTTCCCCGGCTGAGATACGACCAGCTTATGACCATTGGGTGGAAGGTGCTCATCCCGGTCGCACTGCTGAACATTCTGGCAACGGCGGCAATCGGAATAATGATTCACTAGCTGTATAAATCGGAGAGCTTATGGAGTCAGTCCGGGAAGCGGTTAAGGCGCTGGCGGCAGGATTTGCCGAGACTTTCAAGCACCTTTTCCGAAAGCCCATTACCGAGCAGTACCCTGAGTACAAGCGCCCGCTGCCGGAACGCGCACGCGGAAGGATCATCCTTACCCGCGACCCCGACGGTGAGGAGCGCTGCGTTTCCTGTTTTCTTTGTTCGGCGGTTTGCCCGGTAAGCTGCATCTCGATGGAAGGCGATGAAAAGCCCAATGGGCGGCGGTATCCACTCTGGTTTCGCATAAATTTCGCCCGCTGCATCTATTGTGGTCTTTGCGAGGAAGCCTGTCCGACTTCCGCGATCCAGTTGACCCCTGATTATGAATTCTCGAAAAGAACGCCACTTGATTTCATATACGAAAAAGAGGACCTGCTGGTCGATCACCAGGGGAAAGACAAGAACTACAACTATTACAGGTATGCCGGAATAACCACCGACGAAGGCGGCAAGGGCGAACATATCGGGGAGGACAAACCGGTTAACGTCAAGAGCAATTTGCCGTGACGGATGACGGATGTCGGAGGAAAGGCGAGTAAGATTGGATTTTTCTGAGAGCGAGGTCTTATGACCAGCTACGGACTACTTTTTTATGTTCTCGCGGCGGTGACGGTCGCGGCTACAGCGGTGGCGATTACCCGGCGAAACATGGTGCACGCGGTAGTTTACCTGATTGTTTCCTTTTTCGGGACCGCCATGATTTTCTATTATTTTGGGGCGCCACTGCTCGCTGCTCTGGAAGTGATCATTTACGCGGGAGCAATAATGGTGCTCTTCCTGTTCGTAGTGATGATGGTCAAGGTGGATGTGCCCGGTGAGGTCATGCTGCCCGCCAGGCAGTGGATTCCCGCGGCAGTTTTCGGACTGATCTACCTGGTTGTTGCTTTTTTGATGATTTTCGAAACGCGGGGCACCGAAGCTCCACTGAACCTGTTCAGCGCTTCGCCAAGAGATTTCGCGCTATACGTACTCCAAAACCACTGGTTTTCCATAGAAGTCATCTCGCTTCTTCTCCTGCTCGCGCTTATCGGTGCGCTGCAATTGGGAAAATCCAGAGCCAGACCCGGAACTGGGGATGAAATATGATCGTCCCGTTGAGCCATGCCTTGATTCTTGCAGCGATTCTTTTCGGACTGGGGGTCTTCTGTGCCGTTGCCAGGCGCAATCTCATAATGATCGTGCTTGGGATCGAGATAATGCTCAATTCCGCATCTATTGCGTTCGTCGCGGCAGCATTGCGCTGGCAAAACCTCGAGGGACAGACATTTGTACTCTTCATCCTGGCCGTAGCAGCAACCGAGGTGTCCGTTGGGCTGGCGATTATCGTCTACGCCTTTAAACGAACCGGATCATTCGACCCTGGCAACTACAGCATGCTGAAGTAATTTCACCGCAGAGGGCGCGGAGTGCGCGGAGAAAGGAATAGGGAAAAGAAAAAAGTGTAGGGTGGGTACGGTTTTATCGTGCCCACCTAAACAGCGGCCTGGATTCGGGAGGAACGGTGGGCACAATAAAGCCGTGCCCACCCTTGTATCTACATTTTCCTCTGCGTTCTCCGCGATCTCCGCGGTGAAAAAGGATCAGAGATAGAGGTAGACGATGGCATACGCGACGTTAGCGGCACTCATTTTGGCGACTTTTTTGCCTTTTGCCGCATTCTTGCTCATCATGATCTTTACCCGCACGAAGCCGGCTCTTTCGGCGCGTCTCTCGGTAGGAGCCATAGCCGTCTCTTTTGTCTGCTCCGTGCTGCTCCTGACCCAAAACTGGACGGCGCCGGGACCGGTCGAATACTCGACGCAGTTTCTGGCATCTAGCGGACTGAATATCCAGTTCGGCTTTCTTGCCGATCAGCTCGGGCTTTTGATGCTCACGATCGTTGCCACTATCTCCCTTCTCGTACAAATTTATTCGCTTGGCTACATGGCCGGGGACCCGGGTTTTTCGCGCTATTACGCCTTCATGTCGCTTTTTGCCTGGGCGATGCTGAGCCTTTCAGTTTCGCGAAGCCTTCTTCAAATATATATTTTTTGGGAGTTGGTTGGGCTTTCTTCCTATCTCCTGATCGGGTTCTGGTACGAGAAATTCAGCGCAAGTCAGGCGGGCAAGAAGGCCTTTGTTATGACCCGCGCGGGCGACGTTGCCTTTTTCCTTGGGCTCTTCGTAGTACTGCTAAATGCCGGAAATCTCGGCGTGCTGGAGCTTAACGGTCCCGCGGCGAGGGGCATGCCACACGAGATATTAACGCTTTCCGCGCTGCTTATTTTCGGGGGGATAGTGGGCAAAAGCGCCCAGTTTCCGCTGATGACCTGGCTCCCGGATGCAATGGAAGGCCCGACACCGGTCAGCGCTCTTCTCCACTCGGCAACAATGGTTGCAGCGGGTGTCTTCCTCTTTGCACGCCTCTTTCCATTCTTTAGCCTGTCTCCTCGGGCGATGGGGATTTTTTTGGCCATCGGGACGATCAGTATGCTGCTCGCATCGACCATGGCAATGGTAAGCAGGGATATAAAACGGGTCTGGGCCTATTCGACGATCAGCCAGTTAGGTTTTATGATAATGGCCCTTGCCGCGGGCGGATACTTTGCCGGGGTCTTTCACCTTACGACGCACGCAGGGTTCAAGGCGCTGCTTTTTCTTTGCTCCGGAGTTTTCATCCATCACTTAGAAACTAACGATATCTACGATCTGGGCCGTTTGGGCTCGCGCAGGTTCAAGATACCGACAATCTCGATAGTAATCGCGGCGGCGGCTCTTTCGGGTATTCCGCCCCTTTCCGGATACTTCTCGAAAGAATCGATCATAACCGCGCTGGCGGGGTTGTCTAATCCGCTCTGGCTGCTTGCGGGCTTTGTCGGGGTTTTCCTCACCGCCTATTATTCTTTCCGGGTGATGTTCGTCATGTTCTTCCCGAAGGAGATAGAGCCGGAAAAAGTACACGCTCAGGAGCCGTATGATGCAGGCTACAGGGCCATGGCCGGACCGCTGATCGTTCTTGCCGCGGCTACTGTGCTGCTTGGATTTTTCGAAGCCCCTTTAAAGAATTTTCTGGCAGGTATTATAGTAATCGACCTGCAGGCCCCTGAACACGATTGGTCCCACATTGCCGCCCTGGTACTTGCCCTGTGCGGAATCGCGCTTGCCTGGTTTGAATTCGGCAGGCGAGGGGCCGAACAGGTCGGCTTTATCGACAAAATACCGCCCCTCTACCACCTGTTCGCCGAGCGTTGGTACCTCGACCATGCTTACAGGCTGTTCGTCGATCTGGTAATCGATCGGGGAATATCCTGGTTGTTATGGCAAAACGATAACAAGGTGATCGACGGCACGATCGACGAGCTTGCCGGAGGAACTGTCGAAGGTGGCCGGATATCGGCTTTTCTGCAGACGGTTATGATCCAGTACAGGCTGCTGGCGATTTTTGCTGTACTCGTGTTCCTGGCGTTCTACTTCTTCTTCCAGAAGATTTAGGCGGGAAGGTATTTTGCCGATGCACATGGAACCTGCCAATTTGCCTTACCTCTCGGCCATTCTCGCAACAACCGTTGCGGGGCTGATCGCGATCATGCTGATTCCGGCCGAGAAAAAGGAGCTGATAAGGCGGGTGAGCGCTATATTTTCGGGCATCACCCTGGTAATTTCCCTCCTCCTGTTTTTCTCCTATGACAGGAGCATGGGAGGCTTTCAGTTCGTAGAGGATTTCTCCTGGATACCCTCGCTTGGCATCCGGTACACAAATGGTGTTGACGGCTTCAGTCTTCCAAATCTGCTGCTTACAGGAATTGTATTCTTTACCGGCGTTCTAACCATGTGGGAGATGGAGACGAGGGTAAAGGAGTTCTACGCGCTCTATTTCCTGCTGGTAACGGGGGTTTTCGGGCTTTTCATGAGCCTGGACCTTTTCTTCATCTTCGTCTGGTATGACGTGTCGCTCTTTCCGATGTACCTGCTGATAGCAGTTTGGGGCACCACTCGAAAAGAATACGGCGCAATGAAGCTTACCTTGTACCTGCTCGCCGGCAGCGCTCTCATACTCCCTGCGGTAATCTTCCTCTATTTCAAATCGGGTACGGGCTCCTTTGGGTTCGTTGCCCTTATGCAATCGGGGATGTCCGGAACAATTGCGCCCTGGGAGCAGAAATTCGCATTCATTCTGCTCTTTCTGGGCTTCGGAATACTCGCGGGCGTATGGCCCTTTCATACCTGGTCGCCGGTGGGCCATGCGGCTGCCCCGCATGCGGTAAGTATGGTCCACGCCGGCGTTTTGATGAAGATCGGCGCATTTGGCGTGCTGCGGGTTGCCATAATGCTATGTCCGGTGGGCTGGTCCTACTGGGCTCCTCTTATGGCGGTGCTTGCGGCAATCGGCATCATCTATGGCGCTTTCGTGGGACTGCGCCAGACGGATTTGAAATATGTGATAGGCTATTCGAGCGTGTCACACATGGGAGTGGTCGGGCTGGGGCTTTCGACAATGAGCATCGAAGGGCTCAACGGCGCCGTTTTTCAGATGTTTGCGCACGGTATAATGACAGCCCTTCTCTTCTCCTCTATCGGCTATATCTACGACCGCACACACACGAAAATGGTACCGGAGCTTGGCGGATTGAGCCGTGTCATGCCGGTTGCATCCACATTTTTCATCCTGGCGGCCCTGGCGAGCATGGGTATTCCCGGGCTTGCGAATTTCTGGGGAGAGCTGGTGGTCTTTATCGCGGCATTCAGGACTTATCCTACACTGGGAGTTATAGCGGTGCTGGCGCTGGTTGTGACCGCTCTTTTCATGCTTCGCGTGGTTCAGCACACTTTTTACGGACCTGTTAACGAAAAATTTTCGCACCTGCAGGACGTTTCGTTTTTCCTGGGAATCCCACGGATGATTCTGGCGGCCGTCCTGGTGATTGTTGGCCTTTATCCGTCGATTCTTTTCGACGTAATCCATACCGCATCGGCGCCCTTCATTAACGGATTGCCTAAATGAACTGGATGATAGCCGCCCCCGAGATTTTTTACTTCGCGGCAGCACTGTGGTTTTTGATGCTGTCCTTCTTCTCGAAGCCGGATGCGCGCCGGGAGCACCTCTCTTCGCTTCTGCTCGCATCCCTCGGCGTTCTGGTTTGCCTCGCGTCCGTCGGGTCCCAGGGTTACATATTTATCCAGGCATTCACGGCGGATATTTTCTCACAGGTATTCAAGGTACTGCTTTCACTTGGCCTGTTTTTGATTATCGCCTTGTGCGGCAATCTGCCGGATGTGGGCGAGAGGCGCATTCAGGATTTCTATTTTCTGCTCTTTACATGCACCCTGGCAATGATGCTTCTTGTGAGCGCGGGCCACTTGCTCTCGATTTTCGTATCGCTCGAAGTATCGAGCTATTCGCTCTACATCCTGGTCTCCCTCAGGAAAAACCAGGATTTCGGGTTGGAAGCAGGCATAAAGTATTTCCTGGTGGGCACTTTCGCTTCCGGTGTAATGCTCTTCGGAATGGCCCTCCTCTATTCGTCGTCCGGGACGACCTACCTTGGCGACATGGCTCGGGTGCTGCCCGGAATGATTGATCAGCCCGTGGTGGTAATCGGATTGGTGCTGACTCTTGGCGGATTTTTTTTCAAGCTGGCGGTGTTTCCGTTCCACTTCTGGGCCCCGGACGCATATCAGGGCGCATCGAACCAGGTTGCCGCATATATCGCTACGGTATCCAAGGTCGCGGCGGTAGCGGTAATCGCAAGGGTAGTCGCGTATGCAGGGCAGGAGAGCACCTACTTCGTTCACGTGCTGGTGATCCTCTCGGTTGCCTCGATGACGGTGGGAAACCTTGCGGCAATTGCTCAAAAGGATTTGAAGCGCCTGCTGGCCTTTTCGACAATCGCCCATTCGGGATACATCCTGATAGGAATCCTGGCCCTGAACCCCACGGGATGGTCGGGGACGATTTTTTACGCCCTGGCGCTGCTGGCAATGAAGTTTACGGCTTTTCTCGTGGTCGTCGAACTGGCTCCCGAGGGGCAAAATCTACAAATCAATGACCTTGCCGGCTTGCACAGGAGATCCCCTCTGCTTGCCCTGGCACTGATGGTCTCGCTCTTCAGCCTTGCCGGGATACCGCCGACAATTGGCTTTACCGGAAAATTCCTCGTCTTTGTGGCGGCAATCGAAAGGGGCTATATCGCTCTGGTCATCATCGCGATGATAAATGTCGTCATATCTCTTTATTACTACCTCCTGGTAATCAGGGCGGCCTATCTACTTGAACCAAGTATTGAACTCCCCGCTTTAAAACCCTCTATGCCCATAAAGCTCCTCGCGGGCATATCGACCGGCGTTATCGTCGCCGCCGGCTTCTTTCCATACCCCTTAATCCGAGTCGCCCAGGCGGCGGCACAGGTGCTGCTGGTGGGGCGGTAAAAGAGCGGGGGAACGAGTCCCCCCGCACCCCCCGAAGAATTAGCGCAGGCGGCAGCCGGCCTAAGGCCGGATTGCCGCCTGCGCCAACTTAAGCCGCCGCTTTGTTGTTCTGTCGACACTGTTTCTAGGAAAATAGCGGGTAGCCCGTCCCGCGCGGCGCGGGATTATATCCGGGCGCGAAGCGCAAG
>DBMI01000018.1:49048-134986 GCA_002298165.1 Desulfarculales bacterium UBA702
ATTTTAGATGAATCAACATTCGGTGGGCACGAAAGAACCGTGCCCACCCTACAGGTCTCACTGAACTATTTCATTGACGCAGTTATGGGGTACGGCTATTAGCTTTTGGGAACTTACGTCTACCAGCGGGAAAAAAGGAATATTGGAATTTGGCGGGGAGCAACAATTCTTTAAAGCCGGCCCGGGAGGCGCTGCCGCCGGAGCGGGCCACAATACCGCAGCTTGACACGATTCGTGTTGCGGCAATGCTCGGTGTTTTTTTTCATCATCTTTGGAAGACGGTTATACCGACCCCTGAAACCCAACTCCAAACCTTTTTGAATCCCGGCTTTGAGGGAATGGCGGGAAGCGTCATTCTTTTCAACATAATATCCGGGTTTTTGCTTTCACTTCCCCACCTCGGGCCGGAACGCCGCGCGCCGATGAGCTACGGGACGTTTTTAAGAAAGCGGTTCCTTCGAATTGTTCCTCCCTATTACATTGCGCTTATCATATTCACGATCGTCAACATTCTGCATTTCGGGTTTCCACTGCTCCCGGCCTCGGTAATGCTGCTCGAACACCTCACGTTCGTCAATTCTCTTGATTATTCGAACATGCTGTCGAATTTCTCCCATTTCTGGTACCTGGGCCTGCTCGCGCAGTTTTACCTGCTGTTTCCGCTGATTCTGAGGTTTTTTATATGGCTTGGACCAAGAGCGGCGGCCATCACAACGATGGTCGTATGCTGGGGAAGCTGGCAGGTGCTTGCCTGGTATATTCCGGAAAATCAGCAGTTTCCCGGATTTGCCGAAAACCTTATGCACTTCAACCTTCCTGGACGCCTTCCCGAGTTTGCCGCCGGTATGTGGTTGGCTTCGCTCTGGAGGAATTCAGCCCGGGTTGATGGGTGGAAAATCCTCGACCGGCCTTATCTCATTTTCGCCGCGGCATCGGCGATCTTCTTCGCCGCGGCCACCCCGTTCCATTCCGCACTGGAGCTGCCGCTGCTCCATATCTACTATGTCGCTCCGAGCGTGGTTTTCTTCCTTATATTCTTTTTCTGGAGTCCCTCGGCAAAGGCAGGCGAATCAGGAGTCGTGAAAGCATTCGCTGCGCAGACATACGCTATCTACATCGTACACCATCCGCTTTTCAGCTATGTAGGGGTGATGCCTTCAAGGGTAGAGCATACCATCCCGAATTTTCTCATGCTTTCCGTGCTGCTTCTGCCCCTGTGTTACGCTGGAGGGGTAGTGCTCGGAAAGATTTCAGATTTCGCATCAAGGAAGATCTTCTAGCTTTGTTTGTCCGCAAGTGCCCGCCGTATCGCGGTGGCGAGATTTTTCATGACGTAGGGCTTCATTACAAACTCGCTGATTCCCTCATCCTTTGCCTTTTTTTCATTTATCAACTCGCTGAACCCTGTGCACAGTATGACCGGAATATCAGTTCGGATCTCCATGATCTTCCTGGCGAGATCTTTTCCCGTCAGGTTGGGCATTGTCATATCGGTAATCACCAGGTCGAAAGCTTCGGGTTGAGAGCGAAACAGTTCGAGGGCTTCTGTGCTATCCGTTCTGCATGTTACGCGGTAGCCCAATGTTTGGAGCATCTCCGCCCCGAGTTCCACCAGCAGGATTTCATCGTCCACGAAAAGAACTCGCTCACCCCCCGAGGGTATCGGGCTCGCTGTTTCGGACTCGGGCTGGACATCCCCACTGACCTGCGGCCAGAAGACGTGAAAGGTCGTCCCCTTGCCGGGCTCGCTGGCCACGGATATGGCGCCGTTGCCTCCCTTGACTATGCCGTCGACTACCGCCAGGCCCAGCCCAGTGCCTTCGCCGGGAACCTTGGTGGTAAAGTAGGGGTCGAAGATTCGCTCCAGCACCTGGGGTTCCATTCCATGTCCCGTGTCGGTTATTGAAAGGCAGATGTAAGGTCCGGGTTTAAGATCCGGATTGATTGAGATAAGCGATGTATCGGCCACCGTCGAGGTCAGTTTGACGGTCAGGATGCCGCCGGTGTTTCGCATGGCGTGGGCGGCGTTGGTAGACAGGTTCATTAGCACCTGGTGGATCTGAGTGGTGTCGGCAAGAACCATGCTCTCCCAGGGAGGGATTGCAATTTCACAGCAAATTTCAATTGTCGAGGGCAGGGAGGAGCGCAGCAGACTCAGCACCTCTTTTACAACGGCGGCGATCTGTACGGGTCTTTGCTCCTGCTCGGTTTTCCTGCTGAACGTAAGGATCTGCCTTACAAGGTCGGTTGCCCGCGCCCCGGCTTCTATTACACGATCGAGATCGTGGCGTACGGGGTTTGTGGCGGGTATTTTGTAGCGGGCCATCTGCGCAAAACCGATTATGGCGGTGAGAATATTATTAAAATCATGAGAGATTCCACCGGCCAGGGTCCCGATTGCCTCCATCTTCTGGGCGTGCCGGAGCTGCTTTTCGAGCCGAACCTCATTTGTGATGTCCCTGTGGATCGTGACGTAGCTGATTATTGTCCCGCTTTTGTCGCGAACCGGTGAGGCGGTAACTTCGGCTTCATAAACCTTGCCGTCTTTTCGCCTGTTTATGAGCCGGCCGGACCAGACGTCGCCGTCGTCCATTATTCTTGCAAGCTTATCCCAGAAAGCCCCACTATTTTCGTTTCCAAGAATAGTTCTGGTATGCTTACCGATAATCTCTTCCCTGGAATATCCGCTGATGTCCTCGAAGGCTGGATTAACATAGCGGATGATCCAGGATGTACTCGTTATGAAAATGGCCTCAGCGCATTGCTCGATGGCCGTTGCAAGCCTGGCGCGCTCTTCTTCGGTGCTTTTACGCTCCGTGACGTCCTCGGATACAACCAGAACGACCGGGTTGCCATCCGGCCTTCGCACTGAACGGGCAGCCTCCTTGAACCACAGGACTGTGCCGTCCTTTCGTACCTTGCGGGATTCCCATCGGACCACCTGGAGCGGATTTTTCAAACAGAGTGAAAATTGCCTGAGAGCGAGCCCCCTGTCTTCAGAACAGAAGATGTCTATGACGGGCTTTCCAACCAGTTCATCGACCTCGTATCCAAGTTCCGCGGCCCCGAACCGGTTTACGGAAAGGACAATGCCACCGGCGTCCATTGTGAAATAAGCCGTCGGATTGTCTTCATAAAGGGCGCGATACCGCTCCTCGCTCTCACGCAGGGCTTCCTCGGCCCTGCGGTTCTTTCGCCTGACTTCCGCATCCTGTAGTTCACGCTGTACCGCCGGGACCAGCCTGGCAAGGTTGTCCTTCATGACATAGTCATGGGCGCCGGCCCTCATCATCGAAACCGCCGTGTCCTCGCCTATGCTGCCTGAGACAACGAGAAAAGGAACATCAGGACAATGTTCCCGGCAAATTCCAAGGGCTGATATGGCATCGAATCCAGGCATGCTGAAATCGGCGATTATGATGTCCCATTCTGAATTGAGCAAGGCCTCCTTCAGTGCCCCCGCTGATTGTACACGCTTGTGGACCAGGGCGAACCCCGATCGTTCGAGGAGTCGGACGATCAATTCCTCGTCACTTTCCGAATCCTCTGCAATCAAGACCCTTAATAAATTTTCCATTCGCCGGGCAACCTCGCGTCGTCAGCAGCGTTATTTCAAGCAGGTTGTGTCGAGCGTGTGCACAAACCCAAAAGGAGATTCCTGAATCAACAATCGTGAGCCGGGCTTGGCTCCCGCTCGACCCGGCTTGAAGAATCTAGAGAGTGAAAAAGAAGGTGGCGCCACTATCAAGCCGGGCCTCGGCCCATACCTGCCCGCCATGCCGGTGTACGATCCGCTGAACGGTTGCCAGGCCTATACCTGTCCCTGGAAATTCCGATGCCAGGTGCATTCTTTGGAATGGGGCAAAGAGCCTGCCCGCGAATTTCATATCGAATCCTACCCCGTCATCACGGACATACCAAACCGCATCTCCATCCGAGAATGTCCGCCCGAATTCTATTCGCGCTGAAGCTTTCCTGCTTGTAAATTTCCAGGCATTTCCGAGCAGGTTGGACATCATGACCTCAAGCAGCCTTGGATCACCGAATGTTGCAAGTCCCTGTGGGATAATAAACTCGACGCAACGCTCCGGTTCCGTTTCTTTTAATCTTTCCGCAATCGACCTGACAATGATTGAAAGGTCCACCGATTCCCATCTCATATCCGACCTGGACACCCTGGAAAGCTCAAGAAGACCGTCAATGAGCTTGCCCATTCGTTCGGTTTCCTTTTGGATCCGATCCAGGTACTTTCGGCCTTTCTGGTCGATATTCTCGATGCAATCCTCTACCAGTGCCTGGCTCCAGCCCTCGATGCCCCTGAGAGGTGAACGCAGGTCGTGGGAAACCGAGTAGCTGAAGGATTCAAGCTCCTTATTCGCTATCTCGTATTGCATGGTGCGCTGGCGCACCTTCTCTTCGAGCGTTCCGGTATACTGCTGCACTTCTCGATAGAGAAGGGCATTCTGCATGCCGAGGGCGAGCTGGGCCGAAATCGTCTCGATCAGCTTTAAGCTGCGTTTCGAAGGCGCACTCTCCCTCCGGGTGAAAAGGCAGAGGACGCCGAGGCATTTTTGCTGGACAATCAGAGGGAAGGAAGCATGAAAGCAAATGTTGTCGCCCTGGAATCCTTCGAGCGCGCCGCGCCGCAAAACCGACTCGTGGTCTGCCAGTATAGTGGGCTTCCCCTCCAGAGTGCAGCGCCCCCAGATAGTTTCTCCTGCCTGCACGGGCCTGGAGGCCAGGTTGTTGAGAACGCTTGAAGTCATATCCCGGTGCGCAGCCGGTTCCAGAGTATTATCAGGGCGTACGAGGCATATAATGCCCCCTTCCAGGCCGACTATCCTGAGGGTCTCATTCAGTGCCTGATCGAGGATTGATTGCAGATCGAGCGAACTCGTACAAATGGTAGCCACCCTGTTTATTGCCAGGAGTTCTTCCGCATAGGCCCTGACTTCAGCTTCCGCAAGCATCCGGTCCGAGATATCGCGAATCGACTCGATTGCACCAACCATTTTCCCTTTGCTGTCAAAAAGGGGTCCGGCTTTTGCGAAAAGGACCTGATCGCGCCCATTCATGTGGACCTTGTTCTCCGAAATAATCGTGTTGCCATCTCTTTGGACGAACCAGTACTTCTTCTCGATTTTTTTGTCGCTCTTGAACACCAGGTCGATCAGGATGGGCCTGCGCACGCCATAGAATGCCAGCGAATATTCATAATCACCCTTGCCAAGCACCTGCTCGGCCTTGACGCCGGTCATCTCCTCGATTGCCCGATTCCATGCTATTACTTTACCCTCCGTGTCGATTGCAAAGGTTGCATCGGGGAGGAAATCGAATATTTCCGAGAGCCTTTTCTCCGATTCCCGCACTGCATCTTCGGCCAGCTTGCGTCGGGTGATGTCGCGCACCGCTTCTATCGACCCTGCCCGGTTTCCGTGAGCATCGAAGAGGGGTGCCGCCGTTGCCAGCACATAGGCGCCTTTGCCGCCATAACCCTTGGGAATGAATGCCTCGGCCAAGAGTACATTGCCCTGTTTTCTTATACCCTGGTATTTGGACGCAAGCTGCTCGTCCTCGGCATCAAGCAGGTCGATCAGGTGCGGCCGCTTTTCACCATAGAAATAAACCATGCAGTCGGAGCTGAGCTTTCCGATCGCCTCTTCCTTGATGACCCCGGACATCTGCTCCAATGCCCGGTTCCAGGCGATGACCCTTTTATAGTTGTCTACAACCACGGTCGCGTCGGGCAGGAACTCGAATATGTTGGCCAGTCTTGTTTCCGATTCACGCAGAGCATCCTCGATCTCCTTGCGCTCGGTTATGTCCCGGCCTTCCGGAATCACCAGGACGACTTTCCCCTCTTCATCGATTACCGGCTTGATGGACAGATCGATGTAGCGGATGCTGCCGTCCGGGAGACTGTATTCGGTCTCAAAGTGTACTACTTCTCCCTGACTTGCCTTTTTTGTGGATTCGCCCAGCTTTTCCCTAAGCTCATGGGAGTGCCTCGACCAGGGACCATCCCAGAAAAACTTTCCGATAGCTTCCCGGCCCTCGCTTCCATAGACTTTCAAAACCGATTCGTTTACCTGTATTACTACTCCATCCAGGGTCAACAATCCCATGAACTGAAAAGTCTGGTCAAAAACGGCCCTGAACCTGCGCTCACTGTCGCGCAACGCTTCCTCGGCTCGTTTTCGCTCGGTGATATCTTCATACGTGCCGAGCACGCCGATAATGTTTCCGTCCTTGCCGTATAAGGGCACCTTACTGGTCTGCAGCCAGCCCTTGCTGCCATCGGGCTTGATCTGGGGTTCTTCGAAGTTAAGCTTGGGGATGCCGGTTTCAATTACCCGCCGGTCATCGGTTCGGTAGTGGTCCGCGAATGCTGCCGCTGTGGTCTGATAATCGTCTTTTCCTGTCAATTCAGAGGGATCGCTGAAGCCGCAATCCCGCGCCAGGGGGAGGTTGCCGCCGACGAAAACGGAGTTGCGGTCTTTCCAGAAGACTCTTTGGGGAATGTTATCCAGCACCAGCCGAAGCATCTGCCTCGAGTTGAACAACTCTTCTTCGGCCCTTCTCAACTCGGCAATCTGGGCATGGAGTCCCTTGTTTTCCAGCCTCAGTTCGGCATCGGGCTCCCCGGCTGATCGGACTTGGTCCCGGAGCGCATGAAGGCTAATATTGGTTTTTACCCGCGCAAGTAATTCGAGTGGATCAACAGGTCTGGAGACAAAGTCCGCGCATCCGGCCTCGAACGCCCGTGCCTTTTCATCCGGAGATGTACCCGAGAGCATGATCAATACAGGGATTTGCGTGGTTTTTGGGTCGGATTTGAGACGGCGGCATGTTTCATAGCCGTCCATTCCAGGCAGCCCTGCATCGAGCAGAATAAGGGCCGGTTTGGCCGATCGGGCGCGCTGGATTGCCGAATTTCCATCACTTGCGGCAATTACCCTGTAGCCGTTCTTCTCCAGGCAATCGACCAGAATCGCAAGAGAGGCCGGCACAATATCGGCCACCAAAACGGATTGGGTATTCGCAACCCTCCTCGAAGCCATTACGTCACCTCAGACCCAGCCCGCTCACAAAGATGAATTGCAGATCATGGCCGGCAGGAATTCCCCGAGCAATCGAAGGTCTTCCGGCCTCCATTTCGTCAGCCAATCAGGATCAGGGATGCAGGTCGGTCAAAACGTAGTCTAGCCCCTTGTGGGCGTTCTTTCACGGTCCGTCAATTCCACGGATAAACGCCCAAGGGGCTAGACTATTAACAATCCCAGCCTGCATAATCTTACCGACTCTACAGCCTGTGAGCTTCTTAAATCATGGAATTCAGCAGCCTCTGGGCATGGTTCGGCTAATACTCGCCTGTGGCAGTCCGGGTGTGAGGTGCTGCTCAGGGACGAGTCGGAATTCCAAGCCGCCTTATTCGATAGCGAAGCGTGTCACGGCTTACGTGAATCATTCTGGCGGCCCTGGAAAGATTTCCCTCCGCCATTTCCAAAGCTTTTTTGATGAGGTCTCTTTCGACTTGCTCCAGAGGAATGCCGTCCTTGGGTATTTCGATATCTTGAAAATCGATTCCCCCCCTGCATTTTACATCCGGCTCCACGATCTCAGGGGGAAGGTGTATCGGCTGAAGTTCCGTGCCGTCGCTGAGGATCACTGCCCTTTCGATAACGTTTTTAAGTTCCCTGACATTTCCTGGCCAGTCGTAGCTCATCAGGTGCCGCATGGTCTCATTGGTCACCACGAGAGGCCTGTCCGCGCGATCTCGGCTGAATTGCTTGGCAAAATGAGTTGCAAGCAGGGGAATGTCCTCTTTCCTGTCCCTCAACGGAGGCAGCAGAACAGACAGGACCTTCAGTCGGTAATAGAGATCCTCCCTGATCTTTCCCTCGCTTACCAGGTTCGAGAGGTTTTTATTTGTGGCGGCTATTATACGGACGTTCACCTCGATGTCCCTCAGTCCCCCTAAACGCCTGAACCGCTTTGTCTCAATAAGTTTCAGGACTTTTGCCTGAATGGGAAGAGGCATATCGCCGATTTCATCCATGAAGAGGGTCCCGCCGTTTGCCTGCTCGAAGAGTCCCTTCTTGGCGACCCTGGCATCGGTAAAGGCGCCTTTTTCATGGCCCATCAACTCGCTTTCGAGCAGAGTCTCCGGCAGTGCCGCACAGTTTATATCTACGAAGGGGCGGTCGGACCGGGGACTTCGCAGGTGGATGCAGCGGGCCACAAGGTCTTTGCCGGTGCCGCTCTCGCCCAGCAGCAGAACCGTCGAGTCACTGACCGCCAGCCTTTGAAGAATTCCCATCATCTGCCGCATCGGCGGAGAGCGCCAGATGATACTGTCGGCCCCGAGGTGTTTTCTGTGGAACTTCTTTAAATATGAAACCTGCTCCTTGAGGTGCGATGTCTCGATTGCCCTTTCGACCCGTGCTCTGATCTCATCAACGTTGAAGGGCTTTGTCACATAATCGTAAGCCCCTGCCCGCATGGCTTCCACAGCCGTCTCGATATCACCGTAAGCGGTCATCATGATTACCGTGGAGTTGGGATTGGCCTGCTTCACGGTCTGGAGAATTTCAATGCCGTTTGCATCGGGAAGCCTGATATCGAGCAGAATCAAGTCGTACTGTTCTGCTTCAATCCTGGCGAGGGCGGTCTTGCCGTCTTCGGCCGTATCGACCCGGTAGTCTTCTTTCTGGAAATCCTCTGAAAGAGACCATCTCACCAGCTTCTCATCATCGACGATAAGGATTTTGCCTTTGCCGTCCATATTCATCTCATTCCGGCACGTTGACGGGCAGGTCGATCGTGAAACAGGTGCCTTTCCCAGGCTCGCTTTTCACATCGATTGCCCCGTTGTGCTGTTCGACAATCCACTGAGTTATCGAAAGCCCGAGACCCGTCCCTGCTGGCTTAGTGGTGTAGAAGGGGTTGAAAATTTGCGTTATTACACGCTCATCAATTCCCGCTCCGGTATCGCACACCCCCAGCGAAACATAGTGCTGCTCTTTTTTTGAAGAGGCAGCAACGGACTTCTCACAAAGTGAAATCGTCAGGTTCCCTCCAGAGGGCATTACCTCGATTGCATTTAGTACGAGATTCAAAAGCGCCTGCTGAATCTGCTGCGGATCGACAAGAATTTTCGGAAGGCCCTCCGAGAACTCCAGATTCACATCTATGTCGTGGCTCTTTACCTTCTGCGTGACAAGGAAGATTACCGAGTTTACGATCTCGCTCGCGTCAGTTGGCAGCACCTTGGGCTGGCTTGCCCTGGCGAAGCTGAGGAGATTTCTGATCGTGCCGTCCAGCCTGCGAACCTGCCCGAGAATCTCTTTTACAACCTCTTTTCTCTCCTCATCCAGGTTGATGTGAGACGATAGTACCTGGATTGCGGAACCGATCCCGGCAAGTGGATTTTTGATCTCGTGGGCCAAACCGGATGCGAGTTGTCCAAGTGAGGCAAGCTTGTCCATTCGCCTCATCCTGGCCTCTATCTCTCTTTTACCCGAGATGTCACGAAATACCCATGTATTTCCGCTTGGGTTGCCGTCCTTGTCTTTTAGCGGGGTGAGAAAGATCTCGACGGGGACTTTTTCTCCGTTTCTCTTGGTAATTTCAGTCTCACCCTGGAAGCCTCCTTCGCCACCCTTTACGAACAATGTGGTGCAGTGATCCACACCACAGAGGACTTCCTGAATCGATTGTCCCCGAAGCTCGGCCTCGTCCCAGCCCAGGAACTCTCCGCCGGCCTTGTTTACGAAAGTGATTGTCCCCTCCCTGGTACATGTAATTATACCACCAGAGAGATGCTGAATGATGCTCTCGTTGAAACTCCGGATCTCGCTGAGCTCTTCGACCTTTTGCAGCAACTGTCCATTTATATCTTCAAGCTGCTTTTGGCCCAGGTCAACTTTTCTTTCGAGTCCGCCGTAGAGGACGGCATTCTCGACCGCCACCGATACATGGGACATGAACGTCATCAGGAGTCTCATCTCGTGCCTGGAGATTTCTTTTGTTTGCGAGTGTAGTTTATCCGCGAGTAAAATTCCAAGCACCTGGTCTCTGACAACAAGTGGAATTGCTATAAAAGAGCAGGTTCCAAAGAGAAGCAGGTTTACTATATCGCTTTTCCTAAGAATCTCTTGCTTGAAGTAATTACAACTGCCGCAAACAGAGACCCTCTCTTTAAGGGCGACGTCCCTCAGATCATCGGTGCAGCGCGTGCCTTTTGCCATCCAGCAGCGCAGTTCCAAATTGCCGAAAACCGGGCAATCACGTTTATCGCAACCAAGGAATTCCCAGCATCGAGGGATGCCACTCCGGTCGAGGATCGGGAAAGCTGAGGTGTCCTGCACCAGGATGGGTTCTTTTCTTGTCAGAGTTTCAAGCAGGACGCCTTTGAGTTCTTCCCTGGGGATTGCCACCTGAAGAACAATTTCCTCATCGATCCCGATTGCCCATTTTCCGGTAAGCACCTCCTGCGTGTCATTGAAAACCGTCAAGACGACCCGGTCAAATCCAAGACTCCTGGTAACGCTTTCGAGCGCCACACGGAGGATCTCATCGAATCTCAATGTGCGGCTGATTGCGCCGGTGGCCTCGTAGAGAATATTAAGTTCGGCGATCCGGCCGCGCAGGTCATCGTTCATGCTGCGCAAGAGTTCCTTTTGGACCTCTTCCCTGTGCCTCATGCTCTGGAGGTGCTTTACCATATAATTGAAGCTCTGGCCGAGTTTGCCCAACTCGTCCCAGCTTTTTACGGGTACTTCTATGTCGAGGTTGCCCGATTCCACTTCGGACATCTTGGTTGAAAGATCGTGGATCTGCCTGCCTATAAACCGCAGAAAGAAAAGGAGCATGGCGCCGCAGACCAGGAAGAGAATGGCAAAACCCGCGACCAACTGCATTCTTGCATGGGACACAAGCTTCGATTCGATGGGGGCGAGCGAAAGGTCTACATTGAGGTAGGCAAGTCCCCCGGGTCGGTCGCCGTGGCAGCGCCTGCATGTCTCGTTATGAAGCAGCCCCAGAGTCTCGAGCGATTTTTCGCCTTCGGTGCCCTTGAGGATGATCTTTTTGCCGGACGTATGGGAGAATTTCGAAATATCAATGACAGTTCCCCTCTCGTCGGGCTTTGTTGATGCCAGGATCTTTCCGTGCTCATCGAGTACCCGGACCATCATGAATGTTTTGAGCGAGGCCAGCGTCCTGAGAATGAGTGCCGTATCGTGGCATCGCCCCTCCTCCATGGCCTCGCGTACATTCGTCTGCACCGCTTCTGAAAAAGATTCGATCTCTTCCTTGGCGGACTCGAAAATGAACGATTTCTCGATCTCTGAACAAAGCAGTGTGCTCACCCCCAATGAAGCCGCGAGTATCAAAGCCAGGAAAGCAACCATTCGCTTATTCAGACTGGTCGAAAAAGACCTCATCATTCCGCCTTGAAGATCGATTGCAGGGCCTTTCTATATGCTGAAAGAGCTTGTTCCTTCTGCCCCTCTTTCTCGTACAGTCTACCCAGATGGTAATTTACCTCGGCCCTGTCGAATTGATTATCCGGCAGGGACTCCAACTCCTTTACCGCTTTCCCATTTTCATTTCCCAGTTCCAGCGCCAGCGCCGTACCGATGCGACCTTTGCGCGAACTCGGGTCCAGGGTCATCCCCTTGCGGAATAAATCCAGTGCGTTGCGCTGTTCCTTTTGTTTCAACTGAATAAGGCCGAGATATATGTAGGCCTCTCCGCAACTGGAATCGAGCTGTATCGCCTTGGTTAACTGCTCCTTTGCATTCTCATCCGCGCCTTTTTGGAAGAGGCTTTTGCCTAGATTGAGGTGCGTTCTGGCCTTGCTTTTCTCGTCCGACGCCGCAAAGCTCTCTGTCCGTCGTTCCTTCTCGAGTTCCGCCCTGGTCTTTTTTCCCATGGCTACGAGGACTTCATTCTCGGCATCGTCGGGGAGCGAATGGGTGAAAGGCAATGCCTTTACGAGCCTGTGTTCCTGATCCAGCAGCCCAAGAGTGGGCATTATATAGACCCCGTAGGCCGCGTTGGCCTCCCGCTTTTCATCAATCAAAACGTGATGGGTCCATCCGTACTGGTTCTTGAGAGCCTTGACCTTCTCTTTTGAACCAGGGTCCGCAATAATCGAGACGAATTCGAAACCTTCCGCTTTATACTTCTGATGAAGGGCCTCGATGCGGGAAATTACCGCCAGCGACCTTTTCTCCTTCTCCTCGGATTCGGCCCACCAGAAAAGCAGGGCAACCTTCTTTCCTTTTAGAGATGAGAGGGTGAATTCGTTGCCTTCAACCGTTTTCAACCGGATTTCAGGCACCTTCTTCCCGATCTCAACGGAACGAAACGCCAGAGCCAGCGACATCTCACAAATGCTCGAAACAAAAGTTCCAAAGCAAATGAGGATTAGAAACAGACAGGTAGTTCTAAACAGGTTTATTTTAAAATACCTGCTCATGACACCTCCCGAAATTTTGACCAGGCCCCGCAAAACTCTGAAATCCATAATGCGGGGAAAGGTCATGGATGTGCCTTTACTCGGTTTAATAGCTCACCGGTTTTTCCCGGTCGTATGTGTACGTTTTATGGCATCCTACAACGCATGTTCCACCCGTTTCGGTCTGGGAGTATCGAATTGGATAACTCCAGTTATTCCCGAACTGGACAGCCTCTCGTATGTGCTTTGCCTGACCTCCCGCATGGACCTCGTGGCAGGCCTTGCAGGTCCTGCCTTTCTTGGCCTTGTTAACGTGAACGAAATGCAGATTTCGGTCTCCATTTCTGAAATTTGTCAGCTCCGTTGTCGTGTCCTTGGTTGCTATGTCCTTATTGTGGCATTCGAAACAGATTGCGTAATTCTCTGCCTTATAGGGCGCATAAAAATCGGCCGGAAACGCTTTTTTCAAGATCTTTGGATATGGGGAGCCATGCGTCTGGTGGCAAGCCGCGCAGTCGTCGTTTGAGACCGGTCCGTGCGGGTACTTGTTGTTTTTGACCTTCTCACCCAGCTCCTTGTGGCATTTAAAGCAGATCTCCTTGAGAGAGGCCTTCAGGAGTTTTGCGTAATCGGAATAATGAACAACGTGGCAACCCTCGCAATCGCCTTTTTCGACAGGCGAATGCCCATACTTGGCTGTAGTCAGTGATTTCAGGGCATTAGTCGAAGCATGGCACGAGGCGCACAACTCGATGGGGTCCTTGAGCAACTGTACCTTGTAAGGGGAACCATGCGGGTCGTGGCACTTCTCGCAATTCTGAGCAACGGGCTGGTGAACGAACTTTTTGGAAAGTCCTTTTCCCATTTCGCTGTGGCAGGTTATGCAGACTTTTTCAGGCGGCGCGATAAGCAGTTTCTCATTATTCGAGACATGGGGCTGGTGGCACTCTGTACAACCTGTTTTAACCGGAGTATGGAGATTTGTATGATTAAGGATACTTGCATCATGGCATCCAAAACAGAGCCCTTGAGCCGTCTCACCCTTCAACTGAAATTTCATCCCGGACTGATGGGGATCGTGGCACCCTACGCAATCGCCGTTCGCAATAGGCGGATGCACTATCTTGGCTTTGAATTTTTCCCTCTCCGCTTCATGGCAGATATAACAGCCTTCACCGCCCGGCCTCGATACCATGCTTTTGTAAGGGCTCCCATGCGGATTATGGCACGCGATACAGGTTCCCGAACCCACCGGGCCGTGCACAAACTTGTCCTTGCCCATTTTGGAATGGCACTGCTCTGAAATACAGGTAGTATTAGGGATTACCTTGGAATAGCTGGGACTTTCGCCTTTAAGATCGTGGCAATCCTGGCACTGGTCTTCCCTGTTCCATTGATAATGGGTGTAGAAGCGGCGGAATCCATCGGGAGGCTTGGAACCATCCTTCGCAAGAAAGACCGAAACATTTTGTGAGACGTCCTTACCGGTCACAATAATCTCGTTCAGTCCCGGCTTGAGACTGACCGGGATCATGAAGGCACCCAATTTTACCGGCACTGTTGCACTCCCCAGGACTTCCCCGCCCTTAATCTGGCAGGTGACACTTGTTATTCCGGGGTCTTTTACGGCACCGAGCACCCTTATCCGCTCGTGTTTTACAACGCTCGAATTATTCGGGGTGAGGATGCGGAAGCCCCCATCGGCGGTCCATATATAGGTCGCCGAAAAAAGGACCAAAATCAGAGAAAAGGATAGCACGCAAAGGGCGCTCCTCATTTGCCTCACCTCCGAAACCACGGGTCAACATGGAATATGGAACTGGATCGGTTTGAGAATCGAAAATGCTGTCCCCGCATTATATGGAAGCAGCAATTTTCGTTCCAATAACAAAACCCGACTTTATTTGCCATAAATCTTTGGAACTTTCAATGCTTGCTATGAAAATAGGAGCGATTAGCTAAACTCCGGCCGGAGGAGCGGGTGGCCGCAACGAAAACTTTCAGCACCTATTGCTCTGCCGCTAACTATTCGGAGTTTCAGGATTTCAATCTATTATCCCGCCAAATAAAACTAATCTCCAACGTCTTAATATCGGTAGAATGATCTAAACGGAAAAATGAAATCATACACGGGAAGACATATTCGGCGAACTCCCGCGGATTCGCGGCCGCAACGGCCAAAGGGGGAACGGTTTCCTGAAAAGATATTATTAAATTACGCTCAATATCGTACCATGTAGACAAAAATTGTCAAATTCCTGCTGCTGGAATTCGCGCCGGGCAGTTAAAAACACTTCATTTGGTCCACACTTGCAGGAGAATGATCAAGGCTCTAGTTTAATTGTATCTGCCAGCAAGAGGGTGAGCTATGAAAGAGATCGAGCAAAAGCGGGACTGCAGGGAAGGCAACTCAATCCATCCGCACGGTTCGGAGTTTTGCAAGGATGTTTATTGCATCAGGTGCAACGATGGTATCCTGGAAATGTACCCCGAAATAGGAACAATCATGGACCTGTCCGAGGTTTTGTAGGAAGTTGGGGGTTGCGAGTTGCGGGTTGCGAGTTGCGGGTTGCGAGTTGCGGGTCATGAATGTGGGGCAGGCTTTCCAGCCCGCTTGCTTTGGGGTTTTACAACGGCGCGGCACCTACGCGGAAACGAAGACATCCTGTACCCGCTTTAATGCGCGGAGGGTCCGTCGAATCTTTTCGACTGCTTTACGTCAACCAGCTTTAACTTGCCCTTTATTCTTTCTATTCTCCAGATGTTTTCCACTTTTCCGGCCAGTGATTTTTTTGAATTGCTTACTGAATAAGATGTTGTGAATTTTGCCACCCGCACGTCCGGGTCCAGCACAATGACGACCACCTCTCCTTCAAGCGAGGTGCTTATGCTGTCCCAATTGCCGTAGTAATACCGCAGGTCCCGCCTTATGTAGTCTCTGTCTACCACGCCCCTGTCGTAATAGTTCACGGTCTCGGCGTAGAATGGCATTATGGCTGCCAAATCTTTTCTGCCGTTAAGATCGAGGAGATCGCGAACAAAGGTGCTAATCTGCTCCCTTGTGATCGAGGTCGTCTGAGCTTCCTTTCCGGCTGACTTCTTCTCCTTTGTGTCCTGTTGCCGGGATACAACCTGCTTCTCTGTGTGCATATCAGCCGGCAGTGCCGCTCGATCTTCCGGGGGACTTGCGGAAACAGCCTCGCGAACCTGCGCGGGAGCGGGATTTAGGTCTGAAGCAGGTGCCTCGCGAGCCGTCTTTTCCGCCTGCCTTTTTTCTCCCGCCGGATAGATGTCGGCCAGCACCGCGCGGCCTTCTTGGTCGCCGGCTGACCAGTAGACGATCGTGGCTTTCCTGTTTCGCAGTTGATTGGCCGATTTTGCGAGGAGTGCAGTTTTTCGCTTATCCATCAGCGGATCGAAATAGAAGATCAGGTTCGGCCCGTAGACTGCATATTGGTCGACATGAATTATTACCGCCTCGACCTGATGCGTCTTTGCCGCTTGCTCCGGCTCGGCCGCAAGTACTGAGGCCACTCCCAAAAGCAGCACCGGCAAAAAAGATATTAAGGCTATGATCTTCCGATAAGGCACTAAATTATCCAACTCCATTTTGCTCCTGCATTCCGGCCCGACAATCCTGAGCCTTACATATCTGGTTACTGCACAGAATTATTTACACCCCCGAGCGGAGTGCAATCAACAGCTTTGTAATTTCCATTCCGGCTTTGCTCCCGGTGCATTCTCCGGTCTTTCCGATGGCTTTTATGTTGACAACTGCAAGCATCATCCATGATACCAATTCCAAAAGATCGAACCGCCGGTAATGAGGGTGGCTGATCCACGAACAATCGTCGCCATTAAGGAGAGCCATGATAAGCAAGGATATAAACCCCGCCGAAATGAGGGAAAGGCTGATCGAGTTGCTGCTCGAATTTTCCTTCCAGTATTCCGATACTCCGAAGTTCAAACTGGCGCACGGCGGCAGCAGTCAATTCTACTTCAACTGCAAACGTGTGACACTCGATCCAGAGGGAATGTACCTGATAGGGAACCTCGTCTACGAGGCGGTAAAGGGACAGGGTATCAAGGGCATTGGAGGTCTCACGCTGGGGGCCGACCCCATATCGAATGCCGCCGCCTACAGCTCATGGCTTCGAGGCGAGCCGATACAGTCTTTCGTGGTCAGAAAGACCCAGAAAGATCACGGGATAATAGCCCCTATAGAAGGTAAGGTTAAGGCCGGCGACAAGGTCTTTGTCGTGGACGACGTGATAACAACCGGAGGGTCCACCCTCCAGGCCATCAACGCCTGCAGGCAATCCGACCTGGAAATCGCAGGTGTTGTGGCCCTTGTCGACAGGCAGGAAATGGAGGGGCGTCAAAGGATACTGGAACAGGTGCCAAATTTTGTAGCCCTGGTGACGCGCGATGAGATGATGAAAAGGTACAGTGGAACGTAAAAAAGAGTTAAGAGCAAAGATTCATTCATTTACTGCATTTTACGGCAACCGGAGAATGTTTATCTTTTAGGCATAGAGTCCCGGCAGGTGCCGCTCGGCAAGCAGTTTTGCCGGGGCGGTCCTTGTCTCGAAAAGACTTTAAATTTGAGTTCCAGGGAGAACATGATGGTTGCAAAAGACAGAAACAATAAGAAAGACGCGGCATTCTCACCTTTCGGCTCAAGTCCGGTGGGAGAGGGGTCTTTTGGCGAAAATACCAGGGGTTTCGAGCACTACTCCCAGACTTTTGGCAACCTCAGGAAGGATGAGGGGAAGGAATTCTCGGAACAGGAAAAAGAGAGACGGGGCCGTGCGAAAAAAGCCTACAGAATCTACAAGCTGGTCTGCGAAGACGCAGGTATGAAGGCCTGCTTCTTCAAGAATTTCAATGACTGGGCCGAATATGTTGACGGCCGGATGAGCGATGACCAGTTTCGCACCAATACGGAAATGCGGGCCAAGCAAATGATGGCACCGGATAATTAGCTGGCGGAAACCGGAGAGGATATGACCTCGGGAATCAGCAATCCGAGGAACAAAATATTAAGGCGAAACTAAAAGGGACGGAAGCCGGTGAATCACCGATCTTCCGTCCCTTTTTTACATCTTATGCAGTTGCTATTTTTTCAACGGTGCCGTGGCGGGTATTCCGCCGGCGCTCTCTCCGGCTTTAGACCAGCTCGGGCGCAGGTATATGAACCAGTACATAAGGCCAACCATCAGCGCACCGCCGATAATGTTTCCGATTGTGGCCGGAACCAGATTGCGGGTCATGAAATTACCCCATGTGAGGATAGCGCCACCATCCTTTAGCTTGTCGGCAACCGTTGCGAAATAGGTCGGGTCGAGTTGCTTGATGAAAAGAGCCGAAGGTATGAAGTACATATTGGCCACGCAGTGTTCGAAGCCGCACGCGACGAATGCCGAGATAGGGGGCAAAATGACAAAAACTTTATCGACGTTACTGCGTGCGCTGAAGCACATCCAGACCGCCATGCAGACGAGGGCGTTACAGAAGATACCCAGGGCCAGGCAGGGGACGAAATCAAGGCTGGTCTTGACAACTCCGATATTGAGGGCGGTAAGGCCGACCGCGCCCGCTCCGAACTTGTGCTGGCCACCCAGGAAGACCATGTAGGCTGTAAGGACCGAGCCAACGAAGTTTCCGGCATAGACTATTACCCAGTTGCGCAGCATGGAGCCTGTGTTCACCTTGTTATTCGCCCATGCCATTGGGATAAGACAGTTACCGGTGAACAGTTCCGAGCCGCCGATCACGACCATGATCAGGCCTGTGGCGAACACGAGGCCGCCAAGGAGTCTTTGAATTCCGTAGGGGACCCCGGCTCCAGCTAAGCCAGACCAGACGGTGGTAGCGTAATTTGCTCCCATCGCGATGAATGCGCCTGCCAGGATCGCAAGTGCGAACATCCTGTAAGCGCCAAGCCCGGCTTTGGCTATTCCGATGTTTTCGGCCTTTACGGCCATGTCCTTAGGCAGGAGAGCATCAAAAGAAGGTCCGCCGTTACTCATGAGAATCCTCCTAAAATGAATTTGAGAACGAGCCAGTCAGTGAGAAAGTAAATGAGACATTTACAACAATACAATCGGAACAAGAGAGCAGTTTGAGAAGTTCTTTTTGTGCCTAAGACACTCCTTTGAGCATTTAGTGATGCATTGGTGTGAACAAATTCACATACTTTCGCAAAATAAATCTTCCCCCCCACTGTTTTTGTAAAAAATATCCTAAGGAAGTCGTCCGATGCTGTCAATAATATTTTAATGTTCGATTTAGTCAATTTTATAGGAGTGAATAGCAATTAAAACATAACTTGCTAAAACTAATGCTTAAACATGCTGTGATGCATTTTGCCGCACTGCCGCAAAAAATTGCTATTTTTCAGGCGAGCTTAAAATTGCCTCCTAGGTTTTCCTGTCTAGAATTTAATCGTATCTGATGTATCAATATGGAACTTGTTGGGCCGGAATTGTTTTTCTTTTGGAAAGAAACGTTCCAGGATGACACGGAGACCAGCAAAATCCAGGCCCCAACCCGCTGGAACTCGAATGCCAAACAGAAAAAGGGTCCCCAGTCCGGCGGCCCTTTTGTTTTCTGGAATTTGACAAAAACTAATGATTTTTTCTTTTGAATATGCAGGACGCGTAGGTCTTTTTCAGATCGGTATCGTGACAATAGGAACAGGTCTTCACCTTCCATGAATTGGATTGTTGCATGTTAAGATAGCCGGTGAAGTCCTGATCGAAAGAAGACGCATCCGAGCTGAATGTTTCAAATTTGTACTCGTCTTCCATCGGGTACCTCCTTTCCAATCTATACAAAGCAATTACCGCTGCGCGGGATCTGGCTCGAAATACAGCTTAAAAACTGCGACTGCGGTCTAACGATCATTTACTACTATAACTTAAATGTGTACCGGACGATGTCAAGCAAGGGGCATACGGGGCAGTTCCCTGCTCGACCGGCATTTAGCGGGTTTGGCTCTGCTCCGTGGTCACTGTGCCCTCGATGGAAAAAAGAGCCCTGGATGCTTATGTGTTTGTTAGAAGCACCAGTTAGAGGCAATTCGAAAAGGACTATCCGCACAAGAATCCGAATGCCCATTCGTCTCTCTTCCCCTGTGATGCGGCACCAGACGCGAGGGGGCGGGGTGTGGCGGGCGTTCGAGGAGATCAAAAGAAATGAAGACAATAAGCAACATCGAAGTGGCGCGTGTTTTGACCGATTTACTCCAAATCGATGTCGATGCCGCAAAAGCTTACGATCAGGCAATCCAATATATAGACGTAATCAGCATCCGGGAACAGTTCGCAATGTTTCGGGATGTTCACAATCAGCATGTATCAAACCTTAAAAAGGTTATACGGGCGCTCGATGTCGTACCGCCCGAAGCGAGTCAGGACGCAAAGGGTCTGCTCATGGAGAGCTGGGCGATTATCCGCGGCGCCGCGGGAACGGAGGGTGCGATCAGTGGAATGAAAACGGTTGCCGAATATGTGGCGAAAAAATACCGCGAAGCCTGTGTGCGACCCCTTCCGCCCAATATCCTGTCGCTGGTGGAAAAACAATACCGCGATGCGCAATCACACCTCGAACTAATTGAAAAGGTGTTGATAAACAGGCCGTGGGAAAAAAAGGTTGCCTGAATGGGTGCCGATTCAAAAGTTGAAGAAATTTTATTGCATTAAAGAAGAACTCAATAGCTTGTGGAAGGTGTGACTCTCGGTTAGGCGGGGTCTACCGGGGACTGTTGCCTGAACAAGCTGGGATGCGAATTCCCCCATTTTCGGGTTGGGTTTCGCTCCATCCACGGGCCTGATCAACTGCCGGCCCAGCCGTTTCAGTGGTCCTTGCAAAGAGATTTTTGCCCCGCCCGACAATTAAAAAGTAATCAATTACTTCCGCCTTTTTTCCGATTCAATTATTTGTGGCCTTAAAAACCCTCCGGACTCGATAGCATTAATAACTGGTAAATTAGACGGCGAGGGCATTTTCCGTTTCAACCTATTCCCTCTCTCACGCTCTTTTTTCGGTCTCGGATGCCGGGCTGGTCCAGGCATGCTTCCACGCACCACGGACTATCTACACGAGGGGTTTTCCAAATGTACATGCGTTATCTTCAAATTCTGGCCAAATGCTGTAATCAGGTTTTCCAGGAAATGGCGAAGACGGAGGTACTCGCAACTCAGATCAAAAAAGATGAGCGGCTCCTGTGCGATTTTGCGGTAGCCCAGGTTGTGGAATACCAGCACCTCGATAATGCCCTCGAAGGATATTTCATGCTGGGTTTCAACAACAAGACCATGGCGATAATGGTTGCATCATCCATTTCCGAGCATTTGGGCCTGCCTCCAGTCACCACGATGGATGCCGATGCCCAGGACATCCTGGGCGAGTTCCTGAACACCTTCGTTGGCCAGACTATTTCGGAGTGGGACAAATTAGGCCTCCCGGTCCGCTTTGGTACACCCAGGATGCTTTGCGAGGAGAACATTGAATTCTACAATACCACCCCATCCGAGCCGTACCTGATAATCTTGACGCTAACGGTAAGCCATGTCGTAATCAGGGTCACGTTCGTCGAAAAATCAAAACAGGAAATTCATATACCTCGCGTCCTGATTGTTGACGATTCCGCACTGATAAGGCGGCTTCTCAAGAAAGCTTTCGATGACATCGGTTTTCAAACAGATGAAGCGGTGGACGGACAGGAAGCAGTGCAAAAGTTCAAGAACTTCAAGCCCGATCTTACGATTATGGACCTTATCATGCCGCGCATGGGAGGGCTCGACGCCATAATGGAAATCAGGGAGACGAACCCCAATGCGAAATTTGTCATCCTTACCTCAACGGCCAGAAAGGATGAAATCGTCACGGCCAAGACCCTGGGAATAACCCACTATGTCGTAAAGCCGGTCACAAACATGGTGAGTTTTCGCGAAACGATTCGAAAAATACTGGAATAGTTCACTGCCCCGGCAGGGCTGTCATGAATAGTCCGGCTTCACGGAGCGCCGAGTTTATGTTTGGCATCACACGATGCAAACTCAATATGTTCGCGGGGGGACCCATGTTCTCAGTCCTCGATGGGAAGGCAGGCCGGGTCGTGAGGAAGGCTTCCGCGGCTTGATCTGAGGAAGGCGAATGGACTTACGTATAGGAAGTTGGAGACCCTGGATGTGTAGATATCGGCGTAGCGCTCGACTTGCCTTGCCAGGTGACTTTTGTCTATTCCCGTGCGCATCAGGGGGCCCCAGTGGGGGTTTAGCAACTTGCCTGCCGCTTGCGCCAGAGGCGCTATCCGCAGGTCGATCTGCGTGATTTTTGCGTGCAGCTCCGCAAGGTTTCGCTGGATTTCCGTTAGCTCCATACCTTCTGGAACCGGGCCGTAGTGCTTTTGTATCCGTTGCGCGATCAGGCGCAGCTCACGGTATTGGGCCTCCATCTGTGCTTTTTCTTCCATCAAATCCTCGAGCTCGGTTTGCCGGGGTTGGAAGCTTTTCATGGCGGCTATCTCTTCTTCGAGTTCCCGCAGCACCAGGGCTGTTCGCCAGCGCAGGATATTCTTGGAAACATTTACATCCGTAAAGATGTGGTCGCCTACGTACAGGATCTCCTCTCCGTTAAGGCCGAGGCTTTCCTCGATGAGCATTGCGTTTGCACCCATGTAGATGCTGCCTGACCTTAACGGCCCCCGGTGTTCGCGAAGAAGCCCTTTTTGCACGTCCACGACTTCGAGTGCAGGCATATCGTTCGAAAAGAAAGCGGGTTTTCGCGCCCCCACGATAATAATATCGAAGAGGTCCAGCCATGTGCTGTTTTTTGGAAGGAAGGGGTCAAAGGCGTACGAGAGCATCGGGGCTGCGTAGGAAAGTTCCGAGTTACTGATAAGTATAACTTTTTTGCCGGCCTTTTTCTGGTCGAGCAGGGCAAGTGGAATTTCCTCGTCGAGTTCGATGAAGCGGCCCGGGTCCGCGATAATTTCGGATTTAAGCCTTCCTTCCATATGAGCTTCATCCGCCGCGTGGCGTACCCGCCGGAAAAGTTCCTCATAGCCGATTGCACCTGGAACGCGCCCCTCGTCCAGCAGGTCCACTAACTGCATGAAAAGGCAGGCCTCGGATATGGAGAAAAGAGTATTGAGGAAATGCCAGCGCCTTTCACCCAGGTCTACCAGCACGCGCTGATAGCTCCGGCGCTGCTCGTCGAAATCCAGCGGCCTGGTCCCATGGTAGGCGCGCTTTACATAGCCGAACCTGTTGGCCTTGACAACGTTACCAAGTTCGATGTCTATAACGAGGCCGCGAGTCACGAGGTCCGAATCGAATATCAGGTGCTCGACGGGCCAGCCGTCGCGGCTAAGCTCTTCCTTGATATACCTGTATGCGCATTCCTCCCATGACTGCATACGGTAATGGATGAGTGTATAGTCCATATCGTAGCCTATGGCTCGGACGGCCCCAAGGTTGAGCGTTCTGTTGCAGAATATGCCGCGGGGGGAGTGGGTACACTTTTTCTCGGGCAAAATTTACTCCATTTAGCGGTCTTCGGGGAGAACTCTCCCATGGTACCGAAATTTAGATGAGCGGCCATTCCATTAAGCAGGCGACGGATTATATTTATTGGTTGCCGGCCGAAATTCTCTTCCTGAATATTTCTCGGGTGCCGGCAGGCAATCTGAAAGTAATTATCGGGTCCAGGTATCGAAAGTACAAATGCTAAAATAAAAACCTGCTGGAAAAGCATGAGCTTAGGCGATAAAATCTGATGTGGGGGGATGGCAGGGTCAAACTTTCCTGATTTTGCGCTTCGATTCGATTCCAATTACAAATTGCGACCGGAAAAATATGACAGAACAGCCAATTAAGAAGTACGTCTGCATTCACGGGCATTTCTATCAGCCACCTCGTGAAAATCCATGGCTGGACGAGATAGAGCGGGAAGAATCGGCCAGTCCATACCACGACTGGAACGAGCGTATCAACATGGAGTGCTACCGGGCGAATACGGCGGCACGCCTGGTGGACGGAGGCAACCAGGTCATAAGCCTGATGAATAATTACAGGTACTTCAGTTTCAATTTCGGCCCAACCCTCTTGCACTGGCTCGAAACACACGATCCCTTTGTCTATCAGGCCATAATCAATGCCGACCGGGAGAGTGTCAGGGAAAGAGGCGGGCACGGCAACGCAATCGCCCAGGTTTTTAACCATATTATCATGCCCCTTGCCAACCTGCGCGATAAGGTTACCCAGGTGCACTGGGGAATTCGGGATTTCGAGTACCGGTTCGGAAGGCGCCCGGAAGGGATGTGGCTTGCCGAAACGGCGGTTGACAGGGAGACCCTGGCGGTCTTGGCCGAAGCCGGAATAAAATTTACGATTCTCTCCCCGTTCCAGGCTGCTCGATGGCGGTTTACCGGGAAGGGCTCTGAGTGGGTGGAGTCATCCGGGGGAACTATTCCCACGGGACGGGCCTATCGCTGCGATCTCGGCGGCGGTAAAGAGATCAATATCTTCTTCTATGATGCGGCGCTGGCCCGCGGAGTTGCCTTCGAACGCTCACTGGAGCACAGCAGCAATTTTCTTGGGCTGATTGCCAGAAATTTCGAGCAGCGCGGCGAGCTGATCGACGGGCCGTGGCTGGTAAACACAGCAACCGACGGCGAGTCCTACGGTCACCATTTCAAGTTCGGTGACATGGCCCTGGCCGCGGCTTTCCGAGAACTCGAAAGCGACCCCGAAGCCGAGATAACTAATTACGGCTTGTTTCTGGCCTCTTTTCCCGTCACGGCGGAAGTCGATATCATCGAAAACACCGCCTGGAGTTGTGCGCATGGCCTGGGCAGATGGAGCTTGGATTGCGGTTGTCATATCGGCGGCAACCCCGATTGGAACCAGAAGTGGAGGGCGCCTCTTCGCGCTGCGGTAAATCATGTTCGAGACATGGCCGCTGACCATTTCGAAAAGCAGATGAGAACTCTTTCCAGGGACCCATGGAAGGCCAGAAACGAGTATATAGACGTTATCCTGGGCCGAAGCGGATACCTGGAGAAATTTCTTCAAAATCACCTCGAAGCCGGGAGGGCGAATATCGAGCGCTTTATGAAGCTCCTCGAGATGCAGCGCTATTCGCTCTACATGCAAACTTCCTGCGGATGGTTTTTTGACGAAATCAGCCAGCATGAAGCAACTCTGATTCTGAAATATGCCGCACGGGCGATTCAACTCGCAGGTGAAACCGGATCGCCGCCTATTGAGCCGGCTATGCTTGAGATTCTTGAGCAGGCGCCGAGCAACCTGCCTGAATATGGCAATGGGGCAAGGGTTTACCTGAAAAAGGTAGTACCGGAGTTGGTGCAAGAGGGGCGAGTAGCCGCAAACTATGCCATACAGTCTCTTGCTGTTCCTTCCCGAAGACAACTCAAAATTTACACATACGGGATTACACCGCAAAAGGAAGAGGACCTGGGGTCGAATCCCCTTCCGTGTCTTTTTGGGCACATTACCGTAAAGCATGACAGAACACTTGCGGAAAAGGACTTCCTCTACGCCGTTGTACATTTCGGAGGGCTCGATTTTCGCTGCTCGATCAAGCCCTACCATGACGATGCTGAATACAGGGCCATTCTGGATTCCCTCCAGGCATGCGTCGAAGAACAAAGTACCCATAAGATGCTCCGGGTTCTGGACGAAAATTTCGGAAACGAGAGTTTTGGGCTGAATAATGTATTCAAGGATCTGCGCTCTTCCATCGCCCTGGAAGTTGGCCGCAAAACCCTCGAATTCTATACCGATCTTCAGCGCAGCATGTACTCTACCTATAAGCCGCTCATATCCAGCTTCAAGCAGTGGGGGATAAGGGTCCCGGGCGACGTGAGGCTCTCGATCCGGCGGGTACTGAGCGACGAAGCCGAGCAACTGGTAAATGAAATCATCGCCCATGAGCGCACTATTCTGAATCTTAAATCTCCCTGGGAATCAACGGATTTCTTCTACAGGGGGCACATGGCGCGGTTGCATACGCTCCTCGATGAAGCGAAATCGCTCGGAGTCGCGCTAAATTTCGAGGGACTATCCCAAACCCTCGGGCAGGCTCTTATCGCAAATGCCCAAAGGTTGGTCTCAAATTATAAGCAGGGTGAAGCCGGCCAGTTTGTAAGGCTTCTTTCAGTATGCGATATTCTAGGCGAAAAACCCGAAGTCTGGAAACTGCAGACGCTTTACTTCGAATTTATCGCCAGGGGGGTTAAAGAACCGGCTCTTTTTTCGCTAATCGCCAACATCGGCAGCCTGCTTACGGAACTCGACCGAATGTTGTGGTGCCAATTTGCCCGGCTACCAGAAGTAAGAGCCGCCATGGAGAATAAAGAGCAGGCAAAGCGAGAACGCAAACGGTGAGATTTCCCACTCCGCAACCGCCCATCCGATTGATAAGGGCGGCCAAGCATACTATGATTGCAGAGTCCTAAAAGGAGAGAAGATAATGTGTGAGGCGAATGCGTATTTACTCAGGGAAGGCAAGGAAGAACTCATACTCGAATCCGTGGACAAGGTCGAAAGCGACGGCGGCCAGATAAGGATCGAGAGTATCTTCGGCGAGCAGAAGGTGGTAAAGGGGAAAATCCGCAGCATGTCGCTCCTTAACCACAAGATATTGATTGAGGAGTAACCCATCCAGCTATCCACCACAAAGTTGCGGACAATAGACCGAATACAATTTCAATCGGCATTTCTAAATCCCGTGCGGTTTACTTCGATCTCTGTCGAGGATTTTCCGCACCAGTTCCACCCTGACATACACCACCGAAAATCCATCCGTTTGCGGGGATATTGTTACTCCCAGGCCGGAACGTATTTCATTACCACCTGCGCCTTTGGCTTAATAAGCAGTTCCTAAAGCCTGTGGGGGCAAATTTTATAGGGCAAATGATTGGCCTGTAGGGCAAAAAATCTTTTGCCCCTACAAATGCGACAATGGGCTTTCGCATCATGGTCCCCTGATAAGGACGTTGACCCCCATAGGGTGACCGAAATGACATTCAGCCCCGACATACACCACCGAAAATCCATCCGTTTGCGGGGATATGATTACTCCCAGCCGGTATGCATTTCATTACCACCAGCGCCTTAATAAGCAGTTCCTAATCCTGTAGGGGCAAATTTTATAGGGCAAATGGTTGGACTGTAGGGGCAAAAATCTTTTGGCTACAACAATGGGTTTTCGCATCATGGTCCCTGATGAGTACGTTGACCCCACAGGAGGACCGGAATGACATTCACGCAGATCTTTAATACCGCAGGCTTGAGTAGAATCCGCCAAAGACAGCTTATCTCCACTCCAGGCAATTGAGCACACCGTGGCAGCGACAGCTTGTGCCGATCAGGTATTTTCCGGGCATCTGCCGGATTACTTCGATCAAATCCCGCATGCTCCGTGCGGGATAGCCGCCCACCCCGCCTGCAAGCTGCCAGCTTCTCAGCACCACGGGCTTGAACTCGGGTATGAATATTTCGTCGAAGACCTCGAACAGGTTGGTTATCCGTGCCTTGCCGGATTTTGTGCAGACTTCTTCGGGCTCGGTACAGAAGTCCGGGCATGTAAAAGTTGCAAAACTGGAATAAACACTCAAGCCCGATGATGACCGGATCGGGTTTGGGATTTGGGACACGGCACCTGGAGGGACCGGGAACCTGACTACCTCCTTTTTTTCGCCCGAGAGTTCCCGAAGCACCCATTCGAATGCGACGTGTATTGGCACTGTGGGAATAATCCAGACGTGGTCGGCCGGCGGGCTTGCAATTATTAACTGTATGGAGTCCCCGACCTCTCCCGTAATCCCCGTTTCACGGCTGAGTCGTTCGATTTTTTGGGCATCCCTGTCGGTGACGCTGATTGCGGCATCCGGAAATTTATGCCTGATCTTTTCAGCGGCCTGCTTCCCAAACCTGCCAGCCCCGAGAATCCGCACTTCGCGCGGAGGGAATATATCTGGAAAAACCTTACCAGGTCTGTCCTGAGAAGACATCTCCTTACCTTTATCTTTATAATGACATGGACTGGAGGATTCGCGTAATCAAGCCCCGCGCATGATCAGAGCCGTTGGGCATCGATTCCATTCCTAAACCTTTCTTTTGTGGCAATACCAGTCGATTTGCCTGCATATCCCGCGGATAATCCTGATATCTCGGCCCCTCAGATTGAGGCGGCTGAAAAATTTTCTGATGTTCATCATCCAGTAGTCGGGATTTTCTGGATTGATAAAATTTATTTTTACGAGTGTTTCCTCTAAATGGCGATACATCCCTTCAAGTTCGCGCTTATCGGCAAGGCGAGGCAAGAAGACTTCCTTTTGCTCGGATGCTGCCCTGAAGATTTCGTAGGCTGTTATCATCACTGATTGAGCAAGATTGATTGACGAAAAGTCGGCTGTGGGTATTGTAACCAGTAAATCACAGTGTTTGAGGTGCTCGTTGGCAAGGCCGCGACTCTCGGTCCCGAACAAGATCGCGACCTGGTTTTCCTGGCTGATATCTATCAATTCGCGGGCGGCCTGTGCGGCATCTCTTACAGATTGCCTGTTGGAGCCCACACGCGCAGTCGTCCCGACAACATATCCAAACGGCGCCAGGGCCTCTTCGAGGTTATTGTGCACTTTCATTGCGGAGACCACGTCCTCGGCGCCATGGGTTGCCATTTTCAGTATGCGGGGAAGGTCGCAGTCGATCGGATTTACGAGTTCGAGGCGTTTAATGCCCATGTTCTTGGCGGCTCTGGCGGCGGCCCCGATATTTTCGGGAAAATGAGGTTCATTGAGCACTATCACGATATTTTCGAGCTTTATTTTCATGCAAACCGGGTTTTCCATCAAATTCCTGTGCCTGATCTAGGATATAATTATTTCAGCTTCGGACTGGATCCGGTTTCTGGTAAATGAGACCAATGCTCGCCTTACCCGCATCACTTTCCGACGCTTCGGCTCCCGCCTGGCTTTTCGCCTTCTACTCCGGGTTTTCAATGTTATAGCGTGGCAGCTTCGGATATTCCAGGCTTCTCATTGGTCCAGGGACCGGTCGGGTTCAATCTGTTAAGGGCATGCTTCGGCTTCCTCCGATCCTTGGGAATAGTGATGCTATTCTTCAGCAGGCTGGGATGCTGCAACAACAGAACTATCCATAACGGCCCTGCCCGGATTAATTCAAGAGATTGCCTTTATCTTCCGTACAGAAATTCCGGCATCCAAGATAGAACTTTCGTCACAGTATCATACATCGGTCCCTTGCATATCGCAGAGACAAGACCTGACAGGGTTGGCGAAGCGCGAATCCACAATGATGGGAATCCTTAAATGACACGGACTTTTTTTAATTGCAATGCGCATTAGATCAGAGTAAACGTTCCTTCTTTGCCGGAATTCTGCCCCTGCAATAAGACTCGCCTTTAATTGCCCCTGTGAAGAAACAATCAATAGGATGGCTACTCTGGAAAAGTTCCCTCTGAGAGTAAGATTTGTTTTGAAAAAAATATTTGTCACGATAACTTTTATTCCTTGATGTTTTTTCATGACATCATTAAGATAAATCTAATCTAGAGGAAGAGAACCTATCAAATAACCGCTCATTTTTTTTTACAGGAGGAAAAAGTGAGAAAGCTGTTGGAAATAGCCGCCGAGATTGTTCAAGCGCAAGCTTCGGTTGGGCAAATGTCGGCTGAGAACATCGAAGAGGCCTTGGTAAAGACTTTTTCTACTTTACAAAGGATGCAGCGGGCAGAAGAAAAAGGAATTCTTCTCGAAAGAGGACTTGGGTCGGACGAAATGCCGGCCGAAGAAGCAGCAGTTGCCAAGAAGGAACCTCGCGAATCAATTCTGGATGACAAAATCGTTTGCCTGGAGTGCGGAACCGAGATGAGGCAGCTTACTACAAAGCATCTCAGCTCGCATTCACTTACTCCTCGCGAGTACAAGAAGAAATATGGATTTTCACTGAAACAGCCGCTTTCGGCCAAGTCATTGACTAAGGCGAGAAGCAAGGCTGCCAAGAAAAGAGGCCTTCCGGAAAATTTGGTGAAGTTTCTAGCCGAACGGAAGCAGAAGAAGGCGGAATCAGCCGTTGCGGAAGGTGCCGGTACTGGGGCCAAAGAGGCGCGTCCGACTGTAAAGCGCAGGCCTAAGAGAAAAACTTTGTAAAAGACTCTTCAAAATGTTTGCTGGCCATGGTTTGATTTTGGCGGCAACAGAGAAGGTCGAGCAGGTTATTTCTCGATCCGTAATATCCCATCCGAAATTAAAGTAGGGGGCCTGAGGGTCAGCCGGAATCAAACTGGATTGAACCAGGGCCCCTACTCTGTACGCCTCGCCTGAACCTGACACACTGAACCAAAAGCCTTATATTCCGGGAATGAAGAAGATAGGCGCGGTTCGCATCGGGACTTCGGGCTGGAGCTACAAGCACTGGAAAGGCCCGTTCTACCCGGAAAACTTATCCGAAAAACAATTGCTTCAATTTTACCTCCGCTCCTTTGCGACTGTGGAAATAAACAGTTCTTTCTATCACCTGCCTCTCAGGCGTACCTTCGAGAACTGGAGGGATTCCTCGCCTGAGGATTTCATCTTTGCCGTAAAAGCAAGCCGGTATATCACTCACAACAAAAAATTGAAGGACTGCTCCGAAGCGGTCGAAAGATTCTTCGAGCGCGCATCGGGATTGGGCGGTAAAACCGGTCCCATCCTGTGGCAGCTCCCACCGAGCCTCAAATTAGATGCCAAGAGGCTGAGGGAATTCCTGGATCTGCTACCCTCCGGAAATAGATATACATTCGAATTCAGAAACCAAAACTGGTTCAATACCGAGATCTATTCGATTCTGAAAGAGCGGCGGAGCGCTTTTTGCGTGTATGAACTGGGTGGGAGAAAGTCGCCCGTCGAGATCACCGCCGATTTTGCCTATGTACGACTTCACGGGCCGGCCGGACCCTACGGGGGCAGCTACTCACGAGAGGCCCTTTCGCAATGGGCCGATATTTTCACCGGATGGGCGGACGAGGGCATTGATGTCTATTGCTACTTCGATAATGACGAGAAGGGTTTTGCCGCTCTTAACGCCGCCGAGCTAAAGACAATGGTGAAAAGATGAGGAAGCGTTTACGTGTTTTCGCATGGGGCGCTGACGGAGATGCTTGTTAATACTGGCGCTGCATTCAGAAGGTTGGTAAAGCCGGACGGATCTCCGAATTTTGTATGCTGGAGACTCGTTTTGTCGATTGCATCCTTGGTTTTCCTGTTGTAAGGTTTGTTCCTCCGATTCAGGAAAAGCGGATCAGAACCCGAAACAGAGCACCTCCTTGACAAGGCTTGCATCATTATTACCCTTATGCAAGCCGGCCCTCAAAATGGAAGTCTCCACCCGGAGTTGATTTGATTCCTTGAATGTCTGGTCTTTTAAAAGGGCTTCAGCAACCGTTCCCGCAGGGATACATCCGGGACGGGCAAGACCCGAATAAAGCCGCCTCATTACAGAGTAAGTGACGATTCTGGATCTTATTCCAATTCGAGGAATAAGCTCATATTTTTGCACCCATGGGAGGGTTAAGGGGTTTTTAACCTCCAGCCTGCCGGACCTGACCAAGCCAATGCACTGCTTTAAGCTGAGCAAGGGTAGCTTCTACCAGGAAGAGGATCAAAGGATATGCAGATCGAGTACAAAAACGTCGATGCAAAGCTCGTGGTGAATGAAATAAGAAACGGCAGGTCGCTGGAGTCGGTACAAAAGCTTTTTAACCTCAAGTTCAAAAGCGAGGTCCAGGACCTTTACCTGAAAGGTCTTATGGAAATGGGTGAGATTCCACAGGTCGAATTCGCCAAGCCACAAACTGCCAAAATCCAGCCGACCCCTTCCACAATCCAACCCCCCTCTCTTGTCCAGAACGGCAGCAACGACCGTCCCGTGATGCGCAGGCGCGAGAGGCCTCAGGCCCAGATGCCTTCGGTGGTCGTAAAGACCGGCAACTTCAGGACTATCGGGCAGAGCGGGAGCATAACCCTCAATAAGGCATTGATTATAGACATGCTTGGCTTTGGCGTAGGGGATTCGTTCGAGATCTACCGGGAAGACGACATGGTGGTTTTGAAGAGAAGCGCCAATCCTTCCTGAGACTGAATTAATCCCAATCCATCCGCGCTTCGGCCCAGGGAAGCCAACCGCTTTCTTCCGACCGGGTTAACACAGATCACATCTTTTTTCTGAGATTATTCAATACGTGCAGAAATCGCCCGATTGCAGTCATGTTGGTGCCGATCGCAAGCACAATCAGCGCCCCTGTGAGAGGCAGGTCCAATGCCCATGAAGGGCCTGAAGTGGAAGCAAAAACATTTACGAAGGGATTCAGAATTCCGGCGACCCCCAGAAGTATGATTCTCTCTCCCCGCTGAAAAACTCCGACCGCGCATCTTTCGCCCAGCCCTTCCGCCCGCGCCCGCGTATAGCTGACCATTAGCGAGCCGAAAAGTATCAGAAGGACAAGCAGCCAGAAAATTGGTTGAGCTTCATGGCGATAGAAGTACCCGCAGATGCCCAGATATATGATTAATTCGGTGTAGCGGTCGAGGACTGAATCCAGGAAGGCCCCGAATTTTTTGCTCGCCCCTGTGGCCCGGGCGAGCGATCCATCCAGGGTATCAAGCAACCCTGTCAGCAAAGTCAGCAATCCTCCCGCCAATGGATAGTAGACGAAGGAGATGCCTGCCAGCATGCTGATGATGAGCCCTCCGTAGGTCACGTGATTGGGCGTCAGTTTCAAATATATAAGTTTGGGAACAATGCGCCGTTCCAGGAAGCTGTAGTATCCGGATTCGATGGGCGTTCCCTTGAGCATGCTATTCCTCTATTGCAGTCGATTCGGCACGCCGTCGGACAACAACTTCCGCCGAGCAGCCGGATATTGACTCGAAAAAAGCAAAGATCAAACTAAACAAAATTACTGGATAACAGATTTCCGAGCGTAGGGCAAAGATAATACGGAAAAGAGATATTACTTGATTGTATTTGAATTTTTATATCTTTTGATTAAATCGATTGAAAAATCCCGCATGGACCTCACTCTCCTTCGCTCGCAATATGCTCCATGCACCGAGGGAGAGTTCCGGGGCCTTTACCATGACGATTTCTCCTTCACGCACGTTTTGCCCTGGTGAGAGCATGGTATACGCCGGGCAATTTCTCATGAGGGGGAGAATCGGCCTGGGATGTCCGGGGTCGACAGGCGAAAATGAAATTAGGCCTCCGGCAACATCGAGCCTTCCGGGAATTGCGGTATAGAAGCTTTTCTTGTTTTCGAGGGCTACCGCGGCCCTGGCCCCGATTGCCGTTTCAAGGGGCGAAACACCCTGGAGTCGCCTTATTATCGCTGACGCGATCTCCTGAAAAACTATGCGCGCAGCCCACGGGTTTCCTGGCAGGCCGAGAAAGAGGGTTTTTCCGATGCTCCCGAGGGCGCTTCCCTTGCCGGGAGACATATTGAGCGAGCTGAAATGGACCGCTACCCCGAGCCGTTCCCATACCTCGAGAATAAAATCCCTGCTCCCCCTGCCCATCCCTCCCGTGGTTACAATCAGATCGGCACTTGCTTTTTTGAGCATTGAAAAAATCAGTTCGGGATCGTCTGGAGCGATACCGAGGCGAACCGCCTCGCCTTCGCAAACGCTCACAAGCCCGGCTATCAGATGGATGTTGTTGCAGAAAATGGCTCCCTGGGTGGTGCGGCACCCGGTCTGCCTCAGTTCGTCTCCGGTTGCAAGCACTGCAACACGCGGGCGCCTGCGCACCATAATCCTTCCGATGCCCGTGGCAGCCACCAGGGCTAGCCGTGCCGGCGTAAGCACATCCCCTTTTCGTAGGATGAGATCACCGGCCATGGCATCGGTCCATGGGGGCAAAACTCCCTGTCCGGGCTGTAAGGGCCGATCGACCACGAATTTGTCATCATCGGTTTGGGCCTCTTCGAGAGGCACCACCACATCGGCGCCGCCCGGCATGACCGCACCGGTCATTATCCGAAAACACCCTTTTTCCACGGCATCCCGTGCTTCGAAATTTCCGGCCGTAATCAGGCCCGGCACGATATCGAGTAAAGCCGGGTTTTCAGGCGTGGCCTTGGCGGTATCCTCGCTTCGCAGCGCAAAACCGTCCCATCTTGACCGGAACTGGCCCGGAATATCGTGGTCGGCGCTGATATCGACGGCCAAAACCCTGTTCATGGCCGATTCAATGCCCAACTCCACCGAGCCGAGTTCCGGTGTGACGTTGATTGCGATTTCCAGGGCTTTTCTCAGGTCCATTGGATCTCCCCAAGGTCCTCGGGAGTATTGACGTTTTTGAAGCTCATACCCCGAGGATCGATTGTGCGCCATTCGGTTTCCTCGATGCTTCTCACCTTGATCTTTTTGTAAAACCTGATGATCTGGCGCTCCTCGCTTTCCAACTGCCGGGCTATGGCTGGAAGACAGCGGCGATTGTAAAGCGCGAGCAAAGGCTCGAAGAATTTGCCGGTCTTGGGTACCACGGCATCGAAGCCCTCCCTGGAATCAATCAGGAGTGAAGCCATCGCCGGGACAATGAACGGCATATCGGTTGCCATTACCAGCACCCAGTCTGACCGGCTGAAGAGCAGGGCGGTGTAGATCCCCCCGAGGGGCCCCTGGTTCGGGACCACATCCTGCACCAGTTCGACCCCGAGATCCACATAAGGCTCAAGCTCGTTTGCGATAACCATCACCTGGTCGCAAAAAGGACTGAGCGATTCCATGGCTCTCTCGATGAACCGCTTACCGTCCAATACTTCGAGGGCCTTGTTTCTCCCGAATCGAACACTTTTCCCGCCGGCCAGAACGGCGCCCGTCATGGTCTAATCTCTCTTGTCGAGCCGGATGTGAATGGAGATGGTCTCGGGTGTTTTCCAGCCCCTGAGGCTGGATAGCATTCCTCGAATACCCCCTACGAGAAAATCCCCCACGAAATCCTTGATCGGGAGTTGCTTTCCATCGAGTTGCACGAGGATAGACGGCTTTTTTCTATCCCTGAGATACCGGTTTTCAATAAAGTCGGCCACCCCGCATACATCTGCAAACGAGAAAACCGGGACTCCCGCCTCCACCGGATCATCGGATACGATTGCCGCAAGGTTGTTCTCAGGTCCGCAGATGGGCTTTGGTTCAACGGCAGTGCGAAAGATTTCGATTTTCGGAAAATGGGCCGACTTGAACCCTTCCGTAATCAGGATGTCTTCGGTCCAGAAATATCGCGCGGCGACTTCTTCGATGGGAAGCTCCGAGCCGGTCTCTCTTATGGATGCAACCCGCGTTGGGGAAGAAATGGCAATGGTGTTGGCACCGGCGCGCTTGAGCCTCCAGGTATCCTTCCCCTCGCGGTCCATATCGAACCCATGCACATCATGTTTTACCAACCCAACGGAATAACCACGGCCCTTCAGTTCAGGGATCAGTTTTTCCAGAAAAGTTGTCTTCCCCGAACCGGAAGCCCCTACAATTGAGATTATCGGCAGCATAAATACCCTTTCGAGAATCTAATGAGCGGATAGCCCGGATTCATATCCGGGCGCCAAGCGCAAGAGGACTGCGACATAGCAGTGAATTCAGCTCCAACGGACGTGTCAGGCAGAGACCATTTTGCCGAACTGTACTTCTCCATTTTGCATTCGATGCTGAAATCCGGAGGCGGCCATCCCGATTTCGGGCGCTTCCCGCGAGCCCTCTTGTGCTCCGCACCCGGATATAAATCCGGGCTACCCTCTTTATGCCTTGCTCGCTTTTAATCTTCGCGGTGACCTTCACCACTCAATTTACCATCATCAGTGCTGTTTGCGGCAAGCAGCTCGATTATTCTCTCGAGCTTTTTCTTCTGTTCCGCCATATCCGATTTGCCGAACTGAACTTCTCCATTTGCATTCGATGCTGAATCCGGACACGGCCATCCAGATTTCGGGGGCATCTGCGAGCCCTCTTGTGCTCCGCAACCGGATATAAATCGGGTTACCCTCTTTTACGCCCTCTCGCCCTTAATTTCAGGGTAGCCGCACCTACCAATCTACCATTAATCCGCGCTCTTTGCCGCAAGCAGATCAATTATTCTTTTGAGCTTTGTATTCTGTTCCGCCATCTCCGATGCTATTTCTTCGAGAATCTCTGCCGGTTCATCCTGCCCGGCTTCTCGAGCCCGTGTTGCCCAAAGACGATAGGAGGCGGCATGTTCATCATTATGGGAGATCCAGTGCTCGGCCAGCTTTCCCAGCTTTTCGGGCACACTCATCTCGACGGCGGCATGCTCGTGCTTATGCTCGTGGCAGTGGCCTTGCTTATGCCCATGTTCGTGCTCATGCTTTTCATGACAATGCCCAGGCCCGTGTTTATGACCGTGTCCGTGATGTTGATGTTTGTCGTGCATCTTGAACTCCCTTGTGCCGATTGACCGCTGCATACCAGTGTGGTATGCCTGCGTCCGAAAAGGAGAAAACCCGATATGATTCCCTATCCCCACATAAACCCCGAAATAATCAGGATTGGACCTGTCAGCATCAGGTGGTACGGGGTCATGTATGTCCTGGGGTTTTTTGCCTCCTACTTTCTGATTCAGAAACAGAAGCGCTCGAAGGAAATCGGCCTGGTCGGGGTCGTCGCCCAGGACCTTATCTTCTATCTGGCCATCGGACTTATCGTTGGTGCCAGGCTCGGGTACATCCTCTTTTACGAATACAACGATTTTGACGCTTATATCAAGCACCCTCTGGAAATAATAGCCACATGGCACGGCGGCATGTCATTTCATGGCGGTCTGATCGGGTGTGTAATCGCCGGCTGGATTTTCGCGCGGCGCAGAAAAATTCCCTTTGCCGCCCTTGCAGACTCCACAATTATAACCGCCCCGATCGGGCTGATGTTCGGACGCATCGGAAATTTCATAAATGCCGAGTTGCTCGGCCGTCCGTCCAATGTTCCCTGGGCGATGGTTTTTCCCGGCGGGGGCCCTGTTCCGCGCCACCCCACGCAGTTGTATGAGGCTTTCGTTGAAGGGCTGCTCTTATTTCTTATTTTATGGTTTCTACGCAGATACCGTTGGCGGGACGGGACCATGGTGGCTTTTTTCCTGCTCCTCTACGGTGTTTTTCGATTTATAATCGAATACTTCAAGGAACCGGACCCACAGCTCGGCTATATTCTTGGGCTGACAATGGGCCAGATACTCTGTCTTGCGATGATAGCAGCCGGCGCTCTTTTGATGCTCTACCTGTACATGACCAAACCCTCGCGTAGAGGGTGAGGCCGCGCGATAGTCTCGCTATATCGCTCGCGTGAGGAGGGGGATGGCGATGTCGATCTACCCGTACGAGTGGGAGAGTTCCGAAGAATTAGAAAAGATAGGCCGCATTCTTTTCAGGCCCGTAAAGGATTCCGACGAGCAACTGCTAACCGAGTTCTTCTATTCCCTTGCCGCGGAGGATGCCTCAACACAGTTCCTGCCGGGGATGAGGGACCTTCCCGTCTGTGATATAAAATCAATTGCGGATATCGATTACCGGAGCGAGATATACCTCCTGGGGCTTATTGGCCAGGGGGGCAGCGAGCGCATAGCCGCGATTGCCCGATACGTACTCGATGAAGAAATAATGGCGGCCGAGGTTGATCTTGCCGTCCGATCCCGATATGCGCGGGGAGGGGAAGTAATCCCTTTTATGCTCCGACAACTGGTGGAAAAGTGCCGGTCCAGGGATATTAAGACACTCATCTTTTACGTTTCAGTCGGGAGCGAACGGATTTTCGAGGCCTTCCAGGAACTGGACAGCCTGGTCGAGATGACAATGACCGGCGATGCATACGAAATCAGAATCCATCTCGACCAACCCGCCCAAGCCGGCCTGCATTGACCCGGAAGCACTAATATAGTGGATAGTTTCCAAAAACTTCAAAAAGAGATCGAGATACTCAAAGCACAGGTAGCTGAATTGCAGGGCAAGGTGCAGCGGCTCTCGGATGCCGGTTCGGGACACCCCATCGAGTCCCTTCTATGGCAGCACGGCTTTCCGGTTTTTGCCCATGGAGCCAAAGCAAACCTGGTTTTCCCGTCGAACGCAGCATCGGCCGGGCTGAGCGCTTTCTACCGGCTCATGCGGCGCTACTCCTTCAGGCTCTTCATGCGCGACCTGATCCAGGCCCCCCGCGGCGACGACTTAAACGATCTCACGCGCTACTGCTCGCTAAAAACCGTGCATGCCTATGCTAAAATCCTCGCCGACCTCGAGATAATCTCACTTGAAGGGGGCGGATACCGGCTGCTGAAAAATGTCCCCAGCTTTGGCCCCACGCTCGAATGGTTCGTATGCGAAACATTTCGGCGAGAATTCCTGGCCCCTGCGCTCTTCAACGTGCGCCTCCAGAATACTAAATCAGGCGGCGACTACGATGTCATCTCGACAATAGCCGGCCGACTCGCCTATGTGGAGGTAAAATCATCTCCGCCGCGCGGGGTCGAGCATCAGGCAGTAAGCGCCTTTCTGGGCCGTGTGGGAGACATCGAGCCCAATATATCCATCCTTTTTGTGGATACCGAACTGCGCATGAAAGACAAACTGGTCCCTCTGCTGGCCGAAGCTCTCGAAAAAGATGGAAGAACCGGCCCACGGTGGGCTGTATCGAGGCTCGTGAACGAAATTTTCCACGTGAATCATTCAATTTACCTCACGAACAGCCTAAAGGGCGTTTACAGCAACCTTCGGACCTGCTTCAGGGATTATTTCCTGTGGGACAGGAAAGGCCGGAGGGAAGAAGCTTAAAGGGGTTACATCGTGATCTGCCTTGCCGCCCTGATCGCGCATACCCGCTACTCTCATTATCCAACAGCTCCAGCTCGACTCTTTCCTTAATCGCTTTCAGCAGATGCCTTTTTCCGCTTTGTTTCGTGCTTCTTTTCGCAACTCTGCTTCGCAATTTCTGCGGATTTCCTCCTCCGTCTCCACAATTAGAGGCGGGACCTCGGCTGAATGTCCTTTGCTGTCCAGAGCAACGTAAGTGACATAGGCGGAGGCGGTTTTCCTGATTTCTCCGGTGAAGAGGTTCTCGGCTTCGACTCGGACTCCGACCTCCATCGAGGTATGCCCCACGAGGTTTAAAGAGGCCTTGCAGGTAACGAGATTGCCGACATAGACGGGATGGTGAAACTCGAGCCTGTCGATCGAGGCGGTAACAACGTTTTTACGCGCGTGGCGGATGGCGGCAACTCCGGCAGCCGTGTCGATGAGTCTCATTATGACTCCTCCATGCACGTTTCCGGCCGGGTTTGCATCCTGCGGGTTCATAAGCTGCGCCATGACGACGCTGCTCTCGCTCACTCTTTTACCTTCCATAAAAGTATACTCCTCAGGGGACGTTGCAATTTCTTCAGCGGCGGACAGGGCCTGCCGGCAATTTACGTCAGCAACGTCTCGGGCGCAATATTGCAGTTGATTGAGAGAAGGTGTCCCCAGGCCCGAAAAGATTGACTTGAAACACCATCGGCGGTGATATATACGCTTTGGCGAACAAAAATTACCTGGAAGGACGGAAAGATACGATGAGCGTCATCCGAATCCGCCTGAGATCCATGATTCTGGAGGCGGTGCAGCCTCTTCTGGATTCTCCGGCTGAAGTCAATATCGAGCTGGATATTCCCAAGGTAGCCGAGCACGGCGATTTCGCAACCAATGTTGCATTCGGGCTAACTAAGATTCTCAGGCGCAACCCACGGGAGATCGCTTCCCTCATTATCGCCAATCTCAAGGACCCCGACCGCATACTCAGGAAAGTGGAAACCGCCGGGCCGGGATTCATCAATTTCTTCATCGACCCGAGGGCCTATCATGAGATTTTGCGGGATATTCTCGATAATCCGAAGGCATACGGGCGGCAGAATATCGGCGTGGGCAAGCGGATACAGGTTGAATTTGTAAGCGCCAACCCGACCGGGCCTCTCCACATAGGACACGGGCGGGGGGCTGCGATAGGCGACGTGCTTGCAAACATCCTCCAGGGATGCGGCTACGACGTTCAGCGCGAATATTACATAAACGATGCCGGCAACCAGATGGATACCCTGGGCCGAAGCCTGTATTACAGGTACCAGCAGGAGGCGGGCGAAAAAATTGATCTCCCCGACAACCACTACCGCGGCGATTACATGATAGACCTCGCAAGACAGTTTATCGGCGAGACAGGCGGGTGCTACCGTGGAGTCCCGCTCGAAGAGGTGCAACAGATCTTTACCTCCTATGCCGCAAACAGCATTCTCAATGGAATAAAAGAAGACCTGGACATTTTCGGTGTTCATTTCCAGAACTGGTTCAGCGAGCAGGAACTGCACAATCGAGATGCCGTAAAGCAGGCACTCGATTATCTGAGAGAGCGTGGCTTCATTTACGATGCGGATGGGGCGGTCTGGTTCAAGAGTACTGCTTTCGGCGACGAGAAGGACAGGGTGGTTATTCGTGCAAACGGTGCGAGCACCTACTTCGCGGCCGATCTTGCCTATCACTGGGACAAGTTCCGGCGGGGATTCGAGATGGTTGTGGACATATGGGGGGCCGACCACCACGGCTATGTCGATCGAATGAAGGCAGGCGTTCAGGCAATGGGCCGGGTGCCCGAAGATTTGCGGGTCATACTGGTTCAGCTCGTAAACCTGCTGCGCGGAGGACAGCCGGTGGCTATGAGCACCAGGGGCGGCGAGTTCGTAACCCTTCGCGAAGTAATAGACGAAGTCGGAAAGGACGCCACAAGGTTCATATTTCTCACCCGGCGAACCGACAGTCCGCTGGATTTCGACCTCGAAGTCGCCAAGGCTCAGAGCAACGATAATCCCGTTTTCTACGTGCAATACGCCCATGCCCGCCTCTGCAGCGTTTTCGAAGTAGCCGCCGAGCGCGGAATAGAATTCGACTGGAAATCAATAACAGGGGAAACGCTGGACCTACTGAGCCTTCCCAAGGAATACGACCTTCTAAAGCTGCTCGGAGAGTACCCCGAAGTGCTTGCCACCTGCGCGAGAACTCTCGAGCCTCACTACATACCCTATTATCTTCATGAACTCGTGTCGCTCTTCCACAGCTACTATCACGACAATCGCATCCTGGGGGACGATCCCGCACTTACCCGGGCGCGCCTATGCCTCGCCGCCGCCGTAAAAGAGGTAATCGCGAATGCCCTCGATCTGCTCGGGGTCGCCGCACCACAGAAGATGTAGGGGCAAAAGATTTTTTGCCCCTACAATATTTCGCCCACAGGCAAATGATTATTGCCCTACGGGATTCATATCCGGTCGCGAATTGTAGGGGGCAAAAGATTTTTTGCCCCTACAAATACTTGCCCGACAGGCAAATCATTATTGCCCTACATGATTCATATCAAGGTGTGCGAATTGTAGGGGCAAATGATATTTGCCCAAACACGATTCATATCCAGCCGCGAAGTAGGGGCAAATGATTATTTGCCCAAACAGGATTCATATTCGGGTCGCGAAGTAGGGGCAAATGATTATTTGCCCTACAAATCTGTGCCCCAATTCAGAGGGTCTTGATCAGCAAAGTCTTCAATGGCGGAATCGTGTATGTTTTAGACATAATAGGTGTCTTCCGACCATTTTTGTGGATTGGTTTTGATATATTCCGCTATTTTTAGATAGGCCTCGTCATTGCGGATGATATGTTCGTAATAATTGCGTTGCCAGACCACATGAACATCCGTATTGGCGCGAAACCATTTGGTAACACCAATTTTGAATCCACGAACAATTGATCCAATAGTTCCGGACGTGCCATGTTTCAATTGTGGTATGGCGTTCGATTGTAGGGACAAATGATTTTTTGCCCCCATAGGCAAATCATTATTGGGCAAAAGATTTTTTGCCCCTACAACATTTGCCCCAGCGGGCAAATCATTGTTTGCACCTACGCGGTTCTTATCAACAATGATAATTCCGTGAAAATGGTTTGGCATTACCACAAATTCACCCAACATGGCCCGGGGAAAATGATCGGGTATGGCATGCCAACATTTCTGCACCATGATCCCCGCGCCATTTTGTATCATTTCCCCATCAACGATTTCTCCGAACAATGTCAAACGGTCATAGGTGCAGGTGGTAATGAAATACATACCGGCCTGGGAGTAATCATATCCCTGCAGACGGACGGATTTACGGTGGTGTATGTCAGGATTGAATGTCATTCCGTTCATCATGTGGGGTCAACGTCTTCGGTAGGGTCATGATGCCAAAACGCATTGTCATTGTAGGGCAAAAGATTTTTTGCCCCTACAAACCGTTTTTTAGCAGATGGCCATCCGATTTACGGCGGTTCCGCGAGACCTTTCTGTGCTCCGCACCCGGATATGAATCCGGACTACCGCTAGGGTAATTGATGCGAAAACCCATTGTCATTGTAGGGGCAAAAGATCTTTTGCCCCTACATTCTCGATTTTACGGCATTTAATTAGACCGCGTTTGCTTGTAGTACCAGTCAAGCTGGCCCGTCGAACTGTCCTGGTCGAGGTTTTCTTCCCCGACCCGTTTCTTGCCCTCGGCCGCCGGCAGCACTTCCTTGAGCTTCCACTTTCCATCGAGTCGCCCGAATGTCCAGAAGTCCTCGAATGGAGTCACGTCCTGATCTTTGCTGACGGTCTTGCCCGACTTGCTGACAATTCTCTGGGCATGGCAGCTGATTCGGACCGTGAATTCGTCCTTTTCGTTTTCCTGGAAATTCCTCACCAGAATGAGTTCGACTTTTCGGCAGCACAGGTTGCGGTACTCGACATGCATATCCTCGGCCTGCCATTGCTGTAACTGGCCGGCCAGGCTCCTGGCGACTTCCGGAGAGAGATCCTCCGAGGGGACCTGTTTCGGGTCCCCGCTCTCGCGCGCAAGGTAGACTTCCAGGAATATGTGCCGGGCGCGCTCGAGCATAGCGGTTCGGTCCCAAAGTTTATCCGTTTTTGCGAGGAAATTAAGAAGTCGTTCGATCCGTGTCGCTTTATTCTCGACTCCCTTCTCGATCCAGGGACCTGCCTCGCCGCTCTTGCCCGCCTCTTCGCCGTAAACTCCCTTGATGGTCTGATCTGTAAGCATCTCAACGAAATTTTCGTCTTTGAGATAATCCGATTCTCCCGACTGCTCGATCTCCCTCAGCAGCCACTTGCCATCCATTAAATGGAAGGTCCAAAATTCCTGGAATTTTGCCGCGCTCTTATCGCCGCGCAGGAAATTTCCGGTATTTTCATCGACATAGTAGTCGCGGGCCGAAGCACTGATTAGTGCCGTAAATTCCCTCTGATTGGGCTTTTCGGTGTAGCGGACGTTTACAATGTCGACCTGTTCCACCTTCACGTTTTCTATCTTGTTTATCTCGTGGTCTTTCGCCATACCGCGAAGCTGCGCCACATGCTCGTCGTAGAGTGAGGCCATCAGCAACGGCTGCATCGGCTCGTATTTCCTGCTGCCCCAGCATTCCTGAAGTTTCACGAAAGTGGACCTGGCGATCTCTCGGAGCTTATCCTGGGCAACCGTGGGGTCCTGGGCCGAGAGGAACTTCAGCAGTTTTTCCGTCTTTGCGGATTTGCGGGCAATCTGGGATTTGCTGTAGACGAAATCCAGGTTTTCTTTAGCGCGCTTCCTGTTTTTGAATCCAACGTATAGAGCACCAAAAAATATGCTTCCCCAGACCAGGAAGAAAAGGGCCGGAATCCACCAGTCACCACTGGAATCGCTTCCGGAACTGCTTGAGCTGGAATGTGAGCTGGAACCGGAACTCGATCCACCCTTGTTATGAACAACGAAGTTGGATGCCAGGAAAACATGCTGCCCTGCAACACTGAGATTATAGACCTCTCGCTCCTCGGCCCCTTCCGATAGCGATTCGACTACTCTGGGCCGGACACTGCCATCTTCCAAAGCATCGACGAAAGAACCCGGAATCAGGTCGCCTGCTTCACGGAAATCGCCGTCGGTGAGCTTTACCGGGTGGTCGATAGTTGTATAGAGCGTGCCGCCGCCTGTCTTGAGGGTCAAAATCCGGGATTTGGCGGCATGGATGCTTTCGACTTCCACCGGCACCGGCTTTCCATCGGGGCTCATTCCCATGACAGTGTCGCCGGGAGAGAGGCTCTCGATGGGAACATCCTTGTCGGGGGTCCGGATGAGAGTACCGGGCGGAAAGCATCCTCCGCCCCCTCCCTTGTTGTGTACCGCCATCTGCCCCGCAAGGTAGGTGTGAGGAGCATCTGTCTGTATATTATAGACCAGGACGCGTCCCGGAACGTTTTCCTTCGATATTATGCGTGTTGGTTCGAGGGCTTTTCCATTCCAGTGGAATATAAAATCGCCCGGGCGCATGACTTCGACCGTCTTGTAGGTACCGGCGGCAACCCAGAAGGGGTGCTCCTTGGTTACACGCAAAGTGCCGGCTTCGGTCTTGAGAATCAGGTGCTCGTGGACAATCGACTTATGAACGTTACGGACTACCGAGCGAACCAGAGTCCCCTCATCCGTGAACGCCATGATGCTGTCATCGGGCCTCAGGGTGTTTATCGGTACTTCGGTTTCATCCGCTTTTAGAACCTTGGTATCTGGAAGAAAGCACCCCTTGTTGTGCACCGCTATGCCTTCGGGAAAATAGACCCCTCCCGGCAGTACCAGCAGGTTGTAGGCCGGCTTGTCGGCGCTTGCCGTACGGATCATGGATACAAAGCCGGGTTTCAGCTGGCCGTCCACATCCGTAAAGACCTGGTCTCCATGCTTGAGGTTGCCGGCGATCCGAAATTCTCCGGGACCTGTCATTATCGGGTGTTCAGGGGTGACCTTGAAACTTTTCCGCCCTACGGTAAGCTCCAGGTATTGTTCCACGTCGAGCTTCGTGACGTTTTCGACACGCACCGCCTGGAAAGCCCCGCCATTCATGCCGAGGACCATGTCGCCGGGCTTGAGGCTTTCGATTGGGGCCTTGCCCGCCGGAGTCAATACCTGGGTTCCTTCGCTGAGACACCCTCCACCGCCCCGCGCCCATGCGGGACCTGTGCACAATAGAGCCATTACGACGACAATGAATCTCAGTACCAACAGCATTCTCGCTCCCCTGAGTAGTAGTAGCCGAATCCGATCAGGAACCGGTTCGCGGAAACGGCAAGCACATTAGTGAAGGGCGGCAATAATTCCGCCGAGGACAGCGGCTGCGATCACCACGCTCACGCCCGTTACCGCGGCGGCAACCACCCTGCCGTAATACTCCGCAACCGCCTGGTTACCCCGAGCGATTTCCTTATTCTCATCGATATTCGGAGTAAGCTTGTCCAGCAGGCGCGGAATAAAGGCCGTGGATATCATAACCAGAATAATTCCTGCAATACCGCCAACCAACGAGAACACGAGCGACCAAATAAGATTCAGGACCGTGTCAGCCATGGATTATCCTTTTCTCTGATGCTTACAGATTAGAATTTAACCTGCGGGACTGCGCGGTCGGCCGCTTCTTCCAACTGGAAGAAAGGCTCGGCCAGGAAACCGAAGTTCCCCGCTATGATATTTCCAGGAAACATCTCGATGCGGTTTTTGTACCGCATTGCTGAATCGTTATAATACTGGCGGGCAAATCCGATCTTATTTTCAGTTCCGGAAAGTTCTTCCTGAAGGGCAATGAAATTCTGGTTCGCCTTGAGGTCCGGATAAGCTTCGGCAACCGCGAAAAGCGAACGGAGCGTCTGCGAAAGCGCATTTTCAACCTTGGCCCGCTCCTCGACACCCCCCGAAAATGAAACAGCTTGCTGGCGCGCCTGCACCACGGCATCGAGTGTCCCCTTTTCGTGAGCGGCGTAGCCTTTTACCGTCTCGATCAGGTTTGGAATGAGATCGTGCCTGCGCTTGAGCTGCACGTCAATGCCGCTGAAAGCATTCTTAACCTCGTTCCGGCCCTGGACAAGCTTGTTGTACAACACGACGGCATAAAGAACCACCAGGACAACTATAGCCACAAATACCAGTGTCCCTACCATTCCTACACCTCCCCTATTCATGTTTGCGGCTTTTCTGCCGCTATTGCACCGAAGATAAAACCATCCCTGTCCGGCATATATAGCAGAAGGCCGCAAGAGTGCTCAAATTGAAACATGCATCTGGATTAGATAATTCTTCGTTTAAGGAATAATTCGGCACATGTTCGTTCCACTTCACATAAAAAGCGAATACTCACTCGGCTTCGGCACGGCTTCGGTGGAGGAGCTTGCAATGCGGGCTGCGGCATTCGGATATGGCGCTATCGCCTTGACCGACCTTGAAAACATGGCCGAGCAGGTCCGATTTCATTATCAATGCCGCGCCGTGGGGATTCGGGCGATTACCGGGATCGAGCTTCGTCCGGGCTTTGACGGCCGGAGGGAATTCGGGAGCAGGGAAGGACGAGTCGTGCTGCTGGCCGCCGATCGGACCGGCTACCGGAGCATCTGCCGGATAGTCAGCCGCAGGCGCACGGTGCCGAATCGAAAGATCGGCGCGGCTCTTCAGGAACAAGATCTTTCCACAGTTATCCAAGACGAGCCGGAGGGACTTTTCGCCTTGAGCGACGATCGCGTGCTGCTCGAAAAGCTCCTTGCCGGCGGGAGATTTTCTCGCGAACGCCTCGGGTTTTTGCTGGTCCGACCAGGGGACCGAAAAAGGCAGGAAGCTTCACTCGAACATGCGATCCGTCTCGGAATCAGACCCGTTGCCGACCTTGACGCAGTGATTCCAGACCCCGAAGACCACCGGCTTCACGCGCTCCAGGTGGCTATAAGGCAGGGGAAGCGGCTCTCGGAGGTGCTCGGGTCGCCCGCAGTTGAAAGCATCGAGCGGCGGTTGCGCGCACCTGCGGAAGCAGCGGCCCTTTTTTCCGATATTCCCGAAGCGCTCGAAGCAGCGGCCGATATTGCCGATCGATGCAGGTTCGATTTCAGCGAACTCGGGACCACGCCTCCCGCCATGGAACTACCGGCCGGAGCTCGTCTGAAAGAGCTGTGCATGGAGGAGGCGCAAAGGCGGAAACGGGCGGGAACCTGGACGCGCGGGCATGCGGAAAGGCTTGATTTCGAACTTTCCCAAATCGAGCTGCTCGGGCTATCAGGTTTGATGCTGATTGCAGGCGAAATCGTCTCCTTTTGCCGAAGCCGGCAAATACCGGTTGTCGCCAGGGGCTCAGCGGTCAGTTCGCTCGCCTTGAACCTTCTCGGTGCCTCCCCGGTGGACCCGGTCGAGGCCCGATTGATTTTCGAGCGTTTTTTGCACCCCGGAAAGTCGGAATGGCCCGACATAGATCTGGACGTGCCGTCGCACCGCAGGGATGAATTAATCGACTGGGTCTATCGGCATTTCGGCCGGGACCGCGTTGCGATGGTTGCCGCCTATCACTCGTTCCAGCGAAGATCGGCCCTGCGCGAGGGGCTTAAAGCGCTTGGAATTGGCCCGACCCTTATCGAGATGCTCTCGCGCTCCCTTCCGCCCGACGACCTCGATGTCGCGGAATTTGATTTTCTCGGTCTGGTGCAAAATGTTGAACTTTCCAGCACGCCGGATGCCGGAATGAGCCTCAGCCCGCACTCAGGCCTTGGCGAAATGCTGCCCCTTGTCCAGCGCCTGATTGGAAAACCCAGAAACCTGGCCGTCCACCCCGGAGGAATCATTATAGATGCCGCGCCCCTCAATGACCGTCTGCCGCTGGACCGGGCCCCGAAGGGAGTTGTCGTTACCCAGTACGATCTTAGCGCCCTCGCCGAGCTGCGAATCGTTAAAATCGATCTTCTCGGAAACCGGGCCCTTGCCGAAATCGAAGAGACGCTGGAACTTGCCGGGATTGGAGGGCCGTCCATCCTTGAAGCCTTTCCGGACGAAGACCCGGAAACGCTTGCCCTCATAGGCCGGGCGCAAACCCTTGGCTGTTTCCAGCTTGAAAGCCCCGCGATGCGTTCGCTTCTCTCCCGCATGCCCATACGGAGCGAAAGCGACGTAACCGCCGCCCTTGCCCTCATCCGGCCGGGTGTTGCCGCCGGGGAGACCAAGGCGGCATTCATAAGGCGCACACGAGGCGAGGAAGCCTGCGACCCGATTGATCCGGTCATGGCGGACCGGCTTTTCGAGACTCGCGGCATGCTCCTCTATGAAGAAGACATAATGGTGCTGCTGAGCCGCATCTCAGGAATGAGCCTCGGCGAAGCCGACGAGCTGCGCTCGGCCATTGTTAAAAGCGGCGGAGATCCTGAAATCCTTGCAAAACTTGAAGCTGGGTTTCTGAAAAGGTGCAGCGCCGCAGGCGGCCCCTTCGCGAATGATCTTTACCGGTTGCGCCGCGCCTGGGCGGCAGCTGCGAAGTTTGCCGCATACGCCTTCAACAAGGCGCACGCGGCGAGCTACGCCCGGCTGGCGTACATTTCCGCCTATCTGAAAACGAATATGCTGCAAGAGTTTGCCTGCGCTCTGATGAACCATCATATAGGTATTTACCCATTGAGAACCCTTGCCGCCGACCTGATGCGTGGAGGAGTGGTCATCAAGCCGCCCCATGTCAATTTGTCTCAGTACTTTTCCATTTTGGAAGAGCCGGTAGGATGGGTGGAGTCCCGCAACAAGCGGGACGCAACCCATCACCCCTCTCATCGCGCCTCGGTCCGAATCGGGCTGGAAAAGATAAAGGGACTCAGCGCTAAGACTGTGGAGAAAATCCTGAAAGAGCGCGAGACAAAGGGGCCGTTCGCGAATTTTAGCGATCTTCTGCAACGGGTCCGGATAGGCCGTGGCGAACTAGCTGCGCTGGTTCTTTCGGGAGCCTGCGATGATCTGTCTCCTCTTTTTGCCGGCGATTATCCGTTCGCACACGAGGCTGTTCTTGAATTTCTAAAGAGGGGCGAAACGGCATTAAGCCTGGATGAGATAAAGGTAAGCATTCAGGAACGGGGTGTAGCACACGCAAAGCTTTACCAGGAGCTTGTAAGAGTGCGAAACGAACTGCGTTATCTGGAAATGCACCTGTCGGGCCACCCAACGGCACTCCTCCGATCCGAGGCCGAGCGCTACGGCTGCGTTCCGATTGCGATTGCCGCCGAGAGCAAGCCTGGATCACGCATGCGCCTTCTGGTAATCATGGCCGCCATGCGCCGGGTGCCAACCCGAAGCGGCGTCATGCAATTCTTGACGTTGGAGGATGAGACAGGCCTGCTCGAAGCAGTGGTGCTGCCGCCGGCCTACCGTGCAATTGGAGATCGAATCACCACACCGGGACCGTTTTTGGTAGAGGGGACGCTGCAAAGTCAGCAGAATGCCGTCCATTTGGAGGTATTCCGACTCTCACCCTTCCACCAGCGCAGACAGCCTTTTGAAAAATAGCCCTGCTTTGGTTTAGATTTGGAAGATCATAGCTATGGCGCAGTGAAACTGATAACTGATTGTCCGTGCGCCTCCCGTGGCCCAGCTCCTGCTCAATTGGAGAGAGCATGCCAGAATGATGGGTCCTCAAGCAGCTTCGAAATCGATTCCGTCAACGCCGCCTTCAAAGTGGGCAGGTCGTCTGAAGTTGCCTCTATTGATTTCCCGGAAACCTTAAAACTCTGTATTGTTGTTGCCCATAAAATGTTGCCGCTCTTGCCCCTCAAGATAACGTCATATATCACATGGGCCTTTGCGTATTCGAAACTCACGCCCGTTGCATACTCTTCGACCCAAAGTTTTTCGACAGCTCCATCAAGGTTGTATTCTGCATTTCGGGGCTCAACGATTTGGTGTCCCATACCGGAAAGCCCTCGCTGGATGGCTTTGGAAACAATAATGTTAGCAGGCTGCTCAGTTTTGATCGGAGTAGGCATGTTGAAACCTCCCGTCTTTGCCTCTCCAATTTCATTGGCAGGTTTGCCGGTTTTCAATGAAAAATCGGTGACCGCAATCTCGATCGGTTTAGCTGGAGCGGGTTGCGTTTTATAGATTTGAGTGCTGATCAGCTCCTCCGGTTTGACCGAAATCTGCGACACGCAGCCGGAGATAGACAATGATGTGATGATCAGTAGGGCAAAAAGACATTTTATAGTCAACATCGATTCTCCTTCAAGTGCAAGTGCATGAATCTATCGTGGAAGTTGAATACGAGTTTCATTCTGGTCCATTGTTTTTATGTCGATAGTTGTAATTACGAGGTATCGGATCAGACTCTGCTTTTCCTCCGGTGTATCAAAAAAGATCACCCCTTGGCCTTCAGAACCGGTGTTGATCAATGTGGGCTTGAAGTACTTATCGTAATAGTCTTGCTCCAAGGTCCTGTTAGCTTGCGCAGTTTGACTACCGCTGATTAGGCCACCTATCATTCCGAATGCAAGGGTAGCCCCAACAACCGCTGCATCGCTTCTTCTGGCACGCTCAGTCGCATCGCTTAAAGCGAGAGCCTTGAAGATTTCAGACCCCTGGCTGTTCGCCAGAAAGCAACGTGTTAGATCTACTTTAACAGGATTGCTCCCGTTATTTCGAACCTTAAGGAGCAGAGGAACCATTCCTGTTGAGGCAGGGTCGATCCCAAGATATTTTTGGCTGGTGTCCTTTGCTGCCAGGGAACAGCATCGAAAGTCAATATCGCCGACGGTTACGAAATATTCTTTGCCTAAGATGTTACTTTCCGAATTAGAGATATTTTTCTGCGTATCGTACGTTGCACATCCACCCGTGAGGGAAAGGATCAAACAACTGCAAATAGTCACTCTAAGCAATTGACCTGAGAGTCTCATCTTTCCTCCTGATGAATATTATTCGATTATTTGTACTGCTGATGGTGAGATGTGAACAACAGCCCCTTAACCTTCGGCATTCTTGTTTAATTTAGATTTCAGCAAAAGACAAATTGTTTATTCTTCAGAAAATTAATTTCGCGGTGGCCCGGCCAGCGGACTTTTGCTGGCTGGGTTCCGAAAGAACAAGAGGATTTTAACAACATTCAAGAGCAAAAGAAAAAGCCGTGCGGTAAAGATGGGTTGTTGTCTCGCAGGGACGGACGAGTTTAGATAAGCTCATAAATGGCCGCTCCGTAATTCAGGCGACCTGTTACATTAAGTTGGCGAAATCGCGGCCGGATGTTGCCGGTGTAAGCGGCTTCCCCTCTTTGCGATAGAGTTCAATTGACTCTTCAACGATCTGGCAGAGTTCCACGAAAACTGCCTTTTCATCATCGCCGTGAATTCCACCATATATCAGCCCCGGTGCGCTGCCCACATAGCAATGATCTTCCTCCGACCACTCAACGATCTTTGCATACCTGGCGCTATCTTTCATTTCTTTGATTCCTCATTGGGCAGGGTCAATGTCCCTCATTAGGGGCCATGATGCGAAAACCCATCGTAGGGGCAAATGATTATTTGCCCCTACATGCCAATTATTTGCCCCTACGAAATTTGCCCCCACAGGCGAATAGTTATTTGACCCTAAGCCGTTCGTCTCAACAATGATCCCTCACGGCCCGGACCCGGTAGTCCATCCTCCCGCGTTGCGCGCCCGGATAACCAAAACTCATTATCCGGGCCACCCGCCCATTTGGGGTGCTTAATTTAAAATGAGGGAATGCACACCCATATCTATCATTTTTGGAGTTCTCATTGGCAGAGAAGATCAACAAAAAAGACGTAGCTCCGCCCGATGGGTTGGTTTATCGTCCGGATTTCATCTCCCTGCAGGAAGAAAGTTCTCTAGTTAAATACATACAAAAACTTACGTTAAACAATTTCATTTTCCAGGGATTTACGGCCAAGCGCAGAATTGCAAGCTTCGGCTTCAAGTACGACTTCACCACGAATAGTCTCAGCGAAACCGCTCCTATACCTGATTTTTTGTTGCCGTTCCGCGACAAGGCAGCAGAATTTGCGCTAATGGACCCTCTCGATCTTAAAACAGCACTCATCACCGAATACCCGCCCGGCGCTCCAATCGGCTGGCACAGGGACTTGCATATGTTTGAGACCATAATCGGCATTTCTCTGTTGAGCAGTTGTACTATGAAATTTAAACCATACAAAAAAGAGGGCGACGTATACTCTATCGAACTCGAACCCCGATCTATCTATATCATGAGGGGAGTTTCAAGATGGCAGTATCAACACAGCATACCGCCATTAAAAGCATTACGGTACTCGATTACTTTCAGGAGTCTTCGATCAAAAGCCGGAGACGTTACTGAAGGTCAGCATCCCGATTGAAGCAAATGATTAGGACCCGATAAGCCGGTGATCCGGGTCATGTCGAGTGACAATGGTGAAACGCGGGTCCGCTGGACAATAGGCCAAAGTGGAGAATGGAGAATAAACTTGTGCTGCGCGGCCGGCCCCTGAAACAGCAACTTACCAACTTCTCATCCCTCTACGACATCTGGAAGCATAGCCCAATTTAGGTTCAGTGTCATACACACTCGCTGCCAGGTTGTGACCCCCGCAAAACAGGAGACGATCCCCTGCTGTTCTTCGGGACCTCTATGTGGCAGGCTCGACGCAACAGCGCTTGGGGCAATTGTCTCCTTTGCATACGTCATCCAACATTCCGGCACTTCCCCATCAATCTTTTCCCCTTCAACAACGAAGAAACCGACGATCTTACGCCTTCGGGCTATTTCCCACGCACAGTCTATATGCCGGAGCATTTGATGTCGGCCCGGCATCCATTTCGTGGAGGTAGTCGGTTTTAATTCGGTGCGCTTCCCTTCAATAACAATCATCAAATCAGGCGTTTGGATAAAAACGTCCGGCTGACTTTGCCCCTCGAAAATATGCCAATCCTCCCCGGTGGGGTTGTTGCGCAGGAGTGCCAAGCCACCCCTAATCATCTCTTCTGATCCGGCTATCCATTCGCTGCGCTTTCGAGCCTTCACTGGGTCCTTGCTGATTCCGCCGAATAGTGGTGCCTGAGGATGACGGATCAGCCATGATAAGAGGGAAACAGGAGGTTGGAGTTTTTTCTCATTTTTGCCCCATCCTATGTCTTGGATCGTCAAATCGCAATTACTTGACAGGCAAACCGGATTGCCTCCAACTGGTAGGGAGAGAAGTTCCCTTAGCCAGGAACGGCCGGAGGCATCGAGTTGATAGAGTTGGTCGAAAACCGGAACGACCCTTGTTTTCGAAGAATCGTGCTTGCCCACGATCGTCCTCCGTGCGGGTATTTCTCCCGCAGTTCGGGGTTGGTTTGTTGCCCGTGCCGGCGGCAGAAGGGGCCGCATAAAGTTCTCTCTGCCTCCTGCCCCTGGTTCTCAGGCAGCAGAAAGAGCTGCCTTAGCCACCCGCGTTGATCGACCGCGGCATTAGTGCTAGCATATACCTTACTCTCTATAGAGTGACTCTATCAATCAGACATTTTGCCAGACAGTACGTTACACAAATTCCTGAGAACAGGAGACCCCATGAACGTATCGAAGGAAAAGAAAATCGAGATGCTTTGGTCCATGCTTCTTTCTCGGCGCTTCGAGGAGGAATTAACCGAGCTTTGCAAAATACAGGGGAAAATCCCCGGGATGATGATCTTGTGTACGGGGCAGGAAGCTGTCGGGTCGGGGGTCTGCGCGGCGCTTGCCCCCGAGGATTTCATAATTTCAAACCACCGCAGCCACAATCATCTTCTGGCAAAGGGGGCCGACGCAAGGTCGCTCATGGCGGAAATTTACGGCAAGAGCACCGGCTGCAACAAGGGGAAGAGCGGCACGCTTCACCTTGCAGTGCCAGAGGTCAATGCCCCATGCACGACGACTGTCGTCGGAGGAGGGCTGCCCATAGCCGTTGGAGTGGCTTTGGCTCAGCAGTACAGGGGCGAAAACACCGTGACGGTTTGCCTTTTCGGCGACGGCGCGGCGGATGAGGGTTCTTTCCATGAGGCTTTGAACCTGGCAAGCCTGTGGAGACTGCCGGTAATTTTCGTTTGCGAGAACAATATGTATGCAGGCGCACAGCGCTATGAGGAGCACACGAGGGTAAAGGACATCGCGGACAGGGCGGGGGCGTATGGCATGCCGGGAGAGGTGGTCGACGGCAATGACGCGGTGGCAATCTACGGAGCTACCCGCAGGGCCAGGGACCTGGCGATCTCCGGTGGAGGTCCATCGCTTATCGAATGCAAGACCTACCGCTGCCGCGGGCATGGGGAAACGGATCATCAAGTGTATCAGCCCAAGGAGGAGATCGCGCAATGGTTGGAAAAGTGTCCCATCCCGCGTCTTCGCGATGAGATGCTGGAAAATGGTCTGATCGGCGCCGCGGAACTTCGGGAGATGGAGGCGAAGATCAACGGGATCGTTGAAGACGCCGTACGGTTTGCCGAGGAGAGCCCCTATCCCGTTCTGGAAGAAGCGCTAGAAGATGTCTTCGTCCAGTGAGAAGCCCCGGATTCCACATTATCAGGAAAGGAAGAGCGCCATGCAGCAATTGGGAATGGGACAGGCGGTAAATCAGGCCATAAGAGAAGAAATGAAGCGCGACTCCGGCGTTTTTATAGCCGGAGAGGGCGTTGGGGTGAGCATACACGATAGCCCGATGCTTCCGACGGCGGGATTGCTCAAGGAGTTCGGGCCGGGGCGTGTTAAGGATACACCTGTATCGGAGGCCGCCATCGCGGGGCTTGCAGTCGGTGCCGCAGTGGCAGGGCTGAGGCCCATTGTCGAAGTGATGTTTAATCCTTTCTTTACACTCGCCTCCGATATGATCGTCAATCACGCCGCCAAGCTCAGGTATCTCTCGGGCGGCAAGTCAAGTTTTCCGCTCGTGGTGCGGATGAAAAGCGGGGCGGGATTTGGGGCGGGCTGCCAGCATTCGCACAATCTCGAAGCGTGGGCGGCTCATTGTCCTGGCCTTAAGGTGGTTATGCCATCTACTCCGGCAGATGCCAAGGGCCTGCTCAAATCCGCCATTCGGGACGAAAATCCTGTCGTTTTCATTGAGGACATGATGCTCTACTTCGCACCGGGACCCGTTCCGGATGAGGAGTACCTTATTCCGATCGGGAAAGCCGATATCAAGCGGCCGGGAAAGGATGTCACAGTCGTGACATGGTCGAAGATGCTGGGGGTGGCAATGAAAGCCGCGGCGAAGCTTGCGGAAGAAGGAATCGAGCTGGAGATTGTGGATCTACGGACCCTCGCACCGCTCGATAAGGAAACCCTGCTCTCCTCCGTCAGAAAAACCGGCCGTCTCGTGGTGCTCCATGAGGCAACCCGCACCGGAGGCTTTGCGGGTGAGATTTCAGCCTTAGTCATGGAAGAGGCTTTCTCAAGCCTTAAAGCTCCCCTGCGGCGTGTCACCGGCCCTGATATACCGGTTCCGTCCAGTCCACCCCTTGAGCAGTTTTACATCCCGAGTGAGGAGCAGTTGATATCGGCTGTCAGGGACATTATATAGTTTCCATGTCAATTTGCGTTCAAGGTCCGGACCTCCACTGTGCAAGCAAGAATTCATTAGACAAATATACATTCTGTGAGAAACTGCAAGGCAGATTCAATTTACTTACTTTTGGATTCCTCGGAAGGCTTCGTCCGGTTGTCATATAAAATTGACCGCTGCTTGGCTTAAATCTAAACAGAGAGGCTGTCCAAATGGAAAAATACCTGACAGAACTAATCGGCACCTTCTTTCTTGTATTGACCATCGGCTGCACGGTTATTGGCGGTGGTGCCGGGGTTATCCCGCCGCTGGCCATAGGCTCCGTCCTGATGGTCATGATTTTCGCCGGCGGACATATCTCCGGTGGCCACTACAATCCAGCGGTAACTCTCGGCGTCTGGATTCGCGGACGCTGCGACACCAAAGATGTTCTGCCCTACTGGATAGCACAGGTTATCGGCGGAATTGCCGCGGCAATGGTGGTGAGTTTTCTGAGACAGGGAGTTCCGGTGAAAGCCATGATGCCGGCAGTCGGCCCGGCGTTTGTGGCTGAATTTCTATTCACTTTCGCGCTCGTATATGTAGTCGTTAATGTAGCCACATCGAAAGGGACCTCTGGAAATTCATTCTACGGGCTGGCCATCGGCTTCACCGTCCTGGCGGGCGCGTTCGCTGTCGGCGATATCTCCGGAGGTGCTTTCAATCCGGCTGTAGCCGTGGGGATAACACTTATGGGGCTTTCGTCATGGTCAAATATATGGATTTTCCTGATTGCGAACCTGCTGGGCGGGGCCGCAGCCGGGTTCGTTTTTAATAATCTGAGTATAGACGATAAAGAACCCGAAGCTGTTGTGAAGACTGCAAGTTAATCCAATATCGTTCATTCAGGGGCGGAACCGGTGTGGGGCAGGCCTTCCAGCCAGCCCCACAATTGTTCGTCATATGTGCTTACTCCCGGGCCGGTACGTATTTCATACCACCTACACCTTGTTGGGTGAATTTGTGTTAATGCCAAACCATTTGTACGGAATTATCATCGTTGGGACGAACCGGTAGGGGCAAAAGATCTTTTGCCCCCACGACGGGTTTTCGCATCAATTCCCCTACCGACCCACAGGATGTACGGAATTACATACCATCCTGGCATACCCACCGTAATTCCATCCGTCTGCGCGATATGATTAAGTGAATAGTATTGAAGTCAGCCCGAAATCCCTGTCCTTTCAGATTTTTGCTGATCGTGGACAGTTCATTGCCCGCCCAAGCCTACCTGACTCCTTTTGCCACAAGGAAGGAGCTGTATCTCATGTCGGTTCCGAGGATGTGCTTATCCACCCAGTTGGCCAGGTAATCCATGAGTTCAAAAGTTATATTGGTCTGCCCCTGTTCGTATTGCGCCTGAACGTCCAACACTGTTTTAGTTATCTTGTCGTGCTTGGTCTTATGCTCCTGGTAATCGGGATACCCATTGGCGAGCATTATACGCTCTTCGGTGGCGAAGTGGTTGGCCGCATATTGGACCAATTCCTTTAGAACACCACTCAACGCCTGTTTGCCCTGGCCCTGGCGCATAGCATCGTTTAGTCGATTGACCAGGCCAATGAGCTTCTTATGCTGTTCGTCTATTTCCGCAACCTTCACGCTGTACTTTTCACTCCATGTAAAAAGCGCCATGACAGCTCCCTCACGTTTTAAATTTTTAATGTGCAAAAAAGATTGAAAAACAGGCAAGCGGCGGCCTGGTCCTCCAGGAATGCCGTTATTATGAAATCGACATTCTTACTTTAGTCCTGAAGGAATTAATTGCGTAGGCTAGACACGCGCAATCGCCCCGGCCGGCTTGTGATTGTGCTTCGACAATGCCGATTAAACTGCCGAAAATTGCCGGGGAATAGAGGAATGTCCCGGTTGAACCGCTTCTATAACACCCGCTCGACACCGGGTATCCTGCGAAGATAATGGGAAACCATGAATGAGAGCGGAATGCTTAAAAAGGTGACCAGCAGGAACTTCGGAACAGGCCCTGCCGGCATTGCACTGGTAGCGTACTGGAGGGCAACGACAATCGGCACATGCACCAGGTAAGCGCCGAAGGCGTCGGTACCGAGCATTTGCCAGAACGGAGTGGTGGTGTTGAAGCGCTCCCGAAAAAGCGTGCATAGCCCAACCACAAAGCCAGCGGCGAGGAAGCATTCGGAAGTTGTCAGTAAGAGACCCCACGCTGCCGGCGGAAAAGGCACCAGGTGGTATCTTACCAAACCCCCGGCGAGGGCCGCCACGAGGCCGACCCAGAGCCACCGCAATCCGCGCGCCCTGGGCATGGCCTGAAACCATCCCCTCCGTACAGCGATCGTGCCCAGCACGAAAAGGCTAAGATATTGGGGCAGATGCGCAGGCTCTCCCATGATGAAGCCGGGGACCGTCAGCCAATCATCGATGGGGAACCGGGTCCGTACAAGCAATGTGGCCACTGTCAGGCTAATAGCATATCCTAGGATCGCGAGGTCGCCGGGTGCGTCTGCTTTGGTCCGCGCCGGTCCATGAGTTGCGGGACTCCGCGAGACGAGACGCCATAGAGCATAGCCGGCAGCATAAAACAGCAGGTGCTGCACAAACCAGAGATGGCCGAAGTTGATATCCGGCCAGATTGGTCCCTGAAAACCATCCGGCTTTGGGGCCATCCCGAGGTAGATCTGAATATAATAAGTAAGGAAGGGCAAAGTGCCGCCCCGGTAGTTAATGTAGGATACATACATCTGCACCGGGTTTATGAGCAGTTCGTAGATCACCAGCGGCAGGCCGAATCTGATGAGCTTGTCTTTGAGGAAGGCTGCCCCGCCCTTGCGATCGTAGGAGCCGGGAACGAAGTAGGCCGAGATGAAAAAGAAAAGGCCCATGAAGAAACTGGAGTTTACCCAGAATAAGAATCCCAGATATAGCCAGCGTTCAGGGTTCTGGTATGCCCAGAAACCACCGGTGGCGCCATAGCCCTGGCCCACGTGATGAGCAATCACCATGAAGGTCAACACGACTTTCAGCCGGTCAAGTGCCCAGAGACGCGGCCCGGAAGATATTGGGACAGCGGTAGCGGCGGCTGGCAAAGGTATCACTCCTGATGCGCTTATTTATATAATTGCGGCTCCGGCCAGTGCAATCCATGGGAGTCACGGACGAATACCCGATATTGTAATCGGCAATCATTAAAGAGATAATGAGAGAAACTCCCGCAGAGTCCCGCAGGGAGCTTCTTTCCCATCATCCTCGCAGAAATTCAGCTATCCGCGCGAGGTCCTCTATGAAGCTTTGCATCGCGAGGTGTCGTTCCTCATCGGTTCGGGAGCGGAGGATCGAAGATGGATGGACGGTTACGGTGGCTTGCGGCGCAAATTCGGCAGGAAAGAATTTACCACGATCCCTGGTCACGCGGACCTGTTTTCCGAGCAAGCCCTGCGCGGCGGTAGCCCCCATTGCGACCAGCACCCTGGGACGGACCAGATTGATTTCCGCTTCGAGCCAGGGGAGGCATGCTTTTATTTCCCTCGCATTGGGTTTTTGGTGAAGGCGAAGTTTTCCTTTCGGTATCCATTTGAAATGTTTTACGATATTTGTGACATACGCATCTTTTCGGCTGAGCCCTGCCGCTTCCAGGGCTTTATCGAGCACCCGTCCCGCCGGCCCGACGAAGGGGTGCCCTTTTCTGTCTTCGTCATCTCCGGGCTGTTCGCCGATCAGGAAAAGTGGAGCGCCCATCGGACCTTCTCCAAAAACCGTCTGGGTCCCACGCTCCCATAGCGGGCATGCGCGGCACCGGGCCGCGGCCGCATGTAGCGATTGAGGCGATGGGTCGGTAGGGATCAGGACCGCCGCGGTTTGTTCATCTTCGCCTTTTTCCCGCGCCATTTGCTCTCTTTCCAGCAGTTTTCAATTTTACCCCTTGTTTCTGACCAGGCCGGTCAACTGTCACACGCGCATTTTCCGCCGGCGGGCCTGGTATGGGCAAAAGGTGTTTCTTTATCAATATCGCGGGACTCTTCGGGGATTATAATCGGCTCGGAGCCGGCTTGCCTTTCCCATTCATGCGATATGTCCCTGGTGACCGGGACTTCCATCGAGGAAATAAGGGTGAACACGACTCTGGTGCCGCCCGCATTCGGTCCCGCTACCTGCCGTTGGATCCGGTTGTAGAAATAATCTTCTCCGAGGTGGATCCAGTCCTCCTCGAAGACCAGCGATGCATCGATTTCGGAGTAAAGATCCGGCGGGAGGTCCGAGTTCGCGCGGTCGATTATTGTTTTTATTCTGTCCAGGCTGGTCATACAGGCTCCTTTGCTGCTCTGGAATGTATGCTAGGTAAATAGTATTCACTTATTGTTTGGCGTAAACCGGTTCCTGGAATTATTCACCGAATAATTCCCCGTGCGGGAAGTTTGACAGGCTGGCAGGTTCTTTCAGCCCTATGAGACCGAGCGTAACCGTGCAAGGGGATGTGATTCCATGGTTGCTTAGTATGGAAAAAAACCGGCGCTGCCGATAATGCGTAGCGCCGGTTATTTTCACTATTTGGCGTATCTGCCGGAGATCGTATCAGGTGCCGACAACACTCGACTCATCAAGCGGGTTTAACAGCCGGAACGGGTTTGCCGACCACAGGGCCTCCAACCGGCAGGACATTTCTGCCGAAAACCTGAAGGAAGATTACATGGGCCATCATATAGAGGGCCAAACAGGCGCAAATCACGAGGTCGATTGCAGTTATGGTCAGAACGTTTTTCATCCCTAGTATGAAGACGAGGTCAAGCCCGATAAAGCCGAGCAAAAGTGTCAGAAAAGTAAGGAACATAGCCATATGGATCGCGAGAGAACCAATAAACAGGATAGCGGTATAAACGGTGTAGGCGAGGAGAAAATATCCAACATCGACCGCGGTAATCTTGAGGTGAGGACCGATAAAGCTGTTCGGAACCGCTTGCAGGTCCTGAATCAGGAAGATAAGACCCAGGGCGATCCAGAACGCGCCGTAGGCCGTAAAAGCGCTGTACCCGAAGTTGTTCCCGCACTTAAATTCCTGAAACCCGGCGATCAGCTGCGCAAGGCCGCCGAACATAAGGGCCGCACAGAATATTACGCCCGTACCACACCAGCCGAGATTGTGAAACTGAAGCAGTAAGGTTGTGACTCCAAACCCTGCCAGACCGACCACCGCCGGATTTCCATTCGTTGGCCCTGCCATGATTAAGTCTCCTTTTTCGAAAAAAGTAAAATAGAGTTCGATTGTGAAAAAAAGATTATAAAAAGTATTAACTGCGTATTCCCAAAGTGTCAGACCACCCCCTTTCAGAAGTAGTTCCGGAGCCATGTAACCATCCTGGCTGACAGAAAATTAGGCCGTTCCGGCAAAAGCCTCCGGATCACAACGCCCCAAGGGCGGAAAACGCATAACACGCTAAAATAACGAAAAAAACCGCTGTTCCAAAACAATTTGGCAATGGTTATTATTTTTGTTTGAAACTCAGTGTATGTGATTCATTTCACATTCACCCCCGGCCTGGAACACCCCGCAATTGAAGCGCAAAGATACTATTTTTGCCGAAGATCTCCAGGATCAGTCCAGGTAACCGACATCAAACAGCCCAAATTGATTTTGAAAGATACTCTACCCCGAGACTGAAACAGCGACAGCAATCAATGGCAATTTCGATGGGACACGGGAGAGGAGTGGTATCGAGAACGTTCATTCCATCAGACAGACCCGCTTGTTCCCTGTTCACTTCTTTTGAAACTCTTTACTAACTGCCCCTATTTCCTGCCCATGTCAAGGAAAAGGGTTGGCGGAAAAACAGGGCACGCGTGGGACAAGATTTAATAAATGCAACACATACCTCGACTGTCCATCGGCAGCATTGCACGTTATATTGGACTTTCACTGCAAAAACTTATTAGCAGTATGTTTGCAGATCCATCGCGTACAGATTAGCTTGATGGGATTCCCGAATCGAGGCTTTGACTTTTTCAGGAAGTTGGTTCATGTTGTGGACGCACCGGAAGTAAACCCATTGGTAATTCTTGCTGGGAGGAATGGATGAAAATAGAGCAAATCCCTGTCGGTTTCATGCAGGTTTTCTGCTACCTGGTCTACGATGAGCAGACTGGGGATGGTATACTTATAGATCCGGCCGGAAACGAGGAAGAACTCCTCAGGTATTTGAAAAGCAAGGGAATTTCGCTTCGCTACATAGTGAATACCCACGGGCATGCCGATCATACGTGCGGAAACGAGAAAATCCGGCAGGCCACCAATGCCAAGGTGGTTCTGCACGAAACAGATGATGTGTACTACCAGAAACCCGAAGCGCAGTTTTTTGCCCGCAGCATGGGTTTTCAGTCCCCCGGGCCGGCCGATTTGCGCGTGAAGGACGGGGATGAAGTCACCTTTGGTAACCTGACAATGAAGTTCATCCATACTCCGGGCCACACCAAGGGTTCGTGCTGCATCCTGGTGGAAGGGAACCTATTTACCGGAGATACGCTCTTCGTCGGGGCTGTTGGCAGGACCGACCTGCCTGGAGGGTCGATGAAAGAGTTGGTAAGCTCTCTTTTAAAACTCGTTAAGACGCTTCCGCCCGAAACGGTCGTCTGGCCGGGGCATGATTACGGTGATCAGCCCAGTTCCACCCTGGCCCGCGAGGCGAAGCAAAATCCATATATAACGGAATACCTGTAATGAATACCGGTTTCAGCCTCGAATACCTTGATTTTGAAACTCCCCTGGGGTGGATTATAGTAGCCGCGAGTTCCAAAGGCGTAAGCCTGGTGGATTTTTGTGGCCACTCGAAGCCTTCCAGGGAAAGCATCGAAGCAGTCATCAAGAAGGAGTACCCGGATTCAAACCCAAAGCCCGGCAGAGACTCGGGTGCGGCCGGAACTGCAAAGGGATACATCCTGGATTACCTGAAAAATCAAAAGCCATTGCCCGAAATTCCTTTGGATGTGAGAAAAGGTACTGTTTTCGAGCGAAGGGTCTGGAAATCCATAAGCGCTATCCCTTTTGGAAAAAGCATGTCTTATAAAGAGATCGCCGCCAGCGCCGGGATTCCTTCCGGGGCAAGGGCAGCCGGCCGAGCATGCGGAAAAAACCCTGTCCCGATCCTTGTTCCCTGCCATAGGGTAATCACATCAAATGGAAAGCTCGGGGGCTTCTCCGGGGGGCTGGAAATAAAGAGTGCCCTGCTGAACCTCGAAAAAGCACAGTAGGCGCAGCTCCGGCGCGGGACCTTTGATATCGCCAACCCAAGGAGTTGAATGTAGAGGTGCGACGAATGGGGATGGGTTAGCCCGTTTCGAAATACTTTTTTTGCTAGCACCACGGACATAAATTCGCGCCGGAAGGAACACAAGCAGGTAAAATCCGAGTCTCGCAATGTAAACGGAGGAAATGATTTGAAGGAAAAAAGTCTAAAAATCGGTGTAGAGATCGATCCTCCCACCGGAAAACTTGGTGTGCTGATCCCCGGTATCGGTGGAGCGGTCAGCACAACGCTTATAGCCGGAACCGAGCTGGTGCGGCGCGGTCTTGCAGAACCGGTCGGCTCGATTACTCAGTTGGGAACTATTCGCCTCGGGAAGCGTTTCGAAAACCGATCTCCTTTGATAAAGGATTTTGTCCCCATCGCGAAACTCGATGACCTTGTGTTTGGAGGCTGGGATATTTACGAAGCCAACGGGTACGAGGCAGCCCTCTATGCCAGGGTGCTCAACAGGGAGCACATTGATCCCATAAAAGATTACCTCAGCTCTGTCCGGCCCATGAAAGGGGTATTCGACCGCAAGTTCGTAAAGAACCTGGACGGCACTTATGTAAAATCGGCGCCAAACCTTCGCGATCGCCTCGAGATGCTCAAGGAGGATATCTCCGGGTTTAAGTCCAGAAACGGCCTTGAGCGCTGTGTCATGATCTGGTGCGGAAGCACGGAGATCCACCAGAAACCGGACCAGATACATGGATCGCTTCGCTCGCTGCGTGAGGCAGTCGACAAAAACGACCCGCGCATAGCGCCAAGCATGCTATACGCCCTTGCCGCGCTCGAAAGCGGCATACCTTTCATAAACGGCGCCCCTAACCTCACTATCGACATACCGGCCATGTTAGAATTAGCCAATGCCCGCGGGGTGCCTGTTGCCGGAAAAGACTTCAAGACCGGGCAAACCCTCATGAAGACTATACTGGCACCCGGACTAAAGACTCGTATGCTCGGCCTCGAGGGCTGGTATTCGACCAATATTCTGGGCAATCGCGACGGCCTTGTCCTCGACGATGCTGATTCCTTCAAAACAAAGGAAGAGAGCAAGCTTTCAGTGCTGGAATATATCCTCCAGCCTCATCTCTACCCGACTCTATACAAGAACTATTATCACAAAGTTACGATAAATTACTATCCGCCACGCGGGGACAACAAAGAAGGCTGGGACTGCATCGACATCTTCGGATGGCTTGGCTATCCCATGCAGATAAAGGTGGATTTCCTTTGTCGTGACAGTATACTCGCGGCGCCGCTGATCCTGGATCTGGTTCTTTTCATGGATCTGGCGAAAAGAGCCGGCATGAGCGGCATTCAGGAATGGCTCTCTTTCTATTTCAAAAGCCCGATGGTCAAGGAAAACCTCTACCCCGAACACGATCTCTCAATCCAGTCGATGAAGCTGAAGAACACACTCCGCTACCTGATGGGGGAAGAGCAGATAACGCATTTCGGACTGGATTACTATATGGGCGATGAGCAGGACCCGGCAAAAAGCGGGCTTTAGCTCCCCTACGAAGGGGCTCATGTCCCAGCAAACAAATTGCAGCGAAGGACCTGGTGGGCACGGCTTTCGTAGCTGTTGCCCAAATAGGTTTTTCGAAAAATGCTAAGCAAAATTGGATGACGCGAACCTGATGAACGTCATTCCCGCCCAGAAGCGCTGCGGGAATGACGATGTTCGAAGCTAAGATCCCGATATATCATGCAGCGGATTGGGCAACAGGCCCCTTTTCCCGTGCCCACCGCCGGATCATCCGGCTGTTCTCAAACCTCTGGTCCGCTTCCCCAATAACGTGATCTATTGTCTGTGTCCCCCAATTTGATATAGTGACTCCCAACATTCCAAAAAAGGCATTCGTGCGTCATGAGTCTGCTGGGAACTCCAATAAAGATTTCCACCAGGATTTTCGTTAGCCTCGGATTCGTTTTTGCCCTGGCGGCTGTGCTGACGATGATTCTAGTCAGGGACGAACTCCAGAGGCAAGCTCTCAGCGAAGCTGAAGACAAGGCTCAGATCATTCTGAACAACGAGGCGGCACTCTTCGACTTCTTTACCCATGAGCTTAGACCCAGGCTGCTCAAGTTTACCGAGCCATTTCGCCCGGCCGATTACTTCGATCCTACCTGGATGTCCGCGACTTATGCGTTGCGCGAAGTAGAGCAACGTTTTAAGAGCATCAGTTCACATCCTTACCTGGAAAAGATGGCGACGATCGGGGCTCGGAATCCGGCCAATGAAGCAGACGAGTACGAGAGAAATTTTATAGTTAAATTGAATGCTGATCCTCTGCTCGTCAAAAAAACCGAAGTTGGAATGCTGGATGGGCAGCCTTATTTCATCTTATTGCGCCGGGGTTGGGATATGGACGAATCATGTCTGATGTGCCACGGCGACCCCCAAGATGCCCCGGTCGGCATGGTAAAGCGCTATGGCAGCGAGGCTGGATTCAATCGCGATATTGATAAAGCGCATACTGCGATTTCGGTTCGAGTTCCGCTCAATGAACCCTACGCCGAGGCTGAAGATTTCTCGATAAGGCTTTCGGGACTTTTTCTCTCGATCCTAGCAAGCCTTTTCCTGGTGCAGCACCTTTTGCAGAAAAGACTTCTTTTCAACCCCCTTCAGAAAATCCGTGCTAAAGCACTCCAAATTGCCGCGAGCGACCGACATCTTGGAGAAAGAATCGACCCCCCGGGGGGACGGGAGCTCTCCGAGCTAACCGAGGCCTTCAACATAATGTCCAATGGCCTCAAGATCAGGGTCAGCGAGCGTGAAGCGGCCGAAGAAGCCCTCCAGAAGGCTCATTCACTGCTTGAAAAAAGGGTCGAGAGGCGCACCTCCGAACTTTCCCTCGCTTATGAGAAGTTGAAACTCGAAATAGAGGAGAAGAACCGGGTCCAGGAGGCTCTTATTGACGAACGGGATTTCGTGGAAAGCCTTATCAATACCGCCCATGCAATCATCTTGGTCCTGGATTCCGAGGGGCGGATCGTCAGGTTCAACCCTTATCTGGAGGAGCTTTCGGGCTACAGCCTGGATGAGGTCCGCGGAAAAGACTGGTTCGATATTTTTCTGCTTCCATCGGACCGTAAGAGGCTGCGGGGGGTTTTCCTGACGCCGGCCAAACAGGTCAGGGGCTATGTGAACCGAATTCTGACCAAGGACGGACACGAGCGCCAGATCGAATGGCATAACGAAAGTCTCAGTCGCCTGGACGGCAACCGGGTCGGCATTCTTTCGATAGGACAGGACATTACCGAGCGCAAGAAAGCGGAGGAAGCATTGAAGTTGTCCGAGGCGCGCCTTCGGGCGCTCTACTCGCAGCTTCTAACGACCCAGGAGGAAGAGCGAAGGGAAATAGCCAAAGAAGTACACGACAGCATAGGATCTCCATTGGCAGGACTGAAAATAGGGCTGGAGAACGTTCTTATACAAACCCAGAAAGCCCCGAGGAAGAGAACCGACTCCGATTCTCTGCGGGCATTAGCCGACCTGGCCCAGCATGCAATGAGGGAATGCCGCAGGATTATGACTGATCTTCGCCCAACTGTTTTGGACGACTACGGCATAGTCGCAACCATCGGCTGGTTCTGCGACCGACTACAGACGGTTAATCCCGGCATATCAATAGAGAATAGAATTCTCGTTACCGAAAAAGAGGTGCCGGAATCATTGCGAATCGTTTTGTTTCGGATCGTACAGGAAGCCATTAATAATGCAGTCAGGCACAGTTGGGCCGCAACAATTACTGTATCGCTCGTGAGGTATGATGACAGCCTTGAATTAGAGGTACGGGACGACGGCTGTGGATTTGATTTGAAATCTGTTTTGGGAAGAAAAGACCCTGAAGGCGGGATTGGGATATCGAATATGATGGAGAGGACTGAGCTTTCCGGTGGCACTTTCCGCATTGAAAGCAAGCAGGCAGAAGGTACGACGGTATCAGCGCGCTGGGCTTTATGAATTATTTTTTTGGTAAAGAGGATATTCCGTCCTCAAAAAAAGGCTTTGATCTTGACCTCTCCGCCCGGTTCATGGTTCAACTGCCGGTAATGATGCTATTCGCTTAATGATGGCTTAAATAAATTTGACGCTCAGGTCGGGAATACGATGACTGACGAAAAAAAGACCAGGGAACAGCTCATATCTGAGCTGAAAAAGTTAAGAGAACGCCTTGCGGCCCAAGGGCAGGCTCAAATGCCGGCTTTTATCGATAGAAGGTTCAGGGGAGTCCTGGACTCGCTTCCGGTTGTAATCGCATTTGTTGATTCAGGGCGTCGATTACTTTTCTCAAACAAGGCCTTCGAGGAGAGATTTAGTCCCAATAAGGCACCCCTTTCCGGAAAGCTCCTGGAAGAAGCCCTCGATCACGAAGTTTGCCTGAAGATTTCGCCAAACATCGAAAAAGCCTTCCGAGGCGAAGGGGTCGCCTTCGAACTGAATTCAGGTGACCTGAACAAGGGCGAAGATACCGGGCGTATGCTCAGAATCAGTTGCATTCCCCATGCCGATCCGACCGGTGGCTACGGCTTCATCGCACTCGGGACGGATATAACTGAACTCAAAAAGGTCGAGGAGGCGCTTCGCCAAAGCGAAGAGTGGTTCAGAAATCTCGCCGAGCATATCCCTGGAATCTCTATCCAGGGCTATAACACAAGTGGAGAGGTCGTCTATTGGAATAAGGAAAGCGTTACCCTTTTTGGGTACAGCGCCGATGAAGCACTTGCAAAGAAACTGGTCGATCTCATCGTTCCCCCTGATCTGGAACCAATGTTTGAGCGCATCCTCGAAGCCGGGAAAAAGGTATGCAAGTCCGGTGAAATCATTCCTTCGGGCGAATTGGTCCTTTTGGACAGGCAGGGGCGCAACGTCCCCGTTCTGTCGACGCACACCGCAGTTGTCATTGAAGGCAGGGAGCCGCTTCTCTTCTGTATCAATTTCGATATGTCCGACCGCAAAAGGATCGAGGAGGAACTGCTGAACGCGAAAAAGCTCGAGGCCATAGGCATCCTCGCTGGCGGTATAGCACATGATTTCAATAACTTGCTTTTTGTCATCCTGGGCAACCTGAGCATGGCCCAAATGAAACTCAGCGGTGAGGACCCGGCCTTCAGGCACTTTGCCGAAGCGGAGAAAGCGTGCCTGCGCGCAAAAGATCTCACACAGAAATTCATAACTTTCTCATCTGGAGGCGGTCCGCTGAAAAACAGGGTCTCCATAGGTGAAATGGTTGAAAATGCCGTAAGCCTGGTCCTTAGCGGTTCAAATATTGGAAGCGAGCTTAATATCACCCGCGATCTATTGAAGGCGGATATTGACGAAGACCAGATGCGGCAAGTACTTACGGGCATAATCGCCAATTCCAAGGAGGCGATGCCCAAGGGTGGAACACTCTATGTAAACGCCAAGAACATCGATATTTCGAAAACGGGCCCACTGCGTTCAGGGCAGTACGTAAAGATAGTGATAAGAGATGAGGGGACGGGCATACCAGAGGAAAACCTGGCGAAGATATTCGATCCCTATTTCTCGACAAAATACCGTGGCAGCCAGAAAGGAATGGGGTTCGGACTGGCCATAGCCCATTCGGTCATAAAAAGGCACAACGGTAACATTAAAGTGGAATCCCGCTTCGGCGAAGGGACGACGGTAACGATCATTATACCGGCATCCACCGCCACCGACATTGCCCACCAGGTAAGCAGCGGCATTGGCCATCCCGGCAGAAAGAAAGTCCTCATCATGGATGATGAGGAAATGCTGGTCGATCTTTTGAAAACAATGGTCGAACACCTGGGCTTCGAGGCCGGTGTGGCCATGCACGGGGAACAAGCTGTCGAGATGTATGCCGACAGCATGGAAAACGACCAAAAATGGGACGTTTTGATCCTGGACCTTACCGTGAAGGGAGGAATGGGCGGCAGGGACACGCTCAAAAAGCTCCTCTACCTTGACCCGGAAGTGAAAGCGATCGTCTCGAGCGGCTATTCGAGTGATCCCATCATGTCGGATTTCATGAGCTACGGCTTCAAGGACATCCTGAGCAAACCCTATGCCCTGGACCAGTTAAAAAATGTATTGAACAGGGTCCTGAGCAGCAAGAGCGCCTAAAGGTATCTAGTGAAGGAATGGAAGCCTGAACAAAAGCAAAAACCCGTTTGCTGACAGCACAGCCCCAAGGAGGGCCGCCCCGAGAGAAAATAGAAAAACTCCCCGCGCGGTTGCAAGGATAGACACCGAAGCCATGACAATCGCTATTTGCAGGAGCACTTCGGCATAGTCGAAATACGGGTCTCTGGCCCTGTTGATATCCCGCTCCTTCTCGAGATTTTTGGCTTCTTTCTCTATTTCCCGCTTTTCAACATTGAACCGTTTTTCCTCCTCGCCAAGTGTTTGCGCGAGCGCGAGCAGCTTGTCCCGCGCATTGTCTCCGTATCTCTCCGGAACGACCGCGATATCGGTCTCGACTCGAATCCTCTCCAGCCTGTATAGATGCTCCCGGATAACCTTGGCCTGGTAGAATGACCATTGATCCGAGGACAGCTGCTGGGCCAGGAGCATCTCCTTCATAGCATTGTTTCCGCCAAGGGAAGTTATGGCCAGCATAACCGCGTAGAACGCGGTGACCAGGGCCACCTTCCTCGTGAAACTCTTTTCCTTGATCTCTTCGAGTTCCCCGGGGTTGGGGATTTCCACTTCCGCCATAGCACGACTCCCTTCCGAGTGATTTAATTTGGTAATATAGTCTCAGTCCGGCTGGGTAGCAATTCCGGGGGTGTCTGGCCGAAAACATGGGGGCGGGGGGGATTGCTCCGCTCTTTCTGGCTTGAAAGTGTCATTTTGAACGCGAATTAAGTTCCAACAATTTTTGATTCATTTAAAAATGGGGTCCCGCAGGCTATAATTGGTACCGAAAAAACAAACAAAGCCGCGCTGGAAAGGGAGCCCATGGCCGCCAGAGGTCTCGATGAATTTACAGATCTACGGGATTTGATTGCCAGGCAGAAGAACCTGCAAAATATACTCGACAATCTGATGGAAGGCATAATTGCCCACGACGTGCAGCGCCGCATCCTTTTTTTCAACCGGGCGGCGGAACGCATTACGGGCTATCCTCGAGAAGAGGTAATCGGACAGGACTGCCACCTTGTTTTCGGAAATCCTTTCTGTGGCGCAAAGTGTTCCTTTTGCGGGATACCGCCTGAGAAGCTGGGACCTAATACCTATACAATTAATACAAATACACGGACCGGAGAAACCCGCCAGATCGAGATGTCGGTTACCGGCATGCACGATGAAGAAGGAAATTTTGTCGGGGTTCTGGCGGCCTTTCGCGACATGACAGACATTATAAGCCTCAAGCTCCGGCTGGGGGAACTGACCAGCTTTTCGGGCATTATCGGACGCGACAGGCGTATGCTGGAACTATTCGACCAGATTAAGGATCTGGCGACAACCGACTATCCCGTGCACATCACCGGCGACACCGGGACCGGCAAGGAGCTGGTGGCAAACGCCATACATAACGAAAGCGTTCGCGCCGGCGGTCCATTTGTACCCGTCAACTGCGGAGCATTGCCGGAGGGACTTCTCGAAAGCGAGCTTTTCGGACACGTGAAGGGGGCATTCTCGGGGGCGATCCGCGACAAGAAAGGCCGATTCGAACTGGCCCACGGCGGGACAATCTTCCTGGATGAAGTCTCGGAGCTTCCCCGCCATATGCAGGTAAAGCTCCTCCGCGCTCTGCAGGAGGGGTGCTTCGAACGGGTAGGAGGCGAAAAGACCGTTTCAGTTGATGTGCGCGTCATCAGCGCTACAAATAAGGACCTTCGGCGGGAGATGGAGAAAGGAAGCTTCAGGGAAGATCTCTATTACCGCTTGAGCGTGGTGCCGGTGCGAATCCCCCCCCTGCGTGAACGTAAAACAGACATACCGCTCCTGATTTCATATTTCCTGAAACAATCGGCCAAAAGCGGGAAAAAGCCCTCCGGCATCTCCGATGAAGCTTTATCGCTCATGCTCGATTATCACTGGCCCGGAAACGTCAGGGAATTGCAGAACGCGGTCCATTTTGCCCTCGTAAAATGCCGATCCGGCAAAATCCAACCCGAACACCTCCCGCTCGAAGTGCGCAAAATGACCTGCTCGCCCGCAAAACCAGGCCCCGAATGCCGTCTCACAGTCGAAGCCGTTGCCGAAGCCATCGGCCAGGCCGGCGGAAACCGCTCCCGGGCCGCAAAGCTCCTGGGTGTCGGCCGCGCAACACTGTATCGGTTTCTGGAAAAGAATCCGGTTTGATCCCCGCTACCTGCCCGGCGGCGGTGGAATCGGTTCCACGTCTTCGGTGTCGAGTTCCACGCTTACCGATTTTTTGATAATATCGACACCCACGACCAGCCTGCCCTTTTTGCGGTCCACGCGGCTGAGGATTCCGATGCAGCCGGCCAGAGGACCCCGCATTACCTGGACCCAGTCGCCTTCATTGAGGTAGTCGTGTTGGCTGAGTGCCTGAGAGGAGCCGATCAGGGTCTGAAGATTGTTCACCTGGTAGTCGGGAATCGGCAGGGGGCCTTCGGAGTTGCGTAAAATGCTGAGCGCCCCGGGGGTCTTGAGGATGTTCAGATTGGTGTAGTTGTCCAGGACCGTGTGGATGAATACATAGCCTGGGAAAAGCGGGACTTGTATTTTTTTCCTGCGGTCGAGCCTTTTGCTCCAGCACTCCATCAGAGGCAGAAAACAATTAATTTCTTTGTTTTCAAGCCTTTTGGTGACCTCTTTTTCGTGGTTCACCTGGACATAGAGCGCAAACCAGGCATCATCGGCTCCCGTGAGCCTCGGAAAGGAAACCGGCCCAGCCGCTTCATGCGGATATTTAATGTCGGATCCGCCCAATCAATTTCCTTTCTCACCTGTTCCGCAAAAACGATCTCAAAGAGTTATCTATCCCTTAAAACACATCCTAAAGGTGATTGCCAAGGCAAAATTGGCAAACAAGAGCCTCCGGAAGCGCCGTAAATCGAGATGACCATCGACCTGTAGGGGCAAAAAATCTTTTGCCCCTGCAATGACAATGCGTATTCGCATCATGCCCCAGCGGGTAGCCCGGGGTCATTCCGGGTGCGGAGCATTAGCGCTCACCTGCCGCCGCCCGGATCAAATCTTCAACTTTCCATGGGGTCTGGATCCTCAGCACGCGCATCTTTTTGTCCGTATAGACGAGGTATCCCTTCTCGACGGCATGGCGGAAAAGATCGCGGGTAAGCATTACGTCTTCCGTGCAGTAGTTGATTAGGCTTTCCCATTCACCCTTGCGAAACCACTTGACGGCCTGAATGCCGTCGCATCCCTTGGGGCGGCCGAGTGTTTTTTCTCCCAGGTGATCGAGGCTTACCCGAAATCCGAGGCCCTTGTGTATTTCACCGAGCATGTCGAAGGTGGGCAGACCCTCGAGCTTAAAAGGCGTGTAGGCGCCGAGGACGCGGTAGTCGAACCTCGAAATGTTGAATCCCACCACGAGGTCGAGCCGCTTGAGGTCTTCGATCAGTTCGCATGTCTGATCCTCCCTGTAGACTCGCGTTGTACCAGTGGGCATTTCGTGGAGGACGGCAACCGAGATTCCCATGAGGTGCGCATTCTGCCAGCCCCCGACCTCATCTGCCAATCGTTGGGTTTCAAGATCGAAAAAGCCGATGCGAAAGTCCTGGCCTGAATGGGCAGGGGCAGGCACTGCCGGCTGCTCTACGACCTCGGGCGCGATTAGGACCGGATCGCCAAGGCATTTTTTTCCGGAAAGGAATTCGAGAAGCATCCAGGCCGAATTCTTATCGAGCGGCTTGTTTCCGGAACCGCATTTTGGTGAATGGATACAGGCCGGGCAGCCGTCCGTGCAGGGACAGGATGCGATCAGCTCCAGGGTCTTTTCCATGAGGGGCAGAATGATCTCGTATCCGCGCGCCGCCAGACCTATTCCACCGGGGTAGCCATCATAGATGAATATTGCTCCCTTTTCGACCTGCGGGTGGAAAGGATAGCAAATCCCTCCGATATCGTTTCTGTCGCATACCGCAAAGAGCGGAAACATGCTTATCAATGCATGCTCGATTGCATGTATCCCTCCCATGAATTCCCGTCCCGCCGAAATGACTTTTTCGGCCAGGATGGGTTCGACTTCGATCCAGAAGCCGACGGTTTCAAAGGTTTGCGGCGGAAGATCGAGAGGATTTCTCGAAAGGATTTCATGAGAGAACAGCCGCCGGACCTCATAGCCCCTGATAAATTCGGTTACCCGCAGCCGACCGAGGCGAATTATAAAATTCCCGGCGGGCTTCGAGGCAAATGTCTCGAGAATTTCGGTTTCCTTGTCGCTTACTGTACGGGTGAAATAGGGGACCTGGGCGGGAACGGCTCGGATTACCTTTTTTTCGAGGTCCAGACTTTCCACCTGGTAGGTTTGCCCCCGGTGAAGGTAAATCGCTCCCTGGTGGCATTCCTTGAGTGCTCTTACTCCTTCGCTCTTACCGAGTGGAGCGGTCTTGTCCTCGAAAACCTTCACTATTGTGTAAGAAGCGCCGACACTGCGGATATCCACATTTCGGTGGGGCTGAAGGGCCGAGCAAATCCACCGGTCGCCGTCAAGGGTCTGAAGCAGTTGGCCGGAAGCGGTTAACTCCCCTAGCACCTTTTCGGTCATTTTGCCGCAAAATTCCGGCTCGCCGGCCTCGATGGGCAGCTCCGCCGCCGCGCAGGGAAGATGGGCCTCAAGGATATATCGGTTGTATGGATCGATTACCGCCCGCTCGTAGCGGCTCTCAAGGAATTGCGAGGGGTGGTTCACTATATACTGGTCGAGGGCATCCTGATCGGGAACAAGTATTATCGCCGACTCGCGCCCGCTTCTTCCCACTCTGCCCCCACGCTGCCATGTGGTCATGACGGTTCCGGGATATCCCACCAGGATACAAAGATCGAGCCCCCCGATGTCTATTCCCATCTCGAGAGCGCTTGTCGAAATGACGGCCGAAAGTTCCCCGCTCGAGAGCTTTTGCTCGATTATCCGCCTCTCTTCGGGCAAGAACCCGGCCCTATACGAGCTGACCTTTCGCTCCAGCCGCCGTTCGGCCTGAAGCACGCTCATGTGGACAAGTTCAGTGAGCTTTCGCGATTGCGTAAATGCAATTGTCTTAAGACCCGCCTTTGCCGCCTGCACTATCAGCCGGGCCGCGATGCTCGCGGAGTGGGTCGGAAGGGATGCATCAATGGGCCTTAGAAAGATAAAATGCCTTTTTGCCTGGGGTGCGCCGTTGCCGCCGACAACCTTGATCCGCTCTCCCGGTATGCCGGTAAGCCCCGCTGCAAGCTCGTCCGGGTTTCCTATGGTAGCGGAAAGCAGAATGAATTGGGGGTTGCTCCCGTAATGGCGACAGATCCTTCTGAGTCTCCTGAAAACCTGGGCGACGTGGCTTCCGAAAATGCCCCGATATGAGTGCATCTCGTCGATTATGACAAAGCGCAGCTTCCTCCAGAAATCCTCCCATTTTGAGTGGAAGGCCAGCAGGGCATAGTGCAGCATGTCGGGATTGGTGAGGAGCACGTGGGGATTTTCGCGGCGTATCTTGGACCTCTGGTACGGGGTGGTGTCGCCGTCGTAGACGCAGGCCTGAAACGGGGCGCAAGCCGCCGCGGGCGCAAGGTGATCGAAAAAGGTCCCGAGTGCATCGAGCTGGTCGCGAGTAAGGGCCTTTATTGGGAAAAGATAGAGTGCTCGCTGGTCAGGGTTGCACAAAAGCGATTCGGCCACCGCCAGGTTATAGATGAGCGATTTGCCGCTCGAAGTGGGTGTCGAGACGACCGTGTGCATGCCGGACCTGATGCATTCAATCGCCTCGGCCTGGTGGCTGAAAAGTCTGGTGATACCAAGCCCTGGAAGGGACTGGCGCAAAGGCTCGCAAAGAGGATGTTCCAGATCTCTGTAGACAGGCGGTGAGGAAGGCAACTGGGCGTGGTGGGCCAGTTCGAAATCCCTCAGCCGGAAATTGAGGAGCCTGTTGAGGTAGTCCTGTATCACGCGCAGCCCCGGTTAGGGTCAAAAAGGAGGAATTGCAGGGCAATTGGTGAGAGCCCCTGAGACCGGTAAAATTCAGATCTATCCGGCGCGAACACTCTAACCCATAACACTGGTGACGGGCAAGCCGCGAAACCGGTTGGATAATGCGGCCGGTTTGTCCATGGGGTGGTTCAACCAATTGGTGATTTAGATGCCCACGCCGATTAGGCCACGCATTATACCAATTCGCGTTCAAGCAATGCCGCTTAGGGCCTCGTGCCCGTCAAATTTCTCCAACGCCCACAAGGGGCTATGCTACATTTCTAGCGGTTCCTGGTACGATCTTGGACGCGAATTAGTATTAACCGTAGTCCAGCCAAATTTGGGCATTGTATCGAAGGATGGGCCAATCCGCTAAAAACACACTCACAAGCAAGCGAACCGCGAATAGTAGATCGGCAATGGCGTGCGCGGGAGCGAGATTGCTTTGCGGGATTTGTGTTCTATAGTATAAAACTTGACCGCTGCGACAAAAAAGAACCACCTGATTCGCCAATCAACTATAAAAGCTGAGGCAAAGGAGGAGAGAAATGGACCTTAAGGAAGCGGTGAAAAAGATTCACTGGCTCGGCCATGACTGCATACGACTGGACGGGAGCACGGTTGTGATTTTCGATCCTTTCAAGCTAACACAATCCAAGCCGGCAGACCTTATCCTCATAAGCCACGATCATTTCGACCACCTTTCCCCGGAAGATCTGGAAAAGGTGCGGAAAAGCGATTCGGTTATCGTAACCGACAAATCATCGGCCGGAAAAATCAGTGGTGATGTGAAGGTTGTTGCACCAGGGGACAGGTTGACCGTTAAGGGAGTGGCAATCGAAGTCCACCCGGCCTACAACACCAATAAGGAGTTCCACCCGAAAAGCGCCGGGATGCTCTCGTTCGTGGTAAATCTGGATGGAGTGCGGTTTTACCATGCCGGCGATACCGATTTCATCCCTGAAATGGCGGACCTCAACGTCGATATTGCTTTCCTGCCGGTTTCCGGAACCTATGTAATGACGGCAGAAGAGGCGGTCCAGGCCGCGAAGGCAATCAAGCCCAAAATTGCCATTCCCATGCACTACGGTGCAATAGTGGGTTCCGAAGAAGACGCAAAGAAGTTCAAAAAGGAACTGGAAGGACAATTCGAGGTAGTTATACTTCAGAAGGAATAGCACCAACAGCAAAACGCCATGAGCCACGACCGGATTAGAGCGCAAAAAAGCGCGGTGAAAGCAGTTTTGCAGGTTGGTGAGCGAAAGTTATAATGCCGGAGATTCGATTTGGTAGCGCCCAAGGAACCAGGCGCTTGAGTCGGGTCGATCCTGTGATCGAGTGAAGTTGGCGTATGCGGGTTTGGCTCAGTGTGTGCCGTTGTGCGGCGAAATCCGGTTGAGCGGATCCAACCCAACCCGCAAAACACCTGCAAACCATGAAGGAAAAAGTTTTAAGAACATGGCAGCACTAGAACTAAAAAAATGCCCCAAGGTTTATATCAGGGAAACGCACCGCTCGAAAGAACCGGCATCGACGCTGCCAATGGTCGAAAAAGTACGCAGCGTTGCCGGAATGGACGAGATTATCGAAATCTCCGACCGTGACCGCACCGGAATTCCCGCCTATATGTGTGATCGCATTCGGCCGGACGGCTCGAGGACTACCCACACCGGCAAGGGACTTACCCAGACCCAGGCTCGGGTTTCACTGATGATGGAAGCAGTGGAGAGGTACTCTTCCGAGTACCGCGACGAGTATTTTGGAAGCCTGGTCAAGGGAAGCTACAATTCGCTTCGTGCCGGCACAAACGTGCTCGACCCCCGTCAACTGCTGCTCAGTCCTTATTCCGAGTATCATCCGGATGTCGAGTTTTTTTGGGCGCGCTGTTTCGAGCTGATTAGCGGGACTGAAATTCTTGTCCCCGCCTGCGAAGTATATCATCCATTCGCCCTGGACGGCCTGAAAGTGGTTAATACGCACACCAACGGTCTCGCCTCCGGCAACACAATCGAGGAGGCGATCTTCCATGGGCTTTGCGAACTGATAGAGCGTGACTCGTGGAGCATTGCGCAGTTCAACAACGAACCGGGTCAGGCGGTGGTGGTCGAGAACATCCCCGAAAACGAATTCCTCACCCGCATTATAGAAATTTTCGACGCTGCCGGAATTCGCGTCACTGCAAAAAACATAACCTCCGATATCGGGGTGCCTGTCATGGCGGCGTTTTCTTCCGATATGCTCCAACCCGAGATGATGGTAATGGATGGATTCGGGGCACATCTGGATCCACGGGTCGCCATGGCCCGCGCACTTCTCGAACTGGCGGTGACCCGGTCGGTGTTTCTGAAAAAATACGGCTGCGACGGTCTCCGTCATTCGCTTTATGCGGCCTCCGCGGAAGAGGACAACCGGTTTTACTGCGATTCGGAAATTGGTCTGGGGGAAATGGCCTTCCAATTTTCCGGCGATATTCGGGAGGATATCGAAATAGTAGTTGGGAAACTTCGGGAGCGCGGTTTCGAAAAAGTAATCGCAATCGATCTATCACGCGAGGACACGGGGATTCCGGTCGTGAGAGTTATCGTGCCCGGCCTGGAAAACTTCTGCTTTGATAAAGGCAGAAGAGGCCCGAGGCTTTACGGAAATACCCAGTAGGAAACTCGCAACCATGGGCGTGAAAGAAAGGTACAAAATAGAATATGCTCTCTGAAGACCAGATCCGCGATAGGGCCAAATACTGCTATCTGGTTTTTCTTCAGCTAAGCTGGCTCCACAGCAATGACGACATCCCGCCGGAGCAGTATATCCGGCAGCTCGGGGAATCATCGCTCCAGCTTGCATCCGATGACTTCATACGCATGACAATCGAGGAGGCGCTGATGGAAAATATGCCCGACGGCGGCCTACTCTCCCTTATGCCTCTCTTCGAGGGTTTTGCCCACGCATTTTGTGAGGTTCTCGAAACCACCATAGATGAAATAAAAAACGATATTTCCAACGAACTCCTGATAAAACTTGCCGAAGAAGTTGGAGTGAAGCCGGACATCTAAGGAGTAGAACCACCTGCTCAGTCGCGATTTACGGCCTATGTGACCTATTCGCGTTCTGGATGACGCCAATTCCGCTGAAGTAGCCTGAATGATTTTTGCGCCGGACTGGCCAGTTGATCCAGAAAGCGCCCGGAAGGCCTTACGGAAAGGCGTCCAGGTATTATTCAGAGCGCTGCTCTGTAGGGCCTGAACATCAGATTATCATCGTTGGGACGAACTGGTAGGGGCAAATTAATCATTTGCCCGTTGGGACAAATATTGCAGGGACAAATATTGGTCTGTAGGGGCAAAAAATCTTTTGCCCCTACCAATGGGTTTTCGCATCCTGCACGGAATATTAAACCTGATTACCCGATAGCGGCTAACTTGCGATCATGAATAAAAAATACACATTTACCGGAATTGCCCTTTTGGTTGTAGTCGGCCTGTGCACCGGTTGGTACCTCTTGTATGGCGGACGGGATAAGCCAAAATACGATGGGCCAATCGAAAGGGTAAGCATCGGAACAGTCAGCAATGAGACTTCGACATTGGTCCTGATCGCAGAGAGCAATGGATATTTCAGCGACAGCGGCCTGGATGTCGCTGTCCGGGAATTTCAATCAGGTAACTTCTCGGTGGACGCGCTCCTGGACAACAAGGTTGACTTGGCGTCCTGTTCCGAATTCGCCCTGGTAGAAAGGATATTCAAGCGAGGAAAGAACCTCAGGTACATGGGGTCCTATGCCACGGTCGAGAACACTGAGGTAGTAGCCCGAAAGGACATGATAAAGAGTCCGGGGGATCTCAAGGGGAAAAAAATAGGTGTCACGAATACGAGTATTGCATCCTTCTACCTGGGAGTTTTTCTGACCTTCAACGGTCTGACCCTCGATGATGTGGAACAGGTGGATATAAAACCATTCGATATGAAAGATGCAATGGCAGAGGGCAGGGTGGATGCGGTTATCACCTGGGAGCCGAACTCGTGGGCTGTAAAAGAGAAGATGGGCGACAGTGTTGTGGTGTGGCCAGGTCAAAACCAGCCCTACTATTGGCTCCTGGTCAGCAGCGATAAAGTTTTACGCGAAAAGGAGGGTGCCATCGGACGTTTCGTGGCGGCACTGGCCCGCGCTGAAGATTTTGCGAGGCAAAAACGAGATCAGGCCAAGGAAATAGTTCGAGCCCGGTACAACTTTAATCCGGCCTACCTGAACGAGGTTTGGTGGACCAAAACTAGATATGAGCTTTCGCTCGATCAGGCCTTGTTGGTCGCCATGGAAGACGAGGCACGCTGGATGATCAAAAATGGTATGTCACATGGCCACCGTGAAATTCCAGACTACCTGCAATATCTGCATTCGGATGCGATGGTAAAGGCAAGACCCGGCTCCGTCAGTCTGATAGCGACGGAAAAACGCAAAGATAATTAGCTCTTTCGAGATATTCGAATGAAGATCAAAACAGGATTGATGATCGTCGTAGCAGCATCCTTATCGATCATCTCCATTGCGATGGGGACTTCGATTGTTGCGGGCAGGTATGTGCGTGAAATGGGCAGGGAAATGAGTTCCTTAAACCAGATGCTGGAGAAAACAAACGGGCTGCGTGCGTTGACTTATGAATTTTTGATGTTCAGGACGGATCGGGCTAAGAATCAGTGGTGGCTGACCCACAATGACATAGAAGATCAGTTGGAGGCGCATCAGTTTAAGGCTTCGGACAATGAAGAGTCTTTCAACGATTTGAAAAAACGCCACGCCAGAGTGCATGGCATTTTCGATCACCTGCTTCAGGCACATGAAAAGAGCGTCTCAAATCCGGAGTTGGACAATGTGTTAAAGGAGGTCGAAAACAGGCTGACTGGGCAATTGCAGTTCGAGACACAGAAAATGGTCTCCGATATATATCAGATTTCATCCGCACTGAGCAGGAGATCGAGTACCACCTTGCGGCTGGCCGGCCTGATTAACATGGGCTCCTGGGTAATGGTTCTTCTGATTATTGTTATAAACTCGATTTACATTTTCAATTCGGTAGTAAAACCGCTTTTCATGCTGCACAAGGCGGTGGGAGTCGCAGCCGGAGGGGATTTGAGCCACAGGGTCGAGCTTAAAATACAAAACGAAGTCGGAGATCTTTCCCGCGCCTTCGACCAAATGACGACAAACCTGAAAGAATATACCTTCCAGCTCGAAAGGAGTAACAGGGAACTCGAGGACTTTGCCTTCGTGACCTCCCATGACCTCCAGGAACCTTTGCGCAAAATACAGACCTTTGCCGACCGGCTAAAGGGAATGGTAGATATTTCCGGAGAAAGAGCCGCCGATTACCTGGATAGAATGGAAAAATCAGCTGGAAGAATGCAGGCCCTGATCTTTGCTCTTTTCAGGTACTCGGGCATAAAAAGCAGTGTCGACCCCATACTACCCATTGACCTCAGAGGCCCGGTCGAGCACGCAGTAGCCGATTTGGAATCATTGCGGGAGCAAAGCAAAGGGACTATAATAATCGGTGAGCTTCCGTGCATCGAGGCTGATCGGGCTCAGATGTGCCACCTTTTCCAGAATCTCATCGATAACGCCCTGAGATATCGCGGTGATCGGGAGCCTGTTGTCCGGGTCTATTCCACTTGCATTTGTTCGGCGGGATTCTTTGAGGTTCGAGTTGAAGACAACGGAATCGGTTTCGAGCAATCATACGGGGATAAGATTTTTAAACCGTTCCAAAGATTGCATGGAAGAAATTCACCTTACGAGGGTACTGGAATAGGTCTTACCATTTGTCGAAGGATTGTCGAACGGCACGGCGGCGGCATCACAGTCAAAAGTGAGCCGGGCAAAGGATCGACATTCACAGTGAAACTACCTCAAAGTCAAAGACAGACAGAAAAGACCTTATAGTGTTAAATCGAATAAATCCGTTAGTTTTGATGGCAGATGACGATGAAGATGATTGCATTTTTGCAAAAGATGCATTCGCGCAGGCAATCCCCAGGGTAAAGTTTCTCTGGGTCGAGGATGGCGGAAAGCTACTGGATTATCTCGCCGGTTCGTTGCAGAGCGGAGACGGAGGGCTTGGACATCTCCCGGATTTGATCCTGCTCGATCTTAATATGCCTCGAAAAGATGGCCGGGAGGCCCTGAAAGAGATCAAGTCCTCCCCGCTGTTCCGTGACATTCCCGTCGTGGTGCTTACAACTTCGCAGGAAGATAAGGATAAAATCTTAACCAGGGAAATGGGGGCAAGTTCTTTCATTACCAAGCCGGCAAAGTTCGAGCAGTGGGTCTGTATTATGGCCGGCATTGCCAATACCTGGCTCTCGTAGCTCTTGAAGAAAACCTGGTATTAATAAAAAGGGGGCAAATCTCGTGAGATTTGCCCCCTTTTTAACTGTTAACTGTTAACTCAATTAGAATTGATCCGTGTCTTCATCGAACGGGATAAGAGCAGGCGAGGTCTTTTTTCCTTCGGTGAATTCGATGGCTTTCCCATTTACTTTTGGTTGGGTATTGCCTGCCGGAAGCCTATTCCGGGTTTTCCCGGTGAGCCTGTCAAGAGGTCTTCTGTTGTCTTTCGAGCCTGCCGTACTACCATTTTGCGTGGACCCTCCGACCAGTTCCTTCAACTCCATTACGAATTCCCTCATTCGCTCAGCCTGGGCGCTCATTTCCTCCGATGCGGATGCCGATTCTTCTGCATTGGCGGCATTTCGCTGGACTACCTTGTCCATCTCGCCAACGGCCTTATTTACCTGTTCGATTCCCTGGGCCTGTTCGGTTGATGCCGCGGTGATTTCGTCCACCAATTCGCAGGATTTCCCGATACTCGATGCAACCTCTTGAAATTCCTTCGAACTTAGATCAACTATCTCAGAACCGCCCTTAACCTTTGTTACAGTGCCCTCGATTAAGTTTGCTGTGTTCTTTGCAGCTTCCGCCGCCCTCATAGCAAGGTTTCTCACTTCGTCTGCCACCACCGCAAACCCTGCTCCTGCCTCGCCGGCGCGAGCCGCTTCCACGGCTGCATTGAGAGCAAGCAGGTTTGTCTGGAATGCGATTTCATCAATCGTCTTTATTATTTTTGAGGTCTCCTCACTAGCCTTAGAGATCTCGATCATCGAGGCTGTCAGCTTGCCCATGGAACTCCCAGCTCGTTCAACGATGTCCCTTGTAGTTTTCATAAGCTGATTGGCCTGATTCGAGTTTTCGGCATTCTGCTTTGTCATCGAGGCCATCTCCTCGAGCGATGAAGAGGTCTCTTCAATCGAGGCGGCCTGCTCCGATGCCCCCTCGGCAAGTTGCTGGGCAGACGACGAAACCTGGACCGAAGCCGAAGCTACCTGCTCGGCGCCTTCCGAAAGGCCGCCAACAATGGCGCCGATTGTGCGGGTTATGCCGCGCGTTATGAAAAATGCAACCAGAATACCCACAACGAGGGCCACCAAGCCGATTGTAAGGATCAGATTAACAGAGCGGTTATTCTCAGCCTGCACCCTCTGACCAAGTTGATCCTGGCTTGAAACCAGGGATAGCATTATAAGCTCGAGGGTATCGACGATTTTCGGGCCTACGCGATCCATGGATTCACTGATGATTTTATTGCGCTCGGTGAAAGCCTGAGTCATCTGTCCAAATATCTTTACGTATTCAGACTTCACCTCTAAGACCGATGCCAGTCTGTTTCGCGAGTCGCTCTTCTGGAGCTTTGCTCCGATGGAGTCAAGCCCTTCCTGCATTTTTTTGAGTTGCTGATTTACCTGCTCGATCATTTTTGAATCAAAGGTGTCATGATATTTCGTTGCATAAAGTCTCGCAAGTATCATGTCCCTCATCGCAAACCCCGCCATGGTGGCAACTTCAAAATCCGAGTCATCCCTGGCCGCGGTCATAATTTCAGTCAACCCTTTTTCCATGACCGGACCTCTGGCGTTGAGGTCAGAGAAAAGCTTCTCGGCGTTCGCGTTAAGGGAGATTACTTTGTCAAAGCTTTGCCTGTATTCATCCATCTCCGCGGTTACTTCATTTATTCTCTTCGCGTTTTCCGGATCGGTAAGGTCCTTTTTCGCTTCAGTAAGAAAATCAGACATTTTTTTCCAACGCTCGTTAAACGAACGAATTTCATCCTCACGATTGTTCGCCAGGAAATCCTTGACTTCAAGAGCGGCCAGGTTCATGTTTGACTGAAGGTGGGCGGCCAGATTGGAGTCTTTTGCCATATCGTTATAATCATTAAATCCCATTGAGGCGTGGTTGAGCGAAACTCTTGCGATTATGCTGACAGCCACCAGGACCAACAGCAGGAGACCGAAACCGAGGGAGATTTTCTTTCCGATCGTAAGCTTGGACATTATTTTACTCCTTCATCTTCCTTGATTATTTGGAGGTGCCCGGGGTTAAGCGCACCGGTATCTTCCGGCAAAGCCATTCATAATCCAGGCTTTCCCTCTCGTTTATTAGGTGGAAGGACCCTCACAATTCGTTTGGCTGCTTCGGCGAATTATTCTTGTATCCCTGCTTTTGCTGTAATTACGGCGCTGTATCCGGAATTTTGTTTAGGCATGACTCTAAAGCGGGCTGGTACATAGTTGTTCCTCCTGTGTTTTGACCTTCACCCGTCCGCCTCCAGCAGACGAGTGCGTTTCAATGCAGCCCAGCTAAATTCAAGCCGGTTTTTCTGCCGAACCCTGTTCATTCCCTGTGGTTTTTTAATATTTGACTGATTATTAGGTCGGAAAATTTGGCGAATAGCTAAATGGGTAAAACTACGGACGGACTGCGGAGGAAAAATCCGCAGTTTTTATTCGAAGGACCTCAGCCAGGAAATGAGGTTCGTCTTCTTGCCTTTAAGCCCCAGCTTTTCGCGCAGGCTCTCGCGATGCGAGAGGACTGTGCTGGAGGAAACTCCCAGCAAGTCTGCTATTTCCTTTGTCCTCATCCCGTTTTTTATTTTCTCCGCGATGCGGATCTCTGTAGGAGTAAGGCCCATGAAGCTATGTGAGAGCCTTTTGACATAAGGTGAAGCAATTTGATTGATATTTAGCTCAATGCGCTCCACCCAAGCCGACTGAGCATCCGAGAGCCGCGTCCTCTTTAAGTTCTCCAGCTCGGGCACTATGAGCATTTGAATGTTTGCAAGTATGGCTTCTTCCAAGTCGCTCTTGTCTCTTTCTCTCTGGTCGAGCAGGACTTTCAATGCAGTGTTAATTCGCTCGAGTTCGATATTCTTTGCCACCAGCTCGGCATGGGCCCCGCGCAGATCGTTCTCTGCCGATTTGCGCTCGGTGACATCCTGAATCATTGCCAAGACGTGAGTGGTGTTATCCTGGGTTCCCAGCACGGCTGTTGATATGCTGACAATTCTCCTGCACCCGTCGGCCCTGACGATTTCCCACTCTTCGTGGTCCAGATTGTCTCCCAGGCGCATCCTGTGCATCCGCTCGCTTGCCTTCTTACTAATCAGGGGATCGGGGTACAGAGTCTGATACCACCCCAGCCGGTTAATTTCCGCCATGGAATAGCCGGTAATCTCTTTCATATTTCTGTTCCAGATCGTAAATTCGACGTATGGATGCTCGGCGATTTCATGACATACGCAAACACCCTCTCCTGCAAGCTCTATAATCGCAGCCTTGAATGAAGACTCCTTTTCCAGATCGCCCCGTGCGAAACTGCACTGGTTTACCTGCCGCTGCAGGTCCTCATATAGAAAACTGTTGATAAGGGATACCGATATCTGGGCCGCCATTATCTCCAATACCTCGGCACTTTCAGAAAAATCGGCTGGAGTCGAGGAGGCCAGCCCCAATACGCCCAGGACCTTGTTTTGATTGACCAGGGGAATTGCGGCAAATGAACGAATGCCCAGCTCCTTGCACTCTTTCCTGGTACACCGGGGATCTGTTGCAATATCGGCACAATAAATGGGGCGACCCGAGTTGGCAACGAGTCCGCAAAGGCACTCGCCAATCTTTTTGCACTCACCCCCCGCATTTCGGAAAGCGGATCTTTCCGGCCTCATTCCGCCCAGGATGAGCTTATCTCCTTCAACCAGATAGACCAGAGTCATCTCGGGGGAGAGCATCTCGTGAATCTTGTCCCCGGCGATCGCGATCACCCGGTCAAAGCCGAAATCAGCCGTTATACCTTCGGCCAGGCTCTTCAAAATGGCTATGTTCCTGACATTATAGTTATTCATTGGCTTGCCTTGAAAAATGCGTAAGATCCCAGGGCATCCTATTCCGAAATAATTATACATGAAATATCGGAATCGTTTCCCAATTGCTGCACGATATTAATCGCTTCGAAATACACTTTTAACGAATTGAGAAAGCTCTCCGAAACGGCGGTCCCCGGAATTTTGAAGGTTTATAAGGCGAGAAGGCATAAGAGGGATGCTACGAATCCGGGTTCCCCATTTTTGATTCCGGGGGCAAATGATTCGTTCATGAATTTTGCTTTTGCTACCTTCCTGGCCCATTCGGAGCGAATGGGTAAATATTGTAGGGGCAAATGATCATTTGCCCGTAATCTCTCAATTTCCACTCAGCCATCGTACCGGCACAAAACGGGACCTCGTTTCGTTATCGGGCTTGGAATAGAGGAATGGCAAGTCGGAATTTAAATGACCAACGAAAATGGGCGGGCCTTCGAGGGCCCACCCAATTTACTTACCAATTGCAGTTGCTGCTAAGTCTAAACTATGGAAGCTCCGTCTATGACTCGATAATCGACTTTATTGCCGGCGGATATTCCATTTTCTGCGGTAGGAAGATGAGTTCAGGATCAACGAATTCTCGCAGGACGAAAAGCTCTTTGTATGTCGGAGCCGGGGTTTCGCCTTTCAGTCTTTCGACGTTGAGCTTGAATCCGCAGTTTTCCTGAACCTGGGCTACACTCACACCCGGATGGTTGTGTGCGAGGTAAATGATACCGTTTTCATCGAACTGATAGACACCCATATTGGTCACTACTGCGTCGGGGCCGCAGTTCGCGAAAGGAGTGTTCTTCCATACCTCTTTTTTTGGCTTCCACTCTCTCGTTTTGTGATCCCAGCACCACCAGCCGGGCGTGGTCGTGTAATCGTTTCTTTCCAGAAAGCGCCTTTTCTCCTGAAGGATAATGAAGGCGGTCCTGCAGGCCATCGTGCCGATATCCGAGTTTCCGCCCGATCCGGTGAACCTGTGGGAGGGGTTGAAATAGTCGCCGATGGAGGTAACGTTTACGCCGCCGTACTGGTCGATTGCCGCCCCGCCGAGAAATCCCAGCGTTACGTAGCCCTGCTGGAGGTAGTAGCCGAATGTATCGACCAGCCCGCCGAGCGAGGAACTCATATTAGCCGCCCTCTGGTCACAGACCGACATCGGGACGTGCATGGTTTTGCCGTCGCAAATTCCGGATTCGTAGATCAGGAGGGCGTGAGGAGCGTTTAGCATATTGGCTGTCATAATACCGACCATAGGAAGGCCGGTGCCCGCAAAGACTATATCATCATCCCGAACTTCATGCGCAACCGCGATAGCCATTAATTCCGGCAGCAGGAACTCGCCGGGCTTCGCGGGCTCGTCGGGCATTTTGTCAACCAGTTCCATCAGTTCGTCCATGGACTTGCTCAT
>DBMI01000051.1 GCA_002298165.1 Desulfarculales bacterium UBA702
TTTTCGTCACCCTCCCCTGGCCCCTCCCATCAAGGGAGGGGAGTTCGAATCTTGTCTTCCCAAGAGCGAGGGGAATTTGCATCATAACTTGTTTAGGCAACAGGCCCGGGAGACCTTGCCGGAACGCTGCTAATGCTGGGCGGTCCAGTTTAGGGTGGTCTCCTGACCGCCCCATCCGTCGAATTGGCGAAAATTTTTGCTCCGAATTGATTTTTCGCTTTTGATCCGTATACTTGCCAAAAGTAACTGCTGCGCGTATACTCATTGGGCTGGCTGTGGATTGATTCCGGCCGCTTTAGCACGTATTTTGTGAACTCAGCCGGGAGCGGAAATCTTAGCATTGCTCTCCTCCATTCCAGGCTTTTTTGAACCTTCTCAGGTTTACTGGAAAATTGATGCCCGAAGCCCTTCTCGAAGTAAAAGATTTAAAGACCTATTTCCTGACCGAAGCAGGGACCGCGCGGGCGGTCGATTCTATCAGCTTTTCCGTCTCCGAGCGCCAGGTGATAGGGATTGTGGGGGAGTCGGGGTGCGGGAAAAGCGTTACAGCGCTCTCCATCATGCGGCTCATCCCGCCTCCGGGGATAATTGCCGGCGGAGAGATGATATTCAGCGGAAAGAATTTACTCGGGCTGCCCGAACGGGAGATGGAATCAATTCGTGGAAACGAAATTTCGATGATTTTCCAGGAACCGATGACTTCCCTTAATCCGGTATTCCGAATCGGCGACCAGATATCCGAGGTCCTGCTGCGCCATAAGCCTGTTTCCAAAAAGGAGGCAGCGGAGCAGACCATTCAGTTGATGCGCCAGGTCGGCATTCCATCGCCTGAGATGAGGGTTCGGGAGTACCCACACAAGATGAGCGGCGGCATGCGCCAGAGGGCGATGATTGCAATGGCGATTGCCTGCAATCCGCGGCTGATAATTGCCGATGAGCCTACGACGGCGCTCGACGTGACCATTCAGGCGCAGATCCTGTCGTTGCTCGATTCGCTTCGCCAGACCAAGGGAATGGCCATTTTGCTCATTACTCACGATCTCGGTGTTATTGCCGAGATGGCCGAGGAAGTGATCGTGATGTACACCGGGCGGGTAGTCGAGCATGCCACGGTAAAGGAGCTTTTCAAAAACCCGCTCCATCCTTACACGCAAGGGCTTATGCGCTCTGTTCCGGGTCGCGGGGAGGGAAATGGTAAGAAAAGGCTCGAAGCAATACCGGGCGTCGTTCCGAGCCTGCTCGCGCTTCCGCTGGGGTGCAAATTCAACACCCGCTGCCCTCATTCTTTCGACCGCTGCTTTCGCGAGGAACCCCCGTTGGCTGCCCCTGAAGGTGGACACCCCGTTCGCTGCTGGCTCTACTAGGAGGTCCGGACTTGTTACAAAGCGCTGATATACTGAAAGTAAAAGGGGTAAAGAAATATTATCCCGTTACGCGTGGGCTGTTTCGCCGCCAGGTCGGAGTGGTTAAGGCGGTGGACGGAGTGGATCTCGAAATAAGACGGGGTGAGACTCTCGGGTTGGTCGGGGAATCGGGATGCGGCAAATCGACCCTCGGTAGAGTCGTCCTGGGGCTCGAACCTCCTACCGAGGGAGAGGTTATTTTTGACGGGCAAAACGTTTCCTCGATTAGGGGCGAGCAGCTTCACAAGCTTCGCCGCCGGATGCAGGTTATTTTTCAGGACCCCTATTCTTCATTGAACCCGCGCCGGACCGTCGGGAAGACCATTGCCGAGGGGATGATAATACACAACATCGGGACGCCGGCCGAACGCGATGAGCGGGTGCTGGAGATAATGGAAGTTGTCGGGCTTCGCCCCGAGCAAATAAACCGGTACCCCCACGAGTTCAGCGGAGGGCAGAGGCAGAGAATAGGAATAGCGCGTGCGCTCGCGCTAAATCCTGAACTGGTGATCTGCGATGAGCCATTATCGGCGCTGGATGTTTCGATCCAGGCGCAGGTTATCAATTTGCTCGAAGATCTGCAGGAAAAATTCCAGCTTACCTATCTGTTCATCTCCCATGACCTGTCGGTCGTACGCCACATAAGCGACAGGGTTGCCGTCATGTACCTTGGCCAACTGGTCGAGCTGGCCGAAACAGAGGAGCTGTTCCGGAACCCCAAGCATCCCTACACGAGCGCACTGCTTGATGCCGTCCCGGTAATGGACCCGGATAGGGCCAAGGAGCGCCTGAAATTAAGCACTGACGTCGATGCACCAATGCTTCCGGATCTCTGCCTTTTCCAGCCGAGGTGCCTTCAGTCCATGTCGGATTGCGGCCTGTCCGCCCCGGAGCTTATCGAGTGCGCCCCCCGGCACTGGGTCAAATGCCTGGCATATAACCCGGCAATGGCTCTGAAGTCTTAGGCGGCAAGCAAAAGGTCAACCCGATGTCTCCCATGATTATCGATGCGCACGCGCACTGTGGCCGGCTGGATCGATTCCCTCCGCAGGACCTTCCGGACTACCGTTCCTGTCTTCACGAGGGTAAAATTGGCGGTTTCACCGCTATTCCCCCGGTAATCGAGATCTACGACCGCTATGATCCCGGCTTCCGGGATACCCCCCAATGGCAAAAACAGAGGGCGGAATCGAATTCATACCTGCTGGGACTCAATTCGCCGGATTTTACTGTCTATCCCTTTTTCTTCATCTGGAATGATTTCGCAGTCGAGGGTATAAGGCCGGGACACAAGGGAATAAAATGGCACCGGCATTCCGACGAGCCCGTCTATAACTACAATGACCAGAGGTGCGCGGCCGCGATAGAAGAGATCCGCAGGCGTAATATGCCGGTCCTGCTTGAAGAAGAGTTCGCGAATACCCTTTTTTTCATCAATGAGCTTGCTCCCGGAGTTGCAGTAATAATCCCTCATTTGGGATATCTTAACGGCGGATATGAATCTTTGCGGCGGCGCGGCATTTTCGAGATGCCGAACATTTATGCTGACACTGCCCTGGCTCCGGCGGCAGACATAAAGGACTATATAGACCGCTATGGCCATGAACGGATCATGTTTGGGTCCGACTTCCCTTTCGGGGACCCGGAATCCGAACTTGCGAAAGTCCTGCGCCTCAAGCTGAACGACGATCAAATGGAAGCCGTTCTAGGCGGAAATATCATCAATCTGCTTAGCGGGAGCAATCCCTGAAATGCCGCTGCCTGAACCTCCCGGTCTTATTCCTCGAAAAGGCTACATCTACGTTGTGATTGCGGCATTGCTGTGGGCTGGATCGGGCGCTGCCGGAAAATTTTTATTCAACCGGGGAGTTACACCTCTTGAACTCGTTCAACTGCGGGTGACCCTTTCGACTCTGTGCCTTTTGATGTTTCTCCTCGCTTTAAAGCCGCGCTTGCTGCTGATTTCCCGGAAGGACTTTCTCTACTTTGCCGTTCTCGGAATTACCGGCATGGCAATGGTCCAGTTCACCTATCTGTATACGATCAGCAGGATAAACGTCGCTGTAGCAGTGCTTCTCGAGTACTTGGCCCCCATCTTTATCGCTTGTTGGTACGCCTTCGCGGCCCCTGAAAAGTTGACCCGCAAAACCTTGGCCGGTGTCGTTTTGTCGGTCGCAGGCTGCTACTTGGCGGTCGGAGCCTACAATGTGGACCTGCTTTCTCAAAACCGTGTTGGAATTATGGTCGGCATTACCGCCGGTCTCTCTTATGGCTGGTACGCAATTTACAGCGAGCGCGGAATGTGCAGGTATGATCCCTGGACCGTCGTCTTTTATGCTCTGGCATTCGCCGCCCTGTTCTGGAATATCGCCATGCCGCCGCTGGGAGCGTTCACCCGGCCCTACAACGTCGTGGAATGGTGCTGGCTGCTATACATCGTTATCTTCGGGACCGTGGTGCCCTTCGGCTTCTACTCCGTTGGCATAAGTATGGTCCGCTCGACCAGGGCAAGCGTTGCGGCTACCCTGGAACCTATTGCCGCCGGGTTCCTGGCCTTTTTCTTTCTCGGCGAGACCCTTGCCCCTTTGCAGATAATCGGCGGCATGCTTGTCATTGCCTCGGTGATCCTTCTCCAAATCACTCCCGAATGCGATCCCACAACCGCCTCTATTCTTCGCCAAAACAGCAAAGAACAAATTCCGGGATAGCTCGCGGTCTGGCTGGGGTGCAGCCCGGAAATCATATTTTGAAAGTGGTTTGCCGCCCGGTTGCAATAAAGCGGTTGATGATTAATAAGTTTGACATACACTGATCCTGAAGACGCGATGTGTTCCGACCTGTTTTGATTCAAATCTGCTGCCAAAGATCCAGCCAACTATCTGGAACCAAAGGGAGAATCAACCCGTTTTTCCCTGTTCTCTCTTGAGCTGTGAACCCAAAACTGAAAGGAGCGCAGGTATGTCAGTCTACAAGATTGTCGAACTCATCGGAACCAGTCCGAATTCCTGGGAGGAAGCGGCAAGGGAAGTGGTTGAAACTGCAACCAAAAGCCTAAGGGACCTAAGAATTGCCTCGGTGGACATGCTGGACATGCGAATCGAGAATGGAAAAGTTGTGGAATATCGGGCGCGAGTCAAGCTCTCGTTCAAATTTGAAGGGAATGCATGATCCATGGCAGATTGGCTCCCATTCAGATCTGCCAAACTTAGAGGTATCATTTCTTCTGGAATGGTACTCGCTACCTTCAAGCCTCTGAGTTGCCAAGCCCTGAGAGCCGCTGCGGGGCAGGCTCTTCAGCCTGCCTCCTTATCTTTCTCATCACCGATTCAGTCCCAATCGAACGGTAATGGGGTCTAACCCGCGTCATAGATCGCGATCTTACCTGAATCCTCGTTGGTTTCCGCCACTCTGTCTTGTGATTTAATTTACCGTCCTAAAGGAGTATAATAGCGAGTACTTTTTTGCGGGTAATAGTTTATCTTTTTGCCACCTACGGGGCGCTGCCCCCGAAATTACGCTGATTTCCCGGCAAAGCAATGCTTCAGAGGCCTTGACAAAGGGAAGAAATATCACTAGGTTTTTCTAGCACTCTATTGGGTTGAGTGCTACCAGCCAGAGGAGTTGACCGTTGATTATACTCACTCAACGAGATCAGAGCGTATTGGAAGCGGTGATTACCGATTATATCGAAACCGGAGAACCCGTCGGATCAAGGACTATTTCCAAAAGAAGCGCACTGAATGTCAGCCCAGCTACCATCAGAAATGTTATGGCGGACCTCGAGGAACTCGGCCTTCTCCACCAGCCTCATACCTCGGCGGGCCGAATTCCTACCCCCAAGGGCCTGCGCATCTATATCGACTCGATCATGCAGTCGAAGCAGTTGGAGCGGCAGGAGAGGGATCTCATCAGGGAGGAGCTTCGCAGGAAGCCTCGGGATGTAAAGGACCTTCTGCAGCGCACTTCGCGTTTTCTGTCCCAGTACTGCCGGCAGGCGGGGGTCGTACTGTGGCCCAAGCTAACGGTTACCCGCTTTAAGCACATCGAGTTTATCCGCAGCGGGCAGCAGCAGGTCATGGTGATTCTTATCTCCAGGTCCGGCCTTATCCACCAGACCAATATAGACTGGACTGAGGAAATAAGCCAAAGGGAGCTGGACAAATACAGCAGTTATGTAAACGAGCTGCTTCAGGATCTTCCTCTCTCCAGTGTGAAGGAGCGCATCCGCGAGGAGATGCGAAGCGAGAAGGCTCTTTTCGATAAACTTGCCGCGCGGGCTCTCGAGATGGCACGTCAGGCAATCCACGACAGCAGCTTCGAGGATAGCGAAATCTACATCGAGGGCCAGTCAAATCTGCTGGACAATCCGGAATTTGCCGATGTGGCGCGGATGAGGCGGCTTTTGCACACATTCGAGGACAAGTCGAGGATCATCCGCCTGCTCGATGTTACTCTCAAAGCTTCCGCGGGGATTCAGATAATTCTGGGTACCGAGGACGAATTCCAGGGATTACAGGAGATGAGCCTTATCTCGTCCCCGTATGGCCGGGGCGACCGGCCCCTTGGCGTATTGGGGGTTATCGGCCCTATGAGGATGGATTACTCGCGAATCATCCCGGTCGTGGAGTTTACAGCCAGGTTCATCAGCCAGATCCTGGAACTTGCCGACGAGAATTGAAAATTTTTCAGCAGTTTAGACATATTGACCCGTCAAGATCTTATATTAGGGGGATTATTTCGGGAAAGGGAGGATGGTTTTCGATGCCCGGGAAAGAGGCTAAAAAGGACGGCGGTTCAGACCCGCAGGGGAAGACTGTAGTAGAACCTGAACTTGTTAATGACGATGCCGAAGGCGGGAGTCTTGAAGAAATCCTGGCGCAAAAAGAAGATGAATTGAAGCAGGCCCAGGATCGGATACTCCGATTGTCGGCCGAATTCGATAATACGCGCAAAAGGCTCGAAAGAGAGAAGGCGGAGAGCATAGGGTACGCCAACGAAAGCATCATGAGGGAACTTCTGCCCATTATAGACAATTTGGAGAGGGCAATAGAACATGGGGAGAAGGAACAGGGGTGTAAGGGGTGCAAAGGCCTGATCGAGGGCGTACGAATGACGCTCAAGGGTTTTCTGGACGCTTTGGCAAAATTCGGGGGTAGCCGGTTTGAGTCGGTCGGCCAGCCTTTTGATCCCACTCGACATGAGGCAGTGACCCAGGAGACAACGTCCGAACATCCCGACATGACAGTAACACGGGAGTTCCAGAAGGGCTACACTCTGCGGGAGCGGCTTCTCAGGCCCGCGATGGTGGGAGTTGCACGCAATTCCAAATCAGGTGCGGGAGCGCCGCAGGCGGAAGAACAGGCCGGCCCTGAATAGCCCGAGAGACAGTTGCAGTCATATCGTTGTAAAGTAGTGATAAAATTGGAGTTATATACCAGCCGTACATAACGGGCGCTCGAAGGAGGCGATTAGGATGAGCAAGGTAATAGGAATCGATCTTGGGACTACCAATTCGGTAGTTGCAATCATGGAGGGAAAAGAGCCGAAGGTACTTACAAATGCCGAAGGGAGCCGCACCACGCCTTCGATGGTGGCCATCACCGATACGGGCGAGCGGTTGGTAGGCCAGGTTGCCAAGCGCCAGGCGATAACCAATCCCGAAAATACTGTTTTTGCCGTCAAGCGGCTGATCGGCCGTAAATTCGATACCAAGGAAGTCCAGGACGACATAAAAGTTCTTCCGTACAAGATAGTTCGGGCGCCTAACGGCGATGCGCATATACAGATTCGCGGACGCGACTACAGTCCGACCGAGATTTCCGCTTTCATACTGATGAAAATGAAGCAGACGGCGGAAGATTACCTGGGCGAGAAGGTAACCGACGCGGTCGTGACGGTTCCCGCCTATTTCAACGACAGCCAGCGCCAGGCTACCAAGGACGCCGGCAAGATAGCCGGCCTCAATATCCTGCGAATCATAAATGAGCCGACCGCGGCGTCGCTGGCCTACGGGTTGGACAAGAAAAAAGATGAGAAAATAGCGGTTTTCGATCTCGGTGGAGGCACCTACGATATTTCGATCCTCGAGATAGGCGAGGGCGTTTTCGAAGTCAAATCGACCAACGGCAACACGCATCTTGGCGGCGAGGACTTCGACCAGCGGATCATGGAGTGGCTTGCGCTCGAGTTCAAGAAAGACTACGGGATCGATCTCAGAAACGACAAGATGGCTCTCCAGCGCCTCAAGGAAGCAGCCGAACGGGCAAAGATCGAACTCTCCTCGACAATGGAGACCGAGATCAATCTGCCGTTCATCACCGCTGACGCCGCCGGGCCCAAGCATATGAATATTAAGCTGACACGTGCCAAGCTCGAATCAATGGTGGACGACCTGATCGATAAGCTTGGGCCGCCCATGCAGCAGGCTCTAAAGGATGCCGGACTGTCAAAAAACCAGATCGACGAGGTAATACTTGTCGGCGGCATGACGCGTATGCCCCGCGTACAGCAGAAGGTCCAGGAGTTTTTCGGAAAAGAGCCTCACAAGGGTGTAAACCCGGACGAAGTGGTGGCGGTCGGCGCTGGAATTCAGGGCGGAGTGCTCAGCGGCGATGTGAAGGATGTATTGCTGCTTGATGTAACCCCGCTTTCGCTTGGTATCGAGACCCTTGGTGGTGTTATGACCAGGCTGATCGAGCGCAATACGACCATTCCTACCCGCAAAAGCCAGATATTTTCGACCGCAAGCGACAGTCAGACGGCGGTATCGATTCACGTGCTTCAGGGTGAGCGCGAGATGGCCGGAGACAACAAGACGCTTGGCAGGTTCGAGCTTGTGGGCATCCCACCCGCACCGAGGGGGATTCCTCAAATCGAGGTGACCTTCGATATTGACGCTAATGGCATCGTGCATGTATCGGCAAAAGACCTCGCGACTCAGAAGGAACAGTCCATCCAGATAACCGCATCGAGCGGACTCAAAGACGAGGAAATCCAAAACCTGGTCAAGGAAGCCGAGGCTCATGCCGAAGAGGACAAAAGGAAGCGAGAGCTTGTCGAGGCGAGAAACCAGGCGGACACTCTGATTTACAGTACCGAGCGAACCTTGAGGGATATGGCCGACAAGGTAGACGCCACAACCAAACAGGATATAGAATCTCAGATCGTTACGCTTAGAAAAACCATGGAAAGCGACGACAAGGATGCTATAAAAAGAGACTCGGACCGTCTGATGGAGATGTCGCATAAGGTTGCTGAAGAAGCGTACAAGCATGCGGCCGGCCAGCAGGGGGCGCCCGGAGCTGAAGCGGGTCAGGGTCCCGAGGGAGCGCAGAAAAAACCCGATGAAGACGTGGTCGACGCTGATTTCGAAGAGGTCAAGAAGTAATCCGGGCCGGAGGCTTACGGTCTTTTTCCAAGGTTAGTTCTTTCCATTCCGAGGTTTCCGATGTATGTAAAGGGCACGCGCTTGCCGCGTGCCCTATTATATTTATTGCCCGGCCGATTCATCTATTGGCATTGTTGTATATGTAATCCCCATCTTGAGTCGGTGAGGCTCTCGCGAGGCGGTTTTATGCTAAGTAAACTAAAAGGCGTTGTTTCTCTGGTCATCATTTTGTTTATTGCCGTCAGTTGCAGCGGGGGAGGGCAAGCACCCCCCGCGGATCAGCTTCTTCCATTTTCCCAAACCTCGCCACCGGAGGCTGATTCCCTTTATAACCAGGCTCAGCAGGCCTTTACTGATGGGAAAGTTCCTAATGCCATAGGCATTTGGGAAAGAATCGTACAAAAATATCCCAATACTTCCGCGGCGGCAAAATCTATGAACCGGGTCGGGGAGATTTACCTGGCTCAGGGTCAGTATGATCGTGCCGCGCAGTATTTCGAATATCTTCTGTATGCCTACCCCAGGTGGGACGATATCGGGAGTGCCAGACTCAATCAACTTCGGCTCTACGCGGCGATCGGCAAAAAGAAGCAGGTCATGAAGGAGGCGGTTTCGCTCTATGAGACTTCAACGGATTCATCGGTACGCGTCCGTCTCTCCGATTTGATGATAAGCATCTATTCGGATGATCATGATCTTGAGACTTGCTTGGATTGGGCTTCCTCGGGCTTTTTAGCGGCTAATACCCCCGAGCAGAAAAAATTACTTACAAGCGCGACACTCAGGTTTCTCAGCCGGGCCGACGAGGGTGCGATTAAGAAGCTGTCCAAGAAAAAGGTGTCCGATTTCATGAGGGTCTTTCTGGAGTTTCGCCTCGCGGAGATCGAGACACAAAAGGGCCAGTCGGATCTGGCGCAGGAGAGGCTCAGAACTATTCTTGCGCAAAATGGTTCTCACCCGTTGGCACCTGAGATCCAGGCCTCTTTAAAAGGAACAAAGATAATCGCAAAGTCCGGAACGGGAGCTGCATCGGCAGCCAGATCCAATATACCCCTCAATTCCAATCGCGTGGGGGTGCTCGTCCCGCTTAATGGTCCCAATTCCAAGTACGGGGACATGGTTGTCCGCGGATTGAATATGGCGGTCGCCGACTGGAATGAAAGATTTCCGGATCAACAGATAACCCTGGTTATAAAAGATGCGGGAAACGATAAAGAAACGGCTTCAGCAGCCTTCCGTGAAATGACGGCCCAAGATGGTGTGCTTGCTGTCATCGGGCCGCTTGGCGCACAGGCGGCCAAGGATGTCATACCGCTTGCAAGCAGTGAAGGCGTGCCTCTGCTTGCCCTCACTCAAAAAGAGGATGAGTCGGAGAACTCGTACGTTCTGCACACATTTATCGATAGCCGCGACCTGGTCCGAACTCTTGTACGCCACTGCCGTGAAAGGCTCAAATACGAGCGGTTCGCGTGCCTGTTTCCCAATGACCGCTATGGGCAAAGACTCTCAAAGATATTCTCCGAAGTTGTGAACGAGCAGGGCGGCAACATGATCGCCAGCGCTTCCTACAAGGAGAGGAGCACCGATTTTGCCGAACCGCTCCAGAAGCTGATGACCATCGCCAAGAAAAACGCTCCTCTGAATGCACTGGAAGGTACACCTTTCGAGGCGCTTTTTATTCCCGACCAGGTTCAGTCGGTTGCTCTGATAGGGCCCCAACTCCCTTATAATGACATTGTTGGAGTGACACTGCTTGGCACCAATCTCTGGAGTGAAGCGCCGCTTGTGCAGGCAGGTGGGGTATATGTCGAGCAGGCACTCTTTGCAGCCTCCTTTTTCCCCGAATCACAGGATCCGATGGTAAAGAGCTTCAGGGAAAAATTCGAATCCCAGTATAGCGCCACTCCTACATATTTGGAGGCGCAGGCCTACGATGCCCTTATATTGCTGCTCCAGTCCAGAAAAGCAGTTCGTGGCGAGTTGACCCGTGACGCTGTTTTTCAGACAATACTCGGGGCGAAGGATTTCAAGGGGGTTGCCGGGACCTACACCGTCAGCTCCAAAGGTGAGCTTGACCGGCAGTACATTGTTCTTCAGGTTTCAAACGGTCAGCTTACCCAGGTATCTCCCGGGCCGGGAGCGCGCGTGCAGTGAATAAATAGAGTGGCTGCCGAGATGCAGCTTCTCTCTTGACAAGATTTGGTTTGCATTTATAATTTTCTGACAGAGTTGTTTATAGTTCAGTTGCTATTCGATTTTGCCGAAATAAGTTGTAACAGGAGGTTGCCGGAAATGCCGATCTACGAGTACGAATGCCTTAAATGTGGGAAGACGGCCGAAGCTATGCAGAGGTTTTCCGATCCGCCTCTTAACGAATGCTCCATCTGCAAGGGCCAGCTCCGAAAGCTCATTTCCATGAGTACTTTCCACCTGAAGGGTTCGGGCTGGTACACGACCGACTACTGCGGAAAAAACCAGAGCACTGCCAAGGTTGAGACGAAAACCGAGAGCACCGAAACCAAAGCTGCTCCCGCGCCGGCTCCCGCCAAGGCCTCGGATTAGGAGTAAGTCCTTCATCGTCTGAGCAATTATCTATTTTCTTGAAATTTGAAGCGGGCAATCTGGCCCGCTTTTTTATTACCCGCGGGGCATACAGATGAGTGTGGAAGAAGGGCTGCTTGTTGTTTTTACCGGAAGCGGGAAAGGGAAGACCACCGCAGCCCTTGGGATGGCGATGCGGGCCGCCGGCCATGGCATGCCCGTCCTGATCCTCCAGTTCATAAAAGGCTCGTGGTCCTACGGTGAACTCAGCTCATTCGAAAACATTGCAAATGTCACTCTGAAACCGCTTGGAACCGGCTTTACCTGGAAAAAGGAAAACCTCGATGAAGACCGTAAGCTTGCGGCTCGGGGCTGGGCGGAGGCTGTCTCCGAAATGCACAGGGGACACTATAAGCTAATTGTGCTGGATGAGCTGAATGTAGTGCTTTCTTATGGCCTGCTTGCGCTCGATCCCGTACTTGATGCGCTGCGATCCCGCCCGCCAGGTCTGCATGTAGTCGCAACCGGAAGAGGAGCGCCAGAGGAGCTGATCGCAATGGCCGATCTGGTGACCGAAATGAAGCAGGTTAAACACCCCTACCATGACCGCGGTCTTAAAGCGCAAAAAGGAATCGAATTCTAGGGCAGAAAGTTCGGACTCCAGAACTTAGGAATCAGTTTAAAAGTGGCGTGAACTTAAGAGGCGAGAGGGCCTAAAAAGAGGGTAGCCCAGATAAAATCCCATGGCGCGAACTTAATGGACAAATTGTAGGGTGGGCACGATAAAATGCTGTGCCCACCCTACGTTCTAAAGACGCTGCGTTATTTTTCGTGCCTGCTATTGTTGTGTTCCGTCGTTTTTCTCTTGAGGATTGATTTGTCCCCTTGAATCTCTCCGGCCCTGCTATTACGCCACAGCAGAAATTTTCCCAAAATGATCACCCCGATAGCCATAAACGCTTCAACCCCATAGCTGAAGAGCCTTGATGGATTCAGCAGATTCTGGACAGCAGGGTCGTTCATGATCATTTCCCCTCCAACTTTTCCCAGTATGGCGGCTCCGATGTAGATAATCACCGGGTATTTGTCCATGAGCATCGAAAGAAGGCCGCTGGTGAAAATTATAAATGGAATCGAGAGACCAAGGCCGAACAGGAGCAAAAAAAGGTTGCCGTGAGAAGCGCCGCCTACAGCGAGCATATTGTCGACCGACATAGTGATATCGGCAATCATTATGGTTTTAATAGCCTGGTAGATGGTGGTTGCCTCCCGGTGTTGCTTCTCTCCCGGAGCCCCCTGCACAAGGAGCTTGACCGCTATCCACAGGATGAGTAAACCGCCGGTGAGCTTCAGGTAAGGTATCTGGAGCAATTGTGAAATGAAAAAGGTCAGAGCCACCCGGAGCACGACGGCTGCTCCTGCCCCCCAGATGATCCCCTTTCGCCTTTGCTCAGGAGGCAGGGACCTTACCGCCATGGCGATTATCACGGCATTGTCGCCGGCAAGGATGAGGTCGATTATCACTATGCTCATGAGGCTGGACCAGAAGGTCCATGTCAGGTCAATGGATCCGAGTATGCCGAGATTCAATGAAACTCCTTCGGAGATTAAAGCAGCGCCAAAAAAGGTGTATAATTGGGATATGTAGTTATATTAATCGTTATTCTAATTACGATTTTTTTGAGGAGAAAGGAAGGGAAATGGCCCAGAGCGGCAGGTTCGGTAAATATGGGGATCTGAAGCGGAAAGAGCAGATAAGGTCCGTCAGGGTTTCGGGCTCGGGACATTCCAGGGTTTTGCTTGCGGTTGCGGAGGCAGTGAGGAAGGATCGCTCCTCGAAAAGTCACAAAATGAAGTAAGGATTTTATGGAATCAGAGGAAGACCAGAAAAAGAAAAAAGCGAGTGTAATTGTTCGCCAGATGGAAATTGACGACATCGCAACAGTTTTTCACCTGGGAGAGAGGCTTTTCACCGCGAAGGATTCGCCCAATTTATTCCGCACCTGGGATGAGTACGAGGTAACGAACTTTTTCCAAAACGATTCAGAGTACTGTCTGGTTGCGGAGACCGATGACGACCTGGAAATGGTGGTCGGCTTCGTACTCGGCACAACGGTCACAAAGAGCCACTCGGCCTGGAAATACGGCTATCTTGTATGGCTGGGGATCGAACCGGAATTTCACGATTCAGGCATCGCCTCGAAGCTCTTCAACCGCTTTCGGGACCTGATGGTGGAAGAGGGTGTAAGAATGATGCTCGTAGATACCGAGGCCGACAATCTGGCGGCTCTTCACTTCTTCCGCAAGATGGGTTTTCGCCATCCCCAGGAGCACATATATCTTGCAATGAACCTAGATCAGTACAGGGGGAAGGAGAGAAGAAACGGAAAGCGCGCCTCCTCCATTAGAGTGGAGACAGAGGATGTTTCAGCCCGATCATCCCGAAAACCTTAGAGACCTTCTACGAAGCCTGATTAATATATATAGCCCGACCGGCAAAGAGCAGGAAATAACCGGATTTTTGCATGGTTACCTGAAAAGCGCCGGCCTTAACGTCCGGCAACAGAAGATCGCCGGAAGCCGGGAGAACCTCGTGGTGATTCCGCCGGATACCGAAATATCCGCAGTCCTGTTGGGGCACTTGGATACCGTGACCGCATACGATCTGGATGATTTTGGCTGGCATGAGGAAGGCGGTACAATCCGGGGTCTTGGAGCGGCGGATATGAAGGGGGGCTGCGCGGCGCTGGTCGAGGCCTACATCGCTGCCTGGCGGCAGGAGCATTGTCGCATTCCGGTAGCGCTTGCACTGGTTGCCGGTGAGGAGGAAGAAGGCGACGGGAGCAGGAGACTGGTTCGAGAGTATCATTTCCCGTGGGCGCTGATTGCCGAGCCTACCGATTTGCGCCCATGCATCGGGCATTACGGCTACTTTGAAATCCAGATAACGACCAGAGGAAAAAGAATGCATGCATCGCTTGCAAATCCGGGAAATAGCCCGGTCGAGGCGATGCTGCGCCTTATTTTACGCATCTCGCGCCACATCAGCGAAAGAAGGCCGGACCTCGTCTACAATATAAGGGACCTATCGAGTTCACGTTCCGGGTTCGCCGTTCCCGAGTGGTGTGACGCCTGGCTCGATATTCACCTGCCCCCTACTGCCCCTCTCGGGGAAATAATCATGGAATTCGAGGAGATACTCGACAGCGAAAAGCGTGAAAATCCGGAATTTAACGGCTCTCTAAACTTTGACAATGTGCACTCCGGATACGAGCTTCCGGAAAAAGGCCAGTTCATCGAGGCGCTCAAGCGGGTCTACGACGATCGTCAACTCCCCTGGGAGCCCCAGGCCTTCCGGAGCCATTCGGACGCAAACCTTTTGTGGGAGGCTGGAATCAAGCCCATCATCCTGGGCCCTGGCTCACTCGAGCAGGCACACTCCCCCGATGAATCGGTTCCCTTCGAACAGGTCCTCCTTGCATCCGAAATGTATTACAGCCTGATTTTGTCAATGTGTGACTAATCGCATTCAGCCCCTGCCAGGGTCTAATCAAACATAATTCATTCGAGGCGCTTCCAGAAAGCGGGACTTATTTATACCGGGCCTGGCTACATCAGGAACATAGTGAAAAAAGCAATGAATGACCCGCTATGGTTGACTTTGTCGAACAACATAATTTGATTTGACTAAAGACCGGGAATTAGCTGCTGGAATGGATGCGATCCCGAACCGGAATTAATCCGGTGCGGGCCCTCTGGACCTTGTAATTACAACCCGGAGATGGAGGCTGTGAAAAATGATTCCCATCAGGCAGGAATGTGACTGCACGATATGCGGCAATGAGGCGGACCTCGTTATTGACTGCAACTTGTTCGACGTCTCGGACCCCAATAACCCCAAATTGCTCCCCAAAGACCCCGATGTGCAGGTTATGCCCGGAATAGTATAGGCAGAGGTTATTCGTAGTTCTCAAGCATTTCGGTAAATAGCCGCACGCCCACGTCGAGGGCGGACTCGTCAAAATCAAACCAGGGCGAATGCAGCCCGAACCTGGATTTCAGGCCGGGTTGTCGGCAGCCGATGCGCGCCAGCACTCCCGGCCACCTCATGGCAAAATAGGCGAAATCCTCTGATCCCATTCTTGGAAGCTCCGAATGTACGTTCTCATTTCCCAGGACCTTCCGCCCGACCCGCATCGCATATTCCACCAGCTCGGGATTATTGATGAGAGGGGGATAGCCGGTAATCACAGTCAATTTGCAGGAAACGCCATGGCCAGCCTCGATTCCTTCCACGAGTTTTTCGATCCTTTTCATTACTGTTTCACGGATGTCGGGACGCAGCGTGCGAACAGTGCCCTCCAGTAGAGCCTGCTCCGGGATGATATTTCTTGCGGACCCGGAGTGGAATTTTCCGATGGTAATGACCACGCTCTCCAGGGGAGGAACGAATCGGCTGATCGTTGTCTGAATCTGTGTCACAAGGTGAGACCCGGCAACGATTGGATCGATGCACAGGTGGGGCTGCGCGCCGTGACCGCCCTTGCCGGTGATTTCAACTACTATGTTGTCGGAGGCTGCGTTGCTCGTATCGCGAGCAATTCCGATCTGGCCGGTGGGGACCTCCGGATGCATGTGTCCCGCAAAAACGGCATTGACCGATTCTGAGTCGAAAACACCGGAGTCAAGCATGGCCTTCGCACCGGCACCGCTCTCCTCGGCGGGCTGAAAGATGAACAGGATCTTTCCTCTGCCCTTTTCAGGCCAGTTTCGCTCGATGAGCGACTTCGCCGTTCCGAGCGCTATCGCGATATGCCCGTCATGGCCACAGGCGTGCATTGCTCCCGGAATTTTCGAACGATAGGGCAGATCGCTCTTCTCATCGAGCGGAAGTGCATCGATGTCTGCACGTAGCGCCAGGGTCGGTCCCGGCCGGGAAGATTCCAGAGAAGCAATTATCCCCGTACCGCCAATTCCCGTCCTGTAGCCGATCCCGAGCGCTTTGAGCACCTCGGCAATTTTCGCGGCCGTTTTCACTTCCTTGTACGCAGTTTCGGGATATTGGTGAAAATGGCGGCGAAGTCCAACCAGCCAGTCATGGAAAGGCAATAGTTCAGGGGGCATGATTTTTCTCTCCGTAAACCAAAAGTTGCGCGAAAGTTCTCCAAAAAGATTTCAAAGGCCTGGAAAAACGCGAAAGAGTGTAGGACGGGCACAGGTTTGGGCCTGTTGCTCAAACAAGCTGCGATGCGAATTTCCCCTCCATTGATGGGAGGGGCCAGGGGAGGGTGACTAAAAAAGATCTAGGAATTTCAACCCCCTCCCCCAGCCCCTCCCGCCAGGGGAGGGGAGCCAGTAGGGTGGGCACAATCTTTAAGTGCCCACCAGCTTTGAACCCTAAAAAAGGTGGGCAGATGAAGTGTTGCCCACCCTACATTGATGCGCAATATCTGTTGTAATTCCAAGCACCTGGGTTAGGCTTTCGCCCAAGATGACGTTTTTGCTTAACGGCTGTCTTTGGGTGTTTTCATTTGGGCAACAGACTGAGGAGACCACGTCATAACAATGAGTAAACAATTGTTCCATTAAGTTGACGGCAATGGGATATATAAATCTGGGCTACCCTCTCTTTACCTCTCCACCCGGGTGGGGAGCACAAGAGGCTTTGCCGAAGCGCCTGAAATCGGGATGACGGTCAGGTTCCTATCCCTTTATTTCAACTGGAAATGCCCCAGATAGCTCGAAAGTTCTATCTTTTGCTCCACGGCGAGTGCCGGACAGTCATTGTAGTCGCTGTCCCCGGCTGCAACCTGAGCAGCGAAGACCATGCAGGTTGGATGGCCGCACTCACCACAGTTAGTTCTGGGGAGTAATCTCAGGATATCGAGCACCTTTGGTTTTGGAGCACTTTCGAAGCAGGGCTGAATTTCTCCTCGACGCTCCCAGGTATCATTGATTTTTTCACGCAACCACTCGATAATTTTCTCTGCCTCCAGCCGGTCACCTGGGGCACTTACACAAATTTTCTCCGGATAGATCACTACCAGCTTTCCTTCCAGCTTCAGGGAAACAGAGCGGGGCTCTTTGGTATACTGAAAGCCCCCGAGCACAGCATTGAGATAGGGGATCACCTCGCCGATGTCCTGTTCGAGAAGAGCTATCATGTCAAGCGACTGGGCTTTGGACCCACATGCGAGCCTGACAAATTCAATCGAATAATTGCTCAGTAACATTGGATTCCTTCTTTGTCGCTTTCTGCGCCGAGAATAGCCATGGCTTTAACAATCAGAGAATTCCAGCAGGCAGCGCAATAATATCGCTTTTAACCTATTTTGCCAGGGCTTGTCCTCCGTGAAACGCAAAAACCCGCTCCTCCTAAAAGGAGCGGGTTTTCTTGATATAGCTGGGTCGAACCGAAACTGATTGTTCGAATACCTGCTTAGGTCGGGATGTTGCCGTGCTTCTTGGGCGGAAGCGCCTGACGCTTGTTGGCGATAACCGCAAAAGCCTCAATGAGGCGCGCTCTTGTTTCCGATGGCATAATCACGCCGTCGATGTACCCGCGGGAAGCGGCGATGTACGGATTGCAAAGGGCTGTTTTGTAGTTCTCGATCATCTCTTTGCGTTTTGCGACTGGATCGGGGGATTCCTGGATTTCGCGGCGGAAAATTACGTTTGCCGCGCCTTCGGCGCCCATAACCGCGATTTCCGCAGTCGGCCACGCGAAGGAGAAGTCCGCCCTGAGGTCGCTCGAACACATCGCCAGGTAGGATCCGCCGTAGTCTTTGCGGGTGGCGAGGGTAATCTTGGGCACGGTGGCTTCGGAGTAGCACCACAGAAGCTTTGCGCCGTGACGAATGATTCCGCCCCATTCCTGCTGCTTGCCGGGGAGGTATCCGGGAACGTCGGCGATTGTCAGCATCGGGATGTTGAAGCAGTCGCAGGTCCGGATGAAGCGGGTTGCCTTATCGGAGGAATCGACATCGAGACAGCCGGCGAGGACCTTGGGCTGGTTTGCGATGATACCGATAACATTGCCGCCGAGGCGAGCATAACCGGTGAGTATGTTCATCGCGAAATATTTGTGTACTTCGAGGAATTCGCCGTTGTCAACGATCGAGCGGATGACATCTTTCATGTCATAGGCGCCCATGGTGCTGTCCGGAATAATCGTATCCAGATCGGGGCAAAGCCTGTTGGGATCGTCCCCGGTATCGACGAAGGGAGGATCTTCCATGTTGTTGCTCGGGAAATAATCGAGCAGAGCCTTTATCTGATCGATGCAGTCGGCATCGCTTTCGGCCGCAAACTGGGCCACACCGCTCTTGCTGTTATGAGTCATCGCGCCGCCGAGTTCTTCCTGGGTGATTATTTCACCAAGAACGGACTTGATGACGTCGGGACCGGTGATGAACATCATGCCGGTATTTTTTACCATGTAAATGAAATCGGTCATGGCCGGGGAATAAACGGCGCCGCCGGCGCAGGGTCCCATGATCGCGGAAATCTGGGGGACAACGCCCGATGCAATGGCATTGCGATAAAAGATCTGGCCGTAACCCGAAAGGGAATCGACACCTTCCTGGATGCGTGCGCCGCCGGAGTCGCAAAAGCCTACGCACGGCTTTCCGGCTCTCAGGGACAGGTCCTGTACCTTAGTGATTTTTTTGGCGTGCATTTCGCCGAGGCTGCCCGCGCGGGCCGTGAAATCTTGTGCGAATGCGAAAACCTGACGCCCGTTTACATTGCCGAATCCCGAGATAACGCCGTCGGCGGGAACATCAACTTTATCGATCCCAAAGAGAGTTCCCCTATGCTTCATGAACATGTCAAGTTCACGGAAGGTACCGGGATCAAAGAAATAATTTATGCGATCACGGGCGGTCATCTTGCCGCGTTCGAGTTGCGCCGCAACAGCCTTGGGGCCACCCATTTCCTTGATCTTTGCTTCACGCTCGCGAAGTTCTTTGAGTTTGTCCGCAGTTACTCCCATTTCAGCTATCCTCCATGTCAACTTTGAATAGACCCCTGGTTCGCTTCCACTTGACCATATTCCGGTCATTCTAGCCGTTCACAAAGTGTTGTCAAGCGGATTCCCCGCTCAATGTCCAAAGATTCACAATAAGCCGGATAAAGCCCCAGCAATGCAGCGCGTAGGGCGCGCAGGCAGAGGATACCGCCACAGCCCGCTTCCTCAGGGAAGATTTGCCATTTATTTCACTTTTAAACCAAATTATCGCTTTTGCCAACATTTTAAAGGGCGCACTCAATTAATTGTGTGATACCCCGGTTGAGAGCGGAAGGTGAGAACTTTGGAGGAATATCGATTAAACCGCCTGGCCAAAGGGAACATGGACGGGAGAGATCCCAAGATCGCGGGCTTTCTGCCAGATCATGCGGCTTTCCAGCCGTTTTTCCGTATCGTCTCGCAAAACGAAATGATATGTGCTCTCGAACTTGCACATGAAATCCAGGACGACTGGCGCATCGCACAATAATACATTAAATCCTTCGATATACTTTTCACCGACTACGATAAGAACCGGTTCGTCGGGGATTTCTTTGGACTCAGGTCCCGAGATGGCGTGGGGGATGAAGCTTGATTGTGAAAAAGTCCACAGCGTCTGATCCACCAACTGTGCCGAGGATGTCGAATCGACCAATATCTGAACTTTCCTGCCTTCGCTGAACAACCGGTCCGCGTAGCGGCACAAGAGCACTCGCTGCTCGGATACCGAAGTTTCGACAAAGTAGAGTTCCATCGCTGACTCCTGATTCAGCAGGTCAGGTGAAAATACCGGCCACATTGCGCCGGAACCGCACTTCTTGCGCAGGTCCTTGGGACGGATTAAGCAACAGCCCTTGTTATAGCGTGGTCTACTGGGGCTGTTGCCCAAACAAGTTGCGATGCAAATTCCCCTCCCTTTGATGGGAGGGGACAGGGGAGGGTGACAAAAAGACCTAAGAATTTCAACCCCCTCCCCCTACCCCTCCCACAGTGGAGGGGAGTTCTCCTCCAATTTCGGCCCATTATTTTTCCATTCGGGATTTGGGCAACAGCCTGTCCTGACCGCGTCATGCCCTCGACCGAAGGTCTCCAATTATTCGAAACCAGTGGAGACCTACGGTCGGCGCGGGCAGCACGGTCGGGAGACCGTGCTGTAACCAGATCACCGTTCCGAATTCCGGTGTGGCCTCGAGGCCTCTTGTGCTCCGCACCCGGATATAAATCCGGGCTACCCGCTTCGATGTAACTCCGGAAAAGCAGGTATATACAAACGCGTCATTCCCGCGTGCTTCTGGCGGAAATCCAGCGTCTTTAGAATGAAGGTGGGCACGATAAACCGCCGTGCCCACCCTACAACGCTAGATGCAAATTCCCCCTCCCTTTGATGGGAGGGGCCAGGGGAGGGTGATAAAAAGATCCAAGAAATTCAACCCCATCCGCCAACCCTCTCGCCAGTAAAGGGGAGTTTTCATTCTCCGCTATTACGAACCGTTTCCCGATTGGCAATTTTTATAGACGGGGTGCGCGCAGTCGGGGCCGAAATACTGACGCATATCCTCGAAAAAGGACTGCGATGGATTTACCGGGAGTTTACCCACATCCAGAACGGCTTCCCCCCTGTCTCTGACACTAAGGTGCAGGACAGGCTTGCACTCGCCGGGATGGGTCATGAGAAGGTGCCGAAGGCGGCCCAAAGAGTCCCCGTCCATCTGATCCGCTTCGAGTGTTATATGCACCGCATCGATTGACTGAAGCTGCGCCTCGTCCATACTAAGGATCCTGTTGGCGAGAAGCTTGGTACCCTTTTCGTCGTGCTGGACCTTGGCCCATAGCGCCAGGGGTTCATCGCCTTCCAGAAGCGATCGAGCCTGAGAGAAAGGTTCGGCGAAGGCCACAACCTCTATGGTCCCCTCCCTGTCCTCCAGGTTGAGGAAACCCATCCGGTCGCCGCGTTTTGTCGTTATTTCTTTTATTATCGAAAAGATACCGCATACCACCACCTCCGAGCCCTCACGTTTTTCCTTCACCGACTGGGTGTCGTCGGTGCAGAGGGAAGCAAGCCGGTCCGCATAAAAATCGAGCGGATGGCCGGAGATGTAGAATCCAATCGACTCCTTTTCGAACTGGAGCCGGGTGCGGCTGTCCCAGTCGGGTATGTCGGGCAGTACGGGGGCTGCAACCTTGTTTTTCGTCCGGAGCATCTGGAAGAGGTTCATCTGGCCGGCCTGCTTGTCCCGCTGTACGGTCGCGGCCCGCTCAAGTGCTTCGTCCAGGCCCGCCATGACCTGCGCGCGCTGGGGGTGAATCGAATCGAAGGCGCCGCACCGGATAAGCTGCTCGATTACGCGCCGGTTCACTCTCTGGGAATCCATCCGTTCGCAAAAATCAAAGATCGACTTGAACGGCCCTTCCTCTTCGCGGCCCTTAAGGATCACTTCGATTGCCGTCTCTCCCACATTCTTCACGGCCCCGAGTCCGAACCTGATCTTTCCGCCCACTACCTGGAAGACGCTGCCGCTCTCGTTTACATCGGGCGGCAGAATGTTGATCGCCATTTTGGCGCAAACGTTTATCAGCTTTACGACCTGGTCGGAGCTGTTCAGGAAACTGTTTAGAAGGGCAGCCATGAACTCGACCGGGTAGTGCGATTTGAGGTAGGCCGTCTGGTAGGCGATCAGCGCGTATGCCGCGCTGTGGGACTTATTGAAGCCGTATTCGGCGAATTTGGCCATAAGATCGAAAATGTGGTTGGCCTTTGCCGAATCGACTTTGTTTGCGACCGCTCCCTTGATGAATCTGTCCCTCTGGGCGTTCATTAGATCGCCGATTTTCTTTCCCATTGCTCGGCGCAGGATATCGGCTTCGCCCAGGCTGTAGTTGGCGAGGGCACTTGCGATTTGCATTACCTGTTCCTGGTAGAGGATAACGCCGTGGGTGGGTTCGAGTATCGGGCGCAGGGCATCGAGGTCGTATTTAATTTCGATTTCGCCGTGCTTTCCCTTGATGTACTGATCGACCATGCCACTTTCCAGCGGGCCCGGCCGGTACAGCGCCACCAGGGCAACAATGTCGGCGAAGTTCTCGGGGCGCAGCCTGACCATTATCTCGCGCATCCCGGAACTCTCAAGCTGGAAAACCCCGGTTGTGTCGGCTCGGCTCAAAAGGGCATACGTCTCGGAATCGTCCAGGGGAAGATCGTCCATATCGATCTCTACCCCGTGATTCTCCTTGATGAGCCTTATCGCATCGTTTATCACCGTCAGGTTGCGAAGGCCGAGAAAGTCGAACTTTATGAGCCCCGCCTTCTCGACGTACTTCATCGGGTACTGGGTTACGACTTCGCCTTCCTGGCCAAGGTAGAGCGGCATGTAGTCAACGATTGGCCTGTCGGCCATGACCACTCCGGCCGCGTGGGTCGATGCGTGGCGGGTCAGGCCCTCCAGGGCCGTCGCTATTTGAAAAAGCTCCTTTATCTGGGGGTTTTCCCGTTGCAACTCGCCCAGTCGCGGCTCCACCTGCTGCGCTTTTTGAAGATCGATCCCAAGCGTTGGCGGGATGAGCTTGGCAATCCTGTCAACATCGTTATACGCCATTGCAAGCGCTCGCCCGACGTCTCGGATAACGGCCCTGGCCGCCATGGTGCCGAAGGTGGTTATCTGGGCCACCCGGTCCGTACCGTACTTTTTCGTCACATATTCGTAGACCTTATCGCGGCCGTTTACGCAAAAATCCACGTCGATATCAGGCATGCTGATTCGCTCGACGTTTAAAAAGCGCTCGAAAATCAGTCCATGCTCGATGGGGTCGAGATCGGTTATGCGCATGGCGTAGGCGATGAGGCTCCCCGCCGCCGAACCTCGCCCTGGTCCGACCGGAATTCCGGAGCCTTTAGCGTAATTGATGAAGTCCGATACGATCAGAAAATAAGCGGCGAATCCCATCTGTTTGATTATTCTCAGCTCATATTCGAGCCGCTCTTCATATTCTTTGAGGCCGTTTTCGGAAAAATCGGGGCGCTTGCGTTTAAGGGCTTCGATTCTTTTCGAAAATCCCTGCCGCACTTCAACCTCGAACCTCTCCTCGACACTTTCGCCCGGCTCTAGTGGAAAGACCGGAAAGTGGTACTCGCCAAGTTTTAACTTGAGGTCGCATCTCTCAGCTATTGCAAGGGTATTCTCAATCGCCTCGGGAATATATGAGAAAGCTTTTTCCATATCTTCGGGGGACTTGAAATAGAGTTGATCGGTATGAAATTTGAGGCGCTTTTCATCCAGGACCGTTTTGCCAGTCTGGATGCAAAGGAGGATTTCATGGGCGCGCGCGTCACTTTTGCGCAGGTAATGGCAGTCGTTGGTTGCCACGAGGGGCAGGCCCATCTCGCGGGCAAGCTTTACGAGGCCGTCATTTACGATGCCCTGCTCGGTGAGCCCGTTTGACTGCACTTCCAGGTAAAAATTTTCCGGCCCGAAAATTTCCGAGTATTCGGCGGCAGTCTTTCGCGCCTCCTCTTCCCGATTCTTGAGGATAGCGGATGCGACTTCACCTTTGAGGCACCCCGAAAGGGCAATGAGACCTTCGCTGTGCAGGCGCAGTACTTCGCGATCCAGGCGCGGCTTATAATAAAATCCTTCAAGATATCCGATGGATATCAGCTTCATCAGATTCTGGTAGCCGGTGAGATTCCTGGCGAGCAGGGTGAGGTGGTAGTTGCGGTCCTCGTCGCCGTTGTTTTCACCTTCGACCCTCAAACTGCGGTCGTGACGGCTTCTCGGGGCCACGTAGGCCTCGCAGCCCACTATGGGTTTTACGTCGTATTTTTTGGACATCTCGAAGAATTCGAGCGCCCCGAACATGTTGCCGTGATCGGTTATGGCAACGGCGGGCATACCAAAGCTTTTGGCTGTTTCGAAGAGGTCCTTCAGGCGTATTGCGCCGTCAAGAAGGCTGTACTGTGTATGAACGTGCAGATGGACAAAGCGGCTCATCCGGGAATTTTCTCCAGGCTTAGGTACGAAAATTATAGCAAAAATTGTAAAGATAACAGGGCTTCGGACCAGGAATAGATTAACCGGGGCCGCAAACGAACGGCAAGTATAGCAGAAGAAATCGGGGTTGCGATGACAAAATAAGCCGCACCGAAAGCACCGCTTTGGAAGCGCCGCGGGATCTTTAAAGTTTTTCGGAAAATCTGCCGATTACTCATGGGTACAAACTTATCCTGGCTTGAAAAGGGGCTTTTCCATGCTGGCAAACGAACTTGTCTCAGAGCTCATAGAATTGCAGGAAAAGGCGAACTCGCATGCAACCGAGTACCTGAAACTGCGGTTTGTCCCGGGAAAGAAGACAGTGGCTTCTGTTCATCACCGCAAAGCTGAGAAGCTGCGCGTGAGAATACAGAAAATCATCCGGGAAATCGCGGGATGCGAAAGCGGAGCTTACCCTAATTGATGCGATTATACTGTATCCCACCTGGCGCACGTGCTTTGCGCCCCGCCTGTATTGTCCCTTGACCGGCTGATACGCGAACCTGCGGAACTCCCGAATATTTATTTACCTTCTCGCGGATTCTGGATAAAAAAGCAGCCGCAATAGTGGTATAAGTGCTCAAATTTGTGACCGTTATGGAAGTTGCCGATTTTTCCGACGGACATACACGGCAGCCGCAATTTTGCTCTATTTTTGCAGGCCGCTGATACCCAACAAACAAGGAAGATGTCTATGTGCGGCATAGTAGGTTACATCGGCCCCGGCGAGTGCCGGGAGATTTTGATGAGCGGGCTGAAGCGGCTCGAATACAGGGGCTATGACAGCGCCGGCATAGCTATGCTCGGGGCGGATTGCAAACTCCAGATCGTGCGCTGCCAGGGCAAGCTCATGGGGCTCGAATGCAAGCTCGACGGCCACCCCATGACCGGCAACGTTGGAATCGCCCACACCAGGTGGGCCACTCACGGGAGGCCTTCCGAAGAAAATGCCCACCCGCACCGGTCCGGACCTTTAGCGCTGGTCCACAACGGAATTATCGAAAACTATGCCGCTTTGAAGGAAGAACTGCAGTCGAAGGGGAAAGTCTTCTCATCGCAAACCGATACCGAGGTCATCGTTAGATTGCTCGATTTCGAGCTGGAAAAAACAAAGAATTATGCCGAGGCCGTTCGTAATACCATACGACAGCTCAAGGGCAGCTATGCAGTTGTGATCGTGAATGAAGATGAACCGGATCAACTCGTAGCCGCCAGGAAGGAAAGCCCGCTAATACTGGGGCTTACCGACGACTCGTTCCTCCTGGCCTCGGACGTTCCTGCCATCCTCCCCTACACCCGCAAGGTCGTCTACCTCAATGACGAGGAGATTGTTTTCCTGGCTCGGGATGGGTATCGGATCGAGTCTCTTCAAGACGGGAGCGAGCGCACCCCGCAGCCTAAAATCGTCGACTGGAACCCGGTAATGGCCGAAAAGGCCGGCTACAAGCATTTCATGCTCAAGGAAATCTATGAGCAGCCGAGGGCGGTAATCGATACTTTCCGAAGCGTGGTGGACCTCGAGTCCAAATCGATCCAGTTCCCGGAACTCAATCTTGACGGCGATATCCTGAAGAAGATCCGCAAAGTCTGCCTGGTTGCCTGCGGAACCTCGTACCATGCCGCTCTCGTTTCAAAGTATATGATCGAGGCCATTTGCAGAGTGCCCGTCGAGGTTGACCTGGCCTCGGAGTTCCGGTCAAGGGACCCGGTTCTGGATGAATCGACGCTGCTGGTGGTTATAAGCCAGTCAGGTGAGACGGCGGATACGCGGGCGGCGCTCAAGGAAGGAATCGACAAGGGCGCGCAGTGCAGGGCAATCGTTAATGTTGTCGGAAGCAGCATAGCGCGATTGGCCGGCGGTGTGATCTACACACATGCCGGGCCCGAGATAGGCGTTGCGTCGACAAAGGCATTTACCACCCAGCTTATCGCCCTCTACCTTCTTGCGCTCTACTGGGCTACGGAGGCCGGCAAGCTCCCGGCGGACCTCGCCGCGCGCTATGTTCAGGACCTTGTCGAACTGCCCGGAAAAATGGAAAAAATCCTGGCGGATACGGAAAAGGTCCTTCTTTGGGCGCGCAAGTACATGCACTATAAGGATTTCCTCTACCTGGCGCGCGGGCCGCTCTATCCAATCGCGCTCGAAGGCGCCCTGAAGCTCAAGGAAATCTCATACATACACGCTGAAGGCTATGCTGCCGGGGAAATGAAACACGGACCGATAGCCCTTATCGACGAGGATATGCCGGTTATGGTCCTGCTGAAGCATGGGCCGCTTTATGAAAAGATGATATCCAATATACAGGAAGTGAAAGCCAGAGACGGTCAGATCCTTGCCCTTATTGAGAATCGTCAGGACGAGATAGTAGGGACGGGAGAGAACCAGTTTGTCATTCCCGAATCGTCGGAATGGCTCTCCCCCGTGCTCTTCTCCGTCCCGCTGCAGCTTTTCGCCTACCATGTGGCGGTGCTTCGCGGAACCGACGTCGACCAGCCCAGAAACCTGGCAAAGAGCGTGACAGTGGAATAGGCAATAATTATTGACATGTTAGGCGAAATTTGCTAGTGAAAAACCCTGGAACCGTGCCGGTAAACCGGCCGGCCTGTTAGGCTGTTTAAGGGTGCCAGAAGGCGCCCTTTCGCATTTTATCCGGTTAAACCGAGGTGAGGCAGGAAATGGGACAGGACAGCCATCGGATAATAAATCAAGGCGGGGAGATCGAGGCCGCTATCGGCCGGATTGCGGCAGAGATAATCGAAGTTGCGAAGGAGCCGCAAAGGCTCGCTCTGGTCGGAATTCACACCGGAGGGGTATACCTTGCGCGCAGGCTGGCATCGATTCTTTCCGAAAGGCTCGGCACCGCCATTCCGGTCGGGACCCTCGATATAACACTCTACCGCGACGACTGGACCCGACTGCATGTCCACCCGGTTCTTAAAGGCACCAACCTGCCGTTCCCCATTGACGAGCGCCAGGTGATCCTGGTCGATGACGTTCTCTACACCGGCCGCACCATTCGCGCAGCCCTCGATGCCCTCATTGACTACGGCCGCCCTCGCCGCGTTCAGGTCGCAGTACTGGTAGATCGAGATCATCGCGAACTGCCCATCTGCGCGCAATTCGTTGGATTCCACGTGGAAACCCTGGCCGAGGAGCAGGTAAACGTCCTCTTTTCCGAAAAAGACGGATCGGACCAGGTGGTTATCGAAAAGCCGGTAAGCTCCAAAAAGGCCTGAGCGCCTGGATCGCCTTAAATCCGTTTCCGGAAACTGAACATCGTGTTCGATAATGCTGCGCTTTTTTGAGAGAGGCCGTCACGGCTCTCTTTTATTTCTAACCGCCCAATCACTTCACGCCGCATCCACCAAATTTGATTTGAAAAATCCTCCCGAACCTGATAGACATTTCCTGTTGGGCGGGAGTAGCTCAGTTGGCTAGAGCATCAGCCTTCCAAGCTGAGGGTCGCGGGTTCGAAGCCCGTCTCCCGCTCCAACATTTCATCAAGTAAATACAGCTAATTATCTCGCTTCTCGTCTCCCAAAAAACCATTCCAACCTCCGCGATAAGTCAGCCTTCAACTGAGTATCTTTTTTCTTCTGGCGTATTGAGCTTGCTAGTGTGCCTGGGTCGAGATCGTTGCGAATAGATGCCAAAAAATGAACGTGAGTTAGTGTCCTTTTGATACCAATTTGTGTTCAAGATTGTATCGAGAACAG
>DBMI01000048.1 GCA_002298165.1 Desulfarculales bacterium UBA702
GGGGCAGGCTGAAAAGCCTGCCCCGCATCGGTTTCACGTCAATTGATCAAATATCGATACATCACTATCTGGCGCGGACTATGCTCGCTATAACCGGCTTTTCTTCCGAGCGCCCGTTCAGGCCGTAGCCGTTAAGGATTGCTTCGGCTTCAGCCCTGTAGGCATCCATCACGTAAGGTATTTTGGTTACCCTGGTGCACTCGTCGGTAAGCGACATGAGATCCGAGCGGGAGATGGCGCCTACGCTGAAACGGCGTGCGCCTGCCATGATTTGCTGCAGTCCCACCTTGAGCTTATCCGCATAGCTGTAGATGCCAAGAGCGCCAAGAGGCAGTTCCGCCGCGCTTCCATTTCCCAGCATCGATTTTACGGCTTCATAGTTTATGAAAATCTCTTCGATTGATGAGCCGTACTGGCTTACGGTTTTGGGCAGGTCTTTTTTCGACATCCAATCGGCTATATTCTTGCCCACCATACCGGGGATCATAAGCGCTCTTCCCATGCAGATCGCTTTAACGAATGGAGCGCCTAGGGCAAGGGCCTTGAATATGCCGTCCTCGCTTGAAAATCCGCCGGCAAACGCGATGTCCGGAGCCCTTTCGCCGCGTTCGGCCAACTTAGCGCAGAACTCCTGGGCGGCCGAGTGCAGGTAGATGCTCGGAACTCCCCATTCCTCCATCATCCTCCACGGGCTCATGCCGGTTCCGCCGGGAGCGCCGTCGATGGTAAGGAGGTCGATCTTTGCCATCGAACCCCATTTAATTGCCATTGCCAGTTCACGAAGGCTGTAGGCGCCGGTCTTGAGGGTTACCCTCTTGAAACCTATCTTTCTGAGGCGCTCGACTTCTGCCATGAACCCATCTTCGCTGACAAATCCGAGCCTGCTGTGGCGCTCGAATTCCTTTATCGCTCCGTCCCTGTAGGCGGCCTGGATGACGGGGTCCGAAGGATCGGGGGTGACAATGTAGCCGCGCCTCTGAAGCTCAACGGCGCGCTCGATGCTGTTTACCTTGATCTCCCCGCCTATGCACTTGGCTCCCTGCCCCCATTTGAGTTCGATTGTCTCGAGGCCGTGCCTCTCGATCACGTATTCGGCAACCCCAAGCCTCGTATCCTCGACATTCATCTGGACCAGCAGTTCGCCGTAGCCCGTATGGTAGCGCCTGTAGATGTCGATCCTGCGGTCCATCTCGGGGGATTTGCGGATCTTGTTGTTCCTGTCGAGTTCGAGCCCCGGGTCTATTCCGCAAACATTTTCACCGCAGACCAGGGTAACCCCGCTTATTGCCGCACCGACCGCGAAATGCTCCCAGTTCTTGCGGGCTATCTCGGTCGAGCCAAGTGCGCCGGTAAACATGGGAGCGCGCATCTTGACTTTTATGTCCCAGCCATATTCGGTTTCCGTGCTAACCGAGGGGAAGATCGCCGTGTCCGGTCCTGCTTCCACGCCGTCCGGCAGGCCCGATCCGCCCATTGCGTAGCCCTGGATATTCAAGTGAGAATAATCTACCGGATAGTTCTTGTCTCCTCCGGCCGTTATTTCTCCGAAAGGCCCGGGATAGATTACCTCACGGCCCCTGAAGGTCGCCCGGAAGACTTCGCAGTTTCCGCGGCAGCCGTCAATGCATCGGGAGCAAAGTCCGCTCGTCGGGACGACGGATTTCGAGCGGTTGAAGGTCAGGGTGGCATCATTTGAATTAGGGGTGGATAGATTCATGGTACTGCTCCTGGAATTTTGGGTTTAGACTTTGCAGCTTTTTGCTTCGTTTCGGGAACGGAAGCGTTCCCTGAAAGATGGCTTTCGGCCTTGTGAGGGGATTTTTGACGGGACCGTACGCTTCGATTTTTAAATTCGATCTGAGCGGCCTCTGCAGTAAAAGCCCCTACGATTGCGTTAGTGTTACTGCCAGATTCACTATCTCTATAAGTGAAGCACTAATTAATTACAATGTGTTTTTAGCAGGTTTGGAAAGGAAAATGCTGAATTAATAAGTTGTACTTTATCCATCCAGCATTAATTAGCAATACTTTCTATAAACCGCCCCAAACTGATACTTGATCGCCTCACTCGCCGGAATTAGATTCTCATTAAATGTTTTTGCCGGCACCAAACCGCGGCTACATGGCTCGAGATCGGCCGGCTTGACTTTTCCGCCCTCAATCCTCACCCAGATATGAATCAGGCTAAGCTCTCAAGGAGAAAGCAATGAGATGGAACCGGGCAAAGATTTGGGTTCTGATCTCGCTCGTGATTGCCTTTCCCGCCTGCTACCAGGTAAGTGGATACAGGACCGTGGGGCCGATTGGACCTGTCAGCCCTATTCGCTTTGTCAATCCGGGGGACATTGTTCTTCCCGAAGGCTACCTGATAGAAGCCGTGGCTCGGGGACTTACCTGCCCGACGGGAGTTGCCTTCGATGACTCGGGGGAAATCTATATAACAGAGGCCGGCTACTCCATAGGTGAGATGTCGGCTGCTCCTCGCCTTCTACACGTTTCCGGGACGGGTGAAGTCACCGAGGTTGCCTCCGGGGCCGAAAACGGCCCCTGGACCGGAGTGATATTCCATAATGGCTTCTTCTATGTAGCAGAGGGTGGTCAGCTCGGTGGAGGCCGCATACTCCGGATCGATAGAAATGGAGTCGTGACGCCTCTAATAGATGAGCTTCCCAGCCGGGGGGACTATCATACAAATGGTCCGGTGGCCGGACCGGACGGGTACATATATTTCACGATCGGGACCTACACCAATTCGGGGATTGTTGGTGAAGATAATTATAAATCCGGCTGGCTGGGCAAATTCCCGGAGTTGCACGACATTCCCTGCCAGGATGTGGTTCTTGCCGGAGAGAACTACACGACGGAAAACTTCCTTGCACCGGGAGCCCGTGGGGAAGTTGAAACCGGTGCCTTCTCACCATTTGGCGTAAGGACAACAAAAAGGCAGGCGGTTGACGGCCGGATACCATGCAGCGGGTCGGTTTTGAGGATCGGGCCTGATGGAGGGAAGGCCGAACTCGTTGCCTGGGGTTTCAGGAATCCTTTCGGAATGGCGTTTTCGCCCCATGGGCAGTTGTTCGTTACGGAGAACCAGTTCGAGATGCGGGGCAGTCGTCCCGTGTTCGGAGCCGGTGACCTGTTATGGGAAATCGAGCCGGGGAGGTGGTACGGTTGGCCGGATTTCCATGGAACAAACCCGGTGGACGTGGGTGAGCGGTATAGGCCTCCGGGAAAAGGAACTCCAAGGAGCTTACTGGCTGAATATCCCTCTCGCCTCCCGCCACGCCCGGCCGCGATCTTCGCTGTCCATTCCTCGACCGCCGGCTTCGATTTTTCGCGAAACCCCGATTTCGGCCATGTCGGACAGGCCTTCGTCGCGGCCTTTGGTAATACCCCCACTGCGGGAAAGGTCCTTGCTCCCGTTGGGTACAAGATTTTCAGGGTTAATGTACAAACCGGCGTGACGCATGATTTTGCCGTTAACAGGGGAAAGACGAACGGGCCGGCTTCCTGGCTGTCAACAGGTGGGCTGGAGCGTCCCTTGGCGGCAAGATTTGATCCGAGTGGAGCCGCGCTTTATGTCGTGGATTTCGGAGTCCTAAAATACGGCAGACTTGGAGCGGTTCCACAGCATGGAAGCGGCGTTCTGTGGCGCATAACCCGAAAACCTGTCTTGCAATAATACCGGTCGGCACTCGCTGATATTGCTGATGTCAGTTCATGCAGAACTTTGGGGGAAAATGTGCTCCATATGCCGTTTGCAAGGAGTCAAAATGAAGCCGAATCTCACGCTTCTTACGCTTGCATGCATACTTGTATTTCAGTTTGGGTGCGGAGCGGCAAGGAAAAGCGAGCCAATCTCCGGTTCATTGAAAATAGAATCCCAGGAAGCATCATTGGGTGAAGAGCTCTTTATGCGGCACTGCAATCAATGCCACCCCGGGGGAGAAGCCGGGCTCGCCCCTTCCCTCAACGATAAACCCGCACCGGGCTTTGCAATAAAATTCCAGGTGAGGAATGGGATAGGAGCTATGCCGGTATTCTCGGAAAATCAGGTAAGCGGGGGAGAACTCGATGCTATAGTTTCCTACCTGGTGTTTCTGCGGGATCATAAATAAAAATTCTGAATGGACCTAATTCCTCAATCCCACTCGGCTGTACCGTCCAGGCAAAACCTAAGTGCCTTTTTTATCTCGTCGATTTGTTCGGAATCGGTCACTTTTTGGCGCTTTTCGGTCCTCACGTAGAAAACGTCCGCGACCTGATCGTTTTTGGTAGAAATCTTTGCGACGTAGATCCGGATCTGCAGTTCGTGAAGTGTCCTGCTGATTGTATAAAGAAGTCCTATGCGGTCCAGGGTATAGACTTCAAGGATAGTGTATACCCCCGAGGAATCGTTATCTATAACAATCTGGCTCGAATGTGACCTGAGAGCCCTGCGCGGCCGGGCCCCGCGCCCGGAGTGTGCCGCAATCCGGTAATCGAGCGCCAGCTTTCCCTTGAGAAGTCGGTCCATATCCTTTCGCACCGAGTTCCAATCCATTGCCTCACCGAGCTTTTCGGGAAGGCGGCACTGGAAGATGAGCAGGGCAATCTCATCGTTCATCGTGAAGACCTGTGCACTCATGATATTGAGGCTGTGAAGCGTGAGAAGCCCGGCCGATCTCGCGAGCAGGCCGGGTTTGTCCCAGCTCATTATGATAATTTCCGCGTAGTCCCTGTTTGAGTCCACCTCCCAGATAAACTGTTCGCCCGATTCGCGAAGCCGCCGCATCAGGTTCAAGTGGCGAACTATTTCCTCGGGTGAGAGGGAAATGAGATACCTCGGTGCGAGCCCTGAGAAGTAGGATTCAAGCTCTTCGGGCGCCATAATATCTACGACCCGCTCCTCGACCCGACTCCTTACCCCGGCAATTCTTTCGGCAAGGATCAACGAACTTGGTTCGCCCTTTTCGAGCATGTTCAAGATGCTGTGATAGAGCGGCATAACGGGAGTGTCGCGCCATTTTTCACGCCCCTGAGGTCCGGTCGCCATCAAGTCTGCAAATGTGAGCATGACCAGCAGGTCGAGAAAGTCCCGTTTGCCGATTGCGGCTGCGCAGTTTGCGACCATGTCGTGATCGGCGAGATCGCGCATTGAGGCGCTATCGGCCAAAAGCAGATGTTGGGAGACGAGGAACTGCAAGGTCTCGGCTTCAAGGGGTGTGAGGCCGAGCCGCTTGGAAACAGCGGGCATCATTTCACCGCCTCTTAAGGCATGCTTGCTGCCGGAGCTTTTCCCGAGGTCGTGCAAAAGGCCCGAGAGCAGCAAAAGGGCAGGATCGGTGAGCGTCGAGCCAATTCGAGTAAGTTCGGGCTCACGGCTGGAATATTGGCCTGCGAGTAGTTTTTTCAGCTCGGAGCAGGTCCGCAGGTGATGCTCATGGACGGGGTAGAGGTGGAAGGAATCATGCTGGACGAGCGCATGCACAGGAGCCAATTCCGGAATAATCGCGGTGAGCAGCCCACTATCGTAAAATCGCCTGATGATGGGAATATCGGGTGAATCGGCCTTCAGGAACTCGAATAACTCGTGTTTTACAGCGATGTCACCCGATGCGGCGTCAAGCACGTTCCTGTTGTGCAAGATCCACTGCCGCGTAACATTGGCCAGTCCAAGGCCATGCTCCGCCGCAACAGCGAAAAGGTGCACGAGGTACCCGGCAGTTGCCGGATAGCGTTCGGTGTGGATGTGGATCTTTCCCGATTTTTCGGAGATGCCCTCTTCGATATCCGTGCTCTCATCCTGTCGTGACCTGCACATCTCGATCAGCTTTTCCCAGAATTCCCGTGATATCCCGGATACCGAATGAAAGAGCTGGTAAACGTGTTGCATGAATATCTCGACCGGTAGAAAACCCGACTTTTCTAGATAGCCGAGCCTTCCCGCCAGGGCCTCCTGGTCACGGAAAAGCAGTGCGCTCCCACCGCGTCCGGATTCGGCCCGCAGCAGTGTAAGGTAGCGGCTGAAAGATTTTTCGGCCTGGAGCAGGTAATCTACATCCTGGCGAGTGAGGTATCCCCTGAAGATAGCATCCTCAAGATTTCTGATATTTGCGGAGATCCGGCATCCGGCCCGAATTGCGCTGATATCGGCCAAGCCGCCGGGGTGCTGCTCGATGTCCGGTTCAAGCCAGCCCTGGTCTGTCTCGAGTACTTTTTCCCGAGATCTCACCCCATCGTGGATGGAGTGGAGCAGCGGAGCGCCATGCCCTTCCACGTAGTCTTCGACGGATTTGTCAAGTTGTTCGGCTAGTGCGCGGTTTCCGGAAATGTAGCGCAGATCCAGGAGGTCCAAAAGGAGGACCGGGTCCTTTTCCAGCATCTCGGATAGCTGTTGAATCGTGCCCTGCACGGCCTCGATATTCCAGCCGGCATCACAAAGAGGGGAAGTAATCTCATCGAGCCATTTATCATCAAGGGATGAATCTTCGGAATGAATGCACAGAATCGGAACAGACTGCATAGGCCCTGAGATACCACGTCCGAATGCACCCAGGGCAGCTATCGCCCCGCCGGCCCGGAAGATTTCCGATTTGCCGACAAGACGGTTTGCGAGCCTGTTATAGAGTGAGATTATGCCGATTTCGAGCAGGCTGGTGTTGCGTTCCACAGCCTGCTCGCCGCATTCCTCGAGGATAATCTCGCGCTGTTTTCTAAGTGATTCGGAGATATTTTGAACCATATTCTGCTCCAGAACCGGAGAATCCAGGAACGTTGAAGAACAACGATTTGTCGGTTCCTTGTCCAAGCCCTTAATCCATTACGTCGATCTATTTATCCGATTATGCTCGACTTTAATGCACTTGTCCATCACCACCCGCAGGCCGGCCTTTCGCGCGCGCGCGGCAGCCTCTTCATCGACCAGGTCCAGCTGCATCCATATAGCACCGGCATTAATCTCGATTGCCTCATCGACAATGGCCGGAATTGCATCCAGGTTCCTAAATATATCAACCACGTCCACATGTTCCGGAATTGCTTTAAGATCCGGGTAGCACTTTTGACCGAGCACTTCCTCATATTTCGGATTTACCGGGATTATACGGTAGCCCTTCTCCATCATGTACCTGGAAACACGGTTGCTGGCGCTCTCCTCCTTTGTGGATAGCCCCACCACCGCGATCGTCCTGCCTTCGAGAATGGCCGACATCTCCTCATCCTGGTTCTCACCAGCTGCATGGCCTTCCGCCATGATTTCCTCCTCTATTGACCTTTATGGAGTCGTTGGAAACTTATCGTTTATCGGAAGATAGCCAAGGGACGGCGACCGGTCAAGCAACTGAAGGTAGTTATGCCGAGGCTGCTTTTCAGGTGTCTGTGAATTTATCTCCTGATCTGGTGCCTCAATTTGTTTGACACTATCGGAACCAAAAGGATACTACACATCGACACCCTGTCTTTACCCCCTTTCGGGAGCAAAATAATGGAGATTTCCACGATCATTTTTATTTTGGCGATCCTGGCAGCCATGGTGGCAGGTGCCGCGCTGGTATTTCTTTTGGCGGTGCCGGCGATAAGGCGCGCCGGCGAACGCGAAAGAGCCGAACTGGAGCGCCAGATATCCACACTCGTCGAACGCCTCTCCGCCCGCGAGGACCAGATAAGGGGACTCGAGGAGGCATGCTGCAAGGCAGGCACCGAGCTCTCTTTTCTTAATGAAAAGTTTTTTGTTGAATCTGAAAGAAGGGCTGCAGCTGAGGAGAAAAATTCCCGGATACCGGAACTCGATTCTGTGCTGAAGGAGCGAGATGTTGAAATTCATGGCCTTCGCGAGCGGAATTCCGCACTTCTTTCCAGGCTCTCGGAACTGGAAACCCGGCTTAGCGAGGAACAAAAGCTCGCGGCGGAAAAACTGTCTCTGCTAAATGAAGCCCAAACACGGCTCTCGGATGCTTTCAAGGCGCTTTCGGCCGAGGCCCTGAAAAGTAACAGCCAGTCCTTTCTCGATCTTGCCAAAACTACTCTTGAGCGATTCCAGGATGGAGCGAAAACCGATCTGGAATCCCGCCAGAAAGCCATCGGCGATCTGGTAAAGCCACTAAGGGACTCGCTGGATAAAGTTGACGAAAAGATCAACCTGATTGAGAAGGCACGAACGACGGCGTACGTCAGCCTTACCGAGCAATTAAAAAACATTACACAGACCCAGGATCGCTTGAACAGCGAAACAACCAACCTTGTCCAGGCGCTCCGGGCACCGACTGTTCGAGGTCGATGGGGCGAGATACAGTTAAAGCGCGTGGTGGAAATCGCCGGGATGGTCGAATATTGCGATTTTTCACAGCAGGAAAGCGCCTGCGGGGATTCCGGGCGCCTCAGGCCGGACATGATCATAAAGCTGCCCAACTCGAAGAACGTCGTCGTAGATTCGAAAGCTCCGCTTCAGGCCTACCTCGAAGCACTCGAAGCCAAAACAGAGGAGTTGCGGGTCGAAAAGCTGCGCGAGCATGCACGCCAGATTCGTGTACACCTTGTCCAACTGGGCTCAAAAGCTTACTGGGACCAGTTCAGGCCGGCACCTGAATTCGCCGTGCTCTTTCTGCCCGGTGAAACCTTCTTCAGTGCGGCCCTGGAGCAGGACCCCTCGCTTATCGAGTTTGGGGTCGAGCGAAGAGTGATACTTGCCACACCCACCACCCTGATCGCCCTGCTTCGTGCGGTCGCCTACGGTTGGAAACAGGAGCTTATCGCGGAAAATGCGACGGCAATAAGCGAGCTTGGAAAAACGCTCTACGAAAGAATTCGAGTGCTTGCAGGCCATTTTTCGGACCTCTGCAAAGGGCTTAACCGTGCGGTTGAATCCTACAATAAGGCTGCCGGAACACTTGAAAGCAGAGTCCTGGTAACGGCTCGAAAATTCAAAGAATACGGCGCATCAGGCGGAGCAGACCTGGAACTGGTGGAACCTATCGAGAAAGTAACCCGCGAACTGAGCGCCTCCGAGTTGATTCAGACCATCGTTCCCGAAGATGAGCCAGATGAAGCCGAAGCCGATATGGTATCATCACTTGCTGGAAAGGTCTGATAGGGCAATTCGGCGGAATGGCGCAGAAAATGCGGACCCTCCAGCCCTGCCCGCCTACACTTGGCAAACATCCCCAATCAATTAAAAAAGCCCACCGGGAAATCACATCCCGGCGGGCTTGCAGATGTACTTTTTAGTGAACCGCGCGTCTAGGTAGAGTAGCAAGTCCCCCAAATGCAGATGACCTCGCCTCGCTCTACACTGCCCCGGATTGCAATGGATACCATTATCATCGAAAAGCCGCTGAAAAGCAGGTCAATTCCAACAATCAGGCCGATGGCCCAGAGTGCCGTCCAAGGCATACCCGCAAACAAAATCACACCAAGTATCAGCGAAAGTACACCGCTTGCAAGTGTCCAACCCCAGCCGGAAGCAGATCGCATCTCAAATGCCTGGACAACCTTGAATATTCCGGTCGCCACGAAGAAGAAAGCAAGGAGGAAAGTCAAAGTAATTACACCGGTCAGGGGATATGCAAGCAGCAGTACGCCGACTGCCAGGTAAACCAGGCTGATTAAAATACTTGAGACACGCCCGCCAGATTTACGCCAGCGGACTGCATTATAGAGCAGCATTATACCGCCTATAATGAACAGTACGCCGATAATGAATTCAATTGCGAACGTAGCCACAAGCGGCACGAAGATAGCCAGGATGCCAAGGATCATCAATCCGACCCCCATCCCGATGTACCATCCGAAGTTGTTGCGTAGTTCGCTTATGTTTTTGTACTGAACACCAGGTTGTTTTTCCATATTATCATCTCCTGTAATCGATGGAGGATCCATCAATCCGGATCATTAAACAAAAAAATAAAGAAAATTCGTAAAACCCATAAAGCTAAGATAGTTGCGAAATTGACTTCCGGCAACAAGTCCCTTTCGCCTGTCTGTCTCTTCGAAAGATTGGCTATTTTAAATTAAAGTCCTGTTCAGTTGTGCCTTGATGTTTAACTTAGGCCAAAGCAGGCAATCCTGCCGGGGAGGTAAGAACAGGGATGCCGGGCATCGAGAGCCTTGACCGGCAGGCCTATTAAGGGTATTTGCATAGCTCTTATTGAAACCTTATGGATCGAGGCAGGACCGTTCATCGGAGAACAGCCCCGTCAGGCGGCTCTGGCAGCCGATTAGCAATGCGATACATTGCGGCGGCTAGGAAATCTAATCTGAGCAGTAAGGAACCAGAATGGCAAAAGAACCCCAGATCGCGCATTCTTTCCCTAAAAATCCTCTCGAGGAAGTCAGATCCTCTATCACTTATTTCAAAGGGAAGCAGTACGTAGACATACGCATCTACTACAAAGGTGATGATGGAGATTTTCACCCGTCAAAGAAGGGCGTGACTCTTTCGGTGGATCTTTTCCCGGAGCTTGAAGCCGGGGTGCAGAAACTAAAGGAATTGCTCGAAGAAGAGGAATAGCGGGGCAGGGGTGCGGGGAAGATTTTATGACCGGAACCACGTGGGAGTGGTGGCAGGTTTACCAGCTCATTTCTAAATCCTTCCTCTAAGGGCAAGCTCGAATTTTTGCTTCTGTTTTATGTAATGGGCCATTTCCGGCCCGCCTTTAGCAATAGCCTGATCTATTGCTTCAATGGCCTCCGCATACATTCCATTGACATAGTAAGCTTCGGCCAGAGTGTCCAGCACATGGGCCTCCGGGTTAATCTCCGCAGCTTTCTCGGCCAGTTCAATGGCCTCGGACGGGTTTTTGAAAGGCTCGGGCGTGGTGGCGTAGAACCATGCCAGATTGTTGAGAATGCCCGCATTTTCCGGAGCCATCGACAGGGCGGCGCTGAGCACTGATTCGGCCTCGGAGTAGCGGCCCTTTTCATAAAGCAGCACACCATAAACCCCCAGCAGCTCGGGATTATCCGGATGCTCGGCAATCTCACTTTCGACCATTCTGAATTGGATATTCTTCTCCGTGAGAAGACCGTTTGTTGTCCCCTTGAGAACTGATAGTGTGCAGAATACCAGCAAAAAGGCGAGAGCCGCCCCATATAGCTTCCTGTTATGCCTGCGTATCAAACGGTGGTTTCCAGAGGCGGCAAAAATAAAGTCTATCCTTTGCCTTAGGCTATAATGGTGCCAATTTGGAAGATCCATCACCTTACCGCTGTGGCTGGCTATTTTCTCAAATGACGATACAAGGGGAAGGGGAGTGCCCAATGTCTGGAGCGCGTAAATGTCGGCCTGTCTTTCACAATTGCGAAGAAAGAACCCAAATACGTAACGGAAGAAAAACACCATTAGAATCAGGGGCGGAACGCTTTCTATGAAGGAAGTAACATAAGGTCCCACCTCGGGCATGAGCATCAGATGCGAAAGTGTCCGGTTGGAACGCGCCAGAATCAGCAGAAGACTGCCGATATTGTAGACCGAAGCGATGAAAAGTATGAAAAGAGCGACGAATAACAGAAGATGCTTTTTGCGGACGTGCCCCATCTCGTGGGCTACTACAGCCCTAAGTTCATCAATGCCCAGGATCTTTAGCAGGCCGGGGGTAATCAGTATGTAGCGGAAGCGGGGTAGTATCCCGACGACTCCGGCAGTCAGCATTTCGCCTCCAAAAAGAGGCCAGAGCAGGAATCCACCAACCCGAAAACCAAGTCCATCGCTGAACCTTTCGAGTTCTTCCCGTACTGCGTCACGTGGAAGTGGTTCGCAGTGCCATAATCGTACCATGAGCCACGGCCCGAAGAGCACAAAGACGACCAGCGCCAGTGACACCACAAGGGTCTGTCCCAACTCCGAGGACATAAAAGGCATTTTCAGGAAAATGAACAGGTCCGTGGCAATCGAGATCGCGAGCCATGGAATAAGCAATACGCTGGAAAACGAAAGGTTTGCCCGGATGAATTCAGTACGGCCCACCCGAGTTGAATGGACAATCTTATACAAAGGGTAGCTGTAGTACCAGATTAGGCACATGTGAATCATGTATATTAAAATGCCCACCAGGCCGGAGACGGTCGAAAAAGTATCAAATCCCGGAATGAAGTGAAGAAAGGATTTGATATTGAAGACGTAGATGTAGAAAAAAATCCAGGCAATAGAGATTATGTGGAAGCGGGTCAGTGTAATGTCATAGGCTTGGCTCACCGCCGAGAGGAGCATTCCGCGGGAGGCCAGTTTTTCGATTCTTTGAAACGATGCCTTGCAATAAAAGGCAAAGGCGAGAAACGCAACCAGGATGTATGATGCATCAGTGGACGATACAACCGCTGCTTTGTCCGGTGGCTGAAATCCGAAGAGGAATAGTACTATTACGAAGTAAATGAGCTGGCTATACATTGTAGGAAATTAATTCCGGTATGCGCGCGTGGCGATCGGATGCAATGCGGATCGACTCTATCGGCATTCTCCCATCCTTCTCGGTTTTTCCTCGAAACAGTGCTTTTGAACCTTTTCAAACTGGACCGGATACTTGCCGTCGAAACAGGCCAGGCAGAATTGATGGTCCTCGCACGTAGCCCCCGCTCCCTTTAAAAGTCCATCCAGGCTCAAATAATTTAGAGAATCCAGCCCGATGAAATCGCGTATCTCCTCCACGGAGTTAGAAGCGGCGACCAGTTCGCCCTTGGTGGAAAAATCAATTCCATAGGGACAGGGGAACCGGTGAGGCGGACAGCTTACGACCATGTGCACCTCTTTTGCCCCCGACTGCCGGAGTGCGTTTATCCTGGTGCGGGTAGTCGTGCCGCGAATGATTGAATCCTCGACTATTATGACCCGCTTGCCGCCGAGAAGTTCGCGAACCGGATTCAATTTCACGCGAACGGCAAAATCGCGCATCGCCTGGCTTGGTTGGATGAAAGTGCGGCCCACGTAATGATTTCTTATAACACCCATTTCGAGAGGAATGCGAGATTCCTCGGCAAAACCAAGGGCGGCATAATTTCCCGAATCGGGAAATGGCATGACAAAGTCAGCCGTTATTAAGGAGTTTTCTTTTGCCAGCAGGTGGCCAAGGTTTTTTCTGAACAGGTAAACGTTTTGATTGAAAATATTACTGTCTGGCCTTGCAAAGTATATGAATTCGAATATGCAATGCGATGCGCGCCTCTTTTCGAAAGGGAACACCGAATGCAATCCGTTCTCGTCAATTATGAGGACTTCGCCGGGTTCGACGTCCCGGATGTATGTGGCTTCGACGAGGTCAAGGGCGCAGGTCTCGGATGCCAGAATATAGCTGTCGTTGAGCTTGCCAAGACAAAGAGGCCGAAATCCGTTCGGGTCCCGAACGCCGATAAGCTTGTCCTTGGTGCACATGACAAGCGAATAGGCGCCCTGCACCTGCCTCAGGGCAGTAACCAGAGCCTCTTCCAAACCGCGGTTAAGATTCTTGGCCATAAGGTGCATGAAAATTTCAGTGTCCATCGTAGAGCGGAAAATCGCGCCCTGCGATTCGAGTTCATGGCGCAGTTCCACTGCATTGACTATGTTGCCGTTATGACCGATGGCGTAGTAGTCGTTGCCGTGGAAAACCAGGAACGGCTGGGCGTTTGCCAGAAGTGATGAGCCTGTTGTCGAGTAGCGGACGTGGCCTACTGAAACGAAACCCTTGAGGGCTTTAAGGGTTTCTTCTTTGAAAACCTCGTTTACCAGTCCCATATGTTTGAAGTTTTGGACCTGGGAGCCGTCACCGACAGCTATCCCGGCGCTCTCCTGCCCTCGGTGCTGTAGAGCGTAGATGCCGAAGTAGGCAAGTTTTGCAGCGTCGGGGTGACCATAAACCCCAAATATTCCACATTCTTCCTTCCGTCGAGGAATGAAGATTGGTTCAGTCGGTATATCGGAAATCATCATTTTTTTGCAATCAGGCATCAGCCCGTCTCCATCCCCCCTCGTGTAAAAGTGGAGCAACTGGGACAGGCAACTCCAGCCTGCCCGCGGGAGCGGGGTTTTGAATTGTCGTGTACCAAATATAATACCATGCCCGGATCGATCCGTCCTAGATCTCCCGGTGATACTCCTGGAGGCTCTTTACATCCCAATCACGTTCCTGCAGTGCCGATACCGCTTCCGCTATGGCTTTTGCGCCTGCAAGCGTCGTGGCATAAGGGATGTTGTACATCAACGTGGTGCGTCTAATATCGTACGAATCGGAAGTGGTCTTCTTCCCCAGTGTTGTGTTCACAACCAATTGTATCTCGCCGCTCTTGATTTTGTCTACCACGTGCGGGCGGCCTTCCTTGAGTTTGTATACCAGATCGGCATTGAGGCCGTTCTTTTTTAGAAAGTTGGCCGTGCCGCTGGTAGCAATTACGCTGAATCCAAGGTCAATATACATTTTTGCCACTTCCAGCGCTTTTTGCTTATCGCCGTCATGGACGCTGACAAACACCGTGCCTTTTCGGGGAAGTTCATAGCCCGCCGCAGCCTGGGCCTTGGCAAAGGCTATCCCGAAGTTGTCGCCGATTCCCATTACCTCTCCGGTTGATTTCATCTCCGGGCCGAGTAGGGTATCGACATTGGGAAATCGTGAAAACGGAAAAACCGCTTCTTTTACGGAAATATGTGAAGGTTCGATTTCTTTTCCGAACCCGAGTTCGTGGAGGCTCTTGCCGAGCATTACCTTGGTGGCGAGCTTCGCCAGCGGGCGCCCGATTGCCTTGCTTACGAAGGGAACCGTCCTGGATGCCCTCGGGTTTACTTCCAGGATGAAAATCTCGCCGTCCTGAATGGCATACTGGATGTTCATCAAGCCTACCACTCCGAGTTCAGCGGAAAGAAGCTTTGTCTGTCTTTTTATCTCTTCCTGGATTTCCCTGGAAATGCTTATCGGCGGCAGGACGCACGCGGAATCGCCGGAATGAATTCCGGCCTCTTCAATGTGTTCCATGATGCCGCCTATCACCGTTGTACTGCCGTCGCTTATCGCGTCTACATCGAGCTCTATGGCATCTTCGAGAAATTTGTCTATAAGGATGGGGTGGCCGGGAGAGACGTGAACGGCTGAGCCCATGAAGTGTATCAACCGATCGCGGTCGTAGACTATTTCCATGGCGCGTCCGCCCAGAACGTATGAAGGACGGACCACGACCGGGTAGCCGATTTGCTCGGCGGCCTCAATCGCCTCCTCGACTGTAAACGCCGTGGAATTATCGGGTTGCCTCAGGCCGAGCTTATTAAGGAGTTGCTGAAAACGTTTTCGGTCCTCGGCCCGGTCAATTGCATCCGGTGAGGTGCCAAGTATTTTTACCCCCGCTTTTTCGAGAGGCACGGCCAGGTTCAGTGGTGTCTGGCCTCCGAACTGGACGATAATGCCTTTGGGTTTTTCGGTCTCTATAATGTGGAGCACGTCTTCGCGGGTCAGGGGTTCAAAATAAAGCTTATCCGAGGTGTCGTAGTCGGTCGATACGGTCTCCGGGTTCGAGTTTACCATGATTGATTCATGGCGCTCCTCTCGAAGCGAAAAAGAAGCGTGTACGCAGCAATAATCGAACTCGATTCCCTGGCCTATTCTGTTCGGCCCCCCGCCAAGTATCGCCACCTTCGGTAAATCGGTGGGCCTTGCTTCGTCTTCGGTTTCGTAGGTCGAATAGTAATAGGGTGTATAGGCCTCGAACTCGGCAGCACATGTATCGACCAGCTTATAAACGGGCCTGATCCCGTATGACAATCGTTTTTGGCGCACGGCTTCCTCATCGGTTCCGGTCAGGCTTGCAAGGCGCCGGTCTGAAAAACCATACGATTTGGCCATCCTGAGCCGATCCGGATTCTCCAGGAAACCATTGGTGCGCGCTGCTTCGACTATGGCCCTCTCCATATCGATGATCTCTCGAATATGGTGTAAAAACCACGGGTCGATGTAAGTAATGCTGTATATCTCGTCAATCGATACGCCGAGCTTTATGGCCTCGCCTATCTGGAAGAGGCGCATGGAATTGGGGCGGCGGATTTTTTGTTTGAGCTGCTCGATATATTCTGCATCGGCCCCGGCGGGAGGGTCGCAAAAGCCCCAGCAGCCGATCTCCAGAGAGCGGATCGCCTTGTGAAGCGATTCCTTGAAGGTGCGTCCGATTGCCATCGTTTCGCCCACCGACTTCATCGCGGTCGATAGTATGTCTTCGGTACGTGGGAATTTCTCGAAGGTAAACCGCGGCACCTTGGTCACGCAGTAATCTATCGTAGGCTCAAATGATGCTTTGGTTTCGCGAGTGATATCGTTTGAGATTTCGTCGAGCGAATAGCCGACGGCGAGCTTTGCGGCGATCTTTGCGATCGGGAACCCTGTCGCTTTGGATGCAAGTGCCGATGAGCGTGAAACACGCGGGTTCATTTCGATTACGACCATTTCGCCTGTTTTCGGGTTAATCGCGAACTGGACGTTTGAGCCGCCGGTCTCGACACCGATCTCCCGAAGGATTGCGATGGATGCATCGCGCATCATCTGGTATTCGCGGTCTGTCAAGGTCTGGGCGGGTGCTACCGTTATCGAGTCTCCGGTATGGACCCCCATTGCGTCCATATTCTCGATCGAGCAGATGATAACGACGTTATCCATGAAGTCGCGCATCACCTCGAGTTCGTATTCTTTCCAGCCAAGGACGGACTCTTCGAGCATTACAGAGTTGATAAAGCTTGCATCTATTCCGCGCTGCGTCTGGTCCAGAAGCTCTTCACGGTTGTAGGCGACCCCGCCTCCCGTGCCACCCAGTGTGAACGATGGGCGAACGATTACCGGGTAGCCGATTTTTTGGGCGAATTTTTCGGCATCATTCAGGTTGGTTACGATAACGCTTTCGGGCACCCTCAGCCCGATGTTGGCCATCGCATCCCGGAAAAGCTCGCGGTCCTCGGCTTTCCTGATTACCGAGGCAGTAGCGCCGATCATCTCGACGCCGTATTTTTCAAGCACTCCACTCTCCGCCACCTTTACGGCAACGTTTAGCGCTGTCTGCCCCCCGAGAGTCGGGAGCAGGGCATCGGGGCGCTCTCGTCTGATTATCTTTTCAACCGCTTCCGGGGTTATCGGTTCTATGTAAGTACTCTGCGCCGTTTCCGGGTCGGTCATGATGGTTGCCGGATTGCTGTTGATCAGGACTATTTCGAATCCCTCTTCGCGAAGTGCCTTGCATGCCTGTGTCCCCGAGTAATCGAACTCGCAGGCCTGGCTGATTATTATCGGTCCCGAGCCGATAATGAGGATCTTCTTAATATCTGTGCGTTTGGGCATGAACTCGTTTCCCTTGAATTCACAGTTGAGGAAAAGCGGCTATTTCGAGCTCTCGGAAGAGGTGGAGCATCGGTCCATAAGCTGTTTGAACCGGTCGAAAAGGTAAGAGGCATCGTGCGGTCCGGGAGAGGCCTCCGGGTGATATTGGACGCAGAAAGCCGGCACTTTCAAGTGCTCCATTCCTTCGAGAGTATTATCGTTTAGGTTAAAGTGCGTGAGGCGCACGGGAAGGTGAGAAACCGATTCCGGATCTACACAAAACCCGTGATTTTGAGAAGTTATTTCGATTTTCCCGGTAGTAAGATCCTTAACCGGCTGATTGGCCCCGCGGTGCCCGAACTTGAGCTTGAAAGTGGTTCCGCCCATTGCAAGGCCCATCATCTGGTGGCCGAGGCAAATGCCGAAGATCGGCTTCTTCCCGAAAAGAGCACGAACCGTTTCGATAACGTAATGAACGGCCGCCGGGTCGCCCGGACCGTTCGATAAAAATACGCCATCGGGATCGCAGGCCAGAATCCGCTCGGCAGTAGTATTTGCCGGAAAAACCAAAACCTGGCACCCTGCCTTTTCCAATTCCCGTAAAATGTTGTACTTGATCCCGCAATCAAGGGCCGCAACCTTGTATCCAGAGATGCCGGGCATCCAATCGGGCGCTTCTATTTCGATCCTTTTGCCTCCGGCCCAGCGATAGGGCTTCCCGCAGGTGACGTGCCGCACGAGATCGATTCCGTCAAGGCCAGGATAAGTTTGAACCTGGTCCATCAATCCGCGGACATCCTCTGTGTCTGTTGCTATGATCCCGCGCATTGCACCAACTACCCGCAAGTGGCGGGTAAGAGCGCGCGTATCTATTCCTTCAATTCCTATTTTGCCGTATTCATTGAGAAAGTCCGCGAGTGAACGGTCGCTTCGCCAATTGCTGTGAAAAGGCTGGTATTCCTTGACGATGAATGCCTCGACCTGCACCGCCGCCGATTCCATGTCCTCGGGATTAATTCCGTAGGTGCCGGTAAGGGGGTAGGTCATGGCGACGATCTGACCTTTGTAGGAGGGGTCGGTCAGGACCTCCTGGTAGCCGGTCATCGAAGTATTGAATACTACTTCACCCAGCGCGCGGCCCCGGCCGGCAAATGTAAATCCTTTAAAAACCGTGCCGTCCTCAAGAAGCAGGATGGCCTTGGGTCGGTCCCAGGGGAGGATCATAAAAAGTCCTTGCAGTTCGGCTGAGATCTTTCGGCGAAATCTCATTTAAGTGGGCCGGCTTTTAAGCCTGCCCAGAAAAACCACATGTGGGGCAGGCTTTCCAGCCTGCCTAGTTTAGGGCAGTTCTAAACGTCCAATTGTAACGGGTCAGCAATATATTGAAAACCTTATTCGATTCAGGTGTTTTCTTCCATGGAAACAATCTTACGTATTTTTTCGAGATCTTCGGCAGTATCCACGGACTGTGAATCGAATGGCGAGAGCGCGACAGCAATGGAAAAGCCGTTTTCGATCGCCCTAAGTTGTTCGAGTTTCTCGCTGGATTCCAGCTCCCCGGGCGGCAAGTTCGTGAACCGCCTAAGGAAACGGCGTCTATATGCGTAAAAACCAAGGTGCTTGAGGAAAGTGCTTTTTTCGCTTATGCCGTCCCGAAAGAAGGGGATGGGGGACCGCGAAAAATATAGCGCCTTGCCTTTCCCGTCGGTAACCACTTTCACGCAGTTGGGGTCCAGGTGCTGTTCCCGGTTTGAACTGAGAAATGCCAGGGTTGCCATTTCCAGACCCGATGATGTTATCTCGCGCACCAGCACATCGACCATTGCCGGATCGAACAGCGGTTCGTCGCCCTGGACGTTTACAACGATGTCCTCATCGGCCAGTCCCAGCAGGTCGGCTGCTTCATCGAGCCTGTCCGTTCCGCTGGAGTGGTCGGACCGGGTGAGAACGCAACAGCCACCAAATGATTCCACTGCCTGACAGATCCGGCTATCATCCGTTGCCACCACCACCTTTTGCACAAGTCCACAGCCCAGGGCACGTTCATAGACGCGCTGGATCATTGGCTTCCCGCCAATCTGCGCAAGAGGCTTGCCAGGGAGCCGTGTTGAGGCGTAACGTGCTGGGATTATTATAAAAATGTGCATACTTTCAGAAAACTACATCAGCAGGTGGAACGGTTTACTTTAACTCGTCATTCCCGAAACTGTCTTGGGGCGTGGCGTAATCGGGATTCCCAGATCGTATAAAGTGGGGGCAGCCCAAAACCCCTGCCCCGCAATATTTTGCTCTGTGAGGTATTTTTTCGACTGCTGCTTACCGGCCTTTTTGACGGGTGCAATACTATGCTAAACTTGTATCGGCATGCAATAGCGGACTTACATAAATCAAACAACGAGCGGCTTTCATGACTGAGATCGAACACGTACGACGATGTTCGCAATACCTGGATATTATACTGCGAAACAACCCCGAATACGCCTCCTGGCTTTTCGACGAATGGCAGATCAAAAAGAAATATCCACTGACTGGGCTCTATTCCGAGTTGCAGCAATCAGCCTGCTCGGCGGCCTCTTTCAACGATCTGCTGTCAGTCTTCCGGCGCTTCAAACAGCGCCACTTTTTGAGGATCGGAGCAAGGGACCTGCTCGGCATGGCCGACCTGGCCGAAACTACCGGGCAGCTCAGCGATCTGGCATCGGTTGCTCTGCAGATCGGGCTAAATACCCTTTCCTCGCACCCCGACTGGCTTACCCTCGGCGAAAGTGCCGGGGAATGGGAAAATATGAAAGAAGAGCTTTTCCTGGTGGTTCTCGGGCTGGGAAAACTTGGAGGGCACGAACTCAATTATGTATCCGATATCGATCTCATTTTCCTCCAGACCAACCTGGAAAACGAGGACCTGGGCCGCGGCAGGATTCTGGTCAGCCGTATCGCACACTGCCTTTCACGCTTGATCTCGGACAGGGTTGAGGGAGACCGCGTATTCAAGATCGATTTTCGTCTGCGCCCGCAGGGAAAGGACGGGATACTGGTACCCTCGATGGGCGCGGCTATCGAACACTACCTGCTCCACGGAGTTGCCTGGGAGCGGCAGATGCTTCTCAAATGCAGGCCTGTTGCAGGGGATCGCTCAGCCGGAAATGAGTTCCTGCGTGAGGTAAGACCGTTTGTATTTCGAAGATTTCTCGATTTCCAGGCCATAAACGAGCTGATGGCGATGCGCAACAAGATCTTGACCGAGGCTGTTCGTTTTGTGCCTGACTCAAAGCAATTTGACGTCAAGCTTGGCATAGGCGGAATAAGGGAAATAGAATTTCTGGTTCAGTCCATGCAACTTATCTACGGAGGCAGGCACCCCGAACTCGATGAGCCTAACACTTTGCGCTGCCTGGAGCGGCTCGAGGCGCTGGGCCTTTTCCCTGAGCAGACGGTTCGGGACTTGAGAAAGTCTTACATTTTCCTGCGAAAAGTCGAGCACTACATTCAACTCGATCAGAACCGTCAGACCCAGAAGCTTCCGCAGTCCGAAGATGCCAGACAGCGGTTGGTCCTGGCGATGGGGTTCGGCGACAATGAGAAGGCCTTCCTAAAGGCTCTTGAAGAGCATTGTTTGACCACCAATGAACATTTCAGGGAGCTTTTCCAGGAAGCCTCCGTGGGAGATCAGGAGAGCGGACGGGATGCCGCGGGCGAGAGCGCTCCCGGAAAGGCCGTGGAACTCTTCCCCAATGGGGCATTATCAAGGCTGCGACAGACCCTGAAATCCCTCCCCGGTGCCGTGGCGAAAGAGATCTTGGACGCACCTGAAAAACTGGCCGAATCGGCGGAGCCGGAATTTCGCAAAAAAATGCTCCTGAGGCTCGACAATTATTTTTCCAGCGTGGTCAGAAGGCCGGGGCTCATGAAGGTTTTCGGGACGGTAAAACCCTGGATTTCTCCGCTTTGCCGCGCTGTTGCATCCTCCGAGCTTTGCTTCAGCCTTCTTGCGCATAATCCGGGACTCATCGAGGGAATCGCTGTGCGGCAGGGAGGTTTTTCCGCGGCAGGCGAATGGGAGCCGGTAGCATCAGTTCTTATGGAAAGAGCGCACGATTACGAGCAAAAACTCGAATGGTTACGGCGGTTAAAGAATGAACGCATGCTCCAACTCATCATGGCGGACCTCGGAGGCGAAATTGGTTTTCCGACACTCGAAGCCGAGCTGACAATCCTTGCCGACTTCGTAATAGGAAACACTCTCGAAGCGGTTCGCCTCAACCTCGGCCTTGATCCGGAACAGCCGGTTTCCATCATAGGAATGGGCAAGCTTGGCAGCCAAGAGATGAGCTACCACTCGGACCTCGACCTCGTCTTTGTCTACGAACCCGCAGAAGGCACGGACGAAGAGCAGATCCCGGCTCACCTTGTAAGACTTATCCAGCGCTTTATGAACATGCTGAACACACCTCTCCAGGACGGCCCCGGATACGCCGTCGATGCCCGCCTGCGCCCGACCGGAAACTACGGCCCCCTGGTAGTTACTAGAAAGTCCTGGCTCGACTACTACACGAAAGAGGCGGATATCTGGGAAATCCAGGCCCTTTTACGCGCAAGGCATGTCGCAGGAGACGAATCACTGGGCCGGTGGGTTGAAGAAAAGGCGGAGCAAATCTGCTCTGCGCCCAGGAGCGAAGAGGATGTCTGGCCCCGGATTTGCCACCTGCGGGAAAGAATGGAAAAGGAAAGGGGCCAGGAGAGCGCCGAAGAAATCGACCTGAAATTGGGGCTGGGAGGACTTGCGGATATAGAATTCCTCGTCCAGGGGAACCTGCTTGTTGCCGGCCGATTCCATCTCCCGTCAATATTGCGTTCGGTAAGGCGCGCGGTTTCGGAATTCCTCAAAAACATTCCGCAAATGAAGGGAAAAGAATCGGAAATAGAAGCCGCATTTACTGCCATGCGCGCCCTGGACCATAGGCTGCGCCTTCACACCAATGCAGCCTCCGGAAAGATCGAAGCGGCAGATTTCGAGGCCATGAAATCCTTCGGCTTATGGCCGCCCGGCCAAGAGCACCGATCAATCGAGACCTGGCAGGACCTTCTGCGTCTAAGGCGGGAGGTGCGGGGGATTTTCAGGGAGTTTTGCAAGACTTAGTTGGACTTTACTTTTTTATAGATTTCCGAAAAAGGATCTTGAAGGACAGGGTGTCGATGTGTATAGTTATACACAAACCGAGGTGTATATGAGGACCAACATTGACTTAGACGAGGAATTAGTGCGGGAAGCCCTGCAAGTCTCCGGAGCCAAAACCAAAAAGGAACTGGTCAATCTTGCGCTAAGGGAGTTTCTCGAAAACAGGCGGCGGCTTAGCCTCCTGGACCTTGAGGGCCGGATCGAGTTTGCTGAAGGTTACAATTATAAGGATATGAGGCGCCAAACATGATCCTGGTGGATACCTCCGTGCTCATAAACTTTTTCAAAGGAGAAATGACGCCCCATGAAAGATATTTCAAGACCATATTAGAGCGGAGAATCCCTTTTGGGATCACTTCTGTGATCTACCAGGAAGTCCTCCAAGGCGCTAAATCAGAGCGCGAATACCTTTACCTCAAAAGATATCTGAGTACCCAAAATTTCTATCATCCAAAGGATCCGCTACACTCCTATGCATCTGCTGCCCACATCTATCTATTGTGCAGAAGAAAGGGTTTAACTGTCCGGAGCACGATAGACTGCCTGATCGCTCAGGTAGCAATCGAGCACAATTTAATGCTTCTTCACAATGACAGAGATTTTGATGCAATTGGGGAGGTCGTTCCCCTGAAATGGCCCTCGATCTGATCGCCCATCAATGATCTGGTGAAAATTACTTCTATTTGTTATTGATCCTGGTAAAAATCCTCGCACCTTCCGATAATTCTCCGTCAAGCCCCACTGTGAAGCCGTTTTCGTCCACGACGAGGATCGCCCCTTTCATCGCCGCCGTATAGATGGCCTGGTCGATGGCGATCAGGGCATGCTTGACCTTCATGCCGCGGTAGATTTGGACCTTGTTGCCGTTTACGAATACCTCCATGCTAATTTCCGGAAGGTCCTTCCTTTTTCTTGAAGGTTATCCTGCCCTGGGTGCGGGTCTCTATGGGCGAGTGTTTTTTAATGTACTCGGAAACGGCATCCCGGAGGTTCGAGCCGATCACGGGGTTACGGCCCTGGGTAAAGTCGGTGAACCGGTCTCCCCCGGCTGCAAGGAAATCATTGGTGGTGACTCGATAGGAAGCGGCAGGGTCCAGCGGTTTTTCGTCAATAATTATCGAGACGATCTTTGATCCATCGGGACCGGAAGGATCATATTCCACCTTCAGTCCGGAGATCTGAAGAATTTTATCAGTATCTATGCAGTGTTCGAGAAGGTTTTTCACCTGCTCCCCGGTCAGATCCATTGAAACGAGCAAATTATCGAATGGCAGGACGGTGTAGATCGCCTCAAGCGTGATGGGCCCCTGGAGGATGTCTCCACGGATGCCGCCGCCATTTTGAAAGGCGATTTGCGCTCCGGTGGACTCGCGCATTGCATCGGCTATGAGGTCACCGATATTAGATTCCTCCCGTGCCTGCCGGACCAGGTCGACTGATGTGTTCCCAGCCACCCTGGAAAATTCGCCCCTGACCTTTGATTCATATTTTTCGACGATCTTGGCTGCTCCAGGGTCTGATTTCGCCTTGGGGCCGGCTTTGACGAGTTCCAGCTCGTTCTTTTGGGTATACTTTAAAATCTTCCCGCCGGCCGGATCGAAATAAATGTCCAGCACTCCGAGATATTCCCCATAGCATCCTGCCTGTACGATTATCGTGCCGGCTTCGATTACCGGGTTATGCACGACAGTGTGGCTGTGGCCGCCGACAATGACGTCAATTCCGGGAACCGCCGCCGCCAGTTTGCGGTCCTCGTCTAGCCCAAGATGCGAGAGCACGACAATTAGTGCCGCACCTTTGGCGCGAACCTCTTTGATAAGAGACGGCAGCACGGATTCCGGACTGGAGATCGCAAGACCCGCAAGGTTTCCGGGCTTAGTGGTGTATTGAGTCTCGGGCGTGGTTAGCCCGATAATACCGATTGGGATGTCCTTCCTCTTTATGATTATCCAGGGCTTGACGCTGTCGAAGTACTTTCCGTCCCCTCCGGTAATGTTCGCTGAGAGGACCGGAAATGCTGCAGATGCTATAATCTCACGCAAAACGTCCTGTCCCCAGTCGAATTCATGGTTCCCGAGAGCCATGGCGTCGAATTTGAGGTAATTCATAACTTCAATCACCGAGCGGCCGTGGAACAGGTTCGATTCGGGTGTGCCCTGAAACATGTCGCCGGCTGAAAGCAGCAGGGCACCGCCGGGGTTTGCCGCACGCTCGTGCTTTATCATCTCGGAGAAATAAGCCGCGCCACTCACGGGTTGGTCGCCCGTGCTTTTGTTTACGAACGGGATGATGTGGCCGTGGGTGTCGTTGAGGTGAAGGATGGTGATCTTTACGCCGGACTGTTCTCCGGGAGCGGCAAAGGCCTGGGAAAACAGTAACAGGACGAGGAGGAGGCTGAAGAGAACCCACCCGGAAGAGTGACACCCTGGGCGCTTAAATTTTGCTGCTCGCATACTCCTGCCTTTCGAGGTGGCATGTAGGTTTATACAAAAATGGGAAATGCTGTATGCACCATGGGAGATCCCAATCACAGATACTTAGAAAACCAGTCAAGACTGAGCTTTATTGCGGTCTGCCTAAGGGAGTCATCCAGGAAACGGTGATCCGCATTTCGCATCACGACAAGTTCCTTGGGGTCCTTTATGCGGCGGTAGATCTCTATCGAGCTTTTCCAGGGAACAACCTCGTCCTGGCGACCGTGGACGAGGAGGACTCGTTTGGCCGCTCCGATGTGGTGGAGGCTTTTGGGTTCTCCCAGGCTAAGACCGCCCGGAAAAAGCCGGGACAGTTCGTCCATCCCTGCTTCAGCACGGTCGAGTCTCGAAATATCGAAGGGTGCGGCCCAGGAAACAACTGCACCCGTGGATTCAGGATCTTCCTCTGCCGCAAGAACGGAGAGAAATCCGCCAAGGCTCGACCCAAGCAGGCCGGTCCGCCCGTCCGACCAGGGCTGAGTGCGTGCAAAGGCCAGGGCATGTTTAAGGTCCAGCCTTCTTGCGCCAATCAGGCTGTCTTGTCTTTGAGCGCTTTCACCGCAGCCGGAAAAGTCGAATCTCAGGACGCAAAAGCCCGCAGCGCTCATCTGAGTTCCGATCTCGAGATACTTAGGGCTGTCCTTATAGCTAAGAAGCCCGTGACAGCAAATGATAACCGGGGCAGGGGTCTTTTGGGGCAGGTGCACGGCAGCAGCGAGGCTGATTCCGTCGGCTTCGATTCGAAGTTGATGCCCGTTTGCCATTAGCGCTCCTCGATCGGCTACTTAGCCGCTATTGTCGGCCGGGTTTGCTCTGCCTCGACGCCACCGGGCAGGGCAGGCTTTTTTCGCGAACCGCGGGAGAATCCGCGCAGCCACTGGACAAATGATTCCATGTAGATATAGACAACCGGAGTTATATACAGGGTAAGAAGCTGCGAAAGTATTAGCCCCCCGACTACCGCAAGGCCGAGAGGTCGGCGCGCCTCGGCCCCCGCCCCGATGCCCATCGCAATCGGCAGCGTTCCCATAAGGGCCGCCATAGTGGTCATCATTATAGGCCGGAATCGCAGGAGGCATCCTTCGAAAATTGCGTCCGACGGAGACTTTCCCTCGGACCTCTGGGCTCCGAGGGCGAAGTCGATCATCATGATTGCGTTCTTCTTTACGATCCCCACAAGCATGATAATCCCGACGAAGGCGTAAATGCTAAGGTCAACCCGGAAAATCAAAAGGGTGAGAAGTGCTCCCACGCCGGCTGAGGGCAGTCCCGAAAGGATGGTCAGCGGATGGATGAAACTCTCGTAGAGGATTCCAAGCACCATATAGATGACGAGAACCGCCAGTACGAGCAGCACCCATAGTCCCTTCATCGAGGACTGGAACTGCTGTGCCGTACCCTGGAAGTTGGCCGAGAGGGTGGATGGAAGCCGCAGTTCGCTCGTGGCCTTCTGGATCTTCGATACCGCATCGCCGAGCGCGACGCCGGGCCTAAGGTTAAACGAGATCGTCACCGAGGCGAACTGGCCGGTGTGATTCACGGTAAGCGGGCCTACACGTTGCGTCAGGGTTGCGATGCTGTCGCATGGCACCAGCTTGCCGCCGGCCGAGCGGATGTAGAGAGATGAGAGTGAAGAGGGCTCGGTTTGATAGTCGTGTTCAACTTCCATGATTACCTGATATTGATTTATCGGGGTGTAGATCGTAGACACCTGCCGGGAACCATAGGCGCTGTAGAGTGCATTTTCGACCTGTTCGGCCGAGATCCCGAGGGCATTCGCCTTGTCGCGGTCGATGTTCACCATCACCTCGGGATTGGCGATTTGCATGTCCGTTGTAACATCCTGCAGATCGTCCAGAGACTTGAATTTGGATTCGAGCAGGGGGGCATATTTATAGAGGTCCTTAACGTCAGTGCCCTGGAGAGTATACTGGTACTGGCCCTTCGAAACCCGGCCGCCTATCTGGATAACCGGTGGATTTTGCATCACGACGGTAAGGCCCGGTATTTCGGCAACCTTCTGTCGAAGCCTTTGAATGACTTCCACCACGCCTTCGCGCTCTTTGGGGTTCTTCAAATGTATGAACATTCGCCCGGTGTTGCCGGTCGGACTCATTCCGGTCGCACCCGCCGCGGCCATGAAGCCCTCGATCGCGGGATCGTCGCGTACCACCTCGATTGCCGCCCTCTGGCGCTGCACCATGGCATCGAACGATATGCCCTGCGCGGCTTCAGTAGCGGCATTGATCTGGCTGGTGTCCTGCCCCGGTATGAAATCTTTGGGGACGATGTAGAAAAGAAAAATTGTGACAAATATAAGTGCGAGCGAGAGTGTAAAAACAAACCGGTGATGATTTAGCGCCCTGCGGAGCGTCCATTCGTATAACCGCAGCATACCCTGGAAAACGCGCTCGGAAATATCGAAAATCCTGCCGGTTCGAGAATTCCCATTGTGTCCGTTACTTTTCAGAAAGCGGCTGCACAGCATAGGCGAGAGCGTCAGCGAAACGAAGCCCGAGACAAGGATTGCTACGCCTATAGTGACCGCGAATTCCCTGAAAAGTCGTCCCAGAATCCCGCCCATGAAAAGAAGCGGTATAAAAACGGCTGCAAGCGACAGGGTCATTGAAACGATCGTGAAACCGATTTCGCGTGATCCGTCAAGGGCGGCCTGTAGATTACTCTTTCCCATTTCCAGGTGCCGGAAGATATTTTCGAGCATGACTATCGCGTCATCGACGACGAATCCGACGCACAGCGTCAAGGCCATCAGAGAGAGATTATCAAGGCTGAATCCAAGCGGCTGCATTACCGCAAAGGTGCCGATTATCGACATCGGAAGGGCTAAGCTGGGGATGATCGTCGCTGAAACGTTTCGCAGAAAGAGGAAAATCACCAGCACGACCAGGGCGATGCTGAGATAAAGGGTAAACTTCACGTCCTCTATTGAGTCGCGGATGGTCTCGGAACGGTCATACAGGATATCGAGGTTGATGGATTCCGGCATCTGGGCGCGAAAATAGGGGAGGAGCTGCTTTATCGATTCGACAACTTCGACGGTATTTGTGCCGGGTTGGCGCTGAACGGCAAGGGTGATCGCCCGCGAGCTTTTCTCCCGTGTGCTGTACCAGGCCGCGATCTTGTTGTTTTCAACGCTGTCGACCACGCTCCCGAGGTCCTGCAGCCTGACCGGCGAGCCGTTCCTGTAGGCAACTATCTGGCCGCGGTAGGCGGCGGCCTTTGTGAGCTGCCCGGAAGCCTGAATCGTAAAAGCCCTGTTGCTGCCATATAGCGTCCCGGTCGGCAGATTGACGTTGGCTTTCGAGACAGCGGCCTCGACCTCATCTATGCCTATTCCCATCGAGCGCAACGCATCGGGGTTTACCCGCACGCGCACGGCGAATTTTTGCGATCCGAATACCTGAACCTGCGCAACACCGCTTATCATGGATATTCGCTGCGCAAGAAGCGTCTGGGCGTATTCATCAACGGTGGAAAGTGGGAGGATCGGCGAGCTGAGCGCAAGATAGAGAACGGGCTGATCGGCCGGATTAACCTTGCGGAAATAGGGTGGTGTGGGCATATCGGCCGGCAGCAGGCGCTGGGACTTAGATATGGCCGTCTGAATATCCTGGGCGGCCCCGTCTATGTTGCGCTCCAGCGTGAACTGCAGCGTTATCCTGCTAACCCCCTGCGCGCTGTAGGAAGTCATCGAGTCCAGGCCCGCGATCGTCGAAAATTCCCTCTCCAGAGGAGTCGCAATGGATGCGGCCATTGTTTCGGGACTCGATCCCGGCAGGTTCGCCGTTACTTCTATTGTGGGATAGTCCACGTTTGGAAGTTCACTGACCGGAAGTTCCCGATATCCGATATAGCCGAACAGGAGAATGGCCATCATGACAAGGGTCGTCATGACAGGTCTTTTTATAAATAGTTCAGGGAGATTCATTCAGAATACCAATCGCGCGGGATCACTCAGCCTGGTTGCCTTTCTCGACCACCTTTACCCTGGACCCGTCTGCAAGCCGGAACTGGCCGTCCGTTACAACTGACTCGCCGGGGGACACCCCTTTCTCGATTATTACATCCGCCCCGATGGTCCTGCCAGGCGATACTGTACGATATTCGACCGTGTTGTCAGATTTAACGACAAAGACATACTGGGCGTGCTGGCCCGCTTGAACAGCCTCGAAGGGGACGAGCACCGCCCCTTTCTGCTGCTCCAGGGTGAGGCTCACATTCGTGAACTGTCCGGGCCATAGCGATCTGTCCTTATTTGAAAATTGTGCCTTGAGCTGGATTGTGCCGGTCGAGAAATCGACTGCATTGTCCATAAACGTAAGCTCACCACGGGCAAGCTCATTTTCACTTCCGGGAACGGAGGCGAAGACCTCCAGTTTTCCTTCCGCCTTATGTTTCTTGATTTCGGGAAGATTCTGCTCCGGGACTGAAAAGGTGACGAAAATAGGGCTGACCTGATTAATCACAACCAGGGGCAGGGCTTCATCGTTTGCTTTCACGACATTTCCCGCGTGAACTTTTAGCTCACCCGCGCACCCATCTATTGGCGAGCGGATGTAGCAATACTTGAGTGAAAGCTTTGCGTTCTCAACGGCTGCTTCCCCCGCGCGCACGGTTGCATCGAGCGCTGAAGCATTGGCGGAGATACTGTCATACTGGTCCTGCGAGACATACCCCTTGCTGACAACGGTGCCGTAGCGTTCGGTCTGTTTCTTTGCGTTCGCAAGCTGCGCCCGATCCCTGGCGAGGTTTGCTTCCGCCTGCTTCAGTTGGGCCTCGAATGGGCGGGGATCAATGGTGAAAAGAAGATCCCCCTTCCTGACGTCCTGTCCCTCCCTGAAGTGAACCGAGAGAAGCTCTCCGGGAACCTGCGCCTTGACGGTAACAGTCGAGTAGGCTTGTACTTTTCCGATGGCCTTTATCTGCACCGGAACATCTTTTTGAACGGCTGCGGCAACCGTCACCGGAACTTCAGGCCTCGACTGGGGCCGCCCCTTGGCAGAACTATCTCGAGAGCAGGAAAGGGTGGAAAAAATGGCGACAACGAATATTGCTGAAAGAAAAATCCGGATCTGCGCCGGCGAAAAAATAAAGATCTTATCCGACATGAATGCCTCGGGGTTTGAACAGTTTGCTACCCAATAACAGTACCGCGCAGAAAGGGTGAAATGCAAGCAGGTTCATTCCGCAAAACAGTTGGCGTAATAACGTTCGGCTTGAGCGTGAGATATTACTCTTTTGGCCGGGCGGCATCAATCCGAATTGCTTGCGCCTTGGAATCATTCCTTCCGGTTCTCAAAATCAGAAACAGCTTTCCTGAATTTTTCCGGAACCGGGATCTTCTCCCTTGTTTTTAGATCGACGGTAACTGCAACTATATGTCCTGTACATATAGGTCGGTCTTCAGTCTCTTCGAAAATCGCAAATTCGAAGGTGAAGCTGGTAGTGCCGATCTTGCTTATGCGGGTGTGAACATGAAGGGTGTCGTCGAAAAAAGCCCTTCCCTGATACTGGCAGTCGGTTGCAACGTAGAAGAAATCCGCCCCGGTCTCGATAAAATCATTATAGGAGAACCCAACGGCCTTAAGGTACTCGATCAGGCCCACGTCGAAGTAAATGAAATAATTACCGAAAAATACATGCCCCTGCATGTCCGTTTCCACGTACCGAACCTGCAAGGGATAAAAAAACCTGGGCCGGTCGCTCATCTCTCTCCCCTCATCGTTATTCTACAGCCATTTCCGCCAGTGCTTTGTTTGCTTCCGCCGCGCCGCTGAAATCGGGTTGGATCAGCAGAGCCCGATTCAGAGCCTTTTTTGCCTTATCTGGATTGCCAAGCCTGTAGTGGGTCATCCCCAGATGGAACAGTACCTCGATGTTTTCGGGAACCTTCGAGGAGCTTTCCTCGATTAATTTGAGTGCGTCTTCGTAGTTTCCCTGCTTGTAGAGAACCCATCCGAGGGTGTCCGCAATGTTGGGATCTTCAGGGGCGCCCTCGCGGGCCTTGCTGGCAAGGCGAAACGCTTTTTCGAGATCCCCCAGCTCCTCGCAGTATAGATATGCGAGATTGTTTGCGGCCGCCGCAAAGTCGGGCTTCACCGCAAGCAGCGTTTCGTAGGCGTCTCGGGCTTTGGGGAATTCGTGGATCTGCTGGTAAAAGGTACCGGCGAGCATCAAGACCGAGACATCAGCGGAATGATCGGCGATCGCTTCCCGCACCCTTGGCGCGGCTTTATCGAATTGTTTGGAGGTCGTATACAACTGGATCAGCTCGATCAGGTCCGGCAACGAGCCCGGGTTGTTGTCGAGCGCTTTTAGATAGGCGTTTTCAGCCTGGTCGAATTCGTTTCGAACGGCGTGCACCCGACCCAGGAGCTGGTACAAGCCTGCCAGGTGTTTATCTCCTGAGTCCTGTTGCCTGTTGCGGGGCGACTTTGACGGAGAAATCTCGATCTGTTCCATAACCCTTGCGAGGGCCAGATCATTTTTTTCTTCCGATAGCTCGATAGAGACCATCTGGGCCAGGGGTTCGATGGATTCCGGGGAGGCTTTAAGCACCTCCTCGAAACAGCTCATCGCCTCGCCATTCTTTCCCTGCAACTTGTCTGAAAGGCAAAGCAGGTACTTGCCCCGCAGGTCGCCGGGAACTGCTTGAGAGTATTTATGCAGGAAAGGGTCCGCTTTTAACGGAGAGTTCCCGCCCAGGTATGCGGTACCCATGAGCAGATCAATGGAAGGTTCCTTCGATCCTTTGTCCAGTAGGAATTGAAGGTGCTCTATCGCCGGCTGGAAAGCCCCTGAACCAATCTCGATTTCGGCCAGCCTGAGTCTGGGTTCGAAAAAGTCAAGCTGAATCCTTATTGCCTCGGTAAAAGATTTCCTTGCACCGTCCATATCGCCGGACTGCATGTGTGCCAGACCGGCAAGATAGATGGCATTCACGGAAAGGGGATTCAGTTTCAGAGCTTCGCTAAAATCGTGGAGTGCTTCAGACGGCCTTTTTTCGGCAAGGCTTACCTGTCCCTTTAAAATCAGGGCATCCACGTGAACGGGATTTTTCTTCAAAACGGTTTCAAGCAGTATTTGCGCTTCAGCGAAGTGCCGCTCGTCAAAGGCGATCCTTGCCAGAGCAAAAGATGCCGGAAAAAAATCGGGTGAATTTGCACTGAGGTCCGCAAGGACCTTTTTGGCCTCATCGGTCCTTTTCTGGCCATAATAGAACTCGGCCAGCATGATCTGTGCTCCTGATGGTGAGGGAGCTTTCCCGGATGCATCCAGAAATTCTTTTTCCGCCGCCGCGATATCGTTTTTCCTAAGCAGCAACTCTGCCATGAGCAGGTGGGTCTGAACGGATTCCGGCTCTCCGATCAGCATTCGCTTAAGGATCTCTTCGGCCTTGTTGATGCTGTTGTCCTTGAGATAAAGGGAGGCCAACGCCAGATTAAACCGGGAATCGTTGCCAAACTGGAACTGAAGCGGCTCGATGCGTTCAATTGCCGATTTTATCGCAGTGCTGCTCCTGGCCGCCTCCGACAGGAGGAAAATAGCATCAAGGTTGCCGCGGTCCCTGTCGAGCAATCTATTCAGCAACTCGTTTGCGGGATCATAGAAGCCCATCCGGACGTTTACTTCCGCTAGGCGCAGTGCGGCATCACTCAGGTACGGATCCTGGTCCAGCGCCTTTTCGAAAAAGCTTCTGGCTCCTGTAAGATCCCATTTACCCATCGCGGCGAGACCCATAAGGAAGTTTGGAACCGGAAGATCAGGTCGCGCACTCGTGATCTCCTGGAGGATCTTTTCCGCTTCGGCCGGCTCCTTTCGGGAAAGGAGGATTTCAGCCCGCAGCGTTTTTGAGTCCAGGTCGGTCGGGTCCTTTTGAAGAATAGCATCGGCGATCTTGGAGCATTCTTCCAGGTCTCCTTCCCCAAGAGCTATTCGAGCCATTCTGTGCATGGCCGGGAGGAAACCGGGGGATCTCTGGAGCGCCTCTTCAAGGACCTGTCTGGCCTGGGCCGGTTTGCCCGCGTAGATATAGAAATCGGCAAGCCTGACGTGCACTGTGGAAATCTCGGGCACCAGGTCGACCGCCGCCTTGTATTCCTGCTCGGCCTGGTGGAAATCCTTTTTGATCGCGGCAAGGTCGCCAAGGCCCAGATGGGCTTCCATCAAATTAGATTCGCCGGTCAGGGCATCGTAAAAGAAACTTTCGGCTTTAGTAAAATCGCCCCTTTTCAGATGCAACCGACCGAGGGCCGCTGAGTATTTCGGATTCCCGGCAACGGGGGCGGCGGCTGTAAGGCGTACGATTGCGTCGTTGACTTCAGCCGGTGTTTTAGCGCAATCCGACAGCAAAAAGAGTGCTTCCAGATTCTGAGGATCTTTCCCGACAACGAACTGCAGTTCCTCGCGGCTCTCCACGATTTTTTCCAACGTGAGCTGAAGCCTCGCTATCCTCAACCTAAGCTCGAAATCTCCGGGGTCTGTGCCCTTGGCCTTCAACAGGTAAGAAAGCTGGGCTGCTGGATCTCCAATGACGGAATAGACCTGAGCAAGCTTCTCGCAGGCAGCCTTATTGCCTTCCTCGATTTTCAATACATTGGTGTATTCAACTGCTGCTTCGCTATATTGCTTCTGCTCGAAGAGTTTGTCCCCATTTTCAAAGTAGCGCGCCTTCTTTAAATCGGGCGATTCGCCGCAAGCGACCGCAACGGATAGAAGGCACGCAACAAGGATGCGAACTGAAATTCTCATTAATTTGCTCCGCGATGGAAGAGATTATACACCGGGCGGGGTTTGGCTGGAGCTATTCCTGGCTCTGGAAGTTTTAGCGCGGCCTGTGATATTCACAATCACAGCCCAAGCGCCGGGGATCTGGGAGCCTCGGTATCGAGCAATTTCAGTATGTACTCGCCATAGGCATTCTTCATCAAAGGCTCCGCCAGCTTTTTCAATTGGCCTTTATCGATGTAGCCCATCCGATAGGCAATTTCCTCGATACATGCGACCTTGAGCCCCTGGCGCTTCTCAATGGTCTCGACAAAAGTGCATGCTTCGAGCAGCGAGTCGTGTGTCCCGGTGTCCAGCCAGGCAAAGCCGCGCCCAAGCAGCTCAACTCTCAGCTCGCCCAACTCGAGGTAGGTATTTATTACATCGGCAATCTCGAGTTCTCCCCGCGCCGATGGCCTCAGGCCTGATGCTATTTCGGAGACGCGGTTATCGAAAAAATAAAGGCCCGGAACCGCGTAGCTCGATTTTGGACGGGCCGGTTTCTCCTCTATCCCGAGTACCCTGCCGGTCTCATCGAACTCAACCACCCCGTAGCGTTCCGGGTCCTTGACATAATAGCCGAAAACAAGCCCGCCCGACTCCAGTCCCGCCGACCTGGCGAGAATTTGCTGGAATCCGTGCCCGTAAAAGATATTGTCGCCAAGGATGAGGCATACCTTATCCCCGCCGATAAATTCCCTGCCAAGTATAAAGGCATGGGCCAGGCCCGCCGGGTACTCCTGCTCGATATACGAAAATTTTACGCCCCATTGACTGCCGTCTTCGAGAAGAACCTTGAACTTGGGAAGATCGTGGGGAGTCGAGATTATGAGTATGTCCTTTATCCCGGCCAGCAGCAGGACCGAAAGGGGATAATAGATCATCGGTTTGTCATATATGGGCAAAAGCTGTTTGCTGATCGCTTTGGTTATGGGATAGAGGCGAGTACCTGAGCCTCCGGCAAGTATAATTCCCTTCCAGTTTCCCCTGGTTTCCAAACCACCATCCCCTGTAACGGCTGAATACATGCGTCTCTCCCCCCCCCATTTTTGAATTTCTATTTATATCGGAAAGGGGCATGAAGACAATGACTATTCAAGATTTTGCTTTGTAGCTCGATCAGAACAGTAATTCGGTACTCTTTTGCGGAAGGGAGCAATCCCTGATTCAGAGATCGAGGTATGATGTCCTTGGACAAGGGACCAACTCAGCTCCTAAGGTTTTCCACCCGCCGGGTCAGTCTCATCCGGTTTGCGCCTCATGTATCTGGTTATTTCTCTATCGAGAGTATCGGCAAAGCGCTGCCTGTCTTTTTGCGAGAACTCCCTGGGGCCGGGTGTGATTCCCCCGGAATCGCGAAGGTCCTGCATGAAGTTGCGGATCGAGAGCCGCTCCCCGATGTTTGCTTCCGTGAAAAGCTGCCCCCTTGTACCTATGACTGTAATCCCCCTCGGCACCAGGGCGGACGCCAGCGGAATATCCTGGGTGACCACGAAATCTCCCGGCTGGGCGTTTTCGACTATATACAGGTCAACCGCTTCGGGATCCGCACCAATTCTGAGGTTCGATACAAAGCTGGTCTCAGGAGTGCTGATGTACTTATTAGCCACAAATATGGTATTTATTTTCAGCCGTATCGCCGTGCGGATAATAAGCTCTTTGATCGCTCCCGGACACGCATCGGCGTCCACCCACAGTGTCATGGTTCCCCCTGCCTGCTCCCGCGCCTGCATTAAGATGCAGACTTCTGTACTAAAAAAGTGATAAACTGAAAAATTCGCCGCTAGACCGGCTATAATTTTAGCGGAACAACCCGGCTGTTGGCTATGTTCATATGGTCGGGCATTATTCCGGGCTTTTTCATCTCTGAATTTTCTCCGAATATCATCGGTTCGGTTAAGAAAGGTAGTTTAATGCAGAAACGCGACAATATCCGCAACCTGGCCATTATTGCCCACGTCGATCACGGAAAAACGACGCTCGTTGATGCCATGCTCTGGCAGAGCGGAATTTTCCGGTCCAACGAGCAGGTCGCGGAGCGGGTGATGGACAGCCTTGACCTCGAGCGGGAAAAGGGCATCACCATAATGGCTAAGAATACGGCCATTGTGTACAAAGGGGTAAAAATAAATATAGTCGATACGCCGGGACATGCGGATTTTGGTGGTGAGGTCGAGCGGACCCTGAACATGGTCGAAGGCGTCTTGCTTCTGGTCGATGCAACCGAAGGACCGCTGCCCCAGACGCGGTTTGTACTCGGAAAAGCCCTGGCGCTCGGGCTGCCTCCAATTCTGGTCATAAATAAAATCGACCGCTCGGATCGGCGGATAAGCGAGGTCCTCGATGAAACCTACGATCTTTTCATAGATTTGGATGCAACCGAGGAGCAGCTCAACTTTCCCGTACTCTACACGAACGCCAGGGCGGGCATCGCGCTGACCGAACCCGAAAGTCCGGGGCGCGATCTTGTCCCGCTGTTCGATACTATCATCTCTTCTATTCCCGCACCGAAAGTCGACCCGGAGGCCCCGCTCCAGTTTCTGGTAACGACCCTGAATCATAGCGATTACGTCGGCAGGATCGCGATTGGAAAGATCGTAAACGGCACCCTTGAGCAAGGCAAGGAGGTCTTGCTCCTCAAAGCTGACGGAACATCCCGGAAGGCTTCCCTCAGCGAGGTTTACACATACGAGGGCTTGAACCGCGTATCCAGGCAGACAGCCGAAGCAGGCGATATCGCCGCGGTAGCAGGGCTCGACGACATCTTCATAGGAGACACACTGGGTGATCCTCTGGACCCGCGTCCCCTGCCCACCATATCGGTCGAGGAGCCTACCATATCGATGGTCTTCTCCGTCAATATATCGCCTCTGGCCGGAAAGGAGGGTAAATACCTTACTTCCCGCCACATTAAAGAGCGCCTCGACAAGGAACTCCTCTATAACGTGAGCCTTCGGGTCGAACAGGCGGAAAACCGTGAATCATACCGGGTGAGCGCCAGAGGAGAACTGCAACTGGCCGTCCTGGTCGAAACCATGCGCAGGGAAGGATTCGAGCTTTCCCTGTCCAGGCCAAAAGTAATTACCAAAGAAATTGTAGGACAGCTCTGCGAGCCGATGGAACTTGCCATAATAGACCTGCCCGAGGAATTCATAGGCATTGTCACCGAGATGATGAGTTCCCGGCGCGGGCGGATGACCAAAATGATCAATCACGGGTTTGGCCGCGTCCGCCTGGAATTCGAGATTTCATCCCGCGGGCTTATCGGCTTTCGCAGCCAGTTTATGACTGAAACGCGCGGTACCGGGATACTCAACACCCTGCTTATCGGGTACCGGCCGCACGCTGGAGATATCTCCGGCCGCCCCAACGGGGTGCTGGTCTCCGACCGTGAGGGGAAATCGGTCACTTTCGCCATTTTTCATCTGCAGCCGCGCGGAACGATTTTTGTGAATCCGGGAGAGCCGGTCTATCCGGGCATGATTGTAGGCGAGAATTCACGCGCTGAGGACATCTGGGTAAATATCACCAAGGAAAAAAAGCTGACCAATATGCGGGCCTCGGGTTCGGATGAGGCACTGAGAATCATTCCTCCGCGACAGTTCAGCCTCGAACAAGCCATGGAATACATCTCCGATGACGAACTGCTCGAGGTCACCCCTTCGTCATTGCGTCTTCGAAAAATGAAAAACCGGCAGCACTAATAAGGTCTTCTTATGGCCATTTCGTTCAAGATTGCATCGAGAACAGGTCTAGAATGTAGTATAGCCCCTTGTGGGCGTTTGGAGATTTGACGGGCACAAGGCCCGATGCTACATCAACTTTGAACACAGCTTGGGCATTGAACGATACTTGTTATGGCGTGGTCTCCTGATCACGTCATGCCCTCGACCGTAGGTCTCCAATTATTTGGAAACAGGGGGAGACCTTCGGTTGGCGCTGGTAGCACGGTCGGGAGACCGTGCTACAACCAGCGCGCTCCCCACACCCCTTGCCGCTGTGCGGCTCATGTGGCATGTGGGGCAGGCTTTCCAGCCTGCCGCTCGTGCTTCCTCTCACGCAGACTCACTTTTTCGGGTACCCTACCGATTGAGCGAGAATGATCTTCTGCTCGGGCCTCAATTTCATTTCCTTTGCCAAAGCATCCCTGTCTATGGATGCGCGAACCACGGTCGCAAGCCCTTCCGAAGCGCAATAGAGATAGACATTCTGGGAGATAAAACCCGTATCGGCGCCAACGAGGGTGTTCTGGTCGTATCCTCCGCCATCTACCTTGGCGAAATCCGCTACATAGATGAGGTTTATCGCCGCATCCTTGGCGTATCGCTGTGTACCGGCCAATTCCCTCATATCTTTGGACTGGATCGGATTGAGGACGTTTTCTTTTGGATCCCAGAGGAAAAGGCCCTCAGGGGCCGCAACATAGATGTCCATCTCCTGCCAGTTTTTCGCCGAAGGCGCCGTCCTCTTTCCATCCTGCCTATTAATCCCGAATGCGGCCCACAGAAGATCGGAAAGTGTCTGCATCGGGATTTTCCGATCGCTGAAGGTGCGGTTTGACATCCTCTCTTTTAGTGCCTGCATCAGGGGTTTTCCGCCATCGGTGCGGGGACTCGGCAGCTTGATGGAATCAGCCGCCGTGCTTGCAGCGGAGAAGAACAGAACAAGGAGAATAAGACAACAGGCTGAGGCAATAGATCTTCGCTTCATTGCGCCCTCCGGGCCTCCAGATTTGTAGATTAAGGTAAAAGAGCGGGGGAAAAAACTCCCCCGCTCTCCATGCATCCTGGATAGTCTTTAAAATAGCCAGTGCTAAGGCCCTTTGCTCTGAATCCCATCGATGTAGCCGATCATACCCGTGGAAATCTCCGCGGCGTTGGCTTCATCCGTATCGATATGCATGGCCAGTTTGAAGCTGGGATGGACTCGAACCAAAACTCCCCCGAAAATCAGTTCCCTTTCGCCTTTGACGTTTACCTTCACCAGGCTCTTGTCCCGCAGGCCGTAGCGCAGGGCCTCCTCCGGGGACATGTGAATGTGGCGAAGCGCGCAGATCACGCCTTGCTCCAACGTCACCTGGCCATTCGGCCCTTCCAGTGTTACTCCGGGGCTGCCGTCGAGGTCGCCCGACTGGCGAACCGGTGGGTGAATTCCGAGAATGAACTGCTCGGTCATTGAAATCTCGACCTGGCTTGCCGGTCGAGTCGGTCCGAGCACCCGGACGCGTTCGACCCGCCCTTTGGGGCCGATCAGGGTGACTTTTTCCTTACACGCAAACTGTCCGGGCTGCGACAGATCGGATTCGGGGGTAAGCTGCTGGCCGGGGCCGAAGAGTGTTTCAACGTCAGCCTGGCACAGGTGCACATGATGCGCCGAGACCTCGATAGGAACAGGGGCCGGTTCCTGACGGCGAATTACCCTTGTAATCTGGTTGCGTCCAAGCGCCCTCAGGGTCTCCCTGGCGATCATCAATTCCTCGTCGGTTGGGACAACCAGTACCCGCACGGCGGCATCATCGGTCGAAATTTCGCACACCCTCTCGAACCCCCGGGCACTCACGTTTCGCTCTTCCGAAACCTTTATCCCCATGTATCCGAGCCCCTGACAGGCAAGGCTGCGAACCCCGGCGCTCCCTTGCCCGATTCCTCCCGTGAAAATGAGGGTATCGAGTCCTCCCATTGCGGCCATATATGCGCCAATATATTTACGTACCTTGTAGCAGAAGGTCTTGAACGCCAGAAGGGCCCGGTGGTCGCCGGCCTCCGCCGCCCCTTCGATCTCACGCATGTCGTTCGAGATGCCGGAAAGCCCTTTGAGGCCACTCTGATCGTTTATGATATGGCTCAACTCTTCCGGGCCGTAGCTTTTTGTGCGCATCAGGTGCAGCAGGACAGCGGGGTCGAGATCGCCGCACCGGCTGCCCATTATTAACCCTTCGACGGGGGTGAGACCCATTGAGGTATCCACCGAGCGACCGTGGTCGATGGCGCATATAGACGCGCCGTTTCCGAGATGGCAGGAGATTATCCCCAGCTCATTGAAAGGCCGCTTCAGAAATTCCGCCGCCCTTAAGCCGACATAGCCATGCGACATGCCGTGGAAACCGTAGCGCCTGATTCCATCCTGCTCGTAGCAGTCGTAGGGTAGGCCGTAGAGGTATGCATAAGGCGGCATTGTCTGATGGAATGAAGTGTCGAAGACCGCCACGTGCGGTACATCCGGGAGAAACTTCATAGCCTCCTTGATCCCGGCGATATTTATGGGGTTATGAAGCGGCGCAAGCGGTATCAGCCCCTCAAGATCGCTCAGGGCCTTCTCGTTTATGACTTCAGCGGAATGGAAAATCTCGCCTCCGTGCACGACCCTGTGGCCGACCGCCGTTATGTCGTCAATCGAACCGATACACCCCACATTATCTGACAGGAGCACATCTATCACCGCCTTCAAGGCTTGGCTGTGGTCGCCCTGGGGAAGGTCGAACGACAGCTCCTTCGCTTTGCAATCGAGCTTGTTTCTGGTTCCCGCAGAACCGATCCTGTCAACTGTTCCACGAACATTATTGTCAGGTTTCTCTGTATCGAAAAAGCTGTACTTGAGCGAGGATGAGCCACAGTTAACCACCAGGATTTTAGCCGGCACTGCGCTCTTGAGTTTGAATCCGTAAGGGTCGTCGCTGCCGCGAAAAGCCGAAGCCGCCAGGGCGCGCGCTGCTTCACTCGAAGCCGCGCTCTTGAGGCGGTCGGTTATAGTCTTAGATAGCAGCTTGACGGCCGGAGGAAAGGTTATCAATTCACTCAGGAAGAAATTCTGCGGGATTTGCAGCACCCTGCAGCAACTTATCCCGATAACATCGGCGGAGGTCTTCTCGCCTGTCATCAAGGCGATCTCACCAAAAACGTCTCCCCTTCGCAAAACCCCGACTTGAAGCCTGTCCCCGGAATCGTCGGTACGCGACGCCGCAGCCTCGCCCTCAATGAGAACATTGAGGAAATGGCCCTCTTCACCAAATTTTATAATTGCCTCGTTAGGCTCGAAGGTTGAAACCCGAGACCCCGCGACCAGTCCCTTGAGGCGGTCCTGGGGGAAGTCCTTGAACAACTCAACATTGGTCTTCAGGAATTCGAGAATCTGATCCGAGGGCATTATCCAACTCCTTTAAAAAAGAAAATGGGTTGAGGTCCTCGCGGTGAGCATGGAACCGGATCTTATTTGCGCCTGACTCAAAGTAGGCAATTTCTAATTTGGTCAAATACAATACTGCCTGAATCGGCCGAACTGAACGTCTAAATGAGAAGTTTTGTCGCAACTTCACAAATTAGGACCGAAAAGAAAGGAAGGCAAATTTGCGATTGCAGCAAACTCTTATTAATCTGAAGAGCATCCGGAAGTCTCACTCCGGACCTCCTGCCGCCCAAAAGGTTCCGCCGCAATACAAGCCTTTCATGCCTGTAGTTTATCCCTCAGTTCACCACATTTTGGAAAAATGTAAAGGGGAAATTATGGGGAGAGAATCGGAAGCAGGAGAATCCTCATGCATGGTTTACAGATTTCATTGGGTAGCATTAACCGTTGATATCGGTCAAAAGCCCGGAATTATTTCCGGCGATGCGAAAAACCCATTGTAGGGGCAAATAATCATTTGCCCCTACCCAATGTTCGTTGCCCTGGACAAAATCTTATTTTCCACCAAGAATTTTTACGAGTCCACCACACCTTATCAATCATGTATGCACCTCAAAACCGAATAATATCATGGCCACTAAGTTGATATGCAGCCAGGGATTTATGTATCCATAAGCCTCAACCCTGAAACATAAGCGGTAGACTGTCCGCCACCAGAAAACCTTTGCGGGTGGGTTTGATTCGTCCATTGCTTATCTTTACCAAGCCGGTCCTCTGCATTTCAGCTAAAGCACCGCTCATTCCCGGGTCGGCCCCGAGTTCATTAAGGTCAATCCCTGCACTTGTTCGTAGGCCGAGGTAGAGCGATTCAAGATCCAGTTGATCTTCAGTGAGGATTTCGGAGGATTCAACCGGCGGTGTTCCTTCAGCAAGGAGTTGGCAGTATTTCTTGACCGACTTTACATTCCACCATCTGGTGCCGGAGTAAAAGGAATGGGCGGAGGGGCCGAGGCCGAGATACGGAGTGTGGGTCCAGTATTTTTGATTGTGGCAGGATGTAAGTTCCGTGGCTCGAGCGAAATTGGAGATTTCGTAATGTAAGTAACCTTCTCTTTCAAGATAGCGCGAGGTGTAGATAAAAAAGGCGGCTTCGAGCTTATCTCCGATGGAGCGGACTTTGCCGGCTGCCTTCATTTTGCCTAACGGGGTGCCAGGCTCGAAGGTCAGTTGGTAGCATGACAGGTGTTCGGGCCTGAATTCGAGGATTTTGTCCAGGGTTTTTCTCCATCCCCGCAAGTTCTGAGTTTCAAGGCCGTAGATGAGGTCCACCGAGATATTGGTAAATCCGCTGAAACGGATCATTTCCAGCGCCTTCACGGCCTGATTTGCGCTGTGAGTTCTTCCAAGGTATTTCAGATCGGCGTCATCGAGGGATTGGACACCAAGGCTTATTCGATTTATGCCAAGGTCACGGATGTTTTGCAGCTTGCCGGCGGAGAGGCTGTCTGGATTGGCTTCAATCGTGATTTCCGGCTCGGGGGAAAATGTAAAGTACTTGCGGGCGGACTCCATCAGAGCGGCGAGGTCCCGTTCAGAAAGGATGGTGGGCGTGCCGCCTCCGAGGTAGAGTGAATCGAAATTTTGGAATTTTCCTCGGTGTTCATCCCCGCAATCTTCCCCGTACAGGCGCATTTCCCTCTGCACGGCTTCAAGCCATGTGGGAATAGAGGTCTGGGATGCGATGGAGTAAAAGTCGCAGTAGAGGCACTTAGATCGGCAGAATGGGACGTGAACGTAGAGGCCGGGGTTTTTGCGATGGTTTTGCCGGTTATTCATCTCTGGCTTTTAGGACTGAAACGAAGGCACTCTGCGGGATTTCCACGTTGCCTACCATTTTCATCCTTTTTTTGCCCTTCTTCTGCTTTTCGAGGAGTTTCCTCTTACGCGTGATATCTCCGCCGTAGCATTTGGCGGTAACGTCTTTTCTGAAGGGTGAAATGGTCGAGCGGGAGATTATTTTCCCACCGATCGCGCCCTGGATTGCAATTTTGAAGTTGTGCCTTGGAATTTCCTCCTTGAGGCGGTCGCAGACCTGGAGCCCCCACTCCCTTGCGCGGTCGCGATGCACTATTATCGAAAGAGCGTCCACCCTCTCCCCGTTCACCAGGATGTCCAGCTTAACCAGGTCGCTGTCGCGGTATTCAATAAGTTCGTAGTCGAATGAACCGTACCCCTGCGTGATAGTTTTGAGCCTGTCGTAGAAATCGAATACCACTTCGGCAAGGGGCATATCGAAAGTGATTTCCACCCGCGCCGTAGTCGGGTAGGCAATCCTCGGATTGGATCCCCGGCGCTCCAGGCATAGTTTCATCACCGCGCCCATGTAGCGTTCGGGGATGATGATCGTTGCCTTTATGAAGGGCTCCGCCGAGTTTTTGATAAGAATTGGGTCGGGGTAATACTGAGGGTTTTCCACCGTAAGTTCGGTACCGTCATTCAGTTTGAACTGGTATTGGACGCTCGGGGCCGTCATGATAATGGCCTGGTCGAACTCGCGTTCGAGCCGCTCCTGGACTATCTCGAGGTGCAGAAGCCCAAGGAAGCCGCAACGGAAACCCTGGCCCAGGGCCGCAGAGGAATCTTTTTGATAGATCAGGGCGGCATCGTTTAGCTTGTACTTTTCGAGCGAATCCACAAGCGATGGATACTCATCGGAAGAAATGGGATAGATCGACGAAAAGACTACCGGCTTTACATCTTTGAATCCGGGCAGCCGGGCTTCAACGGGATTCGTATCCATGGTGATGGTGTCGCCGATCCGGACGTCGGCAACGGTCTTTATGCCAGCGATCAGGTATCCAACCGAACCCGCCGAAAGTTCCGGCTGGGGGTCTCTGAAGAGCCGAAAGAACCCCACCTCCTCGACCTTGTGGACCGCTCCGTTATACATGAGCCGTATGAGGTCTCCGGGCCGGACCTTTCCATCAAAGACGCGGCAGCTTACGATAGTGCCCCGGAACGGGTCGTAGTGGGCATCGAAGATCAGCGCCGCAAGAGGTTTATCGGAATTTTCCGCCGGGGGCGGAATCCTGGCCACAACTGCTTCGAGAACATCTTCAATTCCCGTTCCCTCCTTCGAGGAACACAGCACGGCAAGATCCGAATCCAGTCCGAGGTCGTGGTCTATCTGCTCCTTGACCATTTCAATGTCGGCTGATGGCAGGTCGATTTTGTTGATCACCGGGATGATGGTAAGGTCGTGCTCCATTGCGGCATAAAGGTTTGCTATGGTCTGCGCCTGAACGCCCTGGGAGGCGTCAACGAGCAGTAGAACGCCCTCGCACGAAGCCAGCGCGCGGGAGACTTCGTAGGAAAAATCCGCATGGCCGGGAGTGTCGATGAGGTTCAGGTCGAACACCTCGCCGGATTTGCTTTTATACGAGAGCACCACAGTCTGGCTTTTGATGGTGATGCCCCTCTCGCGCTCGATATCCATATTATCGAGGATCTGATCGCGAAATTGCCGGTCATTCACCAGGCCGGCGTGCTGTATCAAACGGTCGGCCAGGGTGGATTTACCATGGTCGATATGTGCAATAATGCTAAAATTTCTAATCTTCTGCATAAAAGATACTGTCCTCGCGATGGATTAAAGATCGGTGATCTAAATAATTGCTTTTTGGAGGGATTTCAATAGCGGTGCTATGGAGACATCCAAAAAGATGTTTCGGCTCACATTGAAAAGCACCGTGTTCGCATTGATTACGTGTTTTGGGATGTACATCGATCAGTATCTCTGTTTATACATCGGCAGGAGGATAATAAAGCTAGATCCCTTTCCCGGAGTGCTTCTGGCGGTAATGATCCCACCGTGGACCTCGACAATCTTTTTGCATATCGCCAGCCCCATTCCAATTCCCTCATAGGGGCTGCTGGAGTGGTGAAGGCGCTCGAACGGCCTGAAAATGCGATCCAGATACTTCTCATCAAAACCTATTCCATTGTCTTCCATGGTGATCCTGAGAAATTCATCCGAATGAGCAATAGCGGCCTGACCCCCGGTGATTTTACCGACGATTTCACAACGAAATCTTATGACCGGTACCTCCTCGCCCTGGAATTTCAAGGCATTTTCAAAGAGGTTAAACAGGAGCTGATGAATCTGGCCTGGGTCAGCCTTAATTTTGGGCATCTCCTCGATCTCGATTCGCGCACCAGTTCTTTCCACCAGGGGATCAAGCTCTTTTAGAACATCCCGAACCACCCGGTTCAGGTCAACCACCATGAAAGGCCCGGCTTTTGTCGCTATTTTCGAATAGCTGAGGAGGGCCTGGACCAGGTCCTGCATCCGCCTGGCCTCATCCTGCATCTTCTCGAAATAATCCATACCGTTTGTATCGGCGCCACGGCAGGAGTTTGTCTTAATCAAGTCATTGAGGGTCTGGATCTTGCGGAGCGGTTCCTGCAAATCGTTGGATGCCACAAATAGAAAATCCTGAAGATCGCGGTTGATCCTCTCGAGTTGCACGTTCAGCGCCATGAGCTGGGCAGTACGCTCTTTGACTCTTTCTTCCAACTCGTCTTTTGCTCTTTTGAGATCTTTTTCTGCATTTTTCCGTTCAGTAATATCTCGAAGTATACCGGAAAAAAGCCTTCTGCCTCCCACCCAGGCTTCGCTTACCGCGAGGTATAGAGGGAATATGCTCCCATCCTTCCTTCTTCCGACTACTTCACGCCCAATGCCGATGATCTTTCTTTCACCGGTCTTCAGGTAATGATCCACGTAGCCTTCATGCTCTTCATGGTAGGGTGAAGGCATCAGCATATTTACGTTTTTACCGATTACCTCTTTGGCCGGATAGCCGAAAATTGATTCAGCCGCTTTATTGAAAGATTGAATAATTCTGGACTCGTTGATAGTTATTATTCCGTCAACCGTCGTGTCCAAAATTGCCTGCAGTCTTGCGGCTTTTTCGCGCAGGTTCTCATGTTCCGGATCGTATGGCTGACAGTCATTAAGAATCTGACCTGCCGGTTTACCTTCATCGGCCATATCACCCCTCAAATTTCCACTGGCAATTCCTGGTTGTCACCCAAATTTAGCGTAGTGATTATAACCATTTGCCCAGCCATAAACTCTCGGAAAATAGTGGAAAATCCAGTGGGCCGGTTTTAATTTAATTAGTGAGGGTACACGCAACCGGGATCTTCATTGCGGGGTATTAATTATGCGGCGATGGATGAAAACCGGGATGGGTTCGTGCACCCGCATTCTATTCCACACGGTAGGAAGGGGAAGGGTCGATGGCAACCCTGCATAAAATTAACGAGCGCAAGGGGATGAAAGATAAAATCACGAACTTACAGCAACAGATAGATGACCTGGAAAAAAATCGTGCCGCGCATCTGGAGGGATCAAACAGGGTCCTTCGCCAGCAGGTCGCGCTCCTCGAGCTGGCGCATGACGCCATCACTGTACGGGATATGTCGGCAAAGATAACATACTGGAATGGAGGGGCAGAGAAGCTTTACGGCTGGAAGAAAAGCGAGGCCATAGGCAAGGTCATCCATAAACTGCTCAAAACAAAATATCCCATTCCCCTCTCCGACATTGAAAAAACTGTCCTCGACAAAGGCGAATGGCAGGGAGAGCTGATCCATTTCACCCGGGAGAAGACGCCGATTGTAGTCGAAAGCCGTTGGGGGCTTCAGCGGGATGAGAGTGGAGCCCCGATGGCAATTCTCGAAATCAACAGGGATATAACCGATCGCAAAATTGCTGAGTCCTTGACCAAAGATTACCAGGGAAGGCTCGAGAAAGCCAATGTCGAGCTGCGAGATTTTGCCTTCATTGCTTCTCACGATCTGCGGGAACCATTGAGGAAGCTCACGGTTTTCTCCAGCATTCTGGAAGGCAAATTCGCCGAGGCCCTGGGAGAGGAGGGGATTGTATATGTGAATAAGATACAGGATGCGGCGGTGCGCATGCAGGAACTCATCGATTCCCTTCTGATGTATTCACGTGTAACCACCAAGGCTGAACCATTCATCTGGGTAGACATTGGCGAAGTAATCAAAGAGGTGGTTCTAGATCTTGAGGTGCCGATTCAGGAAACCGGGGCTGTATTGGAAATCGGCGATTTACCCAGAATTCAGGCCGATCCAAGCCAAATTCGGCAGCTTCTTCAAAATCTGATCGGAAACGCTTTGAAGTTTCATAGGGACACGCCTCATATCAAGATATATGGTGAAGCCTGCTGGGAAGCGTCATGCAAAATATTCGTGCAAGACGACGGTATAGGCTTTGATGAAAGTTATCTTGACCTCATTTTTCAACCTTTCAAGCGTCTGCATGGCAAGAGCAGTCCCTATAAAGGTTCGGGAATGGGGCTTGCCATCTGCCGGAAGATAGTAGATCGTCATAACGGCACGATCACAGCCCATAGTGTTCCCGGAACAGGTAGTACCTTCGTTGTTACCCTGCCCCTGAAACAGTGTGGTGAGCATGAAGTTTGCGCGGCATAAGTACGCGCTTCACGGTAACAAGATCCCAATGCCGAGCCCCGGCTTCATTGCTTCTGAATTTTCCAAAAACGTCCGGCAAGATCATGTGAAGGTATGGAACATTTCGCAAAACCCTCTTATTTTGATTATTGGCTGATAAATGACTTATGCGAGATGGTCGACCGTAGACCATGGCGCGTGGCCTTGATACCACCCCCACAGGAGGGCAGGTTTGATCATGACTGAAAATGTGTATGGCCCGGTAGTAATCCTGATGGCCGACGATGATCTCGATGATATCAAGCTTGTCCGTGAGGCTCTCAAAGATTGCGGGTGTGAGGTCGACTTCCGATATGTCGAAGATGGGGAGGAGGCAATTGACTATCTAACGCGACGAGGCCGGTATGAAAATCCGGAACTCTCACCTCGTCCGAGCCTGGTACTGCTTGATCTGAACATGCCTAAAAAAGACGGGATTCAAACTCTTCAGGAGATAAGGAATAACCCGGAAATCCGCACCATACCCGTTGTTGTTCTAACCACTTCCAGAGACAGGGACCTGATGCTTCGAATCTACCGGCTCGGGGGGAGCGCATTTATAACAAAACCCACTATTTACAAAGATATGATCAAGGCAATGGACCGCCTCTGCACGTTCTGGTTCCAGACTGTATCCCTGCCCGATCAAATGGAGGGTCAAAGAACCATGCCCGAGGCATGATCTGGAATTTAAGGATCATAAAATCAAGAGGACTTGGCTTGAGGGGCTGGAAACCACTAATTTCTCAAATTCCTTTAATCATCATCCACGGGCTGACTCCCCGGCGGATATCTCAGCCGCCGTGGAAATCAAGACTCCAGATCTCTTCGAAGGCAGTTCTACGATGAACTTTGCCCCTTCTCCAGGAGTGCTCCTGGCTGTAATGCTGCCCTCGTGACGTTCGACTATTTTCTTGCAGATGGCGAGGCCCATTCCCGTTCCCTTATACGGACTGCTTCTGCCATGAAGCCTCTGGAATGGGGCAAAGATCTTTTCGGCATACTCCTCCTCGAAACCTATACCATTATCCTCGACCATAATCAGAAGTTCTTCATTATCCCCAAGGGAGCTTGAAATTTTGATTACGGGCTTCTCGCCCTCTTTATGAAACTTGAGGGCATTTCCAATAAGATTTTGGAAAAGCTGCCGCATTTGCGTTGGATCAGCCTCGATCACGGGGAGGTCGCCATTATCCACTTTCCCGCCTGTCTTTGCGATCCTGACTTCCAGGTCAGACAGAACCTCATTGACGATTCCGTTTAGGTCGACCTGCGAGAAAGGGTTTGCTCTAGTGGTAAGTCTCGAGTACTCGAGGAGGGCAGTAATCAGGGACCGCATCCGCTTATTCGCACCGATTAACCGCTCGACGTAATCGTTGCCCTCCTCTCCAAGTTTATCGCCGTACTTTTGCCTGAGAATGCTCCCGAATGCCTCGACCTTGCGCAAAGGCTCCTGCAGATCGTGTGAGGCAATTGAGGCAAAATCCTGGAGGGCCTTGTTGCTCTCTTCGAGCTTGGCCATGTATTTCTGAAGCTCGGCGGTACGCTCCTCGACGCGCAGCTCCAGTTCATCACGCGCGTTACTGAGCCCTTCGATTAGCCTGATCCGCTCCATCGCAACAGCCACCTGGTCGGCCACTGTTTTCATGACCGCAAGCTCCTGGGGCGCAAAGCGTGTCCTTGATTTCGTACCAAAAGAGAGCGTCCCTATCACCCGGTCGCTGATCTTCAAGGGATGGCAGGCATAGGCCTGGATTCCGAACGATCTGACCAGATCCGTCCGAATATCCGGAGTATTGAAAATATCTTCTGCAATTATCCGCTCTCCATCCCGGGCCGCGCAACCACAAACGGCTACCCCAAAGTCGAGCCATTCGATTTTTGCGGCCTCTTCCTCCGGAATACCCGCGTAAGCATTGAGATGGAGTTTGCCGGCGAATTCATTCACCAGGAAATTGAAAAAAGCATGACAATCCAGATGAACCATTACGGCCCGACAGAGTTCATTAACCAGCCCCTGAGGGTTATCCGATGCGAGCAGGTTGCCGGCAACTTCCGAGAGCAGCCTGAACTCCGACTCACTTCGGCGAATATCGTCTTCCATATGCTTGAGTTCGGTGATGTCACGCACAACCGACACTGAGCCCAGGATCTCTCCGTCAGGACTTCTGACCGGGGATGAGCTTACCTGTCTATGCCGCAGTTCTCCGGTCGAGGGAATTCGGATTATTTCTTCCATGTTCCTTACCGATTCTCCCTCGAGGGCACGTAGAGGCGGAGCTTCTTCAACCTTACGAATGCTCCCGTCAGGGCGATACACTTCAAGGCTGGCGGCTAATTTTTCCACGTCCACCGTCCCGGCATTACCGATTCCGAACCCCTGGAGGGCCGCCGGATTGGCCAAAGTAAATTTCTTACTGGTATCGGCGAACCAGATTTCGTCGCTTATGCTGTTTATGAGCGAAGAGAGGCGTTCTTTTTCTTCCTGTACCGCGCTTAGAAGTCTTCTGGTTTCCCTCTCGGCTTGCTTGCGTTCGGTTACGTCCTCGGTGAAAATCAAAACTCCGGCGACACCAGCCGTATCATGCCACGGTCTGACCTCCCATCGAAGCCACTGCACGGAGCCGTCGGCCCTGACAAATCGCTCGTCATCCGCGCTCAATATTTCGCCGGTAAGCGCTCGACGGTGAATTGCCTTCCACTTTTCGCCAATCTCCGGAAAAACATCATAATGTGATAAGCCTCTGAGATCACGATCACCGAGATTATAGTCGCTCAACCACCTGCGGCTGTAACTCAGATACCGCATATTACGGTCAAACATTGCAAGGGACGCGGGTGCGTGCTCGATGAACAGGCGCAGCCGCTCCTCGGAGTCCCGCAACGCTTCCTGCGTGCGCCTCCTGTCTGTTACATCATGGAAAACCAGCACCACGCCGGTAACATTTCCCAGCGCATCCTTTATAGGCGCCGCGCTATCTTCGATCGGAACGTTCCGCCCCTCGCGAGTGACCAGAGCCGTATGATTGGCAAGGGCAACTATGCAACCCATGCGCAAAACCTGGTTGATGACATCCTTGGCGGGTCCTCCGGTTTGTTCGTCTATGACCCGGAAGACTTCCTGAACCGGCATTCCAAGGGCATCCCCAGTCGGCCATCCGGTAATGGCCGCGGCCACCGGATTGATGAAAATGATCTTGCCTTCCGTATCGGTTGCAATTACCGCATCGCCAACGCTGGTTAGTGTAACCTCGAACCATTCGCGCTGTTGGTTCAGTTGCTCCTCTGTCCTAGTCCTTGCAAGAGCAATGGAAAAGTAACCGGCAAGTCTTTCCCAAAAGGCGATGATCTCCGGTGAAAACCGATCCTTCCGGCGGTCATTCAGCTGAATGAGGCCCAGGCGCTCCGAACCCAGGTAAAGGGGCATCAATGCTACCGATTCATATCCTTCTCCATTGCAGCGGTTTCGGGTGCGGGTTTGGCGTTCCTCATCACTTGTGGTGGCGAGGAGCCTTGTCGTACTGTTAGCCCAGAAACTCCCACCCCGCGAAAAAAAGGGCTTCGACGGATCAACGCGCCCTAAAATTACGTTTCCGCACATACACTCGATATATGGGTTGCCCGAGCCGTCACGCACTATGTTCCCGGCAGAGTCCCTGGAACAGAGGCTGTTCTCCATTCTAACGAATTCATCAGGGAACCCCCTTGCCTCGAAATAGGGGAAATCCTCTCCCTGCTTCAGGCGTATTCCGACGGCCTCGCACCCGGATTGACGCTGGAAGAATGAAGCAGCGGCCTTGACCAGGTCGGCTGTCCCGGTACTGTGATTTATGATTTCCAGGAGTTCGAGGGTGATCTCGCGTTCTTGCTCACCACGCCTTCGCTCGGTAATATTTTTCCCGTAAATATTCAGGTACCCTGATTCAGAGATCGGCACCAGGAGAAGTGAGTAAATAATATCGCCGCAGACCAGTTCGATTTCCCGCTCTTCGCGAGACGTCAAAACATCCTGAGCAACCAGCAGCCAGTCTGAGGTGATTCTTCTGCCCGATTCCCATCCGAGAGTCTTCAGAAGATGTGAGCTGTTTCTGTTTGCGTAGACTAGCTCACCCGTTTCCGATACTCTTAGGACGGGACTTGGATTTTCGTCGGGAAATCGTGCAAGCCCCTCAATTTTCTCCTCTCGGGCTTTGAGCGCCCGTGCCATTTCATTGAAGGAATCGCCAAGCTCTTCCAATTCTATTGGACCGGCGAAATCGGTGACGATATTTTCCCCGCGACCCAGGGCAACGGCATATTCCTGGAGCCGCTTAACGGGAATTACTATGAACCGCGAGCAAAGCACGGCGGCACCAAAACCTGCAACGGCAATAACGAAAAGGAGCACTGCCTGAGGCAATAGCTGGGAAACAACGGCTCCCATTGCAATCTCTTCGGTAGTACCCGCGCTGGCCGCCCAACCCAATGAGTGTACCGGAACAAAGGCAACCAGGCGGTTCTTGCCCTCATAGGGCGCAAAGACTGTCTTGGCAATCTCCTTGCCGGCCAGTGCCTCTTTGAACTCAGGATAATCCCTGAGCCAATTGCGTTCCTCCCAGGTAGCATTGATCCAGGGATAGCGATAGACCAGCATTCCTTTGCTATCCACCAGTGCATGCCCCCCACCTCTGGGGCGTTCGATTGCCAGCACCTCGTCCAGACGTTCAGTGAGTATGCTTGCCACTACAACACCAAGCAATTGGCCCTGGTTGCCTCTTATTCCGCGAGCCATCGCTATTACAGGCTGACCTGTTGCCATGGCTTTTTGAAGATCGCTTATACTCCAATCGCGCCCGGCAACAATGTCATTAAAGTATTTTCTGTCAGTTAGTTTCTGGCCTTCTATCTCACGCAGGTGGGAAACCAGGACGACACCATCCGGACTCACCCAAAGTAGATTTAGAAGTTTGCGGCGTTCCGCGAAGTTTTCCTCGATGCATTTTCTCTGCTCTTCGATGGTCGGTCCAGAAGATGTCAAAGCCATACCGATGGCATATTCCTGGTGCAAAATATCCTCGGTAAAACTCTCAAAGTTCTTTGCCACCGCGCGGGCTAATTGGAGGTTGGCCTGGAGTTGGGCTTCCCGCCTCGACTTGTACCATTCATTGAAAACGTGGGCTTGAACGAGGAGGGTTGGTATAAGCGAGACAAGTAGAACCACGATAAGCTGACCCTGAATGCGTTTCCAGAATCCTCTCTTTCCATGGCTTTGGCGGGGTGCATCGGTCATATGACATCCTATTATTCGGCAAATAAGGAACTGGTAGTTTATGCTTATTTCTAACATACTTAGCACGGGATAATAAAGAGAGAAGCACTCTTGAAAGCGAAGGCACATTGGCCTGATTCAGTTTAGAAATGCCGCTGCGGCCCCGTTCGTCGAGCGAGCTTTTCCTGCTCATCATCGGCAAGGTCCCACACGCTCGTCCGCCAGTTGTCCACACCCCCGGGTTCGGGAATCCATGGCGGCAGGGAGAGAAGGAAGAATGCCGAGAGTGCAAAAAGATAAGGCTCATACATGGCCTGCAGTTCCTCGAGTTTCAAGCCGGCTTCCCGGTCTGTGCGGGGACGCAGGCCGGCGGCCGAAAGCCCTGATCTCAGATGCGCAAGTACCTCGGGTGGAAGGCGATCGGGGTGGTGCCAGACAGGCCGGAGCCTGAAAATGAGGCATAAATCCACGACAGCGTGGCGCGCCATGGCAAAGGTGAGTTGGGCCTGACGCGCGCACGCCCCTTCGAGTCCTACCATTACAAATGCGCCGGCGTCCAGTATGGAGGTCAGCGCAGCCAGCCAGGACTGGTTATCGTGTTGGGAACGAAAATAGGCGAGCACCGGGTAGGAGAGGTGGCTTTCGAGCAATTCGGCTGACCATCGTTCCCATTCATGCAAGACCTGCCTTATCGATTGCATCCCGAATTCATCGTTGTGCCTTGATAGCATTTCGGCTGCAGTGGGGGGCGAGCCGGCACGCGAATCGAGCAGGGAGATATTCACTTCTCGCCGCGAAAAGGACTGATTAAGCGCGGGCAGGTAACCGATGACAATCGCCAGAAAGCCGAGTCCTGTGCCGGATTCGACCACGGTTATAAACCGGGCGAGCCGCGTGAGAGGTTTCAAGTCGCCGATTCCCAGGGTGAAAAAAGTCGAACCGCTGAAATAAAGACTTGCGGTAAAGCTGTTTCCTTCTTCGGACAACCCCGCCAAACCCCAATGAACAAGGCCAAAGCTAACGACAAGCATGGAAGCCCAGATGCTCAGCAGCAATATCAGTGAAAGCGGACCATAAATGCCTAGAAGATTATCTTTATGACTATTTGGGAAGATGCGAACGATTCTTTTCCATGATGTCCAAGTCATCCTGTAGAAAAGGCGAGTCAGACGGGTACGCCTGGTAACCCGCCGGGGGAATACGATGGTTTCAAATGCTTCCCACAATACCAGTAGAACAAGAAAAACACCAAGAAACGCGGTGAGTAAAGGAGGATTCATCTACCTTTACTAAGATAGGCCGGGGGCAGGGTCAAGATTTGGTTTTCAGTTGATGTCCTTGTCTCCTTTGCGTTGTAATTGATTCTGTGTTAGGAAGTCGCGGCTACTTAAGGCCGCACAGTGGAGGGAAGCCTACGTGGGCAACAGCGCGGATGAACCGGAAGCTCGGGGTCGGCAGAATGTGAACAGCAAATGGACAGTCCTTTGGATTGTCTCCATAGGGGTGTTCATGGCTACCCTGGACTCCAGTATAGTAAATATTTCGCTTCCCAGGATAAGCTCTTCTTTCGGGGTGCCCCTCAGCGGCACAGTGGAATGGGTCATAATCGGCTACCTGGTGGTAGTCGCCGGTACCCTTCTGAGCCTGGGCAGACTCTCCGACATATTCGGGCGAAAGATGCTGTGGGTAGCGGGACTCGGTGTATTTACGGCGGGCTCAGCTCTGTGCGGTGCGGCTCCGAGCCTTGAGTTTCTCGTAATTGCGCGGGCGCTGCAGGGTATTGGCGGCTCCATGATCATGGCCAATAGTCCGGCACTCACCACATCTGCCTTCCCTGCCGGAGAGCGAGGACGTGCCCTCGGAATAGTCGCAGCGGTGGTCGCAATCGGTATCAGCGCGGGCCCGACCCTGGGCGGCATAATAACTAATCACTTCTCCTGGCGCTGGATATTCTACATAAATGTGCCCGTGGGAATAATCGGCATCATTGCGACACTCGTGCTCCTCTCCGAGACCGGGCGGTCCGTGGAAAAGCAGCGGTTCGACCCCATTGGCGCCATTCTACTCTGTGCGTGTCTGACCTGCCTTATGCTTGGGATGAGTTTCGGCCAGGAATTAGGCTGGCGATCTCCAAGGATAATCGGCTTATTCGTTGCTGGGCTGTGGCTGTTTCCGGCTTTCATTTTTTATGAAAGAAGCTCCGATCAGCCGATCCTTGACCTCACACTCTTTCGAAACCGCCTCTTCTCGGCTGCCCTGCTCAGCAGTTTCCTGAGTTTCATGGCCCTTTTTGCCGTAATGTTCCTGATGCCTTTCTACCTCGAAGAGCTAATGGGCATTCCTCCTCAACGGGCCGGCCTGATGATGACCGCGGTACCTCTCACCATTTCGATTATCGCTCCGGTGAGCGGCTGGCTCTCGGACCGATATGGCTCCCGGATTTTAAGCTCGCTTGGACTGGCGATGTCTTCAGCCGCCCTCTGGAACATCGCCCATCTGACACAGCATTCATCGCATTTGGACATAATATGGCCCCTGGTTATGGCAGGCCTGGGGCAAGCGCTATTCCAGTCGCCCAATAATAACGCGATAATGGGGTCAGTGCCCGTGAATCGACTGGGGATAGCTTCAAGCGTACTGGCAACGGTGAGGACCTTGGGCCAGGGATTCAGCGTCGCAATGGCGGGAGCCGTTTTTACCTCGCTTGGCGGCTCGCGGGCCGCGATTATACTGACCCATGAGGGCCTATCGACCTCTGCCGCATCAACATTCACCCACGCTTTTCAAATCGCGATGCTCACCTGTATGACAATAGCCGCCATAGGAGTTTTCACATCGCTTATGCGCGGCGGTAATCGTTGATTCCCCCCCCCCTGATCTCGGCCTCACGCGTAAGCGCGTGTTAGGCCCGCAAGAGCCTCGCGCCACATTGTTTCGCCCCAAACCCCGAGCGCACAATCTTGCTGAAAAACGATCCACCGGGGCGTGCCCTCGCTGATGATAAAAAAGGGGAGGCCGGTGTGGCCTCCCCAGTGGGTGCAAAACTTAGAGTTGCTGTTGCTCTTAAGCGGCAGCGACGCTTAACGCCTGACGGTTTTGAATCAGGTCATCGACTACAGCCGGTTCGGCCAGAGTCGAGGTATCACCGAGGTTATCCATCTCATTTGCGGCGATTTTTCTGAGGATGCGCCGCATGATTTTGCCCGACCTGGTCTTTGGAAGCCCTGGTGCCCACTGGATGAAATCAGGAGAAGCGATAGCTCCGATTTCCTTGCGGACCCACAGGATGAGTTCCTTGCGGAGTTCTTCCGAAGGTTCTCTGTTGGCCTTGAGGGTGACGAACGCGTAGATCCCCTGGCCCTTGATATCATGCGGGAAGCCGACGACCGCGGCCTCGGATACGGCCACATGCGCAACCAGGGCGCTCTCGATTTCGGCGGTCCCAAGCCGGTGGCCCGAGACGTTGATGACATCGTCGACCCGGCCGGTGATCCAGTAATAGCCGTCCTCGTCGCGGCGTGCTCCGTCTCCGGTAAAGTAATAACCGGCATAATTTGAAAAGTAGGTCTGCTTGAAGCGCTCATGATCGCCATAAACCGTCCTGAGCATTCCGGGCCAGGAGTCGGTTATTACCAGGTATCCCGAACCGGGACCTTCGATTATCGTACCTTCAGGGGAGAGTAGCGCGGGTTGCACGCCGAAGAAGGGCCGAGTTGCGGAACCAGGCTTAAGATCGGTTGCGCCGGGCAGAGGAGTAATCATTATCCCACCCGTTTCGGTCTGCCACCAGGTATCGACGATAGGAGACCTTTTCTCTCCGACTACATCATAATACCAGAGCCAGACTTCCGGATTTATTGGTTCGCCGACGGTGCCCAGGACTCGAATACTTTTTCGGGAAGTACGCTTCACCGGCTCTTCGCCTTGGCGCATGATGGCCCGAATCGCGGTTGGAGCTGTGTAGAAGATATTTACGCCGTGCTTGTCCACAACGTCCCAGAACCTCGACCAGTCGGGGTAGTTGGGAATACCCTCGAACATCATGGTAGTTGCACCGTTGGCGAGCGGTCCATAGACGATGTAGCTGTGGCCGGTGACCCATCCGATATCCGCCGTACACCAGTAGATATCTCCATCATGATAGTCGAATACATACTGGTGGGTAAGAGCCGTATAGACCAGATATCCGCCGGTGGTATGCAAAACGCCCTTGGGCTTTCCGGTCGATCCCGAGGTATAGAGGATGAAAAGGGGGTCTTCAGAGTCCATCTTCTCCGGAGGACAATCTTCGGAGGCCTGGCTCATCAGTTCATCCCAGTCAAGGTCACGCCCAGGAGTAACAGAAACATTACCACCGGTATGTTTAACCATGATGACTTTTTCCACCATGGGGGATTTTTCCAGCGCTTCGTCAGTGTTTTGCTTGAGCGGGATCCTTTTTCCGCCGCGCAGGCCTTCATCGGCCGTGATAACAACTGTGCCGCCGCAATCCTCGATGCGTCCCGCCAGAGCTTCGGGGGAGAACCCGGCGAATACTATCGAATGGATCACACCTATTCTTGTACAGGCAAGCATAGCGACCGCCAATTGCGGAATCATTGGAAGGTAGATCGTTACGCGGTCACCTTTTTTGAGGCCGAGAGACTTCAGTATATTGGCGAATTTACAAACATCTCTGTGGAGTTCACGGTATGTGATCTTCTGACTCTTCGATGGGTCGTCGCCTTCCCAGATGATGGCAACCTGATCGCCGCGCTTGGCCAGGTGCCGGTCCAGGCAGTTGTAGCTGACATTGAGTTTTCCGTCGACGAACCACTTTACCTTGACATCTCCTGAAAAACCGCCTTCCTTGACTTTGCTCCAGGGTGAAAACCAATCGATTCTCCCGGCCTGCTCACCCCAAAATCCTTCGGGGTCTTTGATGGACTTCTGGTACATCTCGAGATAGGTTTCATTGTTGCAATGGGAACTTTTTGCCCAGGCTTCCTGGACAGCGATTTTAGCGGCCATTAATACCTCCTAATGGAACTGTGGTTGAAATGGTAGCTGTGTCCTTCCTGGAAAGATAGCAGGGCGAATATCGCTGTGATGCGATTGAGCGGGGCGGAATTTAACAACCTAGAGAGGACCCGGTTTAAATTGTCGCAATTCGATAGCAATCTATCGAAATTTTGTCAATAGCACGTGATTTTTTGAACAAAATCGAGAGCTCACTCACTAAAATAATCCTTCCCCGCAAAAAAACACACCCGCCGTAAATTTTGGATCTCAAAACAAGGAGATTTTCGCCGGTGATTTACCATGAGAGAAAGATGACCTGGAATTATTTGATGGGCTGTATAGCGCGGATCGTTGTAATCGCATGTTGGTGTAGGGGCAAAAAATCTTTTGCCCCTACAATGACAACACCTTTGGGCAAGCCCGCAAAGAAGGTTATCTGATTGGTAGCTGGTGGTCGATAGATTGGAGACTTTCAGTGTCGGATCGGAACTCGTACTGAAATAAACACTATAGGTAAAAGGGTCGCCATCTGAGTCGGCTGGTGGTCCAGGATAGGATGGGCTGGACTGAAGAACCGTTTGGAAAGGTTGAAGTGGCGCTCACCTGGTCTGGCGCGGCGTCGGGTGTTATCGTTTTGGTGGTAATATTCCCATTAGAATCGTATTGGAAATCCACCCAACTCCCGGTGTCCATGTATCGCTGTTTAGGAACGCGATTCTTTTCCTGGTCATAGGTGTAATCGACAATATCTCCCGCGTCCAGGGCCATGCTCTAGCATGGCAAAGCCATGGCATGTGCCTTCCTTGGTTCATCAGTTGCACTGACAGGAAATGGATTGCGATTTCTTTAGACTGATTGTCATCGAGCAGCCTTCTTCTCCTATAACAGGAAGAGGTCACGAATACACATACCATGCATTCATTGATAACTCAGCTTCAGTTTGTTCATATTCGGTATAACCTTTGCACCAGTGAGCCCATAAACAATCCAATGATTGCTCCGGTACATTCGATGATCAAGATTGAAGCCAACGTGCCAAGGATGAAAATTACATATTTAAAATAGAAATAGATACCTGCATCAACGTTTGACAATAACCCAGCACTACATGCTGCAATTAACACTCCTGTTGGATATCCAGCTGTTAGCGAGAATGGTGAAATCAAAATACTTGTAGATATACAGACCAACTTACCGCCCATCGATGATGATCTATTTATTAAGCAGTGTTGTATTAAATATCCTGATGTCATTCCGGACACTATTGTCACCAAAGCAAATAACACCTTCGGTTCATACGATATGCCACGACTCATCATGCCTCCCTTTATGAAAAGCAGATGATAAAGAGCGAGCAGTAGGGATACAATTAATCCTATGGTAAGACCATTTCTTTTACGTATGAAAATTTCCAGCATTATTGACCCCAGTGGGAAAGCCTAGGAATCGTATCATTGATTAGATTTAATGTAGGAAAGCAATCGTACCAGCAATCGGCATGATTAGTAAGGGCATAATCACGGAACCCAAACATGCGCCGTCAACCCTTCTCAGTTGGTCGGCAAGAAAGTGAACTACGATTCCTTTGGCCCTGTTGTCTAAGAATCCTTCGCCTTCTGTAGCAGGAAAAAGCAATAAAGTGAGCGTCCCTATATCAAAGATCCTGCGCTCCATTGCTTTCCTCAACCGAGGTTCGGCTGCTAGCCTCTTGCCGCTGCGCGCCCGGATAATCACCTTATCCGGGCCGCCCATGATCCAGGGGTTATCCGTGCCACCCGCGAACCGTTGTAATCACCTATGATGGGGAAACAGTTCGCGTTTGTAGAATTTCAGAATTTCTCCAGCCTGGTGCGCTATTCGCCCTTCGTTACTAGCTCCTGAATCCTGGTATTGGGAATGAGGGAATCCATGGTGGCAGTCGTAAAAACCTTTCCGTTCAAGCGCAGCAGCAATTGGCGCATATCCTCTCGCCTTTGGCGAAACCCACGACCATCTATGCAAGCTATTACATCATAACTCGGCCTGCCTGCTGCAACGTGCTCGTTCCGCTGAGTCTCTAATTCCTTGATCCGAGCCACTTTATCTCGGGCTGTGCCATCATCGCTTGTGATCTTAGCCTCGATTACTGCAATCGGGCTTATTTCATCTGGGATGCAAAAATCAGGGGCTTGACCAAACCTCGGAATCCGTTCCGCTCTCCCCGTCTTTCGGTAGGAAACTCCTGCCAACCGTAAACGCTCTTCGACCGCGTTTTCCATGACCTCTCCCACCAGTTCAGAAACAGCATCGCGGTGGCCTGCAAATGGGCGTCCTAAATACCGCTCATAAAGCAAGATAGCATAAGGAATATTTTCACTGGCCGCGTATTTAAGAGAGTCCAGACCGGTTTGAGTATCAAATTTAGCGAGCCGATGAATAAAGCCTTCCTGGTCTGCTGGTACTCCTTTGATAATTTGGTTTATCGCAACGTTGATAAGGTGATCCAGCCTCTGGAGTGTCTTCGGCCTATTTGGAAGTGTGTTGCCTGAATTACGAGCATTCTCCACCCTTTCTTTGTATCGCGATAAGACCTTATGAATATACCTGGGATCTTCTCGGCATTGTCTATCTAAAGTTCGGGCAGAGCCTTGAGTTACGTCGCTATTCAACTCGGAGCGAGCCAGCTCAGCCCATTCCGGAGCTGTCATTCCCAAAATCGATCTTACAACACCCAGGACCCGGCTGTTTTCTTGCAAAGCATTATTTATCGCAGCTTCTGAGAAATCCTCAAAGGCTTTGCTGGCGCGCTTTAGAGTTTCATAGGCATCTCGAAAGTCATTATATTTAGGGAAACACTTGCCCATTGGCATGAGGAGAAATTCGGAAACCAGATCAGAGAAAACAGCATCAACCATTTCTTCGAGACGCTGTTGGAGTTCTTGCGGAGAAAGCTCAAAAGGCCGTTTTGTTTCGGTCAATAATTTCATCCTTTTAAGTCATTGATGGCGTTATTTCCTTGATGAGGCGCTCAATTTCAAGTTCCTCTCTCACTCCAGCGATAGTTATTCGAGCCAAACCCATTCGTCCCTTGATCTCAGTTCCCAGCTTCCATTCGTCTCTTAAAAGATTGATGGCTCTCCGGGCAATGTGTCCAGCAAGCAGGCATCGGATATCTCCTTCCGTAACGCGAAGACCGCCCGATTTGAGCATGGATAGATCATTTTTTAATTTTTCGAGGATAGAGTCTTCTTGAGTCTCAGCTTTAATTCTCCGGCACACAAAAACGGAATCGAGAACGGATGATTTAGTTCGTGCAATATGAAGTGAAGCACCCATTTCCGCCGGTACCGGTAAAGTGGCGGTACAATCAAGCCCCGCATCCAGGATAGCGACCACTATTGGAATATAGGCGCTCGGATCATTGTGATGATAGGTAAAAACAAAGGGCGCTCCCGGCTTCAAAGCACCGGCATAATGACAGAATATCCTTGATAATCCTTTTGTGAAATGATTCAGATCGCGTCCCATGACCTGATTGCCGGTCAATTCCTGGAGGGTCTTGGTTGAACTCGCTTTGAAGACATTGAACTCGCCAGCCAAAGCCAGTCGTAGCCATGCGTAGCAAAAGTCCATTAATTCCGCGTATTGTACGTTGTCGAAATAGGGAGGATCAGTAAATACTCCGTCCAGTGAATCAGGGCTAAGCGGGATTTCCTCTGCAGAGCGCGAGTTTATCCACGCCTGACGGGCATCGGCTTTTGGGAACTGTTCAACCTGTTCGGCACTAATACTCTCCCCCACGATCGGGATTATTTCTTTTCTATGCCCTATTTGCCTGGTCTCAAATGGCTGACGACAGTACTCTTTGGCCTTAGAGTACTTATCAATGAAGTGGCGGAAAGCTCCCGAACCGACCTTATGAATTCCTAGCAGATTATTCTCACATTGGACTAGCCCCACCGGAAAACCGTGGACACTAAAAATATCCTGGCATTTTAAAGCGTATGTATCGTAGCGTGCGAGCATATTCTGGTAACGCAAGAAATCGGAGAATACGGTAAGCAGAGCATGCCTTGACGGATTGTCTTCAACTTTCGAGATCCTCCTAAGCAGCAGTCCGAGTCCTAGGAGTTGGCGGTCGTTGAACATTTCCTTAAAGAGTTTATAGCCCCATCGATGGAGGCGTTTTGTTTCATCCCCCAGAGGAATGAAAGTTGATGGAATTGGAAGCTCAGCTTGTCTCTCCTCTAGCTTTTTTTTAGCTTTCAGGTAACGCTCAAAATCAGATGCATCCGGTCTTTTAAAAAAACGTCCCTGATAATTCGGCTTACAAGTCGAACAATAATATTCGATGGCCCACAGGCGGTGTTTTGGCGGAGTGGTGGGACATCCCTCTGGATAGGAATAAATCTTGAAACAGGTGGAACATTTTATTTTATTCCTCTTGGCTGGGCCGTCTACATAAACTAGTTCTCCACAGAAATGGCAGAGTTCCGGATCAGCTATTGTTGGTTGACTTGTGAATTCATTGAGTTCGCCGCATTTGCGGCAGGCCACAACATGGTATGGATGCCGTACAGCTTCAGCCAGAAGATAACCAGGAAAAAGATCGTTCTCCTCTCCGCATTCCGGGCATGTTTGAGTTTTGACCCAAAGAAAGTACTTGACCTCAGCCAGTCCTCCGCAGAATCTGCAGGTGGTGCTATACAGGAATCCGATTTCCCGCTCTATATCGTTGATTACCGCCTGGGCATTTGTTGCGAAACTGTTTAGGTCCAGAGGCGCTAACGACTGTCGAGCAATCCAGAACGCCATAGGATTGATATCGGCGCCAATTATGCTAAAGCCCAAACGATTTGCTTCAAGAATAGGAGTCCCTCCGCCCATGAATGGATCTGCGATGACCCCCGTAAACTGATGCGCTCGCCAATAGTCCTCCCGCAAAGAATTTTCACTGTCGAATTCCGCCAACAAAAGATTGCGAAACACGGTGCCTGGTCGGCGGGCAAACCATTTATGGATTCCGATTACGGGGCGGTAGCTCTGCTGAATCTGCTTCTCCCTTTTTGCCAGTGAAGCAGTAAATTCAATGTCGAAGCGAGTTTCGAGAGAATTGTGGGCCAGCTCCCCACCAGGCATGGTACCATTTCGGTATTTAGGATAGACGATAAAGGCTTGGCGCATCTCACCCCGAAAATTTAATAAAGTGGTGTCCAAATATATTAGGGAAACGAGGCCCACTTAGACAGATTCTAAAATATCATAGATCTAGTGGGAAAGTGAAACAAAGCGGTATTTTTCAGCTGCACGCGTTTTGAAGTTGGTCGGAGCGCTTTAGGACCTCTTCAGAGATCCACGGACATGCCCAGAGAGGTGATAAGCCGCAAGGCAACATCATCAGGGCATCAGGCTAGGTTGACTGGGGACTATCACGAATTCTATCTGAAACCCGGAGGTCTGGAAGGGAACGCATCCCTCAAGAAAGTGGAGTTAACCATCTTGGGGCACTAGCTTAGCCATTTCGACTCGGGTGTGATGGAGTCGGATTGTATGGGAAGCACTGATTCAGAAAAAATACCATCCTGAGCTTTCGGCCCAGTTGCTTGCCGAAGATAAATTTATAGCTCGCAGGCGACAAGGTCTTTTTGGAAAAGGTCCAGCATCTGGTCGGGTAGGGCGGGGCTTTCGATAGTAGTGGGTGCATTCTCTCCTGGCAGCACTAAAGTGAGTGCCTGTGCATGCAGCCCCAGGCGTTCAAATGCATGGTTGGTGCTCAGGTACTTCGCGGCGCGTGTCGAACCGTAGCGCAGGTCACCGACTACCGGGTGTCCCGAGAGCTTGGCATGGCGTCGGATCTGGTGCGTGCGGCCGGAAAGCAGCTCTATTTCCACCATTGTGTAGTGCGCGCTGTGCTCAAGGACTCGATACCGCGTCCGACTTTCCTGCCGGCGCCCAGTGCCTTCGGGATTGCGGCGTCCTCCGGCGGCAGCGGTAAGGGCCCAAGCCCATGTTCCCCACGGATCGATTCCTTCCGGTTTTTCGATCCGGCCATGCAAGATCGCTATGTACCGCTTCCTAACCTGCCGGGACTCAAACTGGCTTGAAAGAGAGCGGAACACCTCGCGTGCGAGGGCCAGGAAAATCAGCCCGCTTGTCTCCCTGTCGAGGCGATGAACGGGATTGACACCAAAACCCCGGTCCATTCCGGCACTTTCCCCGATGGTCGCATCTGCCCGGACAAAAGCCGACACCAGGGAGCACAGATCGCGACCGGGTTCATTGTGGATACTCAGGCCCGCGGGCTTATCCACCACCAGCCAACCCTTCCCAAGGGCAAGAACGGGTATGCGTATGCCTTTATACTCAATCGTCCTCATCTCCTCCCGGTTTGCCTGATGCAGGCCTGTCGAGTTCCTTCCTGATCGCCATTCCCAGCTTCTCCAGGACGTAAGGTTTCTTCACATATGCGCCGGCACCCAGGGACTGAACCTTGCTCACGCGTTCGGTTTCAGCAAATCCACTGACAATGATGGCCCTCTGGTCGGGATTGATTTCCAATATCCTGGTGTAAGTATCAAGGCCGTCCATTCCGGGGTCCAGAATCATGTCCAGCAAAACCAGGTCGACGGTATGCAGTCTCAGGTATTCAAGAGCTTTTTCGCCACTTGGAACGCTAACCACCTTGTAATTCAGCTTCTCGATCATCGCGGTTGCAAGGTCCCGCTGTTCCTGGATGTCATCGACGACCAGAATGACTTCACCCTTCCCCATGAATTCAGGGATTGACGCAGAAATTGTTTCCGGGGTCAGTTCCTCTCTTGTAACCGGAAAATAAAGGGAAAACGTGGTCCCCTTTCCTTCCTCGCTTTCGACATTGATATGGCCGCAGTGGTCCTTCACTGTTCCCCACACAACCGCCAATCCGAGGCCGGTACCGCTTCTGCCCATGATCTTTTTTGTATAAAACGGTTCAAATATGCGTTTGAGATCAGCCGCTGGTATTCCCTCGCCGGTATCTGAAACCGAAAGCACTACATGGTCCCCTTCCCGGACCTCATCGTAGCCCAAAACGGGTTTGTCCAGGTATTGGTTTCTCGTCTTTATAGTTATGACACCCCCGTCAGGCATGGCTTCAGCGGCATTTGAAACCAGGTTCATGAATGTTTTTTCAAGGTGAACGGAAGATCCGGCTATGTTCAAAAGATCCGGGTCGAAGTCTGTCCTGATGCGCATCTTGGGATGGAAAGCACACAGGTTTGAAAACTCAGGTGATTTTGCACAGTCCATCAGAATGTTATTCAGGTTCAGGATCCTTCTGCTGGGTACCCCTCTTCTTGCCAGAGTAAGCAGGTCCTGTACAATTGCCGCCGCCCTCTGACCGGCCTTCATAACCTCCATCGCGCGGGATCTTCCCCGCGCTGACTCCTCCAGGTCATAGAGAAGCATTTCAGAATAACCGACAACAATTCCCAGTACGTTATTGAGATCGTGTGCCACACCGCCCGCCATAGTCCCGAGCGCTTCCATCTTCTCCGCGCGCTGCAAACGCTCCTCAAGCTTTTCCTTTTCTTCTTCCGCCCGCTTGCGTCCGGTTATGTCATTTCCGATGCATAAGAGTTCCACGACTTGACCGTTATTGTCCATTATTGGTTTATTGGCCCAGGCAACCCATACCCGCTCTCCATCCCGGCGCATGTTCTCATTCACGTTGCTGACGTATCCGTCGGGATCTATAACAATTTCTCTCATCATCAGCGCAAGGTCCCGCCCGGTAGACTCGGTCGGAGGAATGATCGTTCCCATTATGTTTTTGCCGAGAATTTCCTCTTCGCTATATCCAAAAAATCGCTGCCCAAAACCATTCAGGAAGGTCACCCTGCCCGAAATGTCCCTTCTTAGAATTATGCTGTTGGCACTCTCAACCAGTTCACGATATTTCTCCTCACTTTCTTTCAGAGCCGTCTCCGCCTGTTTTCGCTTTTTCTCTTCCTTTACGGTCTTGAAAGCACTGAAAACGTAAGAAGACCAGACGATCGCGGTAAGCATCAGCACCCCGATAATCAGAAACCATCTCTCCCGGAACCCTTTAATGACGTCCAGCACTTCGTCATCCGGAGTGGCCACTGCAATTGACCAGAATGTGTTCCCTATTTTGGCGGGAGCATATACCGCGTGCTTGATTCCAGGTTCGACGTTTTCACCACGGACCAGATTGTATAAATAGGTGGCTGTCCCCCGGTTCCCTTTTACCATATCCCTTATCATGTTGAGGAGCGCCGGGTACTCTTTTGCGTTTTCAAAAACAGATTTGCCTATATGCTGCGGGAGAGGACAGTAGAGTTCAATTCCTGTCTGGCTCACCACCCAGGCATACCCACCCTTGCCAACCTTGATCGGCTCCAGGTAGTGTCGTGACAATTGGTCGAAAGGAACAAGGATCCCCAGAGATCCGGCGAAAACTCCGTTTTCAAATACAGGGACATGGACAGCGATGGTTGCAAAACCCTGAACCGAATCAAAGACATCACTTATGACGGGCTGATGTGTCTGTATTATCTCTTGAATGTGTTTCTGAAAAGAGAGGTCTTTGCCAGTTGCTCCGGAACGCTCCGGGAAGGTATATATAATCCGCCCGGCAGCGCTGACGCGCGTGACACCTTTGAGCTCGTTCGCGTGATTTCGATAGAGCGTCTGCATCAGACGCATGCCTTCATCATCAATAGAGACTATCCCACTTGTTTCAGAGAGTTGGCCAAGAAGACCGATATAATGCTCAAAAAAGCTCTCGATGCCCCTGGCAGCCGTTTCGGCCATGACCAATTGCTGGTTATTGAGCTGGTCAATGGCCCTGTTTTTGACCTCAACGTAGGCGGAGCGTAAAAGGAATCCGCATACTAAGACCAAAAACAGCGGCACGATAAAGGTCTTTACTAATCTCATCCGACTCTCTCCGTGTGATCGGCATCGATCCCAAGCGGTTATCCAAAAATCGGGATCTTCGGGTAATCGTTGTTATCTGAAAACTAATATCCTGTCAATTTATCCCGTAATAAGATCCCTGGCCAGCAAATAAATTAATAAAGATTTCGGGCAAGTCATGGACATCGATTGGGACGGGACAAGGCTTAGGTTATCGCAGCAGGTGCAAAATAGTGACTAAAATACCACCGATCACTCCTCCTACAATTGTTCCGTTGATTCTTATAAACTGAAGGTCTGTCCCGACCTCAAGCTCTAGCTTCTCGCTGATTGTTTTTGAATCCCATTTTTTGACAGTCCCGCTTATAAAGCCTGCAAGCTGATTCTTGTTTGCCAGGAGCAAGTTTGATAGCCAGGTCTGTTTCGAATTCATCCACTCCTTGACAGAGTCATTTGTCCTGTACTTTTCTATCATGCCGAAGATAGCATCATGCAGTTGATTTTTTATAATTGAGTGTTCGCTCTGTGTATCGCTGGAAATTGCAGCTTTTACAGTGGTCCATAGCTTGTTAAGCTCTCCTGATACTGATGGGTCCTCAATAATTTCGTTTTTTAGCGCATCGATTCTATCGCGCAATTCATTGTCTTTATGTAGCCGATAGATAAGCGTTCCGATTTCCCTGCGGATGACTAGCCTTAGCTGGTGATTTCTGTCATTTGAAGCGTCAGTCAGCGTCGTAATAGTTGCGTTTTTGAAGGCCTCATAATAGCTATGATCCAGCATTTTGAGAGGACTAAATTTCCATCTCTTTTCCTTAATTCTCCTCGACCATTCATCCTCATTTTTTCTGATATAAGACAGCACCTCTGTAATGAGCTTATCCAACATAATATCAAGAAGTCCGCTATCCCTGGAGAAGGCCAGCATTCTCGACATGAAAGCAGGCAGATCAATTCTTCTCACAATGTTTGATGCGGTATTCTTCAGATATGCATCGACCGTAGCGCTATCAACATCCTTGATAATTCCGTTCAATGCCTTGGCAGCGAAATCCGAGAGTACCCGTTTTTCTTCCTGCGCCATTATCCAATTGAAGAAGCGATCAATCAGGTTAAGGTTTGATATTTTATCCTTTATGGCATCTTCTTTGAAAAATTCGGAATTGATGAATTTCCCGAGATTGTCGCCAATAGAGTCTTTCTTCATGGGAATTATTGCGGTATGGGGAATAGGCAGGCCTAAAGGATGGCGAAACAGCGCTACAACAGCAAACCAATCTGCCATTCCGCCAACGATAGCCGCCTCGGTGATGCCTTTTAGCAGTGAGAGTAAAAAGCCTTCTTTAAAAAAATGAGTAAATTCGAGCAGTAGGCGAAGCGAGAGGAAGAGAATCAACAAAAAGACACAGACCCTTTTCATCGCCTTCAGTTTTGCAATTTTGTCCGAACGGCCGTTTTGCGATTTGCTTATCTTCATACCTCTCCTTTAGAGAAAGATAAGCTCTCCGGCTCTGAGACGGGATACTCAGGGAGGGGCATTGGAATGAAGCGGAGAAATAGGAAGGGCGGGGCACAAGAAAAGTTCGCCCTGCCTTTTCGACATAAACTCGATTTTAGACTAGCTCCTCGCCCCTGCCGGTGTATCGCTTCTGTCTTCGGGGGTGGAGGGGGGGACATGTGGAGGCAGTTCGAGGTAGATCAGCTGTGTGTTATCCTCATAGGAGAGTATCTCAGCGTAGCGGCCCCAGGTGACTGCGGAGTCTAGCTGGCGCTCTGCTTCCTCGGGCGGGAATTCCAGTTCGAGCGCGGTTTGCACTACATCCCACTTGAGTTGGTGGCTGTCGGTGGCCTTCAGCATGGCGGTAAGCCATTTGAATATGGGAAGCCTTCTTATTCTTGTCGCAAATATTTCTTTCCTGGCCTGAATGCTTGCTTCGGCAAAAGTCTCGCCAAGCGGCCTTAAAGTTATGTCGCCCTGCGCGATTGTGGCAAATCCGAGAAGCTCCGCGGCGTCGATCAGACGCAGGAGGTGGTCGGAATTAACCTTAAGCTCTTCGGCCAGCCGGTAGATGTCCATCCGGTCGTTCGGCATTTTGTCGAGGTATTCAAGCAAGCCGGCAAGGTCGTTCAAATTTATAAAAGGCAAAGCACGGGTGCGGCCAGGCTCGCCGGGGGCGGTTCCCAGTTCGAGGTACTCCGGCTGTGTCTGGCCGGCAAGAAGGGCGTAGACCCGGTCCACGACCTCGAGGAATTTGGGGTCCTTTCGCATACGGGGCTGTGGCAGGGGCACTCGGAGGTCTGCAACTACGCGGCCGGGGTCCTTCTCCATGACGATAATGCGATCAGCCATGAAGATGGCCTCTTCGATATTATGCGTAACCATGAGTATTGCGCGGGTGGGTATGCGACCCCCGAGCCAGAGTTCGAGAAGTTCGCCGCGTAGCGCATCGGCGCTAAGTACATCAAGTGCGGAAAAAGGCTCATCGAGGCATAGAAGTTCGGGGTCGATAGCCATAGCGCGGGCAAAACCCACTTTCTGGCGCATCCCACCCGAGAGTTCCCTGGGATAGGCGGTCTCGAAACCATCGAGTCCAACCCGATCTAGCAGGTCGAGCGCCCTCGCAACGCTCACCCTGGGTGGCACTCCACGGGCCTTCAGGGCTACCTCGACGTTTTCCTGTACGGTAAGCCACGGGAAAAGGGCGAAGGTCTGGAATACGATTGCGGCATTGGGGTTTATCCCCTGGAGAGGCACTCCTCTGTAGAGCACACGCCCCTCGGTTGCTTTCTGGAGGCCGGTTATGACTCGCAAAAGGGTGCTCTTGCCGCACCCCGACGGCCCGAGCAGCACGACGAACTCACCCTCTTCGATTGTGATATTGATGTTTTGTACAGCCGTGAACTGCTTCTGGCCGGTCCCGTAGACCTGGCTGACGTTTTTAAGTTTTAGAAGGGAAACATCGGCCATTTCGCGCTACTCCATCCGAAATCTTTCCTGGGCCACGCGGTAGAGGCGCCGCCAGATCAGGCGATTTATCAAAACAACGGTTATAACCATCACCAGAGTTGAAGCAAGGAGCAGGGGATAGTCACCCGAGGCGGTTGCGCGGGCAATTGTCGCCCCGATCCCGGTCGTGAAGACGGTTTTTCCCGCAAAATCGACGTATTCCGCGACAATGCTGGCATTCCAGGCCCCGCCGCCCGCGGCTATCGCGCCCGTTACTATATAAGGAAACAGAGCGGGAAGGATCAGGGTCCGCCACCTGTTCCATGTGCTCAGGCCGAGAAGCGTGGCGGTAAATTTGAGATCCTGGGGAATAGCGCTCGCCCCGGCAATAATATTAAAAAGCAGGTACCATTGCGTTCCGAGAAGCATCAGGAAGACGGCGATAAGGCTCAAACCCCCCGGCATGTCGAGCATGAAGAGCAGGATGACGGGGAAGAGTGCCGTGGCCGGAATGGATGCCGCAATTTGGACGACTGGTTGCAAAAGCGTTGCCAGGCGAGGATTGGTGCCAATGGCGACTCCGAGTGGCAGGGTCCAGGCAAGCGCAATAATCAGAGCAAACATGACGCGAAGAAATGTTGCCACTATTCCCATGCCGATCTGCCACCATTGCGCGGCCGAAACCCCCGCCAGCATCACTATAGCCTGGTAGACCCCGTAGGCCAGGGGCGGAGCCGCCAGGGCCAATACAGTGAACAGCAACCAGGGCCGTCCTTGTTTTTCCTGCTCCCCCAGGTGCTTTGGGGGAAAATATTTCAGAGATAACAAGTCGATCTTCCGGCTAAATGGGCTAAAAACAGTTGCGTCCAGCCACGAGATCAGCCGTGAGTTGAGCCATGCGTCGTAGAACCATGATGTACGCGGCGCCTCGGATTCGATCATCTCGAGCTTGAACCTCTCGGACCATGCCAGAAGCGGCCTCCACACCAGTTGGTCAAGGGCCGTAATAACCAGGACAAGAGAGGCGATACCCCATACAATTGCGCGGATATCCCCCTCGCTTGCCGCCTCGTGGAGATACGCTCCCAAGCCCGGGAGGCGGAAGTCGCGGCTGCCCACAGTGAAGATCTCCGCGGCCATGAGAAAAAACCAACCGCCCGCCCAGCTCATTATGCTGTTCCACAGAAGGCCGATTGCAGCAAACGGCAGGTGTACGAGCTTGAAGCGGAACCAACCATTGAAATTATAGATGGCGCTTGCCTCGGCCAATTCGTTGGGGATGGTGATTAGCGCCTGATACCATGCGAAAGTTAGATTCCATGCCTGGCTTGTAAAAATCAGGATTATCGAGGCAAGCTCGGCGGCGAATTTGGCGGGGAGTATACTGCTTAGACTTAATACCACCATCGGAAGAAAGGAGAGGATAGGTATGCTTTGCAAAATATCAAGAAGCGGCAGAAGTACCCGGCGCGCATACCTGTTCCGCACCATCGAATAGCCGTAAACGATGGTGAAAATGATCGAAAGTAAATAAGCGGCTGCCATCCGTCCGACCGAATAGCCCGCATACCAGGGCAGGGCGGAGGGCGAGAGGGAAATCTGGGGTCCCTCGATTGTAGCCGGGGCGTGAAAGGCTAAACGGGTGCCGTACCAGATGATCCCCGCAAGGCCCACAAGGACGATCCCGTCTCCCCAGGTAAAAGAAAATGGGGTCTGATCTATTTTGAATAAAAAAGAAGGCCTCTTCATGACCCCTCATCGTGGGCAGGCCGGGAAGCCTGCAAAATTTGTACTTTGAAACCAGATACTTCTACCTTAATTGTTCCGGGGTAGCAACCCAGGTATTCGGGATGGTACTCGGGGGGGCTGGAAATTTCTTTGCGCACCAACTCTCGAAATCTTTGCCCCGAAGAGCGCATGAACCATTTTAGTCTATAAATACAATAAGATAAAATATCTCGACGCGATTGACAACGAGACCCCATTTGCTATACTGGAATGCAAGGGGCAAAATTCGGGTGCTTTTTTGGTGTGTAGCATAATGGGAAAAATTGATTGAAACAGGAGAAGTAGAACGAACTATCCTGTTTCGACTGTACTCCATTCCTGCTATACTCAATTTCCGACCGTATTCTGTTCGCCCCCCGCGGTGAAGTGAGATCCCGCCCCAAAAATATCCTTTCAAAGGGAGAGATCCTTTGCGCCAGACTAAATTCATTTTTATTACCGGTGGAGTTTTATCCTCGCTCGGAAAAGGTCTCGCGGCGGCTTCCATAGGCGCCTTAATGGAGAGCAGAGGCCTCCGGGTAACACTCCAGAAACTCGATCCCTACATCAACGTCGATCCCGGTACAATGAACCCTTTCCAGCATGGCGAAGTATTCGTAACCGATGACGGGGCCGAAACCGACCTGGACCTCGGACATTACGAGCGGTTTACGCATGCCCGGCTGGGGAAGAAAAACAACTTCACTTCGGGTAGCATTTATTATTCGGTGATAATGAAGGAAAGGCGTGGAGAGTACCTCGGAGGGACCGTGCAGGTAATCCCGCATATTACCGATGAGATTAAATCCTGTATCCACGGATCATCCGACAGCCTCGACATAGCCATTGTGGAAATAGGCGGGACGGTCGGAGACATCGAGAGCCTTCCCTTTCTGGAAGCGATCCGGCAGTTTAGAAATGATGTCGGGCGCGAAAACGCCATATTTGTTCACGTAACACTGGTCCCATACCTGCCGACTTCGGGCGAGGTAAAAACAAAGCCAACCCAGCATAGCGTTAAGGAGCTGCGCAGTATAGGAATCCAGCCCGATATCCTGCTCTGCAGAACCGAAAAGCAGTTATCCGCCGAGATAAAGGGCAAGATAGCCCATTTCTGCAACGTTGACAAAGATGGGGTAATCACGGCCAAGGATGTAGACTGCATATATGAAGTCCCTTTGCTCTTCCATGCTGAAGGGCTCGACGAAAAAATCGTAAAGCTTCTCAACATATGGACTCGCGCTCCTGTTCTGGATGATTGGGAAGATCTGGTGCGGCGCATGAAAAACCCCATGTACAATGCGCGCATAGCCATTGTCGGGAAGTACATCGACCTGAAGGAGTCCTACAAAAGCCTTAACGAGGCTCTTGTGCACGGGGCGGCCAGCCATGGTGTGAAGCTTCTGCTCGATTACGTGGATTCCGAGGACGTGGAGAAAGAAGGCGGCGAAGCTCTGGTCGAAAACGCCGACGGTATTCTCGTTCCCGGCGGGTTCGGGCAGCGCGGCGTCGAGGGGAAGATTAAGGCAATCCGGTACGCGCGCGAGAACAAGATTCCTTTTCTCGGGATATGCCTTGGGATGCAACTCGCCACGGTCGAATTCGCCCGCAATGTAGCCGGCTTGGATGGAGCGCACAGTATGGAATTCGACGCTCACACGCCTCATCCGGTCATCTACCTTATGCGCGAGTGGTTCGATTATAAAAACAATACCGTAATACGCCGGGACGAAAACTTCGAATACGGCGGCACCATGCGCCTTGGGGCCTACCCATGCGCGCTCGAACCCGAAAGTTTCGCCCTGAATGCGTACAAGACGCCGGAAATCTCGGAGCGGCACAGACATCGCTATGAATTCAACAATAAGTATAGAGAGATACTCGCGGAGCACGGACTCCGGTTTACCGGCCTTTCCCCCGACCGCAACCTGATTGAGGTGATCGAACTTCCGGACCATCCATGGTTTCTGGGCTGTCAGTTCCATCCCGAGTTCAAGTCAAAGCCGATGGAGCCTCATCCGATTTTTGCTGCCTTCGCTGGAAAAGCCCTTGAGGAAGCGGCACGAAAAAATCCCGAAATTGTTCCGAAGTGCGTGCCTCTGGGAGGCTGATTTGGACGGATTCAGCGCGTTGGACCAGACTATTGGGCGGGACCGCTTCTTTTTGATCGGCGGTCCCTGCGTTATCGAGAGCGAAGAAATAGCATTCGAGGTTGCCTCTTTCCTTAAAGAGACCTGCACCCGCCTGCAGATCCCCTTTGTTTTCAAAAGCTCATATGACAAGGCAAACCGCACCTCCCTTGCCTCATACCGCGGACCCGGCCTTGAGAGCGGCTTGAGCGTGCTTTCACACATCCGAGAAAAGCTCCATGTACCGGTTTTGACCGATGTGCATGCGCCTTGCGAAGTTAAGCCGGTCAGCGAGGTTGTCGATATCCTGCAGATTCCGGCCTTTCTTTCCCGTCAGACTGATTTGCTGGTGGCTGCCGGGGAAAGTGGAAAACCTGTAAATTTGAAGAAAGCCCAGTTTCTATCGCCCGAGGATATGCTGCAGGTGGTGGAAAAGGTGCGAAAGACCGGGAACGAAAATATCCTGGTGACCGAGCGTGGGGCACAGTTCGGCTATAACAATCTCGTTGTGGACATGCGCTCGATTCCGATCCTGTCCGAGTTCGGCTTTCCGGTCGTGTTTGACGCAACGCACAGCGTGCAACTCCCCGGTGCTCAGGGAACCAGTTCCGGGGGCGAACGCCGTTATGTTTCAACCCTTGCCTGCGCGGCGGTTGCCGCAGGGGCTCACGGGGTCTTCATAGAGACTCACCCCAAGCCCGACAACGCTCTCTGCGACGGCCCCAATTCACTCTACCTGAGCGAAACGGCGGGGCTTCTCGAAAGGCTTCTCGAAATATATCAGGTCGTACAAAAGGGCCGTCTTGTAGATGAGGGTAAATCATGTCTTTTGAGGAAATGAGCCTCGATCTTCGCGACCGGATCTCAAAGGTCCGGTTGATGATCTTCGATGTGGACGGCGTTCTTACCGACGGAAGAGTTATTTACCTGGATAACGGCACCGAAATCAAAGAATTCGACGTGCGGGATGGACACGGCATAAAGCTCTTGCAGCGGGCGGGAATCGAAGTGGCCCTGATATCCGGCCGCGCGTGCCGCGCCGTGGAACACCGCGCCGCCGGCCTTGGCATCGAACGTGTCTACCAGGGTATCAAGCAAAAAGTGGAAGTATATCTGCAAATTCTTGCCGACACGGGATTAAAAGAGCACCAAACCGGCTACATGGGAGACGACCTGATCGACATACCGGTCATGCGCCGGGCAGGTTTTTCAGTGGCGGTGCCCGATGCATCTCCACATGTTTTCCCTTACGCACACTATACAACCAGGGCGAGTGGAGGACGTGGCGCGGCAAGAGAAGTCTGCGAAATGATCCTCAAGGCAAGAGATCTCTGGGAAACCGCAACCTACCGATATTTCTCCGATACTAACTGACCCCGATTATAATTTCCTGAACTACTTCGATGATGGTCCGCGCAAACGTACTGAAAAGCTACGCTCAATCACCGGCAAGGTGATACCAGGAAAAACATGGGGGTACCCCCAAAACCTCTCGCCGCTTTTGCGGCTGTCTGGCGCTGGGGGCGGCGGCCTTCGGCGTGGCGGAGTCGCTGTGGGCCGGCTACTTCC